>JBGVBD010000117.1:0-48275 GCA_045225255.1 Prevotella sp. | reverse complement strand
CTGTCGTCAATCGTCATCCCATCCGACCCCATGTCGGCAAACACCTGCCGGTTCGTCAGGCTGCCGTCTGACTGAATGTCGTATTTCAGGATTCTGTTTGCCTTTGCCTCCGCTACATACAGATGTTTGCCGTCGGGTGTTCCCACAAGGCCATTGGGCTGATTGAGTGTCGAGTCAAGCATCGTCAATCGCTTGCCTCCCGGAGCCAGATAGTACAAGCCTTCTACAGGCTGCTGGCGCTCCGGGCTGCGTGTCCAATAGTCTCTTTTAAAATAAGGGTCTGTCAGATAATACCCTCCATCCTTCGAAATCCATACATCGTTAGGGCCGTTCAGCAACCTGCCGCCGAAGTCGGTTATCAGAATCGTGGAATGTCCTTTCATATCGAAAGACCACAGTTGGTTGTCCATATCTGCGCAGGCAATCAAATTGCCTTGGGCATCAAAATACATCCCGTTAGAGCGACCACTCTGATCAGTAAACAGCGTTATCTTTCCGGATTCACAGTCCCAATGGTAGATTCTGTTATTGGGCTGGTCTGTAAAGAACACATCACCTTTCGCATCTGCCGCAGGTCCTTCTGTAAAACTATACGAATCAGAGACTCTTACAGGGGTTTCCCCTTCTGCAACGATGTCATTAGACTGAGCCTGAGCACATGCCGTCATCACACCAAGAATCGTGCATGCCAGCAATAATCGTGAATATGATAATCTTTCTTTCATGATTCATCAATGTTATTCAAATATTAAATATCATGACGTAGGGATTGGCAAGCGTGAACGGATACCAGTTCTTGCTGCCAGGCTTATTAGGATTGCCATACTTTACGAAGTTGGTCCAACAGTCCATCACCTCATCTGCCAGTTTGTAGTCTGCCTCCGTCATAGGGCGCCAACTGCGATCCAACGTGTGGAACATATACCACAGTTCGGCTGAGTGGAAGGCTCCGTCGTGTGTGCCAGGCAGTTTGCGGGCAAAGAGATACTGATAGGCCGGACGATGGTCGAGCGAGTCGCGCAAGAAGCAGAACGTATCAATCTGCTTGCCCATCGGGTGGATGTCATCCAGTGTGCAACCAATCATGTATTCTGCATCAGCCAGATGCTGGTTTCTGGCGGCATCGTCGAAGCTCTCTTTCAGCAGGATGCCGTCGATATGTGGTCTGAAGAGTCCCATGCCCTCTGCCTTGAAATGATTGAGCAGTTCTTCGGCAGGTGCGTTACGCATCTTCTTCAGAGAGGTGTAGCCAAACTTATCCATAAAGGTCTTGCCCGTCTGCTCGGCCTGCTTCTGGCCTTTGTCTGAACTTGGCGTTGCCGTCTCGCTGATGCCGCCACCGCTTTGTATAATCGCATTGCGGATCATGCCTTTCGACAATGGCGATGAGATCAAATTCTTGATACTGGCAGCACCAGCACTCTGTCCAAAGACGGTGATATTATTGGGGTCGCCGCCGAACTGCGCGATATTCTCATACACCCATTTCAGGGCTGCCACCTGATCGTATGTGCCGTAGTTGCCTGATGTGCCGTCTGATGTCTCTGCCGACAGTTCGGGGTGGGCGAGGAAGCCGAAGATGCCCAAACGGTAGTTGATGGTGACGAGGATTACGCCACGCTTAGCCCATGCATCGCCATCCATCGTAATCTCATGTCCATAGCCGTTGAAATAGGCACCGCCATGTATCCAGAATGCCACAGGGAGTTTCTTGTCTTGTTGGCTGACGGCGTCGGCAGGTGTCCAGATGTTCAGATACAAGCAGTCCTCGCTCTGTACGGTATTCTCCTTCCAGTAGAACTCATTGCCGTAGAACGTGCCGACGGCATTACCCGGCTGCCAGCAGATGTTGCTGAATGTGTCGGCTTTTCTCACGCCTTCCCACTTTACGACGGGCTGTGGACGCTTCCAACGGAGATCACCCACAGGAGGTGCTGCGTATGGGATGCCTCGGAACACGGTTACATCACTCAATGCGGAGGCAACACCCTGCACCAGTCCTCCTTCAACCTTAACTACGGGACTCTGTCCCCATGCAAGAGCCGCCATCAGGCTCAATGCGCATAATGCGAATAGCTTTTTAGTCATAATTCTGTCTATTTTAGTCTTTATCAGTTTTTACTCCCAAAGTCCAACCATGGTCGCCGTGGTATATCATCTGATGGGTCATGCCACCGTCGATGCAGATGTTCTCGCCTGTGATGAAGCCCGCCTTATCTATCACACAAGCCGTAGCGCCTGCTTTTTGAAACTCCTCCGCAATACACCGTCCAATGCCCTGTGCACCACCGGTTATTACGGCTGTTTTTCCTTTGAAATCCATATCTCTGCTTGCTTTTCTTATTCTTATAATCTTAATGTCATTCTAATATGTGGTATGCCGTCGAGCATGAAGGTCTCGGAGGATTGCTTGAATCCTACGCTTTCATAGAACCCTTTGGCATACTCCTGTGCCTCAATATCTATCTGCTTTGCATCGAAGTGCTCTATCGCTGCATCAATGGCATAAAGCATGATCTGCTTGCCATAACCTTTGCCCCGTTCGGTAGTTATTACTCTACCTATTGAGACTTCCTTCATGTGAGTACCTGCAGGACATACACGAGCCAAAGCAACTACTTTGTTTGCAACGGTCAACCATAGATGAATAGACTTCTGGTCATCATTATCCATATCCTGATATACGCAGTTCTGCTCAACAACAAAGACCTCACTACGCACTCTCAATAATTCATACAGTTCATCCACTGTCAGCTCCTGGAATGATTTCTGATGAAGTACAGGCTTATAAATTATATTAATCATCTTCAACTTCACAATGTAGAAATCCCATTTCCTTGGCCTTCTCCTGATTCATCAGGAAATCTCATAGAACTCTAGGTGAAGTCCGATGGGATTGTCAGGACAACAGCCAAAGCAGTTGTACTCAGGATGGTTGCGCCAAGGATTTATTATCTTCTTCATTTCTTCTCTAAATAATCAAACAATTCAATGGTTCCGGCATCCTCTTCAATATTAAGGCTCGGAACTTTCTCTACCATTCTCGTTGTGCCATTGGCCTTATCGACGTAGAAATTGACGAATGCACCAGTATAACTGCGGAATACCACCTGATAGGCAGAATCTGTCTCTTCACCCATCTCCACGTACATGATTGATGGATTTCCTTCTGCCACACTCCAGTCATACGCGCTATGGCAATAGTTGCTGACTCCTTCGTAAGCCATCTCAGCCGTTATTTCACTTTTTGTGGTATTGGCTTCGCCTTCGTCCGTCACGACTCGGCCTTCCAAGCGAGCTTGGCGGCTCTCGCTGCTCCGTCCGTTGCTGCCACATGAGCAAAATAATACAGCTATCAATATGAATGATAAGGCGATATGTTTCATAATATCCAATTTTCTGCGCAAAGATAGTGATATTTGCGGAATTATGGTTAAATTTGCACCCAAATTAACAATAGTTGATTCTCGTCACGACTCGACCAATCATGCAAGCATGTTGGTTCTCGCTGCTCCGAGAATTAGCATTGTTTATTAAGTAACCCCACAAATACTAAACTGAAATGAAAATGAAGAAAGTAATGATTCTTGGTGCTCTGGCAGCACTGCTGGTCTTGACTGGCTGTAATGAGAAAAAAGAAGCGGCGAAGGACGTTGTGTCTTTCGACGAAGTACTGACAACGAGACGAAGCGTCCGCAGCTACGATGCCTCGAAGAAGATTTCAGAGGCTGAGGTTCGCGAGCTTCTGACGGCTACACAGGAGGCTCCGTCGTGGGCCAATCAGCAGCCTACAAAGTATTATGTGGCTATCAGCGATGAGAAAGTCGCCGCCGTTCAAGATATGGTGGGTGGCAACAAGGAGCGCATCAAGGATGCTCCAGTTTTGATAGTCTCAACGTTCGAGCGGGGCAAGTCGGGCTTCTTCCAGGGTAACCAGACGAATGAAGTGGGCGACGGATGGGGCGCCTACGACAATGGCCTGAGCAATTGCTACCTGATTCTGAAGGCTCGCGCCATGGGCTTCGACACACTCATCATGGGAATGCGTGATGCCGATGCACTCCGTAAGCTTTTCGAGATTCCTGAAAGCGAGACGATTATGGCGGTCATTTCTCTGGGCTACCGGGCTGGAGAGCCTAACCGTCCAGAACGCAGACCCCTGGACGACATCGTTAAGTTCTACTAAGATTGTCCTATGGGAAAGGTGATTATCCTCAATGGCAGTCCGAAGGCCAATGGCAATACTGCGACAGCCCTGCATGAAGTGGAGCACATTCTGCAACAGCAGGGCATTGAGACTGAGTGGATTCATGTAGGCCATCTCCAGATTCACGGGTGCATCGCCTGCAACAAGTGCTGGACATCTGGCATTTGTGCATTTGGCGACATCGTCAACGAGATTTCCGTGAAGATGCGCGAGGCTGACGGCCTGCTCATCGGCTCGCCTGTCTATTTCGCCTCGCCCAACGGCACGTTGCTGTCGTTGCTCGACCGCCTGTTCTATTCCAACCTACATACCGACTGGAGCATGAAGGTGGGCGCAGCCGTGAGTATCGCCCGCCGTGGGGGAGCCACCGCCACTATGGACGTGCTGAACAAGTATTTCCTGAAGACCAACATGCCTGTGGTGCCGTCGCAGTATTGGAGCATCGCCCACGGCACCGATCCCGGCGAGGTAACGCAAGACGAGGAGGGGATGCAGACCATGCGCCAGCTCGGTCTGAACATGGCGTTCCTCATCAAGTCCATCCGTCTCGGCCTGCAGCAGTTCGGTTCGCCAAAGATCCAGGAAGAGCTAACAGAAACGCATTATATCAGATAGTGAGAAATTACTTCTAGTAGCTCATTATCCTGCAGTTATCGTTTCGGTTTAATGTTCAGGTTTACACCCAGCACGTCCTCACTGTCCACGATGGTCCAGCTGCTACCGGGATAAATACCGATGGTGCGCTCTGTGTCGAAGCCCATTTCCTTCAGTTCCCTGATAACCTCGTCGCGAGCATCGCCCACCTCAAAGCCTAAGTGGTGAACACCATTGCCATGTTTATTAATGAACTCGCGGAACGTGCTGGGATTCTCATCGATCTGATGCAGTTCCAACACCCAACTGCCCATCTCTATGACGCACATCTGCAAGTCGCACGGCATATTGTCATTGCCTCGGTAGATATACGGATACTCCCCGTTGCTCTCCAAGTGGTTCACCCAAATCTCAGGCTCAGGAACGCCGAGCAGCGTTGCCCATGCCTTGGCAGCCTTCCGGATGTCGCGGACTACGATGGTCACCTGTATGAACTGGTCTTTCTTCATTGGTGTGGCCAGTGGCTTGTACGTTGTGGTGGTGTCAGCCTCCTGCAGGTTTGATATATAGCCTTTCATCCGCTCTATGCCGTACTTGGCTACGACCAAGTCCTCTTCTGACGTTGCTCCGCTAAAGGCAAAAGCCAGTTTGCAGCCTTCATACTCGTCGTAGGCGCCACCGGCATAACCCAGCTCGCCCGTAATCGTCTTGTGGTTCGGGTCGCCGCTGTCGGCTTGAGTGGCAATCACTTCTCCGCACTTCGACCAGGCGACGGCCACCAGATTATAGCCGTCCTTCCAGTTACAATACGAGCCAACAACCTTCATCTCGCCAATCCAGTCAACACTGTCGCCGTTGTTAAGAACCGAGGCAGTTGCTACTCCCTCAATACCCATCTCGATAGCCTTGGCCTTCATGTCCTCTAAAGCCCAAGCAAGTTTTTCTCTTAGTTGTTCGTTTGTCATATTTCTATTCACTTTAGTTAAGTCTGACTCCTTTTTGTTCTGTTGCGGCGCGTTGCAAGAGAAGCATGTTCCACATAATAGGAACATTAATAATAGTTTCATTTTCATAAGCTCTAATCGTTTTTGTGTTTGGTCTAATCTCTAAATACACTTAAATATGAGCACAAAAATAAGGAAAATACTGGAAAATTGCTAAATTTGCATCAAAATTTAGGATTGTTTATGACGTTATTATGATTCAGCAAGTAGAGATAACGTTAAAACGCAAATCTCGCGGTTTCCATTTGGTGACCAGTGAGATACTGAGTCAATTAATTATTGGAGAGTAAAAATATGGGGCACAGTGATTTATGGCTATTCAATATGAAGATGTGCTGCAATATGCAGATTTCCTCTTTACGAGTAAAACTGGAAGAGTGTAAAAAGGAAGGCAGAACTAACTGCGTAGTCAGTCCTAACTATCCTGCAGCATCCAATGAGGACTACCTCTTTGACTGTATGAACCTGTATGCCAGATTGAGGGAAGATGGTCAGGTAGAGGTTGAAGGTGTAGTGTTCTACTGGAATCCTGTTGACGGTGATACACAGAAATCGGCTATCATCAGTACTTTTAAAGACTTAGATGAATGTCTCAGTTGGATCAGTAATGAATCTGCTGCCAAAGAACAGTGTGTTGAAGTATTAAATGAGAATTGTTAGATTGTCCATCAGCCGCTTACGACTTAATTCCCTTTTCTTATTATTCATGTCTGGCAACTATTTCAATTGCTTCCCGTCTGAGAATGCATTCATTGCATTGGGTTAACCAGTCGTGGAGATTCTTTTGGCATTTATTAGGAGATAATACCTACTTATGATTAATTGATTTAGGATACTGTTTGGGTGTTACGTCAAGGAAAAAGCCCAACTTTTGAGTATTGCACAGTTTGTAGAATCACCGTACCTTTGCAGCGTGATTCAAATCACACCGCAAAGACATTTTTAGCCATTTAGAATAAGATAGAAATGAATGCAACAATTGTAGTTTACGGTTCCTCGACAGGAACGTGCGAGGCTATCGCAGAGAAGATAGCCCAGAAGTTAGGTTGTGAGGTCATCAACGTGCAGGACCTCACAGCCGATATAGTAAATAACAACCAAAACCTGATCCTTGGTACTTCGACGTGGGGTGCTGGCGAATTGCAGGATGACTGGTACGACGGACTGAAGGTATTGCAAAGCGTCGACCTCTCTGGTAAGACCATCGCCCTCTTCGGCTGCGGCGACTGTGAGTCGTATGGTGATACCTTTGTAGGCGGAATCGGTGAATTGTATAATGCCATTAAGGCAAGCGGAGCCACCTTTGTTGGAGCAGTCAGTACTGATGACTATCACTTTGACGACTCAGACGCTATCGTGGATGGTAAATTCATCGGGCTGCCTCTCGACGACGTAAACGAAGATGACAAGACCGATACACGCATTGATGCATGGATAGCTGAGATATCACCTAACCTTTAACCATAACGGACGATGCAACAGACGATGGATTATCAGACGAGTCAGATGGCGGTAGCCTCAGTGGACAAGGTTCTTGCGAACCACATATATGAATATAAGAAAGGTGTGCGCAGGATGATACTCTTCACCTGCAACCGCCGTTTCGAGCAGCAGGCATGTCGCCGTCTATGCCGTCAGTCGATAGACTATATGGTGCAACCTGCGGGACGAGACAATGTGAACGTTTATTTCGGTCGCAAGGAGTGTCTTGATGCCATCCGTCTGTTCGTCACCCGCCCGCTCAATGAACTGTCGCCAGAGGAGGACTTCATCCTCGGTGCCATGCTCGGCTACGACATCTGTGCGCAGTGTGAGCGGTATTGTGAACGCTGTCGAAAAAAGAAAATCATATAAAGTATTTGTTTAGTTTAGTCAGAGGAGGCTTGTCGGGAGACAGGCCTACCTTTTTTAGGAACAATTTAAAGATATAAGATATGGGATTGTTAAAGACATTATTTACTAATTGCGCTCATCCGCGAGGACGGATGGGATGCGCCATGCTGAAATTTATGAACCTGACGCATGCTCCGCTGACGAACTGGGGGCTGGGACTCATCGAATTTCAGGATGGCTGGACGATGCTCGACGTCGGTTGCGGCGGCGGCAAAACACTACAACGGCTGCTCAAGAGGAGCAAAGGTGCTAAAGTCTATGGAATCGACATCTCAGACGAGAGTGTGGCAAAGGCTCGTGAAAGCAATGCCGACGTACTTGACAAACATGTGTTCGTCCAGAAAGGATCTGCTGCTGAACTGCCTTACGAAGAAGGGATGTTCGACCTTGTGACGGCCATAGAGACGGTTTATTTCTGGCCGAACCTGCCAGGCTGTGTGAAGGGCATTCACAGGGTGCTGAAGCCTGGTGGTCGTTTTGCTATCATGGTCGAAGTAGTCGATGCCGATTCCAAGTGGACGAACTTCGTGGAGGGAATGACCGCCTACACACCTGAGCAGCTGAAGGCTCTGCTCGACGATGCCGGGTTCACACAGACGGAAATCCATCGGAAGAAACCGATGTACGCCACGATTCTTGGTGTAAAACCATGGCGGAAATAACATTCGCAACTCAGTTGCAAATCTTTTGTTGTACCTTTGCATTTGAAAATTGCGAAACTCGGCGGTGCCTCAGCAATCTAAAGCAAGCTTTGATTGCATTCTTGCGTCCCTTCGGTAGCAAGCGACCAGAGGTCGAGCGCGGCTTGCACGAGCTTTCGCGGCGTCAAACAAATAGAAGATTATTATGGCAGATAAGATTAAGAATTCGTATAAGTTTAGCAAGAGTTTCTATGACGATGCGATTACACAAGGTAAATGGTGGAGTAAGTTGTATTTCAAATTGCTCTGGGGAGGTGTCGATGACAACGAGATTGCCCGAAGGGTACTGAGTTGGATTCCTGATGATTTCTCTGGCAAACTGCTTGATGTACCTGTTGGCACAGCTGTATTTACCAAAGAGAAATATCATCTCATGACGAAAGCCGACATCACCTGTCTGGACTATAGTCAGGATATGTTAGAACAGGCAGAAAACCGTTTCCATGGGTTAGGCATCACCAACATCAAGACGATGCAGGGCGATGTGGGTGCCCTTCCTTTTGAGGATGGGACATTTGACAAAGTGCTCTGCATGAATGGCCTCCATGTGTTTCCTGATAAGACTAAAGCATACGCAGAAATTCTCCGCACGTTGAAGCCTGGAGGCGAACTGCTGGCATGCTTCTACATTGCTGGAGAACAGAAGGTGGCCGACTGGCTTGCCCGAACCATCATGACTCGCATGGGATGGTTCACGCCTCCCTTTGATACTGTCGAGACATTAAGGCAGCGTTTGGGGCCCTACTACGATATTGTTGACTTCCATGTGGAGGGCGCAATGGTTTATTTCAGGGCAAAGAAAAGATAGGATTTGTATTACAATTCAAGATTTAATTGTATCTTAACCCATCACCACATCGAGTACCATCAGCAGGAAGCGGACGGGACCGCCCAAACAGCAGGTGCCGAGACCCATCGACTGTGCTGCCAGCATGATGTTCTCGCCCAGCAGACCGGCATCCAACTCGCCACCGCCATTGGCAGGGCTGCAGACGCAAATCAGATTCGGTGCATTGCGGAACATGTTCTTAAAGTCCTTATCGTGTTTCACTTGTTCGGCATTTGCTTGTTTATAGATCTCTGTCACATCGGCAATCAGTTTCTGTCTTCCACTACACGAACAATCCACGGCTGACGGTTCATGCCGCTGGGTGCATTGATGCCACGTCATAAAGACGTGGCATCTTTATTTACTATCTATTGGGGAAGTCAGAACACTGCTATTTGTACGTCTCGGGTATCTGTATTCTTTCCTAACAGGAACTTGTCGATGAAGGCAATAACCTCGGGGTATTGCTTCTCGGGAAGCATGCAATGAGGATGACCTCCAATGATGGAATAACCCATACGGTCTTCTATGCCGAACAGTTGCCAAACCTTACGGGCGGCTTTTGCCGAGGCGAGCATGGCGGGATCGGAAAGCCAAGGATAGTCAGGGTTACCGATGAGCAGCAGGGCGCGTGGACAAACCATCGCACAGAGTTCATGCTGGTCGTAGGGCAGGCGATAGACGGAATCACCGCGGAAGGTATCATACTGACTTTGTAGGAACCAGTGGTAGTCCGTCTTGTCAATATCCTCTACCTTCTCTGTTGATTCATGTGACTTACGCCAGGCAGCAGCACCACCGCCACCGGGCTCCTGGGCAATCGTCAGGGCGATACGCTCGTCGAAGGCACCACAGTAGAGAGCCATCTTACCGGCATAGGAACAGCCTGTGACACCTATATGCTGCATGTCAATCTTCGTCTGCTCTTCGCCTAAGAGTTGCAGACCGTCAAGCAGACGGCTCAGTCCCCAAGCCCATTCACTATAGGCTCCGTTGTCCTTCAATTCGGGATACAGGCGGTCGAAGTTATGTTCACCTCTTTCGTGATGCTTACCCCACTGTCCGTAGTCATTGACCTGTTTTTCGTGGAATATCATACGGGCGATGGGACGTTCGTCGAAAAGTTGTTTGGGTAGTGCGATACCGCTGGTACCAATCATCAGGGCATAGGGCGCCTTTCCCGTCTTGGGGTATTGTATCTCAGAGCGCAGTGTCAGTGTCTGTCCATTTACCGTCACATCAACGATAAGGGTGTCACCCACCATCCGTGCTTGAATGTTTTTCTTGTCGACAGCAGGTTTCGTGCCAATGCCATAGTGCTGAATCTCAGCGGCAATCTCGCTGCGGCGGCGTTCCCATTCACTGAAGTTGCTGACCTTACCTTTTCCGTTACTCCATGCAAGGGGATCGGGTAACTCGCGACTCTCGGGCAGTTGGTCATATCCAGGCATAGCGGGAGCAGCGAAATTTCTGCCTGTATGCTCTTCTTGATAGACAAGAGGAACTTGACTCTGAGAAGCCTGCTCTTGTGGGAAGATGACACGATAGTTGCCACTCAGGTGCATGAAAGCGAAGAGGCGCAACAGACCGTCATAGTAGGCATCGAAGTAACCGTCCTCGAAAGGCTCGTGCTTTGCATTCCACAGACCGTCTACAAACTCCTTGCTCTTAGCATGAGAGCACATGACGGAAGCAGCAGCGGAAGTGGCGACAAGACCAATGGAATGGCGTAGTTTACGGAAACCTCCAGCCTGTAGGATCTCATTTCCTTCGGGCAGAGTTCCATCTACACGGTATTGGTCGACAAACGTATTGACACCTTGTTTGTAGAGGAAGTTCTGGATGGTCTCACCATATTGCTGTTGCCATTTTTGGTCGGCACAACTCCATTCATAGTCAAGGGCGATGTTCATCGGCACACGCCAAGAGTCATAACGGAAGTTGTCGTTACCCCAACGGCGAGGGGCAGCCTGTTGTTGCTGTGGTGCGCCTGGACGTTGTGGGAAACGAGGCATCTGCATCTGTGAACCGTCATACTGACACATATCGGGGTTCAGACCTGTCTCAGGATTGATGGCTTTATGCAGGAACTCACGAGACTTCTTCGCACATTCGTTCCAGTAGGCAGAACGTCCGTCATCCGCCCATCGTGCCCATACCTCATAAAAGGCAGGGATGTGATAAGAAGGATCCGTATAGCGTTGTCCGAAACCGTCAGGGGTAAAGGTAATGAGTTGGGTCTCCGGGTCGATGAGGTACATCTTCTGCGGACCTTGTTGCTGTGGACCTCCGAAACCACCGAAGCCACCGAAACCACCTGGTCGAGCCTCTGGTTCATATTCCTTAGGCTGAATGCAGTTCAGGATATGCTGTGCCTCTGTCTTGTAGTTGATATCAGTGTTGTCGCCCCAACGGTTGGATGCGAAGATCAAGGCTGTGATGAAATATAACTCACCATCGCTGGCAGCACCCTCGGCATTGCGAGTACCGTCGGTCTTACAACTCCACGCAAAATAGCCTTTGCGGATACCGTCCTGATGCTGCATGTATTTCTTACTCCATCGCCAGAGACGGTCGAAGATGTCTTTCTTGCCGAACTGTACGGCAATCATCATACCGTATGACATGCCCTCGGTGCGGGCGTCGTGGTTCTTGATGTCAGAGATATAGCCCATCGAGTCGCCTACCTCAAAGTAGACTTTGTTGGGACCATAGAAGACATCATTGAACACCTCTTGCAGTTTTGCCTCGACAGCCTGGGGTGAGTAACCCATCTCAACGAAAAGGTTACGATACTGGCGAGTCTCAAAACCTCCTTTCTGCCAAGGTTCTGCAGCCTGTACGACTGTCATGACAGAAAGGAGGATTGTAGTTATAATCGTTTTCTTCATAAAAACGCTTACTTAAACAGAAGTTGAGCCATGTGATAGAGGCTTCTTCTCCAGGTGAGGAACTCATGGGCTGTGCCCTCAGAGATGAAACCATGAGCATTGTAGCCAGCGGCTTTCAGGTCTGCTACAGACTTGTTGATGCCGTCAGGACGCTCCTTACTACCGCAACTCTCGAAGATAACCTTTACGACATTCGGATCCTTGATTTCCTCAGGAGCATACTGGCCACCACTGAGCAAGCCCCAGTAACCGAATACCTCAGGACGGCGCAGGGTGATGAGTTTCGTCTCCATACCACCCATCGACAGACCAGCCATCGCGCGGTTCCACTTGTCGGTCTTGGTCAGGAAGTTAGCATCGATATAAGGAATCAGTTCGTCAATGAGGACGGTCTCAAACTCCTTAGCAGTGAACTGTCCGATAGTACCGAATTTGAAGTCGTTAGTCAGACCATACGCCATTACAATGATGAAAGGCTTGATCTTTCCGTCGGCAATCAGGTTGTCCATGATGAGTCCAGCATGACCTTGCTTCGACCAACTGGTCTCATTCTCACCCCAACCGTGTTGCAGATAGAGCACGGGGAAACGCTCTTGAACGCCCTTTTCACCTGCTTTGACAGGCGCACCCTTCTTGTCAACCAATTGACCGTACGTAGGTGGCAGGTAAACCATAGCGGTCTGCATTTTACCAAGACTCTTAGAGTAGAAGAGCACCTCCTGAATGCTTCCATGGGCGATATTCTCGCGGCAAGCATAGATATCTTGATCTTTGGCAGGAATCTCAATACCGCTCTCCCAACGGCAAGAGCCAAAGTAGTTATGGGTACCGGGATCATTGAACGTACCGCCGTCAACGGTTAGGTGATAGTAGTGGAAGCCCTCGTCCATCGGACCTTCGGTCTGTCCAATCCATGAGCCGTCGAAGAAGCGACGCAGTTTGGTGCCACCGCTACCGCCCAGTCCCAGACTAACAGTAATAGCCTTGGCATCGGGAGCCTCGATACGGAAACGGACATAACCCTGAGAGTTCACCTGAGGATATTCCTGTCCAGGCTGGTTCATGACAGAAGGCTTGAAGTCGTCAGCCACGCCATCAACCTTACGGAATGCCATAGCAGGATTGAACGGTGGACGCTGCATCTGCTGACGTGGTTTGGGTGCCGGAGCCTTGGGGAGTTCCCACTTGGCGGGCAACATATTCTTAATCACATCGTAAGCGAGTTTAGGTTTGTACTCGGTATCGAAAGGCAGCGGATAGTTGGCTGCACCGAGCCAAGAGTCTTTATCACCCAGATTCCAGAATGTCACGCAGTCGATAACATCCTTGTGCTTGCGGAATACATTGAAGACGCGGGCATACTGGTCAGCAAGGTGCTGCTTCACAGAGTCGCTGATATTCACACCGCCCTGGCTGAAACGAAGTTGTCCACCCATTTCCGTATTGACACGGATGTCCAGTTCGGTAACGTGGATGTGCTTCACAATCTTCTTGTAGAGGTTGAGGGCATCATCTACTTCCTTCTCTGTAGGACCATAGATATTGTAGTGTCCCTGCATACCGATACCGTCGATGGGCACACCAGCCTGCTTCATGGCTTTCACCATATTGAAGATGCGCTGGCTCTTCACGGGATCGCACTCGTTATAGTCGTTGTAGAACAGCAGAGCCTTCGGGTCAGCCTCGTGAGCAAACTGGAAAGCCTTTGCAATGAACTCATCACCGCAGAGTTTGTACATCGGGCTCTGACGATAGGGATCAACGGCATTCTTGTCGTCGGTCATTGCCTCGTTGACAACATCCCAGCAGTAAACCACATCCTTATAACGGCTAACAACCGCGTTGATATGGTTCTTCATGCGCTGGTAGAAGACCTCCTTAGTAGGACTGTCTGTCATCCACTTACCAATCTGAGAGTGCCACATCAGACAGTGTCCACGCATCTTGATACCATTGGCACGGCAGAAATTGGCAATCTTGTCAGCGTTCTCCCAGTTGAACTCACCTTCTTTCGGCTCTGTAGGCTCTGGTTTCATGTCGTTCTCAGCGGTAACGCTGTTGAACTCCTTCTTAATCAGATCCATCTGTTCGGGAGTGGTTACATTACGAAGATTAACAGCCACGCCAATCTTAAAATAGTTCTTGTAGGCATCTTTCAGCCCCTGTGCTTTGGCGATGTTGCATACCATGACGAGCATCATTGCCAGTTGGATAGTTTTTCTCATAGATATAAAAATAGTTTGTTAGTTGTTTTGTGTTTAAAACATTTGGATGCAAAGATACGAAATAAAAAGAGAGAAAATCCTTTTTATTGTATCATTTTCTATTGAAAATGTAACCAAAGTGCCTCACCTCGGTAGTCAATGGTCTTGGATTGCCCGTCATTCATAACAATGGTGAGGTGGTATGTTTGAGGTATATTGGGATAGGAACCATGTCTATTTCCAATGGTCAGTGTATGCTTTTTCTCATCCCAATGCAAGGGAATCATGGCATGATGTCCTTGTTCGTAGTCATTGCTTGTACCGTCATCCTCATAGAGCGTGAAGTCGGCATCGGTACCAGGATAAACCTTAATGGTAAGAGACTGGATAGAACTGTCGATTGTAGACTGACAGTCGTTGCCGATAGGTAAGATACTGCCTGCTTTGACAAAGACAGGAATGTAACTCTTGTCGACAACGGTCTCTACCGTCTGTCCGCCTTGTAGGAACTTTCCGGTATGATAATCATACCAGCCTGCCTTGTGTTGGGGCAGGTAGGTCATCCACTTGGTAACGGCAGGTTCTGTAACGGGATTGATGAGCAGGGCTTTGCCAAACATAAATTCGGTTTTCTGTTGCAAGGCTTTTGCATCATGGGCAAAGTCGAATACCAATGGACGCATGAGTGTTGCCCCTTCAAAAGAGACGGCAGCGGCATGACTATAGATATAGGGTAACAGGCGGTAGCGCTCTTTGAGACTACGGGCAATGATGTCCTGTGCCTCTTTTCCATAGTTCCAAGGTTCCGTATTACTCATATAGCCATGAACACGCATCAAAGGCAGGTAGACACTGGTCTCGATCCAACGAAGCATCCGTTCGATATAGTCGTTGTCGGTATATTGGTTAGCAGGACGGAAGAAACCACCTGCATCATAGGTCCACCAGGGGATGCCTGCTGCCTGCATGCCGAGACCAGCAATAATCTGGCGTCGGAAAGTCTCCCAGTCATTGCCAACATCTCCACTCCACATGGCGGAGCCGTAGCGTTGTATGCCCGGGAAACCGCAACGGGTGAGAATCATCGGACGCTGGGTAGGAAGGTCTTTGCGCAGTCCTTCATAGACGGTTTTGTTCACCAATAGTGGATAGATATTACGGACTTGTTCACCTGCCCATTTCCCGTTATTGACGCGACGCCCTACAAGGTCATCGTTCTCTGGCTCTGTGGCATCTTGCCACCAAGCATCAATACCTAAAGGAACAAGGCGAGAGGAAAAGTTCTTCCAATAAGCGGCGGCAGCATTAGGTTGGAAGAAGTCAATCCAATCTGTATGAGGGATATAGCGTCCGTCATGTTCCATCTGTTTACCGACTTCCGAATTCTTATCGATCTTCGACCAGACACTGACCATCAGGTGCATGTTCATCTGATGTAAACTGTCTGTCAGTGCTTTTGGGTCTGGATAGTATTCTTCATCGAACGTCATGGAATTCCAACCGTACTTTCCCCAATACTGCCAGTCTTGTACAATGACGTCTACCGGTAATTGCTCTTCACGGAAGCGTCGGGCGGTCTGTAGGATCTCATCTGAGGAATGGAAACGTTCACGGCAGTGAATATAACCGAGTGCCCAACGGGGCATCAGGGGAGCCTTGCCGGTCAGTTCCCGATAGGTGGCAATGATTTCGTCGGTGGAACCGACAAATACAGTGTAATCAACGCAAGAAGCAACGGGCGAACGGAACACCGTTTCATCCTTTACTTGATGATAAAATAAGGTAGGAACGTCATCTTTGGTCAACTCTGCTGTCAGGGTATGACGACCTGCTGTCAGTTGGACGATGGTGGAAGCAGTGGGTGGTAACCAAAGGTTCTGCATCTCGATAACCGTATTACCGTCAATGCAGAGATTATGACGACGTGCCATCTTCTGTCCGACATCCAAAAGCAGGGCATAATTGCCCGTTTCTTTGACATCAATCGTCGCTTCGAAGATATGACGTTCACGAATCTCTTTTTTGCCCCCTTCTGTTGAGGTAACGTTAACTTCTTCACGTTCACCATTCCCTTCACGCTTGATGAGTCTGACAGATTGGTCGGCAGGGTTGAAGTCCGTCAGTCCATAGTTGTTCCAAAGAATACCATAACCCTTGCTCGAAACCATCATAGGGATGGATATCTGTGTATTGACTTGTGTTAGTCGACGGGGTAGTTGACGGATATTGGTATAGCCGTCTTGAAACTGTCCTAATCCGAAGAGGTATTCGTCTTGGGGTGATGTGATAGTAAGGGTGGCTTCTTGGTGTTGTAATTGATGGCGGGTAGCGGTGAATACGGTTTGTCCGTTTTTGTTTTTGATAGTCACCACCTGACGTTTGGCATCCACCTCCACCTTGATGTCCTTGCTTACTACCTCATCGTGCTTAACATACAACCAGTCAGGTAAGACATCGTTAGTCTTATCCTCTGTATACTGTATCCTTACCGCATTCTTTGCTACGGTTTTGATGGTCAGTTGCCCCTTGCCAAAAGGAACGGTCTTCGCTGTGATAGACAGACAGGCACACAGCAGGAATAAGACTAACGACTTCTTCATTATAAGATTATAAGATGACGATACCACCATTCTGGGGAATCGTGATAGTGACTTGTTGTTTCTTGTTTTGCTTCATTGATTTGACACTACCGTTGAGGGATGCGTCATCACTATAGACGGTCAACGTCTGGTTCTGTTCAAACATCGGCAAGGTGACCGTCTTCTTCAAAGGTTGTTCCTCCGCATTGATGCCTGCCACATACCATTGGTTGCCACTACGACGGGCAAGGATGATATATTTCCCGGGATAACCGTCAATGAAACGAACCTCATCCCATAGGGTAGGCACCTTCTTCATGAAGTCAATTGCCCAGTCTGGTGCGTCCGTCAGATTGTTAGGTGCGAGGGCAAAGTGCTGTACACTGCTTTGGAAGAGTACGGCAGTGGCAAGAGCATAGACATCACTCGTCTTACGGACGGTGCCGTGCTGGTTGTCTGCGCTATATCGCTTATTAAGTGCTGATCCGCCAAAATCCATAGAACCCACCGTGTTGCGGATAAACGGATGCGTACAACCGTTACGTGCCTCTGCGTCGCAGGAACCCTGTCCGAAATGCAGGTTCTCACTGGCGAGAACAGCCTCGGAGGCTACGTAGTTAGGATACATACGTTCCCACCCACGGGGTAGGGTACATCCGTGGAAGATGACTTGTAGTCCGAAGTCGTTGGCATCGGCAAGGATATCCTCATAGAGTTGCATCGTTGCTTGCTTGTCACCTGCAAAGAAATCGACTTTGATGCCAAGAATACCCGTCTGCTGCATCCATCGCATCTCTTCCCGACGGATACGGGCATTATTCATCTTTCCGATAGGTGACTGAGGAGCATCGTTCCATGAACCGTTGGAGTTGTACCAGAGGAAGAGTCCTACACCTTTCTGTTTTCCGTAGTGTGCCAGTTCGGCAATCTTGTCGTAACCAATCTGTACATCCCACAGGGCATCGACGAGTACGGAGCGATAGCCCATAGCCGCAGAGAAGTCAATATAGTTCTTCTGCTCGTCGAAGTTACAACTCGGATCCATCTTGATGATCCATGACCAAGAACCCTTGCCGTAGGTGTAGTCCTTGCTGGCAGCGTATTTGGGCTGAACGACATCCCAAGGAACCGTTGTCTCTACGATTTCTTTCAGTGTTGTACCCATCGTGATGGTACGCCAAGGGGTGGCGGCAGGGAGTGCTATGGCAGGAGTGGTAGAACCGATACCGTTCATTTCTCCTTGTTGAGGGAAGCCAATCTTGTAAAGTCCACCTTGCTCATTCAGCAGTCGACATCCTACATAACTACCGTCTGTACCGGTTTCGCTGATAAGAACCCAACCTTGGTTACCCGTCTTGAATAGGCAGGGGAAGGTATATCCTTCACCCCAACCGTTCTTTCCTACGGGTTCATCGAGTGTGTAAGGTGTCTCATAACTGGGTGATGTCCTTGCAAAACCGCCCATTGGTTTGGACTGTGGACAAAGGAAGGTGGTAGTACCATCAGGTAACGAGAAACCTGAGGCTTCTTTTTCTACGACTGCTACACGGGTGTCTTTCTTCGGATAGATAACATAGCGGAAAGCCACGTCCCGATTGCTGATACGGAACACGATGTCCATGGCGCGTCGTCCGTCTTTCTCAAACTGGCAGACGGCTTCCGTCGCCTCATAGACAACGTGGCGTTGTTTGATGGTGTTCAGCGTATAGTCATCTGTGATGCGTTTTTCTTCGCATGTTTTCATGCCCAACCCCTCTGTGAGGTCGTCGAAATTCAACTTTAATCCTAATGGTGAGGCATTGAGGACAGTGACACCTTCATGTGCAACTTGGTAAGTCACCTTACCACCATGGTCATTGATGACAACGTCGATTTTTCCATCAGGACTATTAAAATGCTTTTCAGTTGCATGGATGGCGGTAAGACAACCAGCCAGCAGACATGTTATGAGAATCTTTTTCATATCTAAAATATATATATATTTATACTTTCTATTGTTTTATTAGTAATGTGGGTACAAAGGTACGCATTTTTTCTATATATTCTCCTCATCATTTGTATCACAAAGTGTTATAGAGTGTTACATCTACGATAAAAAGTTCCCTAAACGTGCTGAGGTAGCGATTAATTTGCTATCTTTGCGTCAATATTAAAACCAACAAAGACTATTTATGCTTTTAAGAAAACTATTAACAGGCTTAACCGTGTTTGCAGTACAGGTGCTGCCGGCACAGACTTTTCAATTGTTGCCAGAAGGCTATTTCAATCAGAGTGGTGTTGACGTAATGGCATTCAGTGACTTCTATCCTGAGGGACATCAGGGAGGAGTATGTGTGATCATGAATGGTCAGCGTATTGCTACCAATGGTGATATCCGTTTGGAAGCGACGCCAGGACAATGGCAACCTGTTCCCAAGCAATTGAGTCGTAAGGTAGAGGGTAATCGCATTGTGACTACATTGTGCTACCCCGACTCATCGCGCCATCTGACAGGATTCAATCCGATGGTCTATCCTGACTATCAGTTTACCTATGTGGTGTCGGTGGAGAGTCAGGGAAAGAGCATCATCGTTACCGTGGACTTAGACAAGCCCGTGCCTGATTTCCTATTGGGTAAGGCAGGTTTTAACTTGGAATTCTATCCGGGTTGGTTGTTTGGAAAGCCTTGGATGATGGACCAACAGACGGGTATCTATCCGCAACAGCCCAATTCACCGATGATGACGACCACGCCCAACAATCAGCACATGGGTGATTATTTTACGGGAAAAGGACAGAAAGCAGATATCGACCATCTGAATGCTACAGGCTATAGTCCTTATACGGCAGATCAACTCATTGCCGCACCTTATGCAGTGGGTCAGAAGTTCACGTCCCGTCCTGACGATCCTTATAGTAAGTTGACCGTTGAGTCGCTGACGGAACCCCTGAAACTCTATGACGGACGTATGAACCACAATAACGGATGGTTTGTATTGCGCAGTGAGATCAAGGCGGGTGTAACGAAAGGTGCCGTGAAATGGATCATTACGCCTAACGTGGTGAGCGACTGGTATTATCAGCCCGTGATACAGACTTCACAGATTGGTTATCATCCTGCCCAAGAGAAGCAGGCGATTATCGAGACCGATGCCCGTGAGAACAGTCTTCAGCAAGCACAATTGATCCGTGTCGGTGCCGATGGAGAAACGGTAGCGAAGACCATCCAGCCCACTGTTTGGGGGAAGTTCCTGCGTTATCGCTACCTGAAGGCAGACTTCAGTGATATCAACCAGTCGGGACTTTATAAGATACGCTATGGTAAGTCTGAGTCGTCCGTGTTCCGTATTGCAACGGATGTTTACGACCGTGGTGTTTGGCAACCGGTGATAGAGTACTTCCTTCCTGTGCAGATGTGTCACATGCGTGTCAGCGAGAAATACCGTGTCTGGCATGATGCCTGTCACATGGATGATGCCCGCATGGCTGCCGTCGGCAACCATATCGACGGTTATGCCCAGCAACCAGGTTTGTCGAAATACGAGGAAGGTGCCATTGTACCTGGTGTGAATGTCGGTGGATGGCATGATGCCGGTGATTTCGACCTTCGCATTGAGTCACAGGCAGGTGAGGCGTATATCCTTGCCCTTGCCTATGAGGCATTCCATCCTGATATTGACGTGACCGCCATTGACCAGCAGCGTCATCAGGTAGAAATCCATGAGCCTGATGGCAAGAACGATATCCTGCAACAAGTGGAGAATGGTGCTCTGACGGTGGTACGTAGTTATCAGGCGTTGGGTCGCCTCTATCGTGGTATTATCTGTAACAATCTCCGCCAATATGTATTGTTAGGCGATGCTTCTGCGATGACCGACGGAAAGATTGGTAACGATGATGATCGTTGGATATTCACCGAGGATAATCCTATGCGTGCCTTGTCGACTGTTGCTCAGTTGGCGGGTGCTGCTCGTGTGCTCAAGGGCTATAACGATGCGCTGAGTAAGGAATGTCTGGATATTGCCATTGCGGTTTATGATCAGACTCAGGTGAGTGGTATGATGGAAGGCATGAAGATGCAGGCCGCCGTTGAGTTGTATCTGACTACGGGTGAACAGCGTTACCTTGATTTCGTATTGGATCATCAGGAACTTGCCGTCAGAGGCATCAACCGTTCCGGCTGGTATATGACGCGTCTGGTGAAAAAGATGGAGCAGATGAAAGACCCACGTGCCAAGAAGTTTGCCGAAGCCTTCCGTGCAGCATTGCCAACCTATCGTGCTGAACTGGAGAAGCAAGCAGCAGAGACGCCCTACGGTGTACCTTATCGCCCCTCTATCTGGGGAGCAGGCTGGGATATCCAGCGTTTCGGTTTCGAGTATTATTTTCTGACCAGTGCCTATCCCGATGTCTTCCCCAAGGAGACGGTGCTTCATGCACTGAACTTCATCCTCGGCTGCCATCCGGGTAGTAATAACGCATCATTTGCCTCTGGTGTAGGTGCTAAGTCGGCAACCGTCGCCTATGGTTTGAATCGTGCGGACTGGTCGTATATCCCTGGCGGTGTGGTATCTGGTACGGCGTTGATACGTCCCGACTTCCCCGAACTGTTGGAGTTCCCGTTCCTCTGGCAACAAGTGGAATATGTCTTAGGCGGTGGTTCGTCGCATTACATGTTCCTAGTGCTTGCCGCCCAGCAGTTACTGAAATAAAGAAAGGAGCCCAAGCGGCTCCTTTTTCTTATTGCTTCTTTGGTGTGAGACTGAAGCGATAGGCGAGAGAGAATAATATGTAACGTCGCATATTGTTCGTCCACGTCTCTGTGCGTCCTTGAGCGTTCACGTAGTATTGCCATTGTGATACTCGTCCTAAGATGTCGTAACCCTTCAACTTGGCTATCCAGCGTCCTTGCTTCCACGACTTCGTGAGCGTGGCATCCCAGTAGAGGCGGTTGTCGTTCATCTGACTGTCGGCATAGCCACGACGTGAGTGCATCTGCAAGTCGGTATCGATGGTGAAGTTCCACGGCAGTTTGTAGTTGGCATTGAAACCGTAACTGAAATCATAGACATCGGTGGGCATCTCGGTGACCTCGATGCTGCGATGGATATGCTGCCATGAGACGTTGCCCAGCAGTGTGAAACTGAGTTTCTCTTTCTGGAAACGGACGTTGGGGGAATAAGAGAGACGCGTCGTGGTGACACGGTTGCGCTGAGGCTCCGTTGATTGCAGTTGTGAGGAAGCAGCAGACTGGACGGACGACATGTCAGTGCTCTGTCCGATGCCGAAGTTGAGGTTGTTGCTGATGTGCCAGAACTTCTTCTTGCCCAAGGCACGGGTGAAGTCCAGATTCGTAGAAGCGTTCCAGTTGCCGTTCACGTTCTCCGACCAAGTAGTACGGATACCCGTTGTCGGGTCGTAGGTATAGGCGGTGGTGATGGTGTTGTGCGACAGGTTACCGTTGAGCGAGATGCTGAAATTCTGGTCGAGGCTGTCCACGCGGGCAGAGTAGCGGGTGTTGAAATACCAGTAGGTCTGCGGTTTCAGGTCTGGGTTACCCTTGCGTACAAACAGCGGGTTGCTGGTTGTCGTGATGTCCACCAGTTGTGAGATATTAGGCATCGAGAAACTGTTCTGCGTATAGATAGAGAAGTTCTTTCTGTTCTTGTCGAAACTGGTATAGAATTGCGTGTAGAACTTCCAGAAGTTGTAGTCGCGGTCCATGCTGCTGTTCAGCACGTCGCTATAGTAACTCATGTGCTTGCGGTTGAAGTTGCGGTCGAACATGAGATAGAAGTACTTATAGCCCTCCTGCGACGATTTGTTGTAACTGAAGATACCGCCGACGCTGTATCTGTTGAGGCGATTGTTCTGCTCCGACGAGTTGGGGGCATCGAGCGCCAGTGCCAGTGAGTCGGCGGTTGAGGGCAGCATGCCCATCTCGTTCGGTCCGCCCACAGCCCAGTTGGGACCGAGCCAGTCGAGGCGGTAGTTGTTGCTCTCAAAGTTGTAGTACTGGTAACCGATACTGAACCTCGGACTGATGCTCATGTTCTCCGTCAGTTGCAGGCTGTAGCGGAACTCACCGCTCAGGTCATAGTTCTTCGACGGACCGATACCGTACTGGTTGCGCTGGTCAACGGTCCCTGTATTATATAAGGTGTAGCGGTTCTGCGAGAAACTGCCGTTGTCCCATTGCCTGCTCAGGTAACCGCTCATCTGGAACTCCAGCATGTCGCCCCACGGCAGTTTCACGTCGATGAGGTTTGTCATGTTCAGACTCAGGCGGTTCTCCCTCGAAAGACTACGGCTCAGCGTATGGTTGATGCTGTCCGTCATCAACTGGTCGTTGGCAGTCAGCGACCATCCCTCGCCGTTGCCTTTGTTGTGCGAATAGTCGAGGTCAATCCACGAATAGATGTAGACGGGTTTGCGGACGTAGAACGTGTTGCGAAGGTTGATGTTGAAGAGGCGGTTATTGCTGATAGACTGCGACTGTCCGAAAGTGCTGGCTCCTGCCAGATAGTTCTCGTTCTGGCTCTTGTTCTCCGAGTGGATGTCCTGCCATTGCAGTTTGAACTCCATGTCTTCGGTGATGCGCTCCTCGGGGGCATGCCACGAGAGCATACCGCCGATGCTCTCTACGTCACGGTCACCCGCCGCCTGCGTACGGTCGCGTTCGTTACCTTCTCGGTCGTAGTCGATGTATTCGTTCAGGTTGTTGGCACCGCCAAAGAGCACGGCACGTGTCCGGTCGGTGAATCGCATACCAAAGCCCCTGAACTTATAACGGTTGTCGGTACCGTAGCCCGCCTCGAGGTTCACCGAGCCGCCCACGGTATATTCCTTCTTCAGTTGCACGTCCATCGTGAATACCTTCTCCTCCTCGTCCCTGCCCAGGAACTCGCTTTTCGGTGTCCGTTTGTTGAACACCTGCACGTTCTTCACCGTATAGTAGGGCAGGTTCTCAAGCATCATCTTGTTCTTACCCTTGAAGAAGTCCGCCCCGTTCAGCGTCAGGTTCTCCACCTTCTTGCCGTTCACGTATATCTCACCGTTATCCTTTAGTTCCACGCCAGGCAACTGCTTGATGAGTCCGTCGAGCATCGAGCCCTCGGGAATGTTAAAGGCATCGGCGTTAAAGACGATGGTATCGCCCTTATACACCATCTTCACCTTCGTCGCCTTCACCACCACTTCGCCCAGTTCGCCGCCGTCCTTGTCGTAGTCCGTGCGCTGGATGCGTCGCATGCGGATGGCAGGCACCTCAAACTGGCGGTTGCGCGCCACGTATTTTATCTCGTAGTTCTTGTAGGTCGTCTCGTAGTCGGGAGCCGTCGCCTTGATGATAAACTTGCCCGGCTTGGCAGGCACCTGCAGATACCATTCCGACGACTTGATGCCATGCCAGCCACCATTATCCACGTGGGCAGAGTCCACCAGCGTGGAGTCGGGTCTGAGCAGCACCACCTTCACGTCAGGGATATGCGAACGCGTGAACGTATCCGACAGATAGCCGTATAGATAAAGTTTCTTCTCTTTTTTGTCGTTTTTCACCCCCGCCGTGTCCTGTTGCTCGGTTTGTGCATAGCCTGACAACAGGACGGTGGCGAGAAGCATGGTTGAAAAAAGTTTTTTCATAAATAATTATTGATGTTAGCGAGTCAACAATCTGTTTACCTTAAAGGCATCGCAAAGGTAATGAAAATCCCCTTTCCCTTCAAGAAATCCATTACATAAAATTACACGGACCCCCTTTTTTAATACCTTTTAGCATCTTTCTCCCGTTTTCTATCTTCGTTTCACCCTCCTTTAACCTTTGATTAAAATTGGAAGCACGGCACGTCATTGCGACGCACCGTACTCGTGATGAATCAAATCTGTCCTATTAATATTCATCTTACAACCTCTCTTGGGTGATATTCGAATAGTTTCTGGTTGTCGCGAAGTTCCTTGATGTTAAGATTTGGCTTTACTTCGCCGCTCCAACTGGCGAAATTAGCCTTGAATGGTTCACCCTCTGGGACGATATAGGTGATGGTGTCGATATTAAGGGGTAGCGGCTCGAAGATGAGGACGATGGCGAAGTAGTCGCCAGAATAGCCCTGCACCCAAAAGAGCGTGTCGTCGGGATAGTCCATCACGCCCTTGCACTTGTACTGGTGACCCGCATTGTCTATCAGGATGGTGTTGCCGCCGCGGCCGAAGTACTCACGGCGCCAGTTCATCTCCGTAGCCACGGCGACATAGGTAGCCTCCTGAGTCAGCCACATGGCCATCGTTCCCTCGGGCATGGGTTTGATGAGATGGGCATCCGTATATTCCGACCATGTAAAGAAGTTGTCCTTGTCGTAATCCTTGGTCTCAACGATTTGGGTCGGATGGTGGAACTCTGGAACGTTGTCGTAGTAATTTGCTACGCCATGAAACACGAGTCCTGACGGCTGACGGTTAATGATGACCTCGCGACCTCTCAGGCTCCAGTTGGGCACGCCATAGATGGCAACCTTCTTGGTGGTCTCAGGCAGTTTGGGGAAGAAAATCTTGAAGTCCAATACATCCCCCTTCTTGCTTTTGATTCTAAAGCGCTTGCGGTAGCAGTCGGGCTCGGTGCGGCGGGCACGATAACTGATGCCGGTCTCCTTGTCGAGCAGGCAGCCCTCTTCGTCGGTCAACCAGAAGTTATACACGATGTCGGCTGGCATCTGGAAATAGCAATGCAGCACGGTTTCATCGTTCTCTTCCGTCAGTTGCCACGACATGGGCGTATAGGGAGCATCCTCTACAGTAATTTCAGCAAAGGTTATATCAGGAAATCGCTCTTCAACGTTCTCGACGGTCGGTACATTCTCGACCCACAGGCCAGAAGGCTCAAACCAGTCGTCCTTCTCGGTACGGGGCCAGACGGCAAAGGTCTTCTTGGTCTTTTTGTCCGTGGCTACCTGAGGCTTCGATACCCAGAATATATCGTTCTTTGCCAACACGATAACATTATTCTTCTCTTGTGCCTGCACGGCAAGGCAGGCTATAGCCATGAGGCTGAGAGTTACGATACGTTTCATATCTTCTTGGTTTTAATGTTAATACTATTTTGAAACATGAGCTCATCTCGATATTGTTGGTAACAGGCGGACGACGCTTTGGTGCCTAAAGGTGCATGGGTGCCATAGAACAGAATGCGACCATTGATGCGCTCGGCTATCCAGCGGTAATGCAGTTGCTTGCGCATGTCCTTCAGTTCGAAAAAGAACTGCTGGTGCGAGAAGTTCAGGAAGTAACCTGGTGTCTCGTCACTATACTGGCATGCCACTTGCAGCAGTCGTCCGAAGACATCTATCTCTTTTTTGTCAGGGAAGACATAGACGGTGCTGACCACATGATTGTCTTTAGGGGCGGAACACTCCAGTTCTTCCTGCTTCACCTTGTAATAGTCGGCGAACTTCGCAATGAACTCGTCTATGCGGGCAGGGTCTTGATAGGAAGTGTCAGTCAGCGAGGCGTAGTGGACTTGGGTGTCATTTGCAGGCGCTATACGATAGTCGGGCTTCGGCTTTTCCTCTTGTTTCGCAGGGGTATGCTGCTGCTTTTCCTTGGACTTGATGTTGCTTTCCTTACGGAACAAAGGCTTTGCATGGGTTGTTCCAGGGCTTGGTACTGGTTGTCCGAAGGCTTGGTACTGGTTGTCCGAAGGCTTGGGACAGTTGCAAGGGATGCCTCTTTCACCCCATAATCCTGTTTCTGCCAGACAAAGAGTAGGGCAATGGCTATGCAGGCGGCTGCGGCAAAGGCAGCGATGTAGGCATACCTTGCTTTGTGTGCAGGCTTGGGGGCAATCTCCTGCATGATATTGTCGCAGAAGTCGGCAGGCACTTC
The DNA here is from genome assembly GCA_045225255.1 of Prevotella sp. GTDB lineage: Bacteria > Bacteroidota > Bacteroidia > Bacteroidales > Bacteroidaceae > Prevotella. Next base: position 21,521 of record JBGVBD010000117.1, on the reverse strand, counting down.
AGGTTTCGTCCGTCGGGCTTCCCTTCGGCTCAGTGCTTCGCGTAGGTCTTTGTCTGTCAGTTTATTCATTTTCTTTTTGTTTAATCATTTGTAAGAGCTTCTTTCTGATTCGGTGGATTCGGGTGGCGAGTGCATTCGGCTCCGCGTTCGCAATGTAGGCGATGTCTCGCAGCGGTCGCTCCTCATAATAATAAAGGTGTAGCAACTGGCTTTCATCAGGCGGCAAGTCATTGATGGCTTCTTCCATCAGTTGGATGCGCTCTTCGCGTTCCTTCGACAGTTCTTCGACTTCCATTGCGGACAAATTGTCAATGCCGACATAGTGAGGTTGTTGGCGTCTCAGATAATCGAGCGATTTATGATAGACGATGCTGCATACCCACGTATAGAACGACGATTGGCATTTGAATGTCGATAGTGAGCGGAACGCCTTGACAAAGGCATCCTGCGCCAGTTCTTTGGCATCCTCTGCATCGGGTATCATTCGCGACGTGAAGTCGAGAACCTGTTGCGAATAGGTATTCACGAACCAGGCATAATCCTCGTGCTTGCCGTCAAGTATCCGCTCGATGCGCTGCCGTTCGTTTTCCGTTTTATTGTCTATGACCATCTTGCCCTTTCTACTTTATAGACGGAAGTTTTTCGGAATGATTACATTTTTGTGTGTTAATGAAACAAAAAACGGGTAGATACCCCCAAGCAAACGCCTCGATAGGTACGGGCTATCCATGCGAAAGGTGCCGCCTATCTATGGGATAGGTAGGGGGTATCTCTACGAAAAGTGGCGGGTTTCTGTATAATTTTGTTGTAAAAACGCCACATTTTGTTACTTTTGTTACTATTTTGTTACCGACAATTCTCTGATTATCAAGCAGTTTTGCAAAGTAACAAAAGTAACATTAGTTTTTTAAATTTCATGTAGGGAAACTGTGGAGAATAAAGCCTCTTTTTGACATGAATAAAGCCTACTTTCACATCAAAAGTAAGCTACTTTCAAAGTGTCCCAAGCCTTGGAACAAGACACTTCTTCATCTTGGATAAATCCAATGTTATTCCAATTTCAGTTTTGCCTTCGATTCGTCGATAGTCTTCTGCAGCAGCATGATTTCGTTGATGATGGAGTCTGTGGCTTCATCACCCTCAGATACGCCTTTATCAATTTGCTCTCTTTGCTTCCGATAAGACTCTATCTCCTCATCACTGACTTCCATCATCTGCTTGCACTGAGCATACAGATGCTGCATGTCATTCAGGATACCTCTGATCGTCATAGCATAGATCATGTAATTGAAATCAAGTGTGCCCTTTAACGTGGAAAACGGTGTTGTCTGGGCTAATTCATTGGTCAATGAGTCACAGACCATTGTTTTGTAAAGCTGGCGATTCTGATAGAACGTTGCCACATTCTCGGTGAAGAGCACGTTACCCACGGTGTTGATGGTTTCAATGCTTGACGAGAAGATACGCTCCGTGGTCTCGGTATATTCAGTCCTCGGCACCAGACGCGCTAATATTTGGTACCGAAGCTGTTCAAACTTGGTGGTGTCTTCTGCTATCTTCCGCTGAACGTCCATCGCCTGCTGGATGGTCGAGTCTGCCTTTTCTATCGACTTTAGCGAGTTGTACATATCGTACATCACCATCATCACAATCTCGCGTTTCTCACTTTGTTTCTTGTTGTTGTCGAGGATGGCCGCTGTTCCGAAAGTGAGTGCGATGGATACGGAAGTGGCGACAATCGACAGCAGGAATTGCTTCAACGAGTTCATTCCGCTGCCCATCTTCAGACTTTTGGGGGTGTGTAGTTTGATGTTCATATGACTTATACACTTATTGTTCTAAAAAAATACTTCTTGTCTCATGAATTCTTACCAATCATCATCCTCATTACCTACGATGCCGAATTTTATGATAATAATTCCTTTCTATACTGTTTTGGGATTCTCACCTCTTCGGCACTTCCAGGATAAAGCGGGAACCGCTGGTGTAGGTGGGGTCAAGGAAGATGTCTCCGTCTAAGAGACGTGCAAACTGGCGTGCAATAGACAAGCCAAGACCGAGACCCTCAGAAAAGTCGTCGAGTTTGGTGAAGGTCTTGAAGATACGGTCACGGTCGGCTTCGGAAATACCGGGACCGTTATCCTCGACAGTAAACCATACGAGGCTCTCGTCACACTGTACTTTGAGTACTACCTTCGCTTCTTTTTCACCTTGTGTGGCAGCAAATTTCTTAGCATTAAAGAGCAGTTCGTGAAGTGCCTTTGTGAGATAGTCCTCATTGGTGTGAATACGTAGCGTGTCTGGTACGTTGATTTCTACAATCAGGTCGGTTGTTCTCGGGGGACGCTGATTGTAGATGTTGGCAGCATTCTGCACCATCAGGCTGCAGTTCACCTCATCGTTTTTCTCGATGGTGGTGCCGTTCTCCAAAGCGGAAGCGGCAATCAACATATTCACCATGCGTACCACAGAAGTGGCGTTCTGCTGCATGGTAGAAGTGATATTCTCTATCTCGACAGGGGATAGTGTCTGATAATTGTCTCTGAGTACTTGAACAAAGCCCATGATGATGTTCAGTGGTGTACGTACCTGATGGGACATATCCTGTAGGAAGACATTCTTCCTGTTGGTAGACTCCTGAGCAAGCACGTTGGCATTTGCCAGTTCCTCGTTACGTGCCACTGTTTCTTCGCTGACGTGACGCAGGTCGCTGAGGTACTTATCAATCTTATTCTGCATTGATACGAAGTTGTTCTGCAGTCGACCGATAATGTCTATGCGTTTGCTGGACGGCATGCGGTCCTCGAAATGTCCGTCGGTGATATGGCGAGCCTGTCGCGCCAACTGTTTCAGTGGTTTGATATGTCGGGAAATAATCTTCCTGCAGAACAAGAGAATCATGACCAAACCGATGATGAGTAGCGGAACGACGATATAGGCAAAACGATTGTAGGCATGGAAGACATCATAAGCAGAACATACCAGGGCGATGCTCCAGTCTGTCTTTGGCACGGGCTGGTAGAAAACATAGCAGTCCTTTCCGTCGATGTTCACTCTCAGGTATCCTTTCTTGCCCGTGGTCATCTGATGTCCCAAAGTGATAATATCTGGATGCAAGTCAGGCTCGATGCCCGAGAAGATAGTCTGGTTGATGAGTTTCGTCGAATCGGGATGCACGTAATACTGTCCGCTCTTGCCAATCATGATGCAATAGGAATTCTTGTAAGGACGCTCATGGGTGATAGTAGCAGACAGCCAAGGCAGTGACATATCGGTAGAAATAACGCCCACGAAATGGTGATCAGAGGTATAGAGAGGTACACAATAAGAGGCAATGATTTCCTCAGAATAGAGGGTACCGGCATTGAAGTCATCATAAGGATCCGTCCAAACGGCTTTGCCTTGGCTCTTGGGCAACTTATACCATACCTTCTCGAAATACTCGTACTCTGCCTCCCTGACGGTACTGATAGAGTCGCCTTTCCTGACAGAATAAGCAGAGAAATAGCGCCCGTACTGCGGGAAGGTGTTGGGCTCCATCGTGATGGAACAGCCGTTGAAGTGGCGGTTCAGTTCCACCATGCGATGCGTGAAGTTCAGCAGCGAGTCGGGTTGTTGGTTCTCGAGAATAAGCCATTCCATGTTATGGGTGGCGGTTTCTACTTCATCGAGGAAGCCCGTGACGCGTAAAGCATTGTTTTTCAAGATACGGTCGGCTCGTTCTATTGCCTCTTGCATCACAATGCTGCGTGAGTGTTGGAACAGGAATCCGAGGGCCATCGAGAACCCGATGACGACAAGGACGAGGATGCCGACACTGAGTTTCGTCGAGAGCGACTTGCGGATTCTGTATAGAAATATCATACGCTGTACGGTTGTGAGTCAGAGGATTGGGGTTTGTCGGATATCTCAAGGATATGGTCGAGCAGCGACGCAATGGTCTTGGAATGTCGTCCCATCTCTTCAGTTTTCTCCGAGATGTCCTGCGGCTTCATCTGCTCATGGTCCTTATAAATAGAAGCGACAGCAGCACTGATGGCAAGAGCGGGTGGTGCCATCTGCTCGGTCATGTTCTGAAGGAAGGCTGCCTTGACGCGGTCGGCTTCTTGTGCTTGTCCGTAGGCAACTCGCAAAGCCTCGTTACGCTCATTGAGCACTGCGTTGCGTTGTTTGATGTCCTCCAGTTGATAGACAAGTGACTGCTGCATCTTTTGGAAGGTGCGTTGCAGGTGTCCGATCTCATCCAGTCGGCGACTATTGGGGATAGGTTCCTCAAAGTGTCCTTCTGCCAGTCGCTGTACGGACTTGTCTAAGACATTCAGTGGCTTGAACTGTCTCTTGATGAAGACTACGGATATCCACATCAGTATCAACAGACCAGCCAAGGTAATCAGAATCATGTAGAACTGTAACCGATGATAGGAAGCGAAAATCTCGTATTCCGGGCAGATGATGTCGATGCTCCAGCCTGTGTATTTGAATGGCTTGTAGAAGATGTAGACGGGTACTCCGTAGAATTTGAAGTTCATCCTTCCACTCTCACCTGCCAGCATTGCCTTCGATAGTTTCTGAAGGTTTTCGTCAGGATGCTCCTCCAACTGACGGTAGACGGCACCAGGGGCTAACATGGTGCTGTCGGGGTGGATGATGAAAGCACCGCTCTGGCTCATCATCGCACAGTTGGTGTTAGGGAACGGGCGAAGATTCTCAATGGTATGCGAGAGCCAGTTCAGCGAGATATCCACGGCAAGTACACCAACAACCTCTCCTGTCTTGTCGCGAACAGGAACACTATATGACGTGATAGGATGGTTGCTGATGTGGTCTGTCGTCGGGTCTGTCCATATCGGATGTTTCTTTTTCAAGGGAAGGGTGTACCATTCCTGTGTGGTATAATGTGTCGGACCATAATGATCGGCAAAGACGAATTTATCTTTGCCGCGATAATAATAGACCATGAAGTCCTTCCCTTCCGAATAGAAACCCGGATTGAGGGCTACAGTACAACCCTCAATGGTCGGATTACTCTTGAGCACTTCCTGACAATAGACATCCATTCTCTCAGGACTGTCTAAATGGTGCTCAACATTCCAAAGCATATTATCCGTAGCCGTCTCTACCGCATGTAGCGTGTTGTCAATGTTAAGGACAGCGGCATCTAACGTCTTCTCAGCCTTTGCCAACGCCTCCTGTTTGATGGACTTGCGGGCAAAATAGAACATAATGGTCACTGCCGCCAAGAAAAGGATGGCGACAGAAAACACAATCCAAAGGCTAAGCCTAACAGAGAGTTTCCTACGGATATATGCTCGTGGATTCATTATTTAGCGGCTTCCTTGAGGAAGAAGTCTGTCATCTGCTTGAAAGTGTTCTCGTTGAACGTCACAGGACCATGCTGTCCCTCAGGAACGCTGACGAATGCCTCTAAGCGACCGCATTTCTTCAACTCATCAGAGAAATAAACACCTTGGCAGTGAGGAACTACTGTGTCTGCTTCACCATGGAAAACAAGGAAGCGGGGACCTAGGGTAGTCACATAGGTAATTGGACTGATGAGGCTGACCATATCAGGAAGGTCAGCAGGAGCACCGCCGATGAGGGCCGCCTCGGGTGAGTTTCCGTCATTGACAGTCTCACATTTGTTCATGCGTGACATATCAACAGGTCCGAACCAGTCGACAACAGCGTCTACACGGCTGGAGAAATCAAGGCAGTTGCCTACATTTCCCTCGATTTCGACAGTCGTATTGCCAACAGTACGCTCCTTCATGTCGTTGGTAACACCAGCCATCGAAGCCAAATGACCACCAGACGAGAAGCCTGTGATGCCGATGAAGGAAACATCCAGTTTGTATTCAGCAGCATGAGCGCGGATGAAACGGATGGCTGCCTTCACGTCGTTGATCTGAGCGGGGAACTTAGCATCGCCGCTGGAACGGTGGTTGATGCAGACAACAGCAAAGCCGGCGTCTGTCAGGGGTTTACCCATCGACATGTAGGTCATTGCCTTCATGTTATTGGAGAACCAAGCACTGCCATAGATGGCAATGATGACCTTGTACTTGTCCTGAGCCTTCTCAGGAAGATAGATGTCCATACGGTGAGCCTCGAGGTCGTCACCTGCATAGTTGATGTCTTTGTACGTGGCATTGTTTTCCGGCATCTTGAAACCACCGAAACCGCCAGGTTGTGCGTTACCCATCAGCGTGCAGCCGAGTAACAGCATTGATAATAATGTCTTTTTCATTGTTATATATTCTTTTGATGTTAGTTAGTAATTTTCTTTTCAATAAACTCGTCGACGTCTACATAACCGCCAGCCTTCTTGGTAGCATAACAGAAGATGGCAAACTTGGAACCCATAAAGAAGCGGCGCCAGTCGAAACGCATCCTGTAGTCGGAACCAATCTTCGTCCAGTTGGAACCGTCAAGACTATAATAGAAAGTAGCGAGGTCACGTCCAGCCATAAAGCCACCGGCTTCGCCTGAACGGAAATCACCGTCGATACGTAACCAGATGTTCTGTTGCTTCAGTTCGACGCTCTCGACGACTTTCTCATCGACTTTCGTCACCGCTTTGTCTTTATCAGTCAATTGGACGGACTGCTCACTCATCTCCAGTGTCAGTTTCTTCCCGTTTTTCTTGACAGTCAGCACACCGGAATCGCTGTTGAAAGCAGAGAAACCTGCGCAGTCGCCGTCTTTCATGTGAGAAAGGTCAAGGGCAACAATACCGCTGCACTGTGGACCTTCCATGCGCTGTGTGATGGTGTTGGGTGCTAAGAAAATGCTTTCCACCACACGATTGGTCTTCAGGCGTAGGAATCCCGGACGCTCTGTCAATGACCAAGCAGCATCAATAGGATTATGGTTCCACTGCCAGTGAAGTCCCAGTTTCGTGGTTGAGAAATCATCACTCTTGATGATGCCCGTTGTGGGCTGTCCACTGGTGTAGGGTCGCATCTGAACAGGAATCTTACCTTCCTCATCACCCAAGAGGGGCCAACCGTCAATCCAACGGCAGGGCATTACGGTGAGTACACGTCCTACACCACCACGGTCTTGGAAGATGATACCATACCAGTCACCGTCTTTGCTATCAACGATGGTACCTTGTCCGACATAGGGGAAGCCACCGAAGTCTGCTTCCAGAATCACATTCTTCTCGTAGGGACCACGGATATTGTCGGAACGATAGCATACCTCACGACGATGTCTTCCTGCGGAATAGGCTTGAGAGATCATCAGCAGATAGTATCTGCCGTTGTGCTTGATCATACGGCTACCCTCCAACAGGCCCGTCTCATCGGCCTCGCGCTGGAAGATATGCATGTGAGAACCTTCAATGACATCCGACAAATCGGGTTTCAGTTCCATCAACTCGCCCGTACCATAGATGACATACACGCGATTGTCGTCATCGAAGAAGAGAGAGCAGTCGTGGAAGTGACGCATACGTGACACCAACGTCCAAGGTCCTTCGGCGCGGTCGGCACTATATATATAGGTGTCGCCCATCGCTCCTGCCTCATTGGGAGCAAAAAGGACATAGAATTTCCCGTTGTGATATTTCAATGAGGTAGCCCATTGTCCGCGACCATAAACGGTACCTTCCTGCATGCCGTATTTGGGTGAGTCGGTCAGACGGTCATAGACATAACTAACCGTTTCCCAGTTCTTCAGGTCTTTGGAACGCATGATAGGTGCACCAGGCATCAAGTGCATAGTGGTAGATACTAAATAGAAGTTTCCGTCAACCTGAATGATATCAGGATCGGGCACATCAGCCCACAACATGGGATTGTCTATCTTTTCATTGTTGTCTGCCGAAACAGTATTCGCAGTAAACAGCAGAACGGAAAGGAAGAAGATACTTAATAGTTGTCTCATATCGATTTTTAGATTGATTAATTGAATTGCCACCAGTCGAGATGTATATCGCCATTAGCGTCACCAAAACAGAGATACAGGTCATGAATACCTGCGGCATTCTTTACCTTTGTACTGAAGGAACGGTATTTCTCCAAAGACTTGGTGTCCTTAATGATAACAGTACCGATAACAGGACCGTCGATGGCGTCAAGACGCAATGTAATGGTGCAGCTACCCATTGCTGCTGCCGTAATATTGAACTGCTTGGCACCACTGGCGAAATCAACACCACGAAGACGAATGTATTCGCCGTTATTGATGTCGTAAATGTACATATTCTTTTTACCTGTAGAGGTGGGCATATCAGCAATAACACCAGTATTAGGAATACCCATCTTCGCTGATTTCAGACCGAAGCCCCATGCCATCGTCTCAGCCTCTACACGCTGATAGGGGTTGAGCCAATGTAACTGTTTCATTGGCTGTTGATCGAGCCAATAAGGAACCTCTTGAATGGTACCATCTGCATTGTAGGTGATTTCTGTAGCAGATACACTACGACGCTCATGATGAACGAATGTCTCTAAATGCATCAGGTCGTAGTTCTGACCGAATACATAACTATGTCCTTTGTAATCAACAATACCAGGATGGTTACCACGATCACGTTCAGTGGGACGCATAATATAACCCTTCCACTCCCAAGGACCCGTCGGTGAGTCACTCATAGCATAGCCAAGAGCCTCTGGACAACAGGTAGAGGCAAAACCAAGGTAGTAATGACCATTACGTTTATAGAACCAAGGTCCTTCCTGATAATTGGGAATATGCGGTAACTTGGTTACCTCGCTGGTGAGGGATGTCATATCGTTGCCTAATTTTGCCCAGAAAGTATGGGGATTACCCCAATACATATAGGCCTGACCATCGTCATCTGTATAGACAGAGGGGTCGATATCGAACCAGTTACTCTGATCCCAAACCAATGGCTTGCCTAAAGGATCCTTGAAAGGACCATAGGGAGAGTCTGCCACCAAGACACCAATACCATGTCCATGAAGTGGAGCATAGAGGTAGTATTTGCCGTTGCGCTCTACTGTTTGAATAGCCCAAGCACCGTTTTCGCGACTACGCCAGGGAAATTCCTTTAAGGATGCGACAGCACCGTGTTCTGTCCAGTTAACCATATCAGTGGTACTCCATAACAGCCAGTCGTACATGAAAAATCCTGCAGAACCTTTCTCGTTCTCATCAGGAATGTCTTCTGGCGAAGCATCGTGAGAGGTATACAGGAACAGCGTATCGCCTACTACCAATGGCGATGGGTCGGCAGTGAACTTGGTTTGGAAGAGCGGCATATTGACTTGTTCCAGTCCACGCATCTCCCACCAGTCGAAATTGAAGAGTTTCGGACCTTTACGTCCTGTGAAGACGAAATAGAGATCGTGATGCCCTCTGACAACTGAAGTGAGGTCGGTGGTTAATGTCTGCCATTCTTCCCAACCACCTGTTGCCGGTACTTCCAAACGACCTAACAATTGTCCACCAAGGCTGTCGATACGTATCTCAATGGCTCCACCACGCAGACCGCTGGCAACGCGTGCTGTGAAGGTACGTGGAATCTTCTTGCAGAAGTGAACACCCTGCAGTTTGATATAATCACCATTGTGGATATCCGTCACGTAGACACCGACCTTATCGTTCTGTTCTGTTTTGATGCCTTTAGAGAAAGCCATTGTTTCAGCCTCTACCTTGCGATAGGGGTCGAATTTGTCAACAGGTTGTACACCCTCATCCGTAGGCATAATTGTTGGGAAACTGCCGTCAGCATTGTATTTGAACTCTTCTACGGCAACACTACGTCCGAAACCGCCACCATTGGGAAGTTTGCCAGTATGATAGAAGAAATAACTATGCCCTTTGTAGTCAGCGACACCGCAATGATTGGTAAACGACTTCGTATCACAGAGTGGCATGATTTCACCAGCATATTTCCATGGTCCCGTAGGAGAAGGTGCAGTACTGTAACTGATGTGCTCTGGAACACCACCGGCAGCATAAAGCAACTGATAGACGCCATTACGTTTGGTTAACCAAGGACCTTCCACATACGAGTCTTTATACTTCTTATCCTTGACGCGCTCATTCATGGGAGGAGCACCAAAGGCTTCTTCTGTCATCGGTAACATACCGAGTTCTCCTGAATAGGAAATCATGTCACGGTTGAGCTTCAGATAGTAGACGCGTGGATTTCCCCACATAAGCCAAGTCTGACCGTCGTCATCAATAAAGACCGTTGGGTCAATATGGTCCCAAGAACCGTTTTCAAACAGAGGTTTACCCAACGCATCACGGAACGGACCTGTAGGAGAGTCGCCTACGGCAACACCTATCGCCATTCCATTGGAAATCTTGGAATGTGCGCAGATGTACCAGTAGAATTTTCCATCTCGCTCGATACACTGACTTGCCCAGGCACGATCGTCTGCCCAAGAGAAACTCTCAAGGGCAAGTGGTGAGCCGTGATCCGTCCAGTTGACCATGTCTTGGGTGGAATAGACTCGCCATTCTTGCATCCAGAAGAAGTCGGCGCCATCCTCGTCATGTCCCGTATAGACATACATCGTCCCATCATGAACCATTGGAGCAGGATCAGAAGTACACCACGTCTGTACGAAAGGATTTTGTGCCGTAGCATTTAGGCAGAAACCTATCAACAAGGCTGTTGCAAAGTGTTTCATATCTTTTCCTTAATGATTGCGGAAGTTCCACTTGGAATTATCACTATTGAAATCGTACTTGGCGAGGGTAGGGGTGCTGTCACCTGCAGAATAAAGGCAGAACTCCTTGTTGATACCCTCAACGCCAGGGATAACCTTCGGCATAATGCGGAAAGTACCATCGGTGAGTTGCTCGATACGCCAAAGTTGGGCATCATCGCCTGAATAAGCAGGGACAGTGGTTACCTCTTTGTCGGCAGTAGCAGCCAACGCACGCTCAGTGCCTTCAATCACAATTTTGAAGTATGTATTACCCAGATAGCCACCCTTGCCTTCGACTGGGGTGATGGTCCAACGCTGCCAAGGACGGAACATATAGTCGCCGATACGGGCAGGAATGTCTCCCTTCGGCCATGTGCCGATAACATCTGCCAGTGTTTGGTTAGCCACGGGCTGAGGAGGAGCAGCATTCTGCTGTGGTCTGCCAAATCCACCGAATCCACCCTGACGGGGTACATTCATCCGAATGAAGTCAACAGCAAGTTCAAGGGCATAACCGCGACGCTCTGATTCAATCTCAAAAGTACCACCCTTGAATTGTTCACCTGCCACCGGCCAGCCGTTCTTCCAAAGCAAGGGACGAATGGCTAATGTAGAGCGGCCACCCATATCGAAATCGGCCTCCCAGTGGAATGATGCAATTTCAACGCCTTCATCGATGATAGTACGTCCAAAGTGTCCAGCACCCGTCTTGCGGTCACCCGCAGCAATGACCATCTTTCCTCCTCCATGATACATATCGCGGCCTACATTGTCGAGGTAGGGACCCTCAACGCTCTTACTACGACCTACCACGATATTATAGGTGGAATTTACACCATCGCAGCAGGTGCCATGGGTGCCAAGCAGATAGTACCAACCATCGCGGTAGATGAGGTCTGTAGCCTCACAGTCGATAGCAATATCTTTCTCTTTATTGCCTTTTACGCGGAAACCGGTCTTCGTATCAAGCTCGATGAGGCGAATGGTGCCAAAATAGGTGCCATAGCTGACCCATAAACGACCTGTTGTGGGGTCGAGGAGCATACCGGGGTCGATGGCGTCCTGATCTTCCATGCCGTCGCTAGCACAAACCTCGACAGCTTCCGTCCATTTGAAGTCGGGCGACTTCGGGTCGAGGGTATTGTTCCACATGGTGAGGATGCGACCAGCATGACCGCCTCCGAGACCACCGCCTGTGGCACCATAGATGCAGAGATAGCGGTCACCAATCTTCATTACGTCAGGGGCTGCACCGCCACCGGGACGGTCGGCTCCACTGTGCCAGTTCCAGCCGTCTTCAGAGATGAGGCCGCCGCCACCCGTGCCGAAAGTATAGTACTTGCCGTCGCACTCAGCGATGGTAGAGGGATCGTGAATATATGGTTGTCCGATTTGTGCATTTGCCGCTGAGACTATAGCCAGTGCAGCAAGGATAGTATGTAATCTTTTCATAATTATTGTGCTTTGATTGTATAGTTCTTAACAGGATTACCTTTCTCGTCGAGGAAACGAACGCAGAAATCGCTCATGCCTGGACCATTGATGATGGCACCACGGAGGATGTTACGTCCTTTTTTCAAGGTCAGACGGGGTGACATAGCGTCATCTTTTACCATACGGCGGTCGCCAGAGAGCAACAGGGCCTCCTCGCCATTGAGCCACCACATAGAAGCAGAGTTCGAACCAACGGCTAAACGGACGTTCTCAATATCTTCTGGGCAATCGATAATCGTTACAGCCCAGAAAAGGACTCCATAGACTTTCTCTCCCCATTTCTCAGCGAAACGGAAAAGTTTTACGTTGTAGTTCTCGCTGTCGAGTGCGTGCCAAGTGAGTGTCTGAGTGACAGTCTTTACCTCTGGTTGGGTAGGCTGTGCTTGACCAAAGCCACGGCCAAAGCCTGCGGGTGCCTGTTCCTGCTTAAAGGTAGCCTTGATCTTTTGACCATCCTTGGGTATGATGGTCTGCTGGTCTTTGAAGTATTCTCTATTAAAGTGCTCACGTAAGTAAGTGTCGGTGAAGACAGTATTACCACTATTAGGTTTGTCGATGGGTTCGAGGAGCAGCCAGCGACGGATAAAACCCTCGTCGTCGGGTTGTGCTGACGGCGTAGTGACGGTTGAGAAGTACTTGGGACGGTTCTTGAACTGTACCCAGTCGATGCTGAGGGCACCATTACCCTCATTGGTAATTACCAAGTCGGTGACACCCTTCGGTGTGTAGTCAAGCGTGGCGGTCTGTGTGAGCCACTGGTTGCGCAGGTCGCGGTTGAAACGAGCCATCATCGGGTTTGCAGCAGCTCCGGCAGGAGGCTCTGGTGGACGTACCGCCATCTTGAAGCGGGCAATGACCTTGCCATTGGCACTCTTCTCGCGGATGCAGAACTCTGTGTCATCGGAAGCCTTAGCAGAGAGCACCAGATAACCATTGGTGATGCAGTCGAAGTCGACATCATTATATTTAATCCAACTGCCCTTAACAGGAAGAGTTGCCTGATAACTGCGGAAGGTATTGACGGTGTCAATGAGGTCGTTGGTTACATCAGCACTGGCTGTGCTGTAGCGGTCAATCTCAATCTTCTCGGTGGCTTGGTTGATTCCTACGCCGCGAATCGTCTGTTTCACCTCCTGGATAGTACCGTCGGAATTGAAGTACAATTTCTCGATGCAGGCAGAACGGCGCTTATCATCGCTGGGAGAGAAATAGTTGTGGTGATAGAACAGATACCACTGTCCCTTGTAGTTGATGATGCTGTGATGGTTGGTCCAGCAACCATTGGGTTGTTCTGCCATAATCAGACCTTTATACTCGTAGGGTCCCATCGGATTCTTACTCATGGCATAGCCAAGGACCTCGGTCTTCTCCCTTACGTACGGATAGGTAAGGTAGTACCAGCCGTTAGCCTCGAAGGCAAATGGACCTTCCGCCTGACGGTTGGGTAGGTCCTTAAGACAGTTAACACCATACATTTCCATTTCGCGGTTGCCCCACTTGACAGTTTCCTTTGGGGTGTCATCAGCAAGTTCTACCATGTTGTCTTTGAGCTTTGCACAACGTCCATTGCCCCAGAATATGTATGCATTGCCGTCGGAGGCCAAAAGTACACAAGGGTCGATACCGTTGATTCCCTTGATAGGCTCTGGTTCACAAACAAATGGTCCTTCAGGATTATCTGCTATGGCTACACCGATAGCAAAACCCATACCTGATTTAGGAGCAGATGGGAAATAGAAATAGTACTTTCCGTTCCTGTAAACGCAATCGGGCGCCCACATGGAATAGGAGTTAGGTCTTACCCAGGGTACTTCGTTCTGTGTGACAATAACACCGTGGTCTGTCCAGTCGGTTAGATTTTCGGAGGAGAACACGTGATAGTCTTCCATGCAGAACCAGTCCTGTCTTTGTCCGACAGGCGGCTTGATGTCGTGCGATGGGTAGAGGTACACTTTGTTGTTGAATACTCGTGCGGTGGGATCAGCTGAAAACTGGTCACGCACGATAGGATTTTGTGCTATGGACATCGTTATACTACATAATGTCACCATAGCAGTTACCGCTAATTTTTTCATTTTGTAATATGTTTGTTTTAAGTATACTGTTCTTAATCTGTGTTGGTTTTTGATTTCCTTTGCAAAGGTACTTCTTTTCTCGTGAAGACAATTGATAGGACGCAACTAATATTTTACGTGATGTAACATCCATGTAATAAAAACCGTCGATAAGAATCTTACCGACGGCATATTATTAATGATTATTAGAAAATCATTTAAACAGATGAGGAATGAATTCGTGAAGACCGCGACGCCATGTAAGGAACTCGTGACCAGTCCCTTCAGAGACAGAAGAATCTACCTTGATGCCGAGTTCACGCAGGCCGTCAACGATAGGCTGACTCTTGATGAAGTCCTCAGATCCCCAGTTCATATAGAAATAGTGCATCTTCTTATTGAACTCATCTGCGTTGGCAAAGACGCCATTGTAAGCAGTCTTTACGTCAAGACCAAAAATAGCACCGCTGAAGGTTCCCATCCATGCAAATTTGTCGAGGTTCTGAAGCACGATATCGAAAGTTTGATGACCACCCCATGAGAGACCAGCCATAGCTCGGTTCTCACGATTTGCCTTAGTACGGAAGTTTTTGTCTATATAAGGAATCAGGTCGTTGAGTAGTACGGGATAGAACGAAGCACCGTATTCGCTACGTCCCTGTTCGTTCGAGCCACCACTAGCAAAGTTGAAGGGAGCCTTGATGTCGCCACTCTCCATAACCACAATCATAGGAACCGCTTCACCCTTGGCAATGGCGTTGTCCATGATGTGCTGCATTTTGCCCTGTAACATCCAACTGGTCTCGCCCTCACCCATGCCATGTTGCAAATATAGTACAGGGTATTTCTTTTTGCCGGTCTCGTACTCAGCAGGGGTGTAAACTAAAGCGTGCCGCCACTTGCCGAATTTAGAGTTGGGGCTATGGTAGTAGATACTACGTACTTGACCATGAGGAATGCCCACCTGCGGACGGTAGTAGTCGCCTTCGGGACCCTCGGGAACTTCGAGTCCGCCTGCTTCGCGGTTACAGCCGAAGTAGGTCTCGCTAGCGGGATCAATGAAGTTTACGCCGTCGATATTCATAAAGTAATAGTGGAAGCCAACGGGCAGTGGTTCTGTTACGGCCATAAAGCCACCTTTGCCGTCAGGTTCCATATCGTATTTCTTACTGCAAATATCAACAATTACCTTACGTGCCTGAGGGGCCTCGATGCGGAAGTAGGCGCGACGCTGCTTGTCAATTTTCGGGAACTCATTGCCAGGAATGGCATTCTCGACGGTAACAGCATCTGCAGGAACCTCAATCTTTTTTGCGACAGGCATGTTCTGTGGGCGCTTTGGCTCAAAGCCGAGATGTCTGGCAACTGCCTCACCATAGCGGCAACCTAATTCTCGATAACCAGCAGCATCGAAATGCAGACGGTCAGGACCGTTGGTACAACCGTCAGAACTGATAACTTGAGAAGTGTGAATTGTCTGTGGTAGTTCGTCAATCTGCTTCTTGCAACCGATGCAAACACCCTTGCCGTCAGCCTGTACAATATTGCCGACATAGAGATTTACTTCTTCTGGTTTCAACTGCAGGTCACTGCAGAGGTTCTCATACACCTGCTTTACCATACCAGCCCACTGTGGATCACCGGTATTAGTCTCGCCTTGGTGCATCAGAATGCCTTTGATGACACCGTCCTTCTGAGCTTTCTTGGCGAGTTCCACCAAGCGCTTGTATGGGTTGTTGTCGTAAGCGGCAAGCATTCCTTTCATCCAGCCTGGGGCCTTCTTTTCAACATAACTCGGAATGCTGTCGGGCAAAAATCCTTTAATGTCAATACCGCCAATTGCCACATGAATAACACCAATCTTGATATTCTCGGGTAGAGATGCTACCAAGGTTCTTCCGAACCAGTCGGCAGGAGTCAGGCCAGTGTTGGGGCGACAGAGGGGCGCAGAGGCTTCACACCATTCACCCTTCTTGCGGCCTTTGTCGGGAAAATCGACTGCCGGCATCAATAAGAAACGTGGACCAGGGCTAGCCAGATCGGCAGCCTCAGGACGCGCATTGCCTTCCATGTTGGATTGTCCAAAACAAAGGAAAATGTAGAAATTAGGATCTTGTGCCATTGTGGATAATGTCGCACAAACCCATGCAATTGTTATTAGAACTAATTTTTTCATAGATGTAAATAAAGAAAATAGTATAGTTTTTATTATGATTGCAAAGTTATTGTTTTTTTTGAAGATAAATATGTATGAATGATACTTTATTTTTATAAATGGTTACATTTTTAGGGGTTTTAATAAAGTTGTTACATTATATAAAGTTTGTGTAACGTGTATATTTGCTTTTGTTTTTCATTTACTCTATCTTTGCAACAAAATTAAAAGCAAGCAAAAAGTTAGGTTAGAAATAATATTTAGATTAGTAGTTATGCTAGTTATGGTTTTAGTATGAGGGCTGACGTGAGTCACCCCTCTTTTTTTATTTGATGATGCTACGGATGATGAACCAGATATGAAGGAAGAAGGTTTGTAGCCTTCCATAATGACGGCACATCACTTGATAGCGTTCTTTCAGTGATGCCCGATGGTTCTGCGTTGTGTTACCTCCTTCCATGAAGTCCGCAAGGACGGCATGGGTATTAACTAAGGGCAATCCCAACTCTTCTGCTTGTTTCATCACGCGGATACACCAATCAACATCAGCCGAATGGCGATATTGTAAGTCGTATTCCTGTCCTTGGGCAATATCTGTTCGCACATAGAAAGCCTGATGGCAAACGAGCATACCCTGACGGAAAGATTTCCAATTGAGTCGTTGAGGCGGGCGCAACCGACGCAGATGAAGGAACATTCCCTGTTCGTCAGTGATTGCCGTATCACCATAAATGACGGCTGCCCTTTGACTGTTAGCATTTGGCAGTTGGTTATTAGCAATTATTTCAAGGGTATTATCGGCATGAAGGGTATCTCCGGCATTTAGGAACACCAAATAATCACCAGTCGCTTTGCGTAATCCTTTATTCATCGCATCATAGAGTCCTTTGTCAGGTTCCGACTGGATGACGACCTCATAAGAACATTGCACTTGGTAGGTTTCTGCTATGGCAATAGTATCGTCTTTTGAGGAACCGTCGATGATGAGGTGCTCAATCTTTTGCCATGTCTGTTTCTTCACACTGTCGAGCGTGCGTTGCAATACGCTGGCAGCGTTATAAGTGACGGTGATGATTGTTATTTTCATAAACTTCCATATATCGTTTGGCAACACTCTGTTGAGAGTAGTTATGAGCCACTTTCTGTAGACACGCTTTTTTCACTTCCTCTTTGTTGGATTCGTCCAGTGCCCATCTGATACCTCTTGCTAAGTCGGCAGCATCCCGATAGTCTGCTACATAACCGTTCTGCTGATGGTCTATCTCCTCTGGAATTCCTCCGATGCGGAAGCCTACACTGGGAATGCCGCAAGCCATCGCTTCCATGATGGTGTTAGGGAGGTTCTCGGAGAGCGAAGGTAGCACAAATACATCGGCGGCGTTATACACCTTTACGATTTTGTGCTCGTCGTTGATATAGCCTAAGGCATACGTCTGGAAAGGCAGTTTACCCTTCAATTCCTCAGCATGTCCTCCTAAGATGGCAACAGAGGTTTCGTTCGCCATATCAGGATGTTGTTGGATTAGCAAGTTGCAAGCATCTATCAGGTATTGCATGCCCTTGTTAGGATTCGTTACCCGTTGTGATACAAATAGGATGATACGACCGTCTAACGGTAGTTCCAAGTCTTCACGAGCCTTCTGCCTGTTGTTAGGACAGAAGATATGCGTGTCGATAGGGTTGGGGATATTGGCGATATATTGTCCTTGCAAGAGTGCACTTTTCTTCGCTTCCCCTGCGAGCCATTGACTACAAGCCACGAAGGAGATACGCTGTCCTTCCAGCATCTTCTGTTTCTCACGCCATATTTTAGCGGCAAGGTCGTTTGATGAATTGCCAGGCAGCAGGCGACAATGACAACATTGCGTCTCAAACTGTCTGCAGTCCAGTGTCAGATGGCAGATAGCAGTAGCGGGCCAGATGTCGTGCATCGTCCAAACTACCCGTTTACCACTTTTCAGTATCTTTCGGATATCCTTGAGCGATAGCATCCCTTGGTTGATCCAATGCAGATGGATGATATCAGCTTCCTGAAACTCACGTAGCCGAGTGATATCCGTCCCCGCGTTGGCAATATCTATCTCAAAGAGGTGTGTGCGCTGCAAATGCAGGCTCAGCCAAATGCGAAAACGCTCCCAAAGGAAGTTCCAGTGAAGTTTCCAACTCTTGGGTAGCGCGGAAACGGTGATATGGTCTGTTTCCTTTTCGCGAACTAGCATCTTGGCTTTGACACCGTTGTTATTCAGTGCCTCCATCAGTCGGTTAGCAGCAACAGCGGCACCTCCCGTCCGTTCACTAGTATTGACAATTAATACTCTCATATTGACAAAGGTACGAATAAGTGGAGAGATAACCAAAAAAAAAGTAAAAAAACATCTTTCAAGAGGATATTTTATGCTGTTTGCGGGCACAATTTGTTGATTTAAGTCAAGAATGGTGGATTTTTACAAACTTTATACATTAAATCCATTGCAGATTCAAAAAAACATTGTACCTTTGCAATGTCAAAAGACAAGAGGTCTTAATTGACATTCGGTTAATAGATTGTTTTAGGTTAGTAGTAATATTTATAGTTTTAGGTTTTTAGTTATTGGTATTAAGAAAGTTTTAAATGTGTTAGGATAACAGTGGTCGCCGTGAGGCTCCCATAACTTTCTTTTTAAAACGAAAAGGTTAGTATTAGTTTAAATAACCTGCCGTGAGGCGGGACTTCCAGTCTCTTAGATTGGAATTACTTCAAAAAGGATTTTTAGTTAAACATAGGCTTTGGATGTCGCTGCTCGTTGAGAGTGGCGGCATTTTTTTGTTTGATAACAGGCATGATGCTGCCCCCGAGTTTGCCGCCGCCTATCCATGAGTTTGCCGCCGCCTATCCATGCGATAGGTGCCGCCTATCGGGTCGTTTGCTTGGGGGTATCTATAGGATAGGTGGTGGCTATCTCCGCATGCAGGAAAATTTTTGAATAAGTCTTTTGTATATGTCCTTTTTTTATTATCTTTGCATCTGCATCATGAAAAGGATCGTATATCTGATAATGACCGTTTTACTGCTCTCATGCTCCGCAGACCATGAGACGCAGCGCATACTCTCCCAGGCAGGCGAACTGATAGAGAAGGGACAGCCTGACTCCGCCCTTGCTTTCTTGCAGGACTACGAACAGGAGAAGGCGGACTGGAGTAAAAAAGACAGGATGCATTATGAGCTGATCAAGCTGAAGGCAGAGAATAAGGCGGACGTGGTGTTCACTTCAGACTCCATCATCAGGCAGCTGGTGGATTATTACAAGAGTCACGGCACAGCCAATGAACAGATGCTTGCCTATTACCTGTTAGGCAGGGTATATAGTGATATGGGCGAAGCTCCCATGGCTCTACAGGCATACTATGACGCTATCGAGAAGGCAGACACAACGGACAAGGATTGCAACTACGCCCAGTTGAGCAGGGTATATGCCCAAATGGCTGAAATTTACTATGATCAGGGGCTGTATAGACAAGGGCTGTGTCAGGATCAAAACGCAGTGAAGTATGCTTGGCTAGGATTTGACACACTTGCTGCACTTATGAATTATGAGCAAGAGTATTATGCATATGCAGGATTAGATCTCACAGATTCTCTTATCTTCGTTATTAAGGATGTTGCCAACAAATATAAACAATATGGATATTCAACAGAAGCAGCGATTGCTTTAGGCACTATTATTAACTGTCTCGTTGAAAAAGAAGCTTATCAAGAGGCAAAAAACTATATGGATAAATATGAGTCTAAGTCTGGCAGGTTTGATTCGATAGGAAACATAGAGACAGACCGGGAAATATACTAAAGATCAAAAGGACTCTACTACTTACATACGAACCATTTGGATTCTGCAGAGTATTATTTCCGGAAAGAGCTGCGTGACGGAAAAGACTTTAACAATCAACATGCAGGGGCTAAGGGGTTGGCAGAGTTGTACCAAAAACTGAAGAAACCAGATTCTGTGGCGAGATACTATCAATATGCCTACAGCATGAGTGATTCTATATACAAAAAGAGAACAGCAAAAGAGGTTGAGCGTATAAAAACGATGTATGACTATACCCGTTATCAGGAAACTGCCCATCAGGAATCAGAAAAGGCAATTCTCGCGAACAGGAGGTTGTTGATCAGCCTGTTTTTCATATTGGCAATCACTTTATTAGCTTCATGGCTGTTTTTTGCCCGAAAGGAAATAGAAGCAAACTATCAAAGAGCCATCCAAGAGTTATATATAATAAATGCGAGGAATGAAGAACTCAGAAAAAATGTCACAGCTAATCTGCTGCAAATTACTGAGAACGAAGAGAGAATCAGTCAATTGAAGAAGAAATTAGGCAGATATGGCAAATTAGTATATTTTGGCTCTGAAAAAGTAGATAATAACTTGATGCTCTCACCCAACTATCAGAAAATAAGAGATCTCGCCTATAGGGGAAAGGTGATTCAAAAGAATGAATGGGATATTATACGTCAATTGATAATCGAGTATTTTCCTGGATACTATGATTTTCTGACATCAAAACTGGAAGTTAATTCTGTAGAATATCAAATATGCTTACTGCTCCGCCTACATTTTAAGACTGGCGAGATTGTCAATATGATAAATGTAACCCCACCATATATTTCCAAGATAAGCACAGGAGTTATGAAAAATCTTTTCAAGAAGAAGGGTAGTTCGAAAGAATTAGCAAAAGAATTGAAAAAATTTTGATTGATAATAGAAGAAAAGATGGTTATGAATTGAATCTAAGTAGTTTATTTACAACAGTTTATCTTTGGTTAATTTTTGGTTAACTCTTAAATTGCATTTTTGATATAGCTATCATCTTTTTATCATAATTTTGTAAGCACGTTAAACTTAATTTTATAACAAGATTATGAAAAAATGATTTTTAATGATTTTGAGTGCTATTAAACGACACAACGCTGAGGGGAATGATGAGGCATTCCATCGATGCTGTTGTCACGGGAACTGTTACAAACAAGACCATCAAGATGTCGTGGTTCAGTGATGTCAATAATGTCAGGCTAACTCTCTCCAATTAAGTCATATATATATCCACGATCATGAGAAATATTTTATTCATTCTGTTATTGTGTAGCTCCCTGTCTTCTGTGGGACAGGAGGTTCCTGTTTTCGATATCAATGACCTGCTGGCGACGGG
>JBGVBD010000116.1:0-5043 GCA_045225255.1 Prevotella sp. | reverse complement strand
GAGTTAGGAACGATGTTCTGAGCACCAGCACGAGCGCGCTGAACATCACCCTTGCGCTGAGGACCGTCGAGAATCATCTGGTCACCAGTATAAGCGTGAACAGTTGTCATGATACCGCTCTGGATAGGAGCGAAATCGTTCAGAGCCTTAGTCATAGGAGCCAAGCAGTTAGTTGTGCAAGAAGCAGCAGAGATAACTGTGTCAGCAGGAGTCAGAGTCTTGTGGTTTACATTGTAAACGATAGTGGGCAGGTCGTTGCCAGCAGGAGCAGAGATAACAACCTTCTTAGCACCAGCTGTCAGGTGAGCAGAAGCCTTCTCCTTAGAAGTATAGAAACCAGTGCACTCGAGTACTACGTCAACGTCCAGCTTACCCCAAGGCAGCTCAGCAGCGTTAGGAATAGCATAGATAGTGATCTTCTTACCATCAACAACGATGAAATCCTCACCAGCCTCTACAGTGTGCTTGTTCTCACCGAACTTGCCACAGAAACCACCCTGAGCGGTGTCATACTTCAACAGGTGAGCCAGCATTTTGGGGCTGGTCAAGTCGTTGATAGCTACTACCTCATAACCTTCAGCCTCGAACATCTGACGGAATGCGAGGCGACCGATACGGCCAAAGCCGTTAATTGCTACTTTTGTCATAATTACTATTTAACTAATTAAAATTGGGTTATAAATATTCTTTTTTATATCAAAAATAACATCCTTAGAACACTTTTTCTGTGTTTCGGGCACAAAGTTACAAAAAAATATCTATATTTGCATCTGAAAACAATCTTAATAAAATTGAAAAATAAAGAATGAAGGATGAAAATTGCGATATATCAAGACGAAAATCTGATATTGCAAAACAAAGATGACAATTTCACCTTAAAGAATAAACAATAAACATTATACATTAACTTTTAAATTTTTGCGTTATGGGATTTATTAAAGAGTTTAAGGAGTTTGCCATGAAGGGCAACGTGATGGACATGGCAGTCGGTGTAATCATCGGCGGTGCTTTCGGAAAAATCATCACTTCGTTAGTTAACGATGTATTGATGCCTCTTATCGGTTTGGCTACAGGTGGTATTGACTTTACCAACTTGTTTGTAAACCTCAGCGATGATGTGAAATACAAGACACTGGCTGAGGCACAAGAGGCTGGTGCTGCTGTCTTCGCTTATGGTCAGTTCATTCAGAACATCATTGACTTCATCATCATCGCCTTCTGTATCTTCTTGATGATCAAGGCTATGAACAAACTCAACCGCAAGAAGGAAGAACCCGCTCCCGAGGCTCCCGCAGGACCTACTCAAGAGGAATTACTCACGGAGATTCGCGACCTGCTGAAGACGAAGTAAATCAAGAAATTGACCTATTAATATAATATAAGGTGGTAGAAATTTGCCACCTTATATTATTTGCATATCTTTGCACCCGTTTTCAGAATAATACAAAAAAATGGTAAAGACATTGGATTTCAAGCCGAAGATGATTTCGGCTATTAAGCATTACGACAAGAAGACGTTTATGGCGGATCTGATGGCGGGTGTCATCGTGGGTATCGTCGCTCTTCCTCTTGCCATTGCCTTCGGTATCGCCAGTGGCGTATCTCCCGAGAAAGGCATTATCACAGCTATCGTTGCTGGATTGTTTATTTCCCTCTTTGGAGGTTCAAAAGTACAGATTGGTGGACCGACAGGTGCCTTCATCGTCATCGTCTATGGCATCATCCAGCATTACGGTATGCAGGGACTGACCATTGCCACGCTGATGGCGGGTGTATTTCTCATTTTGTTGGGTATACTTCGTTTGGGGACGATCATCAAGTATATCCCCTATCCCATCGTGGTAGGTTTCACCAGCGGTATTGCCGTTACCATCTTCACCACACAGGTCAAGGACCTCTTGGGTATGCAGATGGATGTGGTGCCCTCAGACTTCATCGAGAAATGGATTGCCTACGTTCATCATTTGTGTAATATCGACCCCTGGAGTGCCATGATGGGTATTGCCAGTGTCATCATCATTGCCGTGATGCCCCGTTTTTCTAAGAAAGTACCAGGCTCGTTGGTGGCTATCATCATCATTACCATTGCAGCCCTGCTGTTGAAGCAGTATGCCGGTGTAACGTCTATTGAGACTATCGGTGACCGTTTCAGTATCAATTCACAACTCCCAGGTGCCGTTGTTCCTGCCCTCTCGTGGGAGACCATTAAAGGATTGGTTGGTCCTGCCGTTACCATTGCAGTCTTAGGTGCTATCGAGTCATTACTCTCTGCCACCGTTGCCGATGGTGTCATTGGTGATCATCATAACTCCAATACAGAACTCATCGGACAAGGTTTGGCGAATATAGCTTCCCCTCTTTTTGGCGGTATTCCCGCTACAGGAGCCATTGCCCGTACGATGACCAATATCAACAATGGAGGACGTACCCCGATGGCTGGTATCATCCATGCCGTCGTGCTGTTACTTATCTTCCTGTTCCTCATGCCTCTTGCCCAGTATATCCCAATGGCATGTCTGGCTGGTGTACTGGTTGTTGTATCCTACGGCATGAGCGGATGGCGTTCTTTCCTCGCCATGTTGCGCAACCCCAAGAGCGACATCACCGTATTGTTGCTCACCTTCTTCCTCACCATCATCTTCGACCTCACCGTTGCCATCGAGTTCGGACTCATCTGTGCTTGTCTGCTCTTCATGCGTCGTATGTCGGAGACTACCGATGTCAAGGCGATTTACGACGAGATTGACCTCAACGAGGATGCCGATATGGAACGTGGTAACTTGGAGCACCTCACGATTCCAAAGGGTGTGGAGGTTTATGAAATCAATGGTCCCTACTTCTTCGGTGCCGGCAACCGTTTTGAAGATATCATGGCACGCTATGGTAAGCGCCCGAAGGTACGTATCATCCGAATGCGTAAAGTTCCGTTCATCGACTCTACAGGTCTTCATAACCTTGAGAATATGTGTCTGATGAGTCAGAAGGAAGGCATCACCATCGTCCTCTCAGGTGTCAACCCAAAAGTGGAAGCCGTCCTGAAACGCAACAACTTCAACGAACTGTTAGGCGAGGAGAACATCTGCAACCATATCGACCTCGCACTGGCACGTGCCAATGAAATCATAGCCTAACTGACAAATTAATAAAAACAAAATCCCAACAACCCGTATGGATTGTTGGGATTTTATTTCTTCATTAACGATTATTTTATTTTGCCCAATATCTTATCTATCAGCATTTGGACATCGTTCACGTCAAGCGTTCCGTCACCATCTACATCGCCCACTAAATTGAACTGCTTCGCCAGAGTATTGATCAATTTGGCAATGATATTATCAATCGCCTTTTGGTTCTCCTCTGGTGTCTTGCCGTTGTCGTAGGTAAGAGCATCGATTTCCTTTTTTGCATCATTGATGAGCGTTATGCAATCATCCAACCTAACTTTCATCCTATTCTTATTGACATCAAAGATGTTGTCAAAGACTGTCAGTTTATAGGAAGTATAATCACTTTCGATGAAGTCTTTGCCATTCGCAAAGGCAGAAATATTCGTGGTTCCTGTACCGACTATGGTCACTTCGCCCGTTGACACATCAACGGTGGCCACAGACATATCGCTGCTATAGTAGATTATATCCAATCCGTGCGGATTCGTCAGCGTAGGAGCAGTGAAGGGGTCACCAAAGAGTTGGTACACCTCGCTCTCAGAGAATTCGACCCCTGCTGGCTCACCAGTGATTTTCAGTGTATAAGAAACAGGATCCGGTAAATAGTCGCTTCCTATATAAGAAACCGTTATCTTCGTCTCACCCAGACCGACAAGGGCAAGTGCACCTGTCTCTGCATCAACGGTAGCCACAGAAGGAACGCTGCTGCTATAAAAAACAGGCAGGCTGTGGGGGTTATTCAGCGTGGGACCTACCAGAGCGTCAGTGTATTTAAACGTTACTTCGTCCTCTGCAAACGACAAGCCATTGCTCCACACATCCAGAACAGTCCAACCACTGGGGATGCCATTCTCTCCTTTCTCCCAGTTCCCCATAGCATGATGCTTATAGAATGTTCCTTTAGATTTGACATTCCCCAACCAGTATTTTGTAGCATCATCACCACTCTTCATCTCTGTAGCATAGCATCTCACATCCTCTAAAGAGGTACATAAATAAAACATACTATTGTAGCACATCTTCGTCAGCGTAGGTGCAGGCAATACGGGAGCTCTCCTCAGATTTTCACATTTATAAAACATGCTCTGGTAACAATATGGCGACAGTGTTGTTGCTGGCAAAAGGATATCTTTGGTGGGATGATTGTAGATATTCGTATTATGGTCAAAGAGAAAACTAAAATTTCCCCAAATATCCTTATCACCTTCCTTATAATAATACGTTGGCAACTCTGTCATCGTGCTGAAGGAGGTTGAATTAATCAAGCTCATGACGTTGCCATAGACATAACATTCATCAGAACAGGTTATAGTTGTATTATAAGTAATATCTGCCTTTACATCATAGTGATAATAAAAATCGTTGTTGCCCCATAGTTCCAGTTTTTGTCCTGGTTGTATTTCAAAGAGAACAGGATTAAGGGTTGGCAATGTGGCATTAGTACCACCATTGTTCAATCTAAAGATAAAACTCAATCCCAAATCATTCTGGATGGACACCTCTACTGTCTTGTCCATTGCCTCGATAGTCAGCGGTGTGGAACGCATGTCATCATCTGCCTTTGCCCCCATGACTATCGCCACGAGTGCCAGTATCAAAGATAAGATTCTTGTTTTCATCATATTTATAATTTTTGGGGTTTGGTTTCTTTGTTTGCAAAGATAGAGAATATTTCTGAGAGTTGCAAGAATTTCAATAGGAATTTGAGAAAAAGAAGACGAAGAACATGCACAAATGGTTGTTGCATAAACTATTGAATAAATATAGCAAGAATCAAGGGAACGGTTTGTTCGAGGGCTTTCTATCACTCGTTCCACAGCCTGTTATACCCCCATAACAAGCCCTCGAACGAGGTGAAGGAGGCATTCCTTTACCC
>JBGVBD010000115.1:0-6354 GCA_045225255.1 Prevotella sp. | reverse complement strand
ATAGTTGCCGATGGATTTGACGGACGGCTTGACAACGACGCTCTTCATCTTATCACAGTTCATGAACACTTTGTCTCCCACCGTCTTAATGTGATTGGGGATGGTATAGCCCTCCAAGGACGTGCAACCACTGAATGCACCTTCGCCAATGGACTGAACCGATTCGGGATATGTAATGTCGGTCTCTGTCAACGAAGTACAGCCACTGAAAGCGTAACTCTCTATACTCGTCGGAGCACAGTTGCTATTGTATTCCAATGTCTTCAGCGACTTACAGCCATAGAACAGGTAAAGCTGTATCGACTTCACGGGATTACCGAAGTGACCCTTCGTCAGCGTCTCAATCCGGGCGAACGGAGAGTAGCCGGCATTTTCACCAGAATTGTAGGACAAGGGGCGACCTATGAATGTCGACAACAAAGGACAGTCGAAGAACATGCCCCTACCCTCGGGATAGGAACTGTTATAGTGATAGTTATTATAACCCAGAGACAGATCATCCTCACCCTCCTCGAAGACAACACCTGTCATCGACGTGCAGCCGTTGAAGGCAAAGTTGCCGATACTCTTCACCGTATTTGGTATGACGAACGACTTAAGTCCCGTACAACCATAGAAAGTGCCAGCACTGATTGTTGAAATCCATGAAGGAATAGTAAGAGAGGTTAATCCTGTACAATTGGCAAAGGCATATTCTCCAATAGAAGTAATATGCTCAGGAATAGTAAAGGACGTAAGACCTGTGAAGCCATCAAAAGCATGATCACCAAGGGCTGTCACAGTTTCTGGCAACTCTATGGAAGTTTTTGTATTGCCACAAAACATATAGGCACTAATAGTCGTAACATTGGGACCAATAATTATGTCTTCTAACATAAATTGGTTGGCAATAGGCGAGACACCATTATTAGTACTGTAACTTAGTGGTCGCCCCCAATAGAACCTGATTAATGGACAATCTGCAAAAAGAGGTTTTCCGGAGCCGTTCATAGAGCCACTTCCCAAAGAAAGCGTGGTTTTCGAGTCCTCAATGGTAACAATCCTTAAAGACTTACAACCAGAGAAAGCATAGTCACCAATGCTTGTTACAGACGCAGGTATCTCAATATGTCCCATCCCATTACATCCAGAGAAAGCAGAACTTCCTATTGACGTGACGCATGAATTAGCATCAAATGTAACAGAGGTTAGTTCAGAACATCCAGCAAATGCCGAACTATTAATAGCAGTGACATAATATCTGCTTCCCTCATGAGTAACATACTCTGGAATATAGCGCATGCCTTCATATTTCTCAGTACCAGAGGTGACCGCCACTGTCATATTAGATGATGAGGTGATGTTGTAATAGATTCCACCTTCTTCAAAACTATAACCATAGGTAAAGCATGTGTAACAAACACACAACAATAGTAATATACTCCGTTTCCTCATATTTTTATGTTTTAAGTTAATATCTGTGGGACTTAGTTCGATTGCAAAGATAGATAATAATTTCGAAAGTGACAAATATCTCGATAGAAAAATGAATCAGGCTTCTGTATAGGAACTAAAAAAGGCGCTCCTGAGGAACGCCTTTTAATCATATTTAAATGCAATGTATTATTTACCCAAGATGATATTGATGGTCGTCTGCACGTCGTTCACGTCTATCTCACCATCCCCATCCATGTCGGCGGCCTCAAAGATGAACCTATCCACTGGCTTATTCAGGATATAGTTGATGGTAGAGGTTACGTCGTTCACATCTACCGATTTGTCGCCATCAGCATCGCCAAGGATAAGCGAGAGCATTACTTTATAGCCATAGAGCAATACACTATTCTCTCCAGCGACAGGTGCTCGATGGAGGCGGGCTGCACCAGCCTCTTCTGAACTGGCATAGATATATACATAAGTCGATTTCGCAGCTTCATAAGGAATTTCTACCGTACCTCGCTCCGACTTCGTTATCTTGATAGGAGCAGCATCACCTATCTGTATATTCAGGACATGTGTACCAATGGTTTTGGCATCCACAGTAACAGTACCCTTTCCAGCAGCTAACTCAAAGATAAGACCATTATACTGCGCTTGTATTTCGTCATCACCTACCTCGGATTCCTGAATGAGAGTCATCTGTTCCTCAGTAGTTGTAGAGTTCAACACAAGGGCTTGCTCTTCTGCGTCATAGCCGTCACCATTCTCTTCATCCATATTGAAATAGGTGTTCTCAATCACCGTATTCGTCAAAATAATCTCCTCATGAACGTTGTCACTGAAAGAAACTTCTTCCTCTGTAATCGGCTCTATTTCCAATATAACGTCATCTACCGGAACCTTAGCAGCATTGACAATCTCTCCAGTCTTGACATCAATTAGAAGTGTTACTACATGGATATTCTTCTTCGAATGAACATTGTCTGGCAATTTGAAAGAATAATTATATTTGTATGTATCTCCTTCCTTGATTATGGCAGGGACACTACCTTCAATACCATTTATTCCTCCGATAATTGCACATGCCACATTATTATATGTCATTTCCACTTGAGGTTCTTTATGAACCCAACCGTCCATGAAATCCGATTCGTCGTGAGCGGCTGACGGATCAGAATAATCATTAGATTGCATGTATGGACCTACATGATCTTCCATAACTACATAAGCTATCCTATATGCAGAACTACCAGTATCGCTGAATCCAAATACGGTCTCTGTTGTTACCGTTACAGAAGAACGATCTTCATTTGTAAAAAACGCTGTAGGCTTTACTATCGCTTCTGCATATAGTTTTTGTCGTTCAAAGGTCTCCATCACCTGATCATATAACATCCCGTCAGTGATATTGATTCTGTTCACTAAACTGTTTGGCAGCATAGGGAACTTTTCTATGACGGGATCGTAGTCCTTGGTGTTCATCTCTCCATAATTATGAATAAAGATAGGCAAGAAATTGTTAGGGTATTTTTTTGACAGACGGTCAGTGATTTCAATCCCTCTGACACACGAGCCACACTCTGTTGCCGTTGCTTCTTCCATCACAATTTTTCTTGGGAACACCGTTTTCGCAGCTATGAAACTGACTGTACCAGAACTATTGGCAACAAAACCATCTGGTTGACCATTGACGTTGGTTATTTCGTAATTGAAACTATGATTCTTGCCATCAAGTTTTGCTGAAACATCAAATTCAATGGTCTCAGACTGATTATTGACAAGTGACGTCTGGAAGGACTTTTCGCCTTTGACTGTCCCGTCAATATTCCAAACCACTTTGTAATTCTGGATTGTTATCGAAGAACGGTTTGTCACCTTAGCCTTAAAGGTATATTGGTCACCACCTTTGCTTACAACCGAGACTTTATTCACAGCCAAGTCATTCAGCAGGTCATCGCCAGAGAAAGAGACATAGAATTTTAAAGGTATTGGACGATAGAAAGCTTCCTCAGAAAGATTTTTCCACTCTCCAGGTTGCATACCATTGCTTGTATCCGTACCCACGACTCTATACCAAAATCCTTCGTTTGTCGGATCCTCATTGACAGCCGGATTGGCATTTGTCGTATGTTGAGCATAAGCTCCCCATCCTATATAAAGTGTTTCTCCTGTGATGGTGTATGGCTCAGATAAGAAAACGTCAAACCATGTCCATGATCTTCCATTTTCTATCCCCGTGATAGGTTGTTTGACGATATAATCGGTTCCTGATGAGGAGATAAACACATAGTCAGCAGTAAATCCTGGATTGATACGAATATGGTTAATCGTCTTCCCGACAAACGACGCAAGCATCTCTGGAAGAACACGAATGGCATATTCTTGATTATTATTTCCACTGTCATATATCCTACCAAATGGAGAAAATTCAGAACCTGTGCAGTAACCACATTCTATAGCCTGCTCAGTCGGCAACTGTTGGTCTTCAACGATATTCCAGCCTTGCCATCCCCCCGCTTCATAGTTTGCCTTAGCACCTTCTGGAACATGGAGTGTTACATGCGAGTTGACAGAGAATTTCTCGATAGCGCTCAGATTAAGGTTAGGTGCAAAAGGTGAAGCAAAGTAGATATCCGTCAGTGCAGTAAGCCATTCTTCAGGATAACCGAAAGACATTTGATACTCGAAAGAATTGGGGTTCTTGAATCTGATGGTCTTTAAAGTATAGTCAGAAGACACCTGACTAACAAAAATCACAGACTTAGGCAATTCGATTGACTCCAATTGGAAACAATTATTAATACCATTCATGAAGGCAACTCCTTCACGCAATTCGAGGTTGACAAGGTTCTCACAATTAGATATGTTAGGGAATTTTGTCATCGCTGTTGACAAAGATATCAAACCGGGACAATTATCGAAAGCTCCCGCCTCTGCATCGTACACATGGTACTTAACATCATTATACTTAACATCATCTGGAATATAGACATCGCCTGAAGGTTTATGCTTTTTCTCATTCATCACCGTGGCGAGCCTTAATGAATTTTCTGTTTTGAGGCAATAGGTAAGTCCGTCGATGGTTGCCACCACCTCTTCCGTCTGCCTTTCGTCCATACTCATTGGGAAGGTACGTATCCTCATCCGCTCATCATCCAGTGTTATCTCCAGATAGTTTTCAGAAGCATTAGCATCTGTTTTCCAACTGTCACTCTCGGAATTACGCCAAACAGGCATGATGTGGTAGGTACCGTTGGCTATGTTTTCGAGGTCAAAATTGGTATTATATTGATAGGTCTCACCAACAGGGAAAGCATAATTCTCCCAACTCAGAATTTTCTGGAAACTACTACCACTGTATAATGCGAGTCCTATCTGCATGGTTGTCTGTTCGGATAAGTCACTCACCAGAACACAACTCACCTGATTGTTATTAATATTCCCGTCATCATCTCTTGGCGTAAATTTACTATTGGTCGAGGAGATGGATTTTACAACGACCTTCGGACGTTCACTATTTGTTGGAGGACATATACCTATAGTGGCTCCCTGATCTTTATTATAAGCTCCAACACTGGTAGTCAGTCCTGTTAAAACGAAGTAGCCGTCCTCTGCTCCATTCCATCCCCAATTCACATAGAAACGCCCTGAGTCATATCCATGAAGAACGAAAGCATGACCTACACTTGCATAGCCATCATAAAGAACAGGACGGTGCTCTGCAAGTTCATGATAAAGGAGATCCTCCCATTCATCCTCATCATAATAAGCATGCTTTACATAATGTGTAGCCTGAGAATATCCAAACACATTGATAAGGGCATCTTGTACCGCTGTAGGTTGGGCACTTGAGTACCATGGTGTATAGTCTGTCAATATAGATTGCCCACAATAGCGCATCAGACGCGCTATGTCATCATTGGTCATGTTATCCCAGTCAAACTGGGTAGGGTTAAGTTCTTCCATATAAATCCCCATCCCTGTTGTATACCACGGCACACTTTTCGTCGCTGCTACCGGCCAACGGTTATAGTTAACGACCTGAGCCATTGCCGTTGCCACACACCCTGTAGGACATCGTGTTCCATCGTATTCTGGACACAAAGTATTATATGGTGCATCCTGCCCCCATGTGGTAGTGACAAACGGTGCAATTGATGCCTTTACTGCCCTTCTACTGTTTCTCTCTGGCAAAATACTATCATCCGTTATGTTCTTTGCCATTTGCTCATAACAGCCAAACAACCACTTCAAACCGCATGATGCAGATTTCTCATTGATGTTTCCATGAAATGAATAACCCAATATGTCGGGCATACGGTCATCACCAGCTACAATCACAAAACCTCCTCCTTCAGCATTGAATACATAGTAGGCATTGTTCTTGGCATCAGCTGAAGGAGCACGACGCAGGTTTCTTTGTTTGAACTGCTTGCCTTGCATGAATTGCTGTGCTTTCTGCAAAGCCTCAGCTTCCGTCACCTCTCCTGCATACATTGTCAGAGAGGCAAAGAGGGTTATTAGTAATAAGGTTAGCTTCTTCATATTGTTTTTGTTTTAGTTACTTTGGTGGCAAAGATACGAATAAGTAAAGAAAATACCAAATATATTTGAGCCTTTTTGAACAAAAGTATCTTCGACAAAGTCAAAGATATGAATAATAACTGAAAGTTGCAAATTTTATCGATAAAAAATGAAGAAGCGACACCTTTACGTTTGTTCAATAGGTTAAAACTACTTGTCCCAAGCCTTGGGACAAAGTGTCCCAGGGTCTGGGACTACTTGAAAGTAGCGTTCTTTTGTGTTATATCTGTGCCTATACACATTATATATTCACGCGCGCGTACATGCGCGCACTGAAAAGTTTAAAAATCAATGTCACCAATGTCACTTTGCAAAACTACTTGATAATTAGGTAATTGCGAGTGACATTAA
>JBGVBD010000114.1:0-1613 GCA_045225255.1 Prevotella sp. | reverse complement strand
ATAAACTAGGCATAAACGACTTGGAATAAAATTATGCCGTATGACGAACTTGAACAACTGAGGAAACTCACTCGATCCATTGAACTTGAAGCAATGGCTCAGCCAGACGTCGAACCAGAGGACGACGACTTCGGAGCGACGGTACTTGATGCCGAAATGGGCAACCAGCCATACGACCCAGATCCGGAGGTCAAAGCCTACGAAGTCAAGGGAACCGCTGGAAGCTGCGCAACGCCGACCAAGGGTGCAAAGCCCAAGGAAGCCATCTTCGGTTCTCAAGACGAAGAAGCCGAACGCGCCATGGAAGAAGGTCTCGGCCTTCATGCGGGTGGTTTGAGCCTCAAGAAATCACTTGCAAACGGTCTCTCCGAATGCATGGACTTGTGCGACCCCAACTGCGCGGTAAAGTACAATGTCGGTGACTTCGTGAAGCCTACTTGCAGCGAAATCCCGGTCATTCTCGTCGTGAAGTGTACCGACGGTTCCAACATCATGACGGCCAAGCCGACGGAATGCGCTGACGAATGCAGCGACACTGGATGCTGGCCGGAATTCTCCTTCGAGCAAGACGAGATCGAGCCGATGGACGAAATCAAGCTTTCCGACATCTTCAATGTCATGAAGTTCAACGATACCGCAAAGACCGAAAGCTTCAACGGCGGCAACTACGATGAAAGTCCTATGAAGGCGGCACAGAAGGGCGCTAGCGAAAACATGCGCGACAAGAAGGCAGCCTCGTTCGACGACATCAACGAGTTCATGGAAGACGTGTTCGGCCCAGTGCCTGACTATACGGTCAAGCAGAAGATCACGCCAGACCAGCCGGAAGAACAGCGCGTCAAGTTCGGATTTATGGGAGCCCTATAATGCAGAAGCCTCAGCTTTTCTTTGATAGCGACTGTCCGGTCTGCTCCGAGTTCAAGCGACTCGTCAGCCGCAAGCTCGGTGATTCAGTCGAGTACGTCCCCATCGGTGCGTACAAGTCGGACTTCGAGTACGTCGACGCGACCGGGAAGAAATTCGTCGGTTCAAAGGCGATCGAGAAGCTGTCCACGGACTTTCCGCAAATCAAGGACTATGTCTGGATACTTCCGGAGAAGCTGAAGGTCACTGGACTCAAGATGGCCTACAAGGTCGGAAGCGTAGTCCGAAAGGCGATAGCCACAGTCCATCACGGATGCAACTGCGGTAAGCACTAAATTTAAAAGCCAGTCGATCGACTGGCTTTCTTCTTATATGTCCGCTTGTGTCGTATGCATTTCTCGCAGCTTGTCGATGGAAGTATCGACAAAGTCTTGATGCTCGGCCTTCGAAGTCAATGTCTCGTCAATGAGTGAAATGAGTTCATCCTTGTGTTCAGCTAGGATGTTGTACGCGATGTCGTTATAATCGTCCTTGTAGGAGACTTCGTGAGTCTGGTAATACCTACTGACCCACGGCGCGATGTTGATTAGTATTCTGTCTGGAAGCGATTCGCCGACCGACGGATTGAACGACACGATTCGATTAGTGCTGGCGTTACCAGCATAGATACGGAAGATAGCGCCAGCGACACGCATCATGACACCCTTCGGAACCATCATGCCCTTCTGCGCAAGGATAGCGCCAAGCTG
>JBGVBD010000113.1:0-4111 GCA_045225255.1 Prevotella sp. | reverse complement strand
TCACGGTCGCAGACACTCCACGCCGCCCCGTGGCATCACTATTGTCAGGATGAACGAC
The DNA here is from genome assembly GCA_045225255.1 of Prevotella sp. Lineage (GTDB taxonomy): Bacteria > Bacteroidota > Bacteroidia > Bacteroidales > Bacteroidaceae > Prevotella. Next base: position 4,053 of record JBGVBD010000113.1, on the reverse strand, counting down.
GGGCAGGTGGTAAAGACCTGTCAGGCGAGAGAAAGGTAAGTTTTTCCTGTTATTATTTGGTAGATTGTATGATAAAAACTTGGAGACTAACCCCAAGTTCCATGCGACCGTTCAAATTCCATGCAAGACACAGCTGCAGGCTCTTTGTCTTTTTACTATTAATTAGTGTATAATCGTTGTTTCATTCGTGATCGTTGTGTACGTAAGGCACCTTCGGAAAGACACATCACCTGCATGATTTCCTTATCGTTTTTACCCCAATGCTCTAATATTGTGAGAACACTCTGGGAAGGTGTCAATGCTATATAGTGTTGATCAGTAGATTCTGCGTAGTCGCTGTTGGTCATACGATAGTAGCCAATAAAATCTGTGAAATCCTGTCGTTTCCATCGACCAATGTTTCCACCAGCCAGTAATTCCGTATAAAGGGCATGTCCATGTTCCAACATTCTTCCTCGTTGACGTTCATCCTTTTTCGACTCTTTTTCTTTTTGCTTCATAGAATCCAATATACGGTTAATACCTTTCAATTTCCTGTTGCTCTGCTTTTCTATCTGTATAGCACGTTCCTCAGCTCCTGTAGCTCGTGCTTCCTCGGTCTTAACCATTTGCTTGGCTGCTGCTGATTGCTTAGCGAATATCGTTGCTACTACGGTGCCAAGGAATAGAATAACTACAATACCGAAAATAGCATATGCCAACAGATGACTGGTATGTGCATTCTCTGCATTCTTGTCGTATTCCAACTGAAGGGCTTTGACATTATCTTCTCTGAATTTTAATGCAAAAGAGTCTTTAAGATTTTGAGCTTTTTGTAATAGGTCGTGGGCAAGTTTGTAGTTTCCTGTTTCTTGTTCTATTTTGGAAAGACGAATTAGATTTGCTTGTTTTATTCTATAGTCCTCACTGTTATTTATACTTTTCTGGAAAAGTTCTATTGCTTTTAGGGTATCCTTCCTTTCCAATTGTATGCGTGCTAATGCGGAATAAGTACTGCCTAAAGGATAAATAGACACCGCCCTTTGCAAGATTTCCTCTGCTTGCTCTTTATCATACTCAATGAAATCCATTCCATAGTTACTAATCATCCCCGCTTTGTGTTTTTGGGGTAAGTTCACTTTTTCGATGATGGAAAGATTTTTCTTCATATAGTAAAGACAGCTATCCTTTTGTCCGATACAACTATAGGCATTTGCCATTCTTTCGTAATCATAAATAAGGTGAAGTTCTTTTCTTGTATGCTTGGAGCATTGAAAGGCCTTTTGAGCATATTCTAAAGAGAGACGACACTCATGATAATCATAATTGATGGTGCTAATCATAAAATAAATATTATGTAGAAGCACATTTTCATCTGTCCCTTTCAACAAGTCTTCTGCTGTCTTCAAATATTCCATTGCATTCTTCTCCTTTTTTAAATCATAAAGGATTCCTGCCTTGAGATAATATGAACGGGCTAATTTTTCTTTCTCGTTAGTTCTTTTATAGCATTCAATGGCAAGATTAATAACAGAATCAGATGTTATAGGGATATATGCTTTATACTGAGTTTGTGTTTTAAGTAGATGATAATATCCTAATTCCTGTTTGTCAAGTTGTTGGGGATTGATACTTTTTATCTTGAATATTGCAGAGTCAACCATCTCTTTCAATAGCAAGCTATCAATTTCTACAAGGCGATTATAATTTTTCTCATGTTTGCTACACCCAAATAGCATCATGGAGAGCAGGAAGATAAGATACAGGTTCTTCATTCTTGTATACGTATTATAGACGAGACAAAGTTAGCTAATTATTTCTGATTACGCAATCTTTTATGGATTTGTATTGTTACAATTTAGAAGCCATTTTGCTTGATAGGAATAGATAACATTCATAATATCAGTTGCTTGCAATCTAATAAACTGTAATTGGCAAAATACGTTTTTTCTTGTAAATGCTTGTGTAAGTTATTCTTTCATCATATTTTTACACCGTAATTCTAAAATATAAGAACAATGAGAAACAGAAAATTAATGATTTTAGTAATGCTGCTTACACTATGTTCAACAAGTGTATTTGCGCAGGATGATGGGTGGGGAGATAAGAATAATAATGGTCCGCATTTGATGCCACCTAATATTATTACGTTAGTTACAAATGAATCTACCTCAAAAACATTTTCTTTGTTATTCAACAACTCATATGAGTCTGTAAATCTAACAATTTATAAAGATAGTCAATTAATCATTGTTGATAATTTTAATAGGGTAGAGATAGGGCAATCTTTTGTCTATTCATTAATAGAATATGGCGCAGGTGTTTATACTGCCTATATTAAAATAGGTGAAGATCTGTTATATGTCTTTGAAGAAGAAATAGACAATTAATTCATATTATATAGAATACACATATAAGAAAAGAACTATGATACAGTTATCATCGAGCATGCTTACCGGAAAGAGTTTTTCGGTAGCCCAAGACTATACACTAAATGGAGGAACCCTGACGATACCTGCAGGCTATACCCTCCAATTTGACGGCGGTACCATAAGTAATGGTTCCATCGTATTGGACAATGTAACGTTGACGGGAACAATGAGGCATTCCATCGATGCTGTTGTCACGGGAACTGTTACGAACAAGACCATCAAGATGTCGTGGTTCAGTGATGTCAATAATGTCAGGCTAACTCTCTCCAATCAGGTGATACAATATGACGAAGATGCTGTCATCACCCAGACTGTAGTAGTTCCCGGCAACAACATCACCTATGACGGGATGGGGCACTCCTTCATCTGCAATGTGACATTCTTCAGTCTGACGGGCAAGTCCAATATCACTATCAAGAACTTCAATGCGAGTGTGGCGGATAGTGTAAACCCTGTCACAAGCGGGGTCGACTTCCAGAAGATGGTAACCACGACAGCCAATGTGACGGGCATCCATATCTGCAACAACCATATCAAGGGGTTCAGGGTGGGCATGAGCCTGAACACCGACAGTGCCTCGTATCATCTGAGCGATTCGACCGTCACAGACAATGTAATAGAGAATCCGAAGGGAACCGGGAGCGGTCAAGGGTATGGAATCCATCTTGCTAACGCGAGGAACTGCATCGTATCTGGCAATACCATTATCAATGCCGATCGCCACTCCATATACCATGCCTATGGGGATGGTAACCAGATACTCGACAACTACATCATCGACCACCGAAAGGATCACACAGGCACGTCGGAGCTGGTCCCCCGTGCCGCGATTGCCGTATTCAGGAAGTCAACCAACCTGACCATCATGGGCAACAGGATTGTCAATAGCTACAACGTGGGGATCCACGTACATGCCTTCCCTTCCAGCTATGAGGGAGGGACAACGCCCTCATTGTACAAATATGGATGTGCTGAGAACATCGTCATAGAGAACAACAGCTTCATTACAACGAATATCAGCGGTAATCTCGGCGGCCTCCCGTCCGTGATGATAGGATACATCTATAACGCCCAGGAGATACAGTATTCCGATTACGCAGACTCTCACATTGAGAACGTCGAGGTCATCAATAACTTCTTCCTGAAAGCATCGACGGAGGCACTGCAATGTATCCGCATAGACCAGTGCATCTCACCGTTCATCTATAAGAACCTGTTCAGGTTCGTGGGACCCTCCACCAGTCATGAGGCCATGCTGATCAGGATTCATGCGCAGTTCAAGAATGTCGAGAACATGGTTGCCGCCATCTGCAACAACACCTTCTCTGCCATTAACACCATCAGCAACTATACCATCTATGCAATAGGCAACCTCTTGGATGTGAAGAACTCCCTTTTTGACATCACGGTGTCTGACAACGTCCTCCTAAACCATTATGTGGGCAACAGCCTGAATTACAGGATATACAAGCCTGTCGGCATTGCTTCCCAAACATCTAACAACCTGCACCTGCAGAGCGAATCATAAATGTATATCCACGATTATGAGAAATGCTTTATTCATTCTGTTATTGTGTAGCTCCCTGTCTTCTGTGGGACAGGAGGTTCCTGTTTTCGATATCAATGACCTGCTGGCGACGGG
>JBGVBD010000112.1:0-2367 GCA_045225255.1 Prevotella sp. | reverse complement strand
AGCCCAGCCGCTGGTAGATGTCGATGAACGCATTCGCCGCGCACACGAGCTCGCCGATGGTCTTCACGCTGCCAGTAGCCAGCAGCTTGCGACGGTTCGCCGTCAGATCGACGAGGTGGATGCGGTACTTGGTCTTGTCTTTCGTGAGCGTCGTTCTGATCTCTCGATTGTCGAGGGCCTTTTTGGACGGTATGGGCTTGTGGCACACGAACTGTCCCTTCTCCTCGCGAAAGTAGATGTTAAATGTTCCGATGTCAGATGCTTGCATGTTAGCCTCCTACTCTTTTCTTGGACGGTTTGACGATTCTGTTCTGATTCTTTGCCATTTGGGCCTCCTTCTTATATATCGGTTGCTGCTGTCGATTTGTCAAACAAAAAATATAAAAAAAATGGGCGACGGCGACGCCGCCCATTTCTGAACTAGTCACAGTGGTCGAAGGACTTGCTCTTGCCGTCCCACGGATAGCACCACATGAATTTTTTATAGCGGAGCACTGCGGAGCCGTTGCCGTCTGGATTGACCTTGACCGTTCGCTGCCCATAAACAAAACCGTTTTCGTCCTCGAAACGCTCGTCGTCATAGACGTTGCTGCGGTTCTCGAACTCGTCCAGCGGCATGGTGGTTCCAGAGAACATGTTGTCGTGGGTCTCGATCTGTTCCAGTATGCGGAGAGTCACGAACTGCTTGGTGCGGTTGACGACCTTGAAGAACGTGATCATGGCCATGGTAGCACCCCAGCTGCTGTAGTAGATGTCGCCGACCTTGATGTCGTCGGCACTCGTTGGCGTGTGGGTGACGACGGCGTAGCCTGGGTTCTCCTTGATGTAGGCTTCGACGGCTTCCTTCGTCGCTCTGACGTTCTTAGTCCACGTACCGACCACGATCTCTTCGTCGTCGCAACGCAAGCCCATCTTCTTGAGCTCGTCGTCGGTAGGGTTCTGGTCGTTGAGCTTCAGAACGGCCTTCTTGATACGCTTTTCGGCGACGGCCATCGTCTGGCGAAGGTTCATCATCTGATCGAACGTGGGCTTGGTTTCGAGGAAAGATTCAACAGTCATCATAGGTAACTCCTTGGTTATTGGTTTGTATAAAAGGAATAGATCGGCGAGGCAGTCCCGCCGATCCGGAGCCAGTCTAGTATTGCTGTTCTTTCGGCCTCGTGTCGAACGAACGGTAGCAGCCGCATTTCTTGCAACGGCACATCACAAAGAGCAGCTTCTTCGTGTGGCCGTAAACATCTTCGAGCTCACGAGTGACCGTCTGACCGTCTACCCATTCGTGCTTGCACTTGAACTTACTTGCAAACACGAGAGCAGCACACACGATGGCGACGATACCGATAACGATAATGGCAGTAATAAGAACACCGTTCATAAGCACTCCTTACACCATGATTTCCACGTCGTCGCAGTCAGCCGCCTTGTAAGCGTCCTTGACCGTTTGTGGGAGCTTGTCGTCGTCGGTGAGCCAGCAGCCAGGCCAGTAAGAGTCACCACCGCCCAAAGCAATATCGCCACGCTTTAGTTTGGTCTTGATAGGCGAGCTGTCGCCGTTGACGACCATCAAAATTTCCTTTTCGGTGAGTTCCACGGTGGCACTCAGTCTGAAAGTGATTGCATATTTTTTCTTGCGAGCCATAAGTAATTCTCCTTGGTTGTATAAAGAAGATACCTCGGCGAGGCAGTCCCGCGAGGTATCTTCCAGTCCGGATTACTTGACGCGCTTCTTTGTCGTCTTGGCTTTCGTCTTCGCCGTGGACTTCTTGGCCTTCTTAGGCTTGGACTGGACGATGTCGATTTCATCGCCACAGCCCTCGTTCAAGAAACCGTGGTCATTGTAGAACTCGTGTTCGCAAATCGGATCTGGCGCGTTGAAGAAACCGTTATTCTTCATGATGTCCGTCGGAATGTGGGAGACACAACGCGCTGGGAAGTTATCGACTACCCAGTTGAGTTCTGCAGCGTTGTTTTCTTCGTCGCTGCCGTCTGGGTCTGGCTCGAAAGTATTCATATATCCATACTCTTCGATTTCGTCTCTGACACACTGGGCATCCTTGTTGAACCACTCGATGACTGCAGACTTAATCTTTTCCTTAAACAGCTTGAACAAGTCATTTTGTATCTTGTTGTTCCCTTGTTTTTTGCCAATAGTATAGTCCAGCGACACGATGAACTCGTCGGAATAGTCGTACTGGTGCTGCCCATCGGCGTCCTTGATACAAAAACGAATCATAAAATTCTGCATTTTTAACTCCTTGGTTGTTTGGTTGTTTGGTTGTTTGGTTGTATAGAATAAATAAAGAAATGGGGCAGTCCCGTTCGGCTTGCCTCAGTCGTCTGGCGACTGCCCCTAGTCTTTAAATTTTG
>JBGVBD010000111.1:0-5431 GCA_045225255.1 Prevotella sp. | reverse complement strand
ACGGATGACGATACTGTTTAGTGCCTCCTGCGTCAAAGTCCGATACTGGGGCTCTTCGGCATTCAAGGTTGCAAACTCCACCTTTCCGTTCAACACATTGCGACGGAAGAGGTAGTTGTCATGAAGGAACTGCTCAATTTCCAGAACATCCTCCTGCGAAGCCGCAAGGGCCTCGCCGTTAATAGTCATTTTTTGACTCATGTTGTTTAGATTTAAGAAATGAATAAATAATTTATAAGGTTTGAAATGGGCGCGCTTTTCACGGCGTGCTTTTCAGGGTGCAAAGATACAAAAAACAAATCCTTTTTGCAAGAGCCGATGCCACTTGCAAGTTGTTCAAATGCCTCGTATTTATAGTACGCATATCACGTACAACAGATACCTCAATTCCGTACAAACTGTACGAGATATGCGTACAACTTGTCCCAAGCATGCATACTGATTCTTGGGACAAAAGTTAAAGATACTAAATTTGCATTAAATCCGATGGAAATGCCTACTTTTTAGCAAAAACGGGTGTACAAAGAGCAAAAACGGGAGTAGTATGGGAGTAGTTGAGTTATCTAATCCCGTACCTTATCCCCTTTGTTTATTGGTGTTTGAGCCCCATGAAGGGAGTAGGGGAGTAGTATCTTTTATTATCGGACACTACTATTTATTATCTAAAAATTTGGAACTTTCAGAACTATTCCTTACCTTTGCAATTAACTGGTTCTACAGATGTAGTAACTATTATGATATGAAAAGAGATCGTCAAAAGAAATAACGATGAATACAATCCTTCTGTTAGCAGCAGCCCTTCTGCCAGCCGTATTGTTGTGGCTCTATATCTGGCGGAAAGATCCTCAGAAAGAGCCGACACGATTGCTCGTGAAGGCTGTGTGGTATGGTATTGGTATCTGTGTGCCTGTGGCATTGTTGGAAGCGGGTCTACAAGAAATACTGTTAGGGGGAGAGCCTACAACATTAGCAGGGACCACCATCATGGCATTTGGGGTGGCTGCACTACCAGAAGAACTTTTCAAACTATTTGCTTTATGGCTCATCCTTCGTCGTAATCCCTTTTTTGACGAGCATTTCGATGGTATCGTATATGCGGTATCGGTAGGGTTGGGTTTTGCCGCCATGGAGAATATCGGATATTTGATTGAAGGAGGTGACGAATGGATAGGCACTGCTATCGCCCGTGCCCTGCTTGCAGTCCCAGGGCATTATGCCTTTGCAGTTTTGATGGGCTATTATTATTCCATTTACCATTTTGTAGACCGTTCTTTGCGCACAAAGATATGTATTCTTCTTGTCCCAGTAGTTGCCCATGGCATTTATGATGCTTTGGCGATGAGTGGAATGGTCAATGAGACAGTAGGAAGTTTCGCATTCCTTCTTCTTATCTATTTCTGTATCAAGATGCACAAATTTGCCTATCGCAAAATGATAGCACAAGTTAAGAGAAGCAAAGAGGGTATAAATCCAGAAAGAGTCTGATTTCTCACGATATTCAGGACTTGATGCAAAAGGGTATTTTGATGAAGACTGTACAGGCAAGTTAAATTAGCAATATCTACATCATCCGGTTAGTATAAATGACAAAGATTAATGATGAAGAAACGACTGTTTTTTGATATGGACAATGTGCTGGTTGATTTCCAATCAGGACTTGGTAAGATTGATGAAGAGACCAAGAAAAAGTATAGTGCGAGGTGGTCAGGTGACAAGGATCGACTGGACGAGATTCCAGGTTTGTTTGGTAAGATGGACCCTATGCCGGGAGCCATGGAAGCCGTTCATATATTGGCAGAGGAGTATGATGTCTTTATCCTCTCTACAGCCCCTTGGAGGAACCCCTCGGCTTGGTCTGACAAGGTGAAGTGGGTATCCCAATATCTGGATGATGTATTCCATAAACGAATCATCATTACTCATCGAAAAGATCTTATAGAGGGAGACTATCTGATAGATGACTGTGGCAAGAACGGAACCAGCGAGTTCAAGGGTGAATGGATTCAGTTTGGCTCAGAACGTTTTCCTGACTGGAATGCAGTTGTGGATTATTTAATGAAGTCATTGAGAACATGTCCTTTAAAACTGCACATTCGTTATCTGACAAATCCTCATGAGGTAGCGGTTGGACTTTCACATCCTAAAAAGCCCCTGTACGCGGGGGAGCAAATTTACACAGCCATGCTAACGGAGAAGGAGCAGGAGACGGTAAGGATGGAAATGTTCGGTGCCAAGAAGACGTCAAGCGCGTGGGTATTCTATGAACGGATAAAAGCCGAGGTCAAGAGAGTCCTTGACAATTCTCTTGGAATGGACTGTAACCCAATATGGATTGAATACAAATGGGCGTCTGGCGAGAAGGAAAGACTAACCGCTGGCATCAGGTATCTGAACCTAGATGATGTTATTCTGATGAAATCGAGAGTCAGTGAAAAAGGCAAGAATATCAGTCGTGAAGAACTGCTTTGCGGACTGGAGAACTGCTGTATCAGACATGAGGTGTGGACTCGTGAGACTGGACACATGTGGGAGACATGCAGTTTGCTGGAAAGGAATCCTGACGATTATGACTATGCTGACACGTGGGATACCTATCCCATCAAATTGACGAATCTCTCCACAGAGACAATTATAAAAGAGTTGGAATGGTATGTAATACAGAAAAAATGATTATTCTATTAGTAACATTGCTTATTTGCCATTATCTGGCGGACTTTTGTCTGACTTCGTCCTCGATGTTCGTGGTAGAAATAATACTAGTGAATTCGTTGATAATTAAATAGGAAATTCCAATCGAAAATATTTATTGTGAGAAAGTGGAGTATTTTTCAGATATTTTCATTATCTTTGCCATGTCATACGAAAATATCTCAACACGATGCATGACAAGCAAGGTGAGATAATAGAGTAAGACCTGAAAACTTAAAGCGATATGAAAAAGCGAATTATACTATCGGTTATCGCCCTCGCCCTGCTGACCCCGTCAGCATGGGGACAGACAGAGAAGGTTGTACGTCAGTCGCAGACGGAGACGAAGGCTGATGCTCATAAACAGGCTCTGATAGAGAAACAGCGGCAGCAGGAGGCGGCAGAGAGAGCAAGACGCGAAAAAGAGGAAGCCGAGCGGAAGGCTGCCGAAGAGTGGAAGAAACAACAGCAGGAAGAGATAGACCAGCAGTATCAGCAGGAATTGGAAGCCAAAAAGAAAGAGGAGGAGCACCGGCAGTTCGTCAAGGACAGCTTAGAGAAGGCTGCCAAGATGTCAGGCGATCTAGTGGAGCTGAAAGACTATACGGTTGATTCGCAGGGCAGGAAACGCTACCATTGCAAGGGGTTCACCATCCTGCTCATCAGTGAGATATCTGCTGAAGTCATGCCCAGTCTTGATAATAAGATAGACCCCGTCGTCGTCATTCCGACAAAGGTTCGGCTGGACGGACGGGAATATACCGTCACGAAGATTGGTGTGCGGGCTTTCCACTGGAAGCACGTCACGTCAGTGACGGTACCGCCGACCATCAATGAAATCAAGTCGGAAGCTTTCACATATTGTAACATCACCTCCATCGCACTAACCGACAAACTACGGACCATTGGTGACAATGCTTTCGAGCATTGCTCGCTGACTTCGGTGTCGTTGCCTAACGTCACGACGCTTGGCTCAGAGGCGTTTTCTGGGTGCGGCAGCCTAGAGTCGGTGGTGCTATCGCCCCGTCTGAAGACCATTGGAAAGGACACATTCCGCGACTGCGGCAAACTGAAGTCAATAGAACTGCCGCAGGGACTGCGTAGCATTGGCAGTTGGGCGTTCGGTGGGTGCAGCAGCCTTACGTCCCTCGTCATTCCCTCGTCGGTACAGAGTATCGGGTGGGGAGCCTTCAGCGGCTGCCGTGGTCTGAAGACCATTACCATCCCTGCGGCACTGACGAATATTGGCGAACGGGCTTTTGAAAACAGCAACAGTGCGGAGGTTATCCTTGTAGGCAGTGACGGCTCGTCAAGGAAGACCGACGGAAGGACGTATTTTAATAACAACAAAAAATGATATGACGATGAAGAGAGTATTATTGACACTGGTCACGCTGATGACCTTCAGTGCAGGCTTTGCACAGCTTGTTGCGATTGACAACGAAATGTCAAAGGTGATGAAGAAAGCCAACAAGGGGGATGTCGATGCGATGTATAGAATCTCGATGGCATTCTATAATAAACGCATCAGAACAAATGAGCGCATGAAGATGTTCTATACTTGGACCAAGAAGGCTGCCGAAGCAGGTCATGCAGAAGCTATGGGAAATCTTGGAACTCTATATTCGGAAGGTGTCGAAGAGGCCAATGTGGCTGCTGATGCCGTGGAAGCTTTAAAATGGTATCGTAAGGGCGCTGAGGCAGGTTCTGCCTTCGCTATGTACAACTACGGTGCCAGTCTGCATGACGGCAGAGGATGTGATACCAACCTGGCTGAGGGCTTCCGCTGGATGAAGAAGGCATACGACTCCAACGACTCCGATATTCGTGACGATGCACAGTATGCGCTGGCCTTCTGCTACATCAATGGTGAGGGGGTCGAGCAGAACTATGCTGAGGGCTTCAGGCTGATGAAGGGTGTTGCCGAGAAAGGCGAGAACGTTAGGGCCATCAATATGGTAGGTTCCCTTTATTATTATGGCAGGGGCACCACGCAGAATTATACCGAGGCTTTCAAGTGGTATCGTGAGGCTGCAGACCACGACTTTCCCAACGCTCTCCGTATGGTAGGTCAGTGCTATCAGAACGGACAGGGTGTCCAGAAGGATATACATGAGGCTGCTGAGTGGTATGAGCGTGCGGTGGAGAAAGATAATCCGTATGCTGCAGAGGCTTTGGGTGAGATGTACTACAAGGGCGAAGGCGTCACCAAAGATTACGACAAGGCTTTTACGCTACTGAAAATGGCTGCTGAAAGTGGTAATCATTTAGGCAAGGCCATGCGCCTGCTGTCTGCCTGCTACCGTTATGGTCTTGGTACTGCTCAGGATGAAGCGAAGGATAAGTACTGGTTAGAAAAGGCTGCCCAGTATGACGATGAAGCAAAGAAGATGTTAGAGAGTAAGTGATATATAATATTAATATGTCAAACGATAAGAAATACGAGTTTACGCTTCCTATAGGTACCGTTATCACTGGTGACGTGATGCCTGACAGCAACGGTCAGCACTACCAGTACCATATTGAGTCTGTGCTGGGTCAGGGCGGCTTTGGCATCACCTACAAGGTGTGGAGCATCGTGAAGAACGGCCGTATCAGCACGAAGGTGCAGTTCGCCATCAAGGAACATTTCGTGAAGGGCCGCTGCCACCGTGGCTCCGACGGTGTGACGGTGGAGTACTCGCGTGAGGCTGCCGAGGATGTTGAGGACAGCCTGAAGGACTTCATCAAGGAGGGCCGGCTC
>JBGVBD010000110.1:0-2062 GCA_045225255.1 Prevotella sp. | reverse complement strand
TAGAGAAATCTACAGTAGGGAAATAAAAAACATCGAGATTATGGCAAATCAAGCAACAACCACCTACAAGGTGACAGGCACACGCAAAGCAGTGAACGACCTGTGGAGCACACTCCAAAAGATGGAGGTGAACAGTAAGAACATCTGGCTTTACCAGTTGGCAGAGCATTACGGCATCGACTACGAAACAAAGCAAATCAGTGTTCGTGGTCACATCTATTGGGCTGAGTTTGAGGAAGACCCAGCCAATGACTACTATCTACTTTCCTTTGAAACAGAAACGGCATGGGATGCTTGCAATGAGTTATTCGAGGAGATTAACCATCTGCTTTGGGATGAACTCTCAATCTCATACAGAGTCTGTGAATGTGGATGTGAGGTCTATTATGTGCATGATGAAGGCGACTTCTTCCCTGAAGAGGTTGCAGTCAGTTCCAGCGGTGAACCATTCGAGGATGCTTGTGATGACATCTATACTACCCTCAAAGATGCTATCAATGAATGGTGCGAGAAGATGAACGTCCAGCAAGGTCAGCGAACCGATGAGGAAATGATGAACTTCATCAATGAATATGAGTATGACGATGATGATACATACTTCTACATCCGTCAATTTACTTTTGAATAACTAACCTGCGGTGGTATGTTGTCGCTACCGATGGCATACCATCGCATAAAATCCTAAACGTATGACAACAATTCAATCAATCCTGTACCGGCTGACTGAAGCTGTTAGCGGTACTGACAAAGAACTCTACACCGAAGATGAGCTGAACAAGTTTGCGTCCTTCTATCTCGACAAGTGGGATGAGAACACAAGCGAGAATGTAATTGCAGAGTCTTTCACAGATTTCTGGTGGAACACAGACAGAACTTGCAGAAGGTGCTCTGTCTGTGGCAAGCTAATGCGTGAGGGCTATTGTGTCGATATGGGTGCTGCCTACTACTGCTCTGACGAATGCCTTCATACTGAATACTCAGATAAGGAATGGGCAGAAGAGTGCGAGAACAATGACCAGAGTTATTACACCGAATGGTAAAGTGTCTCTCTTCTTTCATTGAACTTACTATATAAGTACTATATTGTTTTTCTTATATAGGTGCAATTCTTCACCTACTTCTTATTTAACTATACCTTTGTACACGGTTACACATGTTTATATGTGTACAAGTTGACAAACATTCATGTGGACATATTTATAAAATAATAACAACTGGATTTCTATGTTACATAAAGTTATCACTTTAGCCAACTTCAAAGGCGGCGTAGGAAAATCGACATCTACTGCTGCTATTGGTGCTTGTTTAGCCATGAAAGGCTACAAGGTTTTGCTGGTTGACCTCGATGGTCAAAGTAATCTCACGCTCTATTATGTTCCAAACGCAGATATAATAGAAGATAGTATTTTTGATACTTTGGTCTCTGGTAAAGCGATTCCAATCATTAACGTCAAGCCGAACCTTGACATTGTTCCATCATCCCTGGAAATGTCCAGTGCCGAGATTGCAATGACTAATACGCTTGCCAGAGAGCAAGTCCTGTCACGAGCACTGTCTGATGTCAAAGTCAATTATGACTTCATTCTTATTGATTGCCCCCCATCTTTAGGCATAGTAACAACAAATGCCTTTATTGCAGCTGACGAGATCTTGGTTCCAATGACCCCAGAACTCTTGCCGCTAAAAGGCATGAAGATGCTCGATTCCTTTGTAAGTTCATTGAAGGTTGTAAGACCATCGGTTAAGTTAAGTGGTGTTTTTATCACCAGATACAACCATCGTAAACTCAATAAAGCCGTATCTGAAGCTTTGAAGAAAAGGTATGCTGACATCACTTTCAAAACCATTATCAGAGAGAATATCTCTATAGCAGAGTCTGCTGGAAGCGGTCAGAGCATCTTTGAATACGAGCCTAACTCTAACGGAGCAAAAGACTATCTTGAACTAACAGAGGAAATACTCAGACAATTCAACATTTCATAACTATGAGCAAGAAGAACATGGATGCTTTACTCAGCAATATCATGGGTGAAGCAATAGAAAGACCTACAGATATTACTGT
>JBGVBD010000109.1:0-25518 GCA_045225255.1 Prevotella sp. | reverse complement strand
TTTAATCGCCATCGTGATGCCATCCTTGATATGTTTGGTGTGATTATCGATTGTGACACGCAGTATCGTTACTATATCAGTAATCCTGAGGTGCTTGATGACGACAGTCTTGAACGTTGGATGCTTTCTACACTCACTGTCAGCAGTGTCCTTGCCGACAGTGCTTCACTTCAAGACCGAATCATTCTCGAGAATGTTCCTGCTGGTGAAGAGTTTCTGCAAACTATCATCCGTGCTATCAAAGCAGGCAAACGCATCTTGATAGGTTATCAGCGTTTCGGAGCAGAAGGCTATGAGAAAGTCGTTTCGCCTTATGCTCTCAAACTTTTCCATCAGCGATGGTATCTGTTATCCTTTACGGGGCGTCATTATGCTATCTATAGTCTTGATCGTATGTTGTCTGTCTCGCTGACTGAAGAAAACTTTGAGATGCCTGCCGATTTCTCACCTCAACAGTATTTCGCAGAGTATTTTGGGGTATTGACCGACGAGACACCACTGGCACATATCGTCCTTCGTGCCTATGGTAAAATGGCAAACTATCTGCGCACCCTTCCTCTGCATGCTTCTCAGCACGAACTGTCGACATCAGAAGAATATACAGATTTTGCCCTTGACCTTCGTCCTACCTCTGATTTCATTGGTGAGTTACTTTCCCACGATTCCGTTATTGAAGTCTTAGAACCTCTCGACCTTCGCCAGAAACTTCTTCAGCGCATTGAAGAGATGCGCCAAAGGTATCATTCTCTATCCTTGTAATCGTTTTTGAAACGCTGTTACTATCGCAGTGAAAAGAGCCACTTTTTGAAGTGAAAGTGGCTTACTTTCACTGTGTAAACTATATACTTATTCCAACGGTGCAGTTTTCAGTTGTTCTAAGGCGCGACAAAGTTGGTCGGGGCAGGAGGTGCCTTTGGTGCCGCAACGGATGCCGTCGAGTTTGTGGATGACATCATCGATGTGCTGACCACGGACGAGTTGGCTGACACCCTGCAGATTGCCGTTGCAGCCTCCGAGGAAGAAGACCTGTTGGATGATGTTATTCTCATCGGCAGTGACGTCGATCATTTTCGAGCAGGTGCCGGAAGTCTCGTATTGTACGTGTTTCGTTTTCATATTACCTTATATTATTTATTGTTTTCGATATCGTCGATGAGGCATTGGCAGCCTAAAAGCACATCTTGCCAAGTCGCCTCGAAATTACCTGTATACCAAGGGTCGGCTACTTCACCAGGGCGGTTCGTATAGTCCATCAGCATACGTATCTTGCCTTCGGGATCGCCTCCGCAGATGCGATTCATATTACGGATGTTCCATTGGTCCATACCGATGAGCAGGTCGAAGCGATCATAGTCGCTACGTGTCATCTGACGTGCCGTCTTGCCTTTGCAGGAAATATTGTGCTCTGCCAACTTCCGTTTGGCAGGAGGGTAGACTTCATTGCCGAGTTCCTCGGTGGAGGTGGCGGCAGATTCGATATAGTATTTGTCAGAGAGACGGGCTTTGCTGACAAGGTCTTTCATTACAAATTCTGCCATCGGACTACGACAAATGTTTCCATGACAGACGAATAATATCTTTTTCATGGGGACAAAGGTACGATTAAGTGAGTAAAAAACCAAGAGAATCTTGAGTTTTTTCGAATGTGAGTACCTTCGAGACGTTGGTCTCAAAGGTACGATTATTTTGATATTTTGGGGCATTTTTTATCCTAAAAAGAGGCTTATTGGCTTAAAAATCAAAGTTTTTTGAATTTTTTTCTTGATTTCCTTTGGTGATTCAAATAAAATATCTACCTTTGCACCATCCTCAATCATTGTTGAGGATGAACAATGAATAGTTGATAAATTTGTACGATCGTTCCTGTGCGTGATGTATGGGAACGGTTTTTTTTGCGTTTTTATTTGCATTTTTGCTCGTTAAATTGTAATTTTGTAGGCAAATATATAAAAGAATGATGACAAGAGAAGAATTTGAGTCATTAATGGCAAAGTATGCCGACAGGATAGAGACTATCAGACAGTCGGCTCATGACTTACACCAAAGCGTCAACCAGACCTATGGTGACGAACTGCCATACGGTTATCATCTGGATATGGTGGTGAACGGTATCAGGGACTTCGGTCATCTGGTATGTGCTTGTGAAGAAGATTTCCTGCCGTTGTTCTTTGGTGGCTATTATCACGATAGTATCGAGGACGCTCGTCTGACCTATAACGACGTGATGAAGGTGGCTCGAAAGTGGTTGACAGAAGAGCAGGCACTGATGGCTACGGAACTGGTGTATGCACTGACAAATGATAAGGGACGCACGCGTGCGGAAAGGGCAGGAGAGAAATACTATCAGGGTATTCGTGAGACACCTTATGCACCATTCGTCAAACTCTGCGATCGTCTGGCGAATATCTCTTATAGTTGCTCTGGTGTGAATACAGATAATCTTCACATGAAGGATGTGTATAAACATGAGATGCCCCATTTCCTTGCTTCCATCAATCCGCATAGTGACGATCCGCGTTTCCTGTTGCCTCAGGAAACAGTACTGAAACTGGCTGAGTGTCTGATTGACGACTTGGAGCGTGAGGAGCAGAACGGTAAGGTGTGGTGGCACGAATACTAATTAGTAATTAGTAATTAATAATTGATAATTAAGATATGGGAATCGGTAAGTGGATAGGTGGTTTCTTGGGTTGGATGACGGCGGGACCGTTGGGTGCGCTGGCTGGTATCGTGTTGGGTGGATTGTTCGACTCGATGCTCGATGCAGTGAATACGCCAGAGACGCAAGGAACCTTCGAGGATGCCTTTGGCAGACAACGACAACAGACGACCTATAACAGCAGACAACGTGCGCAAGAGGGACAGCGAAACAGTTTTCTGTTCTCGATGCTGGTTCTCTCATCCTATATCATCAAGGCTGACGGCAAGGTGATGCACTCGGAGATGGAAATGGTGCGCCAGATGCTTCGTCAGAACTTTGGAGAGCAGGCAGTCATACAGGGTAATGACATTCTGAAGAAACTCTTCGAAGAACAGAAAAGGGTAGGGATGTCGTCGTTCAGACAGACGGTGGCAGATTGCTGTCAGCAGATAGCCCGTAACATGAACTACTCACAGCGACTGCAACTGCTGAACTTCCTCGTGATGGTGGCACGTGCAGACGGTAGTGTTCCCCAGAGTGAGATTACGGCACTGAAGGAATGTACTCAATGGATGCGGATGTCTGCCGATGAGGTTGACTCGATGCTGGGATTGGGGAAGAACGATCTGGAATCAGCCTATCGCGTACTGGGTGTATCGCCGAATGCCAGTGATGACGAGGTGAAGAAAGCCTATCGTCAGTTGGCACTGAAGCATCATCCCGATAAGGTGGCTGCTCTCGGTGATGATATCCGTAAGGCTGCCGAAAGGAAGTTCCAGGAAATTAACGATGCGAAAGACCGCATCTGGAAAGCAAGAGGTTTATAATGTCAATCATAAAAACGAAAAGAAAATGAAAAAGCTGTTGTTTATCTTTATGTCCATGTATGCCTGTCAAGTGATGGCACAGATGACACCTAACAAGCGTTATGCACCCGCCTATAATCAGGAGACTTACAATGGTATGGCAATGGTAGAGGCAGGTAGAAGTTGGGCTTCACGTCCTATCAAGGTGAAGGGCGGTGGCAAGAAACCTGGTATCGTCACGTTGACCAAAGCCTGGAACGACGTATGGAAGGTCTATGTGGTAAGCGGTATTCTGAAACGTGCTGCCAATCCGAAATTCACCAGTGCGAAGGATCCCGAATATGACTCAGAGACTATTGTCGATCGTAAGAACGGTTATATGTGTGAGGACTCTGGCGGTACTGACAGTGATTATATGGAATCATGCGTATGGCGTCGTAATAACGGACATAGTCTGTTTGCCATCCTGTTGGGTGGTCCTACTGATCCAGAGATAGAGTTCGTATGTTTCTATGACTACGACCCTGCAACGGAGACGATGACACCAGAGGCAGGTCCTGCCGATACGTTTAAGCCCACCCAAGAATTCTATAGTTATTGTCTGCCTCGTAAGGGCAAGGACTTCATCATCAAGGAATATCTGTTGGATGATGACGAGACGTATATAGAGAATGTCTTTACCTGGGACGGACAGAAGCATGTCTTTGGCTTCAAACGTACAGGTAAACCACAGCGTTAATCATGGCTAAAAGCCCTGCTATCCAAGTGCCGGAGGGCTTGCATGAGGTGTTGCTTCATGCGTGTTGTGCCCCCTGCTCGTCAGCCATTGTGGAATGGATGATGCAGCATGAGGTGCGCCCCACCATCTTTTATTATAATCCGAATATCTTCCCTCGGGAAGAATATGAGATTAGGAAGAACGAGAGCAAACGGCATGCAGAGAGTCTGGGACTTCAGTGGATAGATGGCGACTATAATCACGAACAGTGGTTGAATGGTGTTTGTGGCTTAGAAGGAGAACCAGAACGTGGGCGCCGTTGTGACCAGTGTTTCCTGCTTCGACTGACAGAGGCAGCCAAGGAAGCCCAACGAATGGGTATCCGTTATTTTACCACTACGCTGGCTTCCTCACGTTGGAAGAGTCAGGAACAGATAGAACGTGCAGGACATCTGGCAGAACAAGCCGTAGAGGGTACTACCTTCTGGGCACAGAACTGGAGAAAAGGCGGACTCTATGAGCGGCGTAACCAACTGCTCAAAGAGTTCGCTTTCTATAATCAACAGTATTGCGGCTGTGAGTTCTCACAGCGCAAAGAAACTACCTGAATCTTTTTATTTCCTCTTGACTCGCAGGGTTTCTACGATGCGGCTCATCTGATTGGGAATACGAATCTGTTGCGGACATTTGGAAAGACATTCCTCACAGTCCTGACAGGCTCGTGCCCATGTGTCAGCATCAGGCAGCGCCTTACGGAAACCTTCAATGAACTGCTGTTGGCGTTCAGCATAATTGGCATCGGTATGTGCAGGTAAAGGAAGGATATGATCCGTCACTGCCTCATTATAATAGGCGAAATTCTTGGGGATATCAACACCATAAGGACAGGGCATGCAATAGCCGCAGGTGGTACAGGGTATTGTGGGGAATCCCGACATCTGGTCGGCAATATCTGCCAACAGTGCATTCTCTGCCTCTGTGCATATCTCAAGCGGTGAGAAGGTCTTAATATTCTCTTCCAGATGATCCATGCGGTTCATGCCACTGAGCGTAGTGAGGATATTCGGATAAGAACCTACCCAACGGAAAGCCCACCGTGCCGTACTGTCATTTGGGCGACGCGCTTTCAACTGGTCGACGAGTTCCTGTGCCATACGTCCGAAGGCTCCGCCTCGCAACGGTTCCATGACGACACACTGGATATCCAGTTTCTCACATTTGTTATACAGGTATTCTGCATCGGCATCTTTCTTCCATCCACCTGTGTTGAGGGAAGCATGTCGCCAGTCGAGGAAGTTCATCTGTATCTGTACGAAGTCCCAGTGGTATTCGTCGTTATGATCCAACAACCAGTCGAAAGCACTGACGTCACCATGATAGGAGAAACCAAGATGACGGATGCGTCCTGCCTCACGTTCTTTCAACAGGAAATCGAGCAGTCCGTTATTGATGAATCGGTCTTTTAGTGTTTCCACACCACCGCCTCCGATACTATGTAACAGATAGTAGTCGATATGGTCTACACGCAGTCGTTGGAAGGACTGGTGATACATATTGACGGCTTCGTCAAAATCCCAAAGGCGGCGATTCTGGTTGGACATCTTCGTTGCAATATAATATTTCTTACGGGGATGACGGGCAAGGGCATTACCTGTCAATACTTCCGACTGACCGCCCATATACATCGGGGCAGTATCGAAGTAGTTCACGCCATGCTCAATGGCATAATCTACGAGTTGGTTGACTTCTTCCTGATCGTTGGGTAGTCGCATCATGCCAAAGCCGAGCAGGGATATTTGTTCACCTGAACCATGTTGCACACGATATGTCATCCTATTAGGATCCATAGGAACAATCTTATCCTCGTTATGTGCAAATACGCGTAAGGGTTCCATTGCCATCAATGCGGCAGCCGATCCCATACCGACACCCAGTCTGCGAAGAAACTCACGACGATCCATGTTTGGTTTGTTCTTTTTCATATTAGTAGTATTTGTCTAATTGTTTAGTTTCATGGGCAAAAGTAATAAAAAGGAACGAAAAACGAGCAAAAAATGTAAGAATTTGCATAAAAAAGAAAGAATAGTATCAGTTTTTAAGAAAGAAGCAAAGAAAATTTGGCTATTTGCTTACTTATTTGTACCTTTGCACCCTAAAATTAATAATGTAGTATGTTTGAGAACTTATCGGACCGATTAGAACGGTCGTTTAAGATACTGAAAGGTGAGGGAAAAATCACCGAGATTAACGTGGCGGAGACCCTGAAAGATGTGCGTCGTGCCCTGTTGGATGCCGACGTCAACTACAAGGTTGCCAAGACATTTACCGATACCGTTAAGCAGAAGGCGCTGGGTATGAATGTGCTCACTGCCGTCAAGCCTGGTCAGTTGATGGTGAAGATTGTTCACGATGAACTGGCAGAACTGATGGGTGGTAAGGCTGCGGAACTGAAACTGGAAAATCGTCCTGCCATTATTTTGATGTCTGGTTTGCAGGGTTCTGGTAAGACCACCTTCAGTGGTAAGCTTGCCAACCTGTTGAAGACCAAGCAGCATAAGAATCCATTGTTGGTGGCTTGTGACGTCTATCGTCCCGCTGCTATCCAGCAGTTGCATGTAGTGGGTGAGGGTATTGGTGTTCCCGTATATTCTGAACCAGAGAATAAGAACGTTGTAGAGATTGCCAACAACGCTATCAAGGAAGCCAAGGCAAAGAACTATAACGTAGTCATCATCGATACCGCTGGTCGTCTGGCTGTAGATGAGGAGATGATGAACGAGATTGCCACTCTGAAAGAGGCAGTGAATCCTGACGAGACTCTGTTTGTTGTTGACTCAATGACGGGTCAGGATGCTGTGAATACTGCCAAGGAGTTTAACGACCGTCTGGACTTCGACGGTGTCGTATTGACTAAACTCGACGGTGATACCCGTGGTGGTGCTGCTCTTTCTATCCGTACTGTTGTTACGAAACCTATCAAGTTTGTAGGAACGGGCGAGAAGATGGAAGCCATCGACGTGTTCCATCCCGAACGTATGGCAGACCGTATCCTCGGAATGGGTGATATCGTTTCATTGGTAGAGCGTGCTCAAGAGCAGTTTGACGAGAAACAAGCTAAGGAACTGGAGAAGAAACTCCGCAAGAATAAGTTTGACTTCAATGACTTCATGCAGCAGATTCAGCAAATCAAGAAGATGGGTAACATCAAGGATTTGGCTGGTATGATACCTGGTGTAGGAAAGGCTATTAAGGATATCGATATCGATGATAATGCTTTCAAGGGTATTGAGGCCATGATTAATTCGATGACGCTGAAAGAGCGTGCCAATCCTGATATCATCAACCAGAGCCGTCGCCAGCGTATCGCCAAAGGCTCTGGTGTGAAGATTGAAGAGGTTAATCGTATGATGAAGCAGTTTGACCAGATGCGTAAGATGATGAAGATGGTTGCCGGAGGCGGTAACTCAAAGATGGCGCAGATGGCTGCTGCGATGAAGATGCGAGGTGGAATGCCGAAATTTTAAGACATGATATTAATAGATGGTAAAGCAACGGCAACCGCTATCAAGGCGGAGATTGCCGAAGAGGTAAAAGAGATTGTAGCACGTGGAGGTAAACAACCCCATCTGGCTGCTGTATTGGTAGGTCATGACGGTGGTAGCGAGACGTATGTGAAGAACAAGGTGTTGGCATGTGAGGCATGTGGTTTCAAGTCAACACTGATTCGCTATGAAGATGACATTACGGAAGAAGAACTCTTGCAGTGTGTCGATCGTTTAAACAAGAATGGCGATATTGATGGTTTCATCATACAGTTGCCCTTGCCGAAGCACATTGACGAGCAGAAGATTATCGAGGCTATTGACTATCGCAAGGATGTTGACGGTTTCCATCCTATCAACGTAGGACGTATGGCAATTGGTCTTCCTTGTTTTATTTCTGCTACGCCGTTGGGTATTATCACCCTGTTGAAGCGTTATAACATCGAGACATCAGGTAAGAAATGCGTGATACTCGGTCGTTCGAATATCGTGGGTAAGCCGATGGCTCAACTCATGATGCAGAAACAATACGGTGATGCAACAGTTACTGTATGCCACTCTCGTTCGAAAACGCTGAAAGAGGAGTGCCGTGAGGCAGACATCATCATCGCTGCTATTGGTCAGCCTAACTTCGTAACAGCAGATATGGTAAAAGACGGTGCTGTGATTGTGGATGTCGGTACTACCCGTGTGCCTGATGCTTCTCGTAAGAGTGGCTTCCGCCTGAATGGTGATGTGAAGTTTGACGAGGTAGCAGAAAAATGCTCCTATATCACACCAGTACCTGGTGGAGTAGGTCCGATGACCATCTGCTCACTGATGAAGAATACCTTAGCCGCTGGTAAGAAAGAATACTATAAGTAATGACGGCACAGGAATATTACGAGCAAGGCAATGAGGCTCGCAAACGCGGACAATGGCACGAGGCTATCAATAACTATATACAGGCTATTGAACTCGATCCTGAGAGTCCTGCGGTGGAGGCTAAGCGCATGCTCGATGATATTATGAGCTTCTATTGTAAAGATATGTATAATCCATAAGATAAGACAAATAATGGCAAAAATGAAAGGCGCCATTGTGGTGGATACTGAGAGGTGTAAGGGATGCCAGTTGTGCATCATCGCCTGCCCTCAAAAGGTTATCGCCCTGGCCAACAAAGTGAATTTGCACGGTTATCCCTATGTGGAGGCTGTCAACGAAGAAGCCTGCGTAGGTTGTGCTTCGTGTGGCATCGTCTGCCCTGACGGCTGTATCACCGTGTATCGTAAAAAGATGGAGGAGTAAACTATGGCAGAAGAAAGAGAAGTTGTATTGATGAAAGGCAATGAGGCTATCGCCCATGCTGCTATTCGTTGCGGATGCGACGGCTATTTCGGCTATCCTATTACTCCGCAGAGTGAAGTGATTGAGACGCTGGCAGAACTGAAGCCATGGGAGACTACTGGTATGCAGGTGGTTCAGGCTGAGAGTGAGTTGGCATCTATTTATATGGTCTATGGTGCTGCCGGTGCTGGTAAACGTGCCATGACTTCGTCATCATCACCTGGTATCGCCCTGATGCAGGAGGGTATTACTTATATGGCTGGTGCAGAGGTGCCAGGCGTATTTGTGAACGTTCAGCGTGGCGGTCCTGGTTTGGGAACGATTCAGCCTTCACAGGGTGACTATTTCCAGGCTACGCGTGGTGGTGGTAATGGTGACTATAATGTCATCGTGTTGGCTCCGTCATCCGTACAGGAGATGGCTGATTTCGTAGACCTTGCCTTTGAGTTGGCATTCAAGTATCGCAATCCTGCTATGATTCTGAGTGATGGTGTCATTGGTCAGATGATGGAGAAGGTAGTATTGCCACCATTCAAGCCCCGTCGTACGGATGAGGAAGTCATCAAACAGTGTCCTTGGGCTTCAACAGGTAAACCAAAGAATCGTGAGCGTGTAGTTATCACATCCCTGGAACTGAAGCCAGAGGCTATGGAGGCTCGTAATATTGCTTTGCAAGAGAAATATCGTAAGATTCAGGAGAACGAGGTACGTTATGAGCAGCAGCAGATGGATGATGCAGAGTATGCTATCATTGCATTTGGAAGTGCTGCCCGTATTGCAGAGAAATCCGTAGAACTGGCTCGTCAGGAAGGTATCAAAGTAGGTTTGTTCCGTCCTATCACGCTGTGGCCGTTCCCCACAAAGGAGATTGCTGAATTGTCGAAGAAAGTAAAAGGAATCCTCGTTGCCGAGATTAATGCCGGACAGATGGTACAGGATGTTCGTCTGGCTGTGAACGGTGCTGTGCCCGTCGAGCAGTTCGGTCGTCTGGGTGGTATCGTACCCGATCCTGAAGAAATCGTTGAAGCACTTAAAAAGGTTATGTAAGCTATGGATAGAAATCAGATAGTTCAACCCGAGAATATCGTCTGCAAGAAGCCGACGCTCATGAACGACAATAATATGCACTACTGCCCAGGCTGTAGCCATGGAGTAGTACATAAACTCATTGCCGAAGTCATTGAGGAAATGGGAATGGAAGACAAGGCCGTAGGCGTATCACCTGTAGGTTGCGCCGTCTTCGCGTATAATTATATAGATATCGACTGGCAAGAGGCTGCCCATGGTCGTGCTCCCGCACTGGCTACAGGTATCAAACGTTGCTGGCCCGACCGTTTGGTGTTCACTTATCAGGGTGACGGTGACTTGGCATGTATCGGTACTTGTGAGACCATCCACGCTTTGAACCGTGGCGAGAATATCGTTATCATCTTCGTCAATAATGCCATCTATGGTATGACGGGTGGACAGATGGCTCCTACAACGCTGATTGGTCAGAAGACCTCAACCTGTCCTTATGGACGTGATCCGCAGTTGCATGGTTATCCTTTGAAGATGGCTGATATCGCTGCTGGCTTGGAAGGAACCTGCTACGTCACTCGTCAGAGTGTGGAGACAGTAGGTGCTATTCTGAAGGCTAAGAAAGCGTTGCGCAAGGCTTTCGAGGCTTCGATGGCTGGTAAAGGAAGTTCTCTTGTTGAGTTCGTCTCTACCTGTAACAGTGGTTGGAAACTTACTCCCGCCAAGGCTAATGAATGGATGAAGGAGAATATGTTCCCCTTCTATCCCAAAGGTGATCTCAAAGATACAACAGGCGAGAAGTAAGATGTATGATGTAAGAAGTAAGAAGTTATGAAGAAAGAGATAATTATTGCAGGATTTGGAGGACAGGGTGTGCTCTCTATGGGTAAGATTCTTGCTTATTCCGGACTGATGGAGGACAAGGAAGTAACGTGGATGCCTGCCTATGGTCCTGAACAGCGTGGTGGAACGGCGAATGTGACTGTTATCGTAAGCGATGAGCGCATCTCGTCTCCCATTCTCAGTAAGTATGATATTGTCATCGTGCTTAATCAACCCTCATTGGAGAAGTTTGAGCCGAAACTGAAACCCGGTGGTGTCTTGATATACGACGGTTATGGTATTCTGAATCCACCTACCCGTAAGGATATCACGATCTATCGTATAGATGCGATGGACAAGGCTGCCGAGATGAAAAACGGCAAGGTGTTCAATATGATTGTGTTGGGCGGACTTCTGAAGGTTTGTCCTGTAGTCAGCACCAAAGGTGTGGAGAAGGCTCTTAAAAAGACACTTCCTGAGCGTCATCATGCTATGATTCCCCTTAACATGCAGGCTATCGAAGAAGGTGGCAAAATCATTGAGCAGGTATAGTATTATAAATAAAGTATAAGAGAGAAAATGAAAAAGATTCTGATTCTTACAGTTGTTTTATGTACCGCACTCAGTGTTCGTGCTGGTGGACTGATGACGAATACGAACTATCATATTGCCTTTGACCGTATGATGGCTCGTGGTGCTACGTTTGATATTGATGCCGCCTATAGTAATCCTGCAGGACTTGCTTGGGGACATGAGGGATGGCAACTCTCTTTGAATTTCCAGAAACCTTGGCAGAACCGTGATATTAAGCTTGGTGACACTAAGTACGAAGGTGTCGCTTCTGCGCCCATCGTACCAGCCCTCTTTGCTTCTTATAAGCACGACCGCTGGGCTGTCAGCACCATGATAGGTATCGTTGGTAGTGGCGGTTTTGTGAAATACGACAATGGTGTACCTATGTTCAATGTGTTGCTTGGTAGTACCATCACTTCGCTGACCCAGGGACTGTCCGATGCTACGAAGGGTTTTGCTCCTGTCGTAACTCCCGACCAGTACGATTCCGAGATGAAAGGTAAACAGTATATCTATGGTGCACAACTTAATTTTACCTATAAGATTCTCGATTGCCTTGCAGCAGCCGTAGGTATACGTGCTAACTATTATGACGGATATTACCGTGGTCATGTTAATGCCAACCATTCCACAATGGGAAATCTCGCTGGTCTCTCGCTCGATGTGGATCAGAAAGGATGGGGCTTCACACCTATGGTCAGTGTTAACTACCATCA
Source organism: Prevotella sp. (assembly GCA_045225255.1). Classification (GTDB taxonomy): domain Bacteria; phylum Bacteroidota; class Bacteroidia; order Bacteroidales; family Bacteroidaceae; genus Prevotella. Next base: position 13,354 of record JBGVBD010000109.1, on the reverse strand, counting down.
GGGACCCCTCACGCTGACTGCCCGCTATGAGTTCCGTACCAAGATTAGCACCAAGAATGAAACCAATTCCTTGTCGGCTACGCTCAATTCTGAACAGCTTATCGAGGCACCTTTGGTTAAGTTGGTTGCTGCTGGAGCCATGACTGCTGAGCAGGCTGCTGCTTTAGGCACACAAATCAAGACAACAGTAGAAAGTGGACTGGCTACCTATACCGCTCCTTATCAGGATGGTGTCCGTACGCGTTATGACATGCCTGCACTGCTTTCTCTCGCAGTTGGTTACGAGTTTACTCCAAAGCTCCGTGCCACCCTCGAGTATCACTTCTTCGATGATAAGAACGCTAAGATGGCCAACGATCGTCAGAATGAACTCACCCATGGCACTCACGAGTTCTTGGCTGGTGTCGAGTATGATATCAACGATAAGTTCACCGTTAGTTGTGGTGCTCAGCGCACTGACTATGGACTCTCTGATGGTTACCAGCAGAATACCTCGTTTGCCTGTGACAGTTACAGCATCGGTCTTGGTGGCGCATGGAATATCAATGAGAAGATTCGTCTTAATGCTGGCTATTTCATCAGTCTCTACAGCGACTATGACAAGCAAGCCTCTTACGGCACAGAGACCTATTCACGTACTAACAATGTGATTGGTATCGGTATCGATTATAAGTTCTAATTACCCTAAATAGTAGGTGGCTATCAGATAGACGAAGAGTTCGGTAAGCAAGAACATTGCTCCGCAACAGTCTCCCGTATAACCACGAAGACGTTTCCAGATTAGTAAATAAAGGAAATACATCAATAAGGCTGGCAGAAAGACAATCATCTGCCAGTCTATTTTTTCATACATATAATAGATATATAGTCCGATGGGTAGAAGTCCCTGAATGGCAAGACTGATTCCTGCACGGACACTGAATTTGCGATAGACTGTATGATTCTTTGCTGTTTCCTCTGTACGGGCATAAGGCATCATCTGTATCAGTTGCGCAGAGAGCATCTTTGCATAGGGATCGGCAACTATTACTGTCAATGCAGCATCATGTGGGTTCATAGAACTCAGTGCAAAGAATAGTAGAAGGAAATAGAAAATTAGTGCAATTACACCGTATGTCCCGATGTGAGAGTCTTTCATGATGTCAAGAATACGCTGACGGTTGGAACCCCCACCTCCAAAACCATCCATGAAGTCGGCAAGACCGTCTTCATGCAAAGCACCAGTAATAAGCAATCGTGTAAGGATGGCAAGGATGATGACAATAGGATAGGGCATAACCATACTGCCGAACCAGATAACGGCAGCCATCATGCAACCAGTCAACCATCCTGTGAGTGGCCAGTGTTCAACAACAGTCTTATAGGCTTCCTTCTTCGGTTGGTAAATCCGCCAGAAAGGAAGACGGGTGAAGAAGATGAATGACGCCCAGATACGGTCGTACCAAAGGCTACGGGTAGGCGAGTCTTGCTCGGGAATGTTAGAAGTATCGAGTGATATTTGCATTGTCAAAATTATTCATTTCGTTCATCATTCTTACTGAAGAGTCAATAATAGGGAAAGCGCATAAGGCCCCAGTACCCTCGCCAAGACGTAGTCCAAGATGCAGTAGAGGCTCTGCATCTAAGGCGTTAAGCATACACTGGTGTCCACTCTCATCACCGCAATGGGTGAAGATCATATAGTCTTTGACAGCAGGATATAATTGGATGGCGGCTAATGCACAAGCTGTCATAATAAATCCATCGATTAATATGACAAGATGTAGTTCTGCAGCACGTAACATGGCTCCAATAGCAGTGACCATCTCAAAACCACCAAAATAACTAAGTGGTGAGTGGTGAGTGGTGAGTGGTGAGAGATTAGTGGTGGATGGCGAGAGGTGAGAGGTGGCCAATGCTTTTGAGAGCACTTCGTATTTATGGCGTATACCTTCATCGTTTAGTCCGGCACCAGCGCCAATACAATCTGCGAGAGGAATACCTGTAAACAGATGCATCCATATACTGCTGGGTGATGTGTTGCCAATACCCATCTCACCAATACTTAATATACGACAGCCTTGTTGATAGCATTCATCGACTAGATGTATACCAATGGTGATAGCCTTTTCAAATTCTTCTGCTGTCATGGCTGGTTCGTGCAGAAAGTTACGAGTACCTCGTGCAATCTTATAGTTGAGAATCTGAGGATAGTCACTGAGGTCATAGTCTACACCAACATCTACAATCTTCAAGTCGAAACTATGCTGGCGACAAAACATATTCACACCGCCTCCCCCTTTCGTGAAGTTAATCATTTGTTGCCAAGTGACCTCTCGAGGACTAATGCTGACCCCTTCTCTTTCGATACCATGATCACCACCTAATAACAGATGACAGGGATGAGTAAGGCTGGGGGAGAGTGTCTGTTGTATCAGACATATCTGCATGGCGAGTGACTCCAAACGTCCCAAAGACCCCTTCGGTTTGTTGAGGTTATCAATCTTCCGTTGAATATCATCGCGGAAAGACTCGTCTATGTGTTTTATATTAAATATCCTCATCTTTAACCAATAACCAATAACCTTTAACCTTTAACCTTTACTGGTATACCACTTACCATCAGAATCACTTCATCTGCTTTTGAAGCGACATATTGATTCATCCAACCTTCCAAATCCGTAAAGCGACGTTGAATAACATCAAGGCTTACTCCACCAGAACCTATCTCGTTAGTGACAAAAATAAATGTTGCCTCTTGGTTGGTGAACTTATCGAACTCTTTTTTGATGGCATTTAGGGCATCGTCAACAGTAGGTTGTTCCCAATCAGGTTTCTGTCGGTCAAAGAAAAAGTTGGTACACCACAAGGTGATACAATCAATAACGGCAACACGTCCAGAGATATCATGCCGACTCAGTTCCTTTTCCTCTTCGATGTTTGTCCATTGAGAACCTCTTCGTTCTTGATGCTTTTGGACACGAAGTTTAAACTCCTCATCCCATATATGTGCAGTTGCAACATATACTGGATGGTCGGAAAGATGAAGTGCTAAACTCTCAGCATATTGGCTTTTTCCTGAGCGTTGACCACCTGTAATTAGTATAATCTTTTTCATATTTGGTGACAAAAATACGGTAAAATTTCCAATAAAAGCTTGATTTAACTAAAAAATAACACATTAAAACATACTTTTTGCATGTTTTTTTTGGAACATATTGTTTTTTTTATTTACTTTGCACATGAATTTAAACGCGAAATAGGTAGATTTTTTATTTAATAATTAATTAAAGTTAGTAAAACAATGAAGAAATTTTTCTTAATGTTAGCTGTTTCTATGATGACAGCTTCTGCGTTCGCTCAGAACACAGCAATCACTTCTAACAAGGCAGAGGACAACTGGTATGTAGGAATTAATGCTGGTGTTGCTACTCCTGTAATGAAAATTGGAGACTATGGTTTCATGAAGGGTGTTTCTCCTGAGTTTGGTATCCGTGTTGGTAAGAACCTGACTACTGTATTCGGTTTGGCTTTGGATGTTAACGCTTACTTCCTGAACAAATCAGACTCTAAGTCAATGTTTGGTAGCAAGACTTTCATCAACGCTACAGACTTTGACATTCTGTCAACTTGGAACCTGAGTAACGCTTTTGGTGGTTACAAAGGTGAGCCCCGTCCTTTCGAGGTTATTGCTCTCGTAGGTGGTGGTTATAGCCGTGCATGGGCAGAGAAGATTGGTGGTATCAACGCTAAGGCAGCTCTTGATTTTGCATTCAACCTTGGTGCTGAAAAGCAATGGCAGCTTTATATCGAGCCAGGTATCGTATTGGGTCAGCCTTATCCTTTGTATGCTAACCCCTTCCGCAAGATTGCGACTATTGATGGAAAGAAATGGAATGGTGCAGTCTCTCTGAAGGTTGGTTTCAACTACAAGTTCGGTAACAGCAACGGTACTCACAACTACAAGATTGCTGAGCTCCGCGACCAGGCTGAGATCGATGCTCTGAACGCTAAGATCAATGAGCTCCGTTCTGACGTAGACGCTAAGAATGGTAAGATTGCTGCTGATGCTCAGACTATCGCTGACTTGAAGAAGAAGCTCGCTGACTGCGAGGCTCGTCCTACCACAGCTGCTGTTGTTGAGAAGACTGTTAACGAGACTGTTCTCCAGCCAATCGTTATCTTCCGTCAGGGTAAGAGCACTATCGACGCTGCTCAGTATGCAAGTGTTGAGATGGTTGCTAAGTACATGAAGAATCATCCAAATGCTAAGGTTCTTGTTAAGGGTTATGCTTCTCCAGAGGGTAACGCTGAACTGAACCAGAAGCTGTCTGAGGCTCGTGCTACTTCTGTTGCTAACGCTCTGATTAAGCGTTACAAGATCTCTAAGGATCGCATCACCACTCAGGGCTTGGGTGCTACCAGCGAGATTTCTGAGGAGAACGACTTCAACCGTGTTGCAATGTTCGTTGATACTACTAAGTAATTGACACATTTATAATCATGAATCCCCGTAGGTTTTCCTGCGGGGATTTTTTTCCTTACAACTTATGAAGACATTACTACTATCTTTTTTGAACTATTCTCGGCTGTTAACACTTGGGTTATTGTTAACAGCAAGTATGGAAAGTATGGCGGCTTCTCGTTTTGTGTCCTTTGACAAGGGAGATGTCCTATTGACAGATGGTTCCATAACGATTAACTACGATGAGGCTGATGCCAAAGCAGTGGCAATTGCCGTTCAGACTCTTGCAGCAGATTTTGGAAGAGTGACTGGTCGTCAAGCCCAGTGTGTTGGCACAGCAGACGCAAAGATATTGATAGGTACGATAGGGCATTCCGCTGTCATTGATAAACTTGTAAAACAGAAAAAGTTGGATGCTTCTGAGTTGAAAGGTAAACGTGAGAAGTTTATTATTACAGTCATTGACAATCAACTGGTCATTGCAGGAAGCGATCGTCGTGGTACTGTCTATGGCATTTATGAGTTGTCTGAGCAGATGGGTGTCTCTCCTTGGTATTATTGGGCAGACGTTCCCGTTGTTCATCGCGATAAGATATATATAAATAAAGGTATCTATACAGATGGAGAACCAGCAGTAGAATTCCGTGGTCTCTTCCTCAATGATGAGGCTCCTTGTCTGACTACATGGGTCAAGAATACCTTTGGTACTGATTATGGCGACCATCGTTTCTATGAGAAAGTCTTTGAGTTGATTCTTCGTTTACGTGGTAATATGATGTGGCCAGCCATGTGGGGTTGGGCATTCTATGCTGATGATCCGTTGAATTCCAAGACGGCAGACGATATGGGTATTATCATGGGTACTTCTCATCATGAACCGATGGCACGCAATCATCAGGAATATGCCCGTCGTCGTAATGATTGGGGTGCTTGGAACTATCAGACGAACAAAGAGAATCTCGATCGTTTCTTCCGTGAGGGTATTGAGCGCATGAAAGGAACGGAAGACATGGTGACGATTGGTATGCGTGGTGATGGTGATGAGGCGATGAGTGCAGAGGCAGATACTAAATTGTTGGAAAACATCATCGACAACCAGCGTAGGATTATCAAGGAAGTGACAGGAAAGTCTGCCGAGAAAATCACTCAGGTGTGGGCATTATATAAAGAGGTACAAGACTATTATGATGCTGGTCTTCGTGTCCCTGACGATGTGATGATACTCATCAGTGATGATAACTGGGGTGATATCCGTCGTGTGCCTACTGCTGCCGAACGCAAACGTAAGGGTGGGTGGGGCATCTACTATCACGTTGACTACGTGGGTGCTCCTCGTAACACGAAGTGGCTCAATGTCACCCAGACACAGCAGATGTTCGAACAACTGTCACTCGCCTATGACTTCGGTATCGAGCGCATGTGGATTCTGAATGTCGGCGACTTGAAACCGATGGAATATCCCATCCAGTTGTTTATGGATATGGCATGGAACCCCAAGGAATACACCCAGCAGACTGTTACCGACCATACCCTCAGTTTCTTCCGCTCCGTGTTCTGCAACTGTATTGCAGAAGAAGCCTCTGATATCTACAATCAGAACTGCCAGTATATGGCACGTGTCACCCCCGAGATGCTTGATGCCCGTACTTATAACGTCGAGACAGGTGAATGGAAGCAGGTAGCAGATGACTATCAGCGACTGGAACTGCGTGCCTTGCGTCTCTACGAGAAGGTTCCTGCTGAGGCTCGTGACTTCTATCGTCAACTCATTCTCTTCCCTGTGCAGGCGATGGCTAACCTCTACGATATGTACTATGCTCAGGCGATGAACCAGTATCTGGCTGCTAATAAGAATCCCGATGCTAATGCATGGGCGGATAAGGTGAAGGACTGTTTCCTTCGCGACTCACTGCTTTGTGCGGCTTATAATACCGACATCGCAGGTGGTAAGTGGAACGGTATGATGATTCAGAAACATATCGGTTACCGTTCGTGGAACGATAACTTCCGTGCAGACATGTTGCCACGTACGACTTCTATAGATGACAATACAGCAGGTGGTTATACCTTTACTTCCAGTAATGGTTATGTGGCGATGGAAGCAGAGCACTACTACAGTGCTACTGCACCAGAAGGTTTGCAGTGGACGGTCTATCCCTATTATGGTCGCACCCGTAGTGCCGTTGCCTTGACACCCTATACGAAACCTGTTGGTGATGCTGCACTCACCTACAGATTTCAACTGTCAACTGTCAACTGTCAACTGTCAACAGTCAAAGTTCACGTTGTCGTAAAATCGACACTCGACTTCCTGAACGTCGGTGGTTTCGAATATACCGTCAGCCTTGATGGTGGGGAACCGCAGGTGGTGAATTTCAATAAGACACTTGTAGACCGTCAGCCCTATATGTACGAGGTTTTCTATCCTACGATTGCTCGTCGTATTGTTGAGAATACGGTCGAACTGCCTGTGCAGCAAGAGAATATGCATACGCTGACGTTGCAGCCCAAGCATTCTGGTATTGTCTTCGAAAAGATTGTGGTTGATGCTGGTGGTTACCAGTCCCAGTACCTCTTCGGTCAGGAGTCGCCTTGTCAGAAATAATGAATGATATTGGCAAATGAGACGATTTATCCTGCTTTTATCCTTGTGTTCTTGCCTCACCATACAGTCACAGACATTTTGGCTAGGGGCTGATATCAGTGGCACTACAGAGTTGGAGGCTCGTGGCGTTCAACTATATAATGCGAAAGGTGAACCTCGCGAGAATACTGCCCTGATGCGTGAGTTGGGATTGAATGCCATACGTCTGCGCGTGTGGGTTAATCCTAAAGACAGTCTTTGTGCGAAGGATGATGTTGTGAAGATGGCTTTACGCGCTAAGGATTGTGGGATGGCAGTGATGATAGACTTTCATTATAGCGACTGGTGGGCAGACCCAGGTCAGCAGAATATCCCTGCCGCATGGAAGGAGATGAACTATGAACAGATGAAACAGGCACTTGCCGACCATACCCGTGAGGTACTTACAGCCATCCGACAGGCTGGGGTAGAGGTACGATGGGTACAGGTCGGCAATGAGACGACAAACGGTTTCCTGTGGCCGATGGGTCGTGCACAAGAGAATATGGAACAGTATGCAGGTTTTACAGATGCTGGTTATCAGGCTGTCAAACAAGTCTATCCACAGGCAATCGTGATTGTTCATCTCGACAGTGCCTACGATCCTTATCGCTATGATTTCATCTTCGATGGCTTGAACCGTTATCAGGCGCATTATGATATGATAGGACTAAGTGTCTATCCCTATTGGGATATGAAATATCAACATACCAGTTCATGGCAGGAAACGGTGGAAAAAGCCACTGCCAATATGAATCGTCTGTGGGAAAAGTATCATAAGCCGATGATGGTGGTAGAGACAGGTGTAGAGGCTGCTAAACCTGTGGAAGGAAAAGAGATTCTTGCTGCCATTATTGATGCATCTAAGAACAAGACTAATAATCATTGTGAGGGGGTGTTCTATTGGGCACCGGAAGCAGATCGCTACTATCGGCTTGGTGCCTTTCAAGACCACCGCCCCACAATCATTATGGATGCTTTCACAGAGGCAGCATCTCGTTAATATTACCTTATTATTTGATATTCACTTGAATCTTCTTCAAGTCCTTGTCGGCACTTGATGCACCGACCATCAGTTCATATTTACCTGGTACCACACGTATGGTATTGGTCTTCGTGTCCCATCCTTCGAAGCGCTCACGAGGCAGGTCGATATTTACCGTCTTTTGTTCTCCAGCCTTTAGCGTTACGCGCTGATAAGCACGTAGTGACTTGAGTGGACCTTCCGTGTCGGCAGTATGACGTAAATAGACCTGTACTACTTCAGTACCATCCGTCGTACCAGTATTGCGAACTGTTACACGTACCTGATGGTTGATATACTGCGGATTCGAAATATCGAAGGTGGTATAACTGAGACCATAACCGAAGGGGAACAGTACATCGCCTTGGAAATAGCGATAAGTACGGTTCTTCATCGTGTAGTCGAGGAAATCGGGAAGTTGGTCAGTGCTCTTATAGAAGGTGATGGGCAGTTTGCCGTTAGGGTTATAGTCGCCAAAGAGCACTTCTGCCAATGCCTGTCCACCCAGTTCTCCGCCATACCATGCCTGAAGGATGGCATCACACGATTCCAATTCTGGTACCAATGCCATTGCTGAACCAGAGCAATTCACGAAGATTACCTTTTTACCTGCCTGGTGAAGCATGGCGAGTGTTTCGCGTTGTGCCTTAGGCAGTTCGATACTGGTGCGATCACCCCCTTTGAAACCTTCTTCATTGACGCGCATCTCTTCTCCTTCAAGTTTGGGTGAGATGCCACCTACGAAGATGACCGTCTCTGTATCGCCTATCTGTGCGAGCAGTTCCTGATGAGTAGGTGCTACCTTATGTTGGATGTCGAAACCCAAGGCAGCAAAGTCGGTTACTTGTACATAATCTATCTGTATGCGATAGGGCTTGCCAGCCTTTACCGTCAGTTCCCTCTTGGCTTCCTGAATACGGTTACGTACTTGCCAGATATTGACAATCGTATCGCCATTGACAATCAGTCGCATCTTGTCATCGCCTGCAATATGGAAAATCAGCGTCTCGTCGCGAGTAGGGGTGAGGGAACCTTCAAAACGACCCGAGAAATGCTCAAGGTTGACACCAGGGGCGAAGACGGTATTACCACCGTTGCTGAGCATGATGGGCGAGGTGATATTGACCGTGGCAACAGGTGTTCCCTCCATCTCTGTATTATTATAATAGGTGGCTTGCATACCCTTGCTGCCTGAAGGCGACTTCATCTGGTCAAAGCGACTCTCGAACATCTCGTTTCGAGTGAGTCCACAGCCACTGATAAAGCGGGCTTGAGGGGCGAGTTGCTGAATACCCTCTAATGCGGTGACAGTACGTGTAGCAAAGCCAGAATAGTTGCCCCACATCATCACAGAGTCGATGGCATTGGCACCGAGTACGGCTATCTTCCCGTTCTTAGCCAGAGGCAACACATTCTGCTTGTTTTGCAGTAATACGATGCTCTTACGTGCCATGTCGAGGGCTAACTGTTTATGGGCATCACAGGCTACCACGCTCTCAGGAATCTTGGTCCATGGATTCAGGTCGTCGGGATCAAAGTCACCCAGTTCAAAGCGGGCTATCATCAGGCGTCGCAGACTCTTGTCGAGGTCAGCCTCTTTAATCTCACCACGGCGCACTGCTTCAGGCAAGTTCTTATATTCTGAACCACATTCTACATCAGTACCAGCCAGTATAGCCTGTGCTGAGGCTTGGGCAGGATCCTTAGCCGTGTTATGCCATCTGGGCAGGAAGTCACGAATGGCACCACAGTCACTGGTAATCAGACCGTCGAAGCCCCATTCATCGCGTAGGATTTGCTGTTCGTAACGGGTCTGTGAGCAACAGGGTTGTCCGTCAATGCGCTGGTAGGCACACATGATCTCAGCCACCTTTCCTTCCTGTACCAAAGCCTTAAAGGCAGGCAGGTAGGTTTCCCAGAGATCGCGCTCGGGCAGACTCTCTACGTTGAATTCATGACGGTTCCATTCAGGACCACTGTGAACGGCAAAATGCTTGGCACAAGCCAACAGTTTGCGATACTTGCTGATGCCGAGGTCTTCACCATGATAGCCTACGCCTTGCAAACCACGCACCACGGCAAGTCCCATCTTGGTCGTGAGGTAGGGGTCCTCACCATAAGTCTCTTGGCCGCGTCCCCAACGAGGGTCACGGAAGATGTTGATGTTCGGTGTCCAGAACGATAGACTTTGGTAGCGTTTGATGTCACCGTTACGTTTGGCTTGTTGGGCTTTTACGCGTGCCTCGTCGCTCACTGCTGTGAATACTTGATGCAGAAGCGCATCGTCCCATGAGGCAGCCATAGCCATCGTAATCGGGAAGACAGTGGCAAACCCGTTGCGTCCGATACCGTGCAGGGCTTCGTTCCACCATTGGAACTGCGGAATGCCTAACCGTTCGATGGCGGGTGAGGTATCCATCATAAGACTCACTTTCTCTTCGAGTGTCAGACGACTGATGAGATCGTCGGCACGCTTTTCTGCAGACAGATTCGGATTCTGATAGGGTAGTGTCTGTGCGACTAACGCCGATGTCCCCATCATGAATAAGGTAGTCAATACTAGTTTCTTCATCATCTTTTCGTTGTGATCGTTTAGTTTTTGTCAATATTAACGGTGTAAAGGTACGATTTTGATGTCAAACTTCCAAATATTTTCCGATTTAATAAGCAAAATGTTGCGGAAACTGACAGAAGTGTAAAGAAAAATATGTATTTTTGCAGACGGTTAACTAAAAGCAGAAGATAAATATGAAAGTAAGACAGTTTTTCGGAATGGTGGCTGTTATCCTAATGGGTGCAGCGTGTATGAGTATGATGCCTGACGACCAACAGAAGTCACGTCTCGTAGAAGAAGGCGGTACGGGTCCTTACAAGGCAATCATGAAGGAAGAGGCAACCCTGAAGGCACATACTGTTTTCGTGCCCCAAGACCTCTCTAAGTTCAACAAGCAGAATCCCTTACCCGTTTTGGTGTGGGGTAATGGTGCTTGTTCCAACTCACCCTTTGAGCATTATAAATTCCTGAACGAGATAGCCTCATACGGTTTTATCGTAGTGGCTACAGGTTATATTCCCATGACCGACGAATGGTATAGAGGTCCGATGTCTACTACCGAGCAACAGATAGAGTCGATAGACTGGGTGATAGCTCAGAATGCAGACAAGAACTCACCGTATTATGAGAAGATTGATGTCAAGAATATTGCAGTGGCAGGTATGTCGTGTGGCGGCTTGCAGACGCTCTTCAACTGTGCCGACCCCCGTATCAAGACCTTGATGATCTGCAACAGCGGCTTGTTCAATCAAGAGAATGCAGGCAGTGCTGTAGGTGGTATGCCCATGCCCCCGAAGTCCAAGTTGAAGGAGATACATACCTCTATCATCTACATCCTTGGTGGTGAGAGTGATATTGCCTATCAGAACGGTATGGACGACTTCCATCGCATCGACCATGTTCCAGCCTGTGCCGCTAATCTGCCCGTTGGTCATGGCGGCACCTATGCACAGCCCCATGGCGGTGAGTTCTCCGTTGTTGCTTTGGCATGGCTTCAGTGGCAACTGAAAGGCGACCAGACGGCTGCGAAGATGTTCAAGGGTCAAGACTGCGGACTCTCTACCCGCGAAGGATGGACCATTGAGAAGAATCAGAAGTTCGATACTTTGAAATAAGAATCACCTGATTACCATACAAAGGAGCCCCACGTCTTTTTGACGCAGGGGCTCTCTTTATTGACGATAACTGCTAACCGCTAACCTTTAACCGTTAACCGCTAACCGTTACATCCTTCTTTCCTCTTCCTTACAAATCTAAACTGTTGGGGTTAAGCAGGAAATCTATCAATCCAATTATTAGGAAACCATTTTCATCATGGTAGGGCATCATATCATTGCGTAAGATAACTACTCGTTTGAAAGCGTCTTTTATTGCTTTCAAAGATGCTTCCTCTTGTTCCTTTTTCTCGTCATCTGAAATGGCAAAAGCAGATTGGATATAATAACGTTGATTCCCCTTATTTGCCACGAAGTCTATTTCAAGATTGCGACGGACGTTCTGATTGTTCTTGTCTTTCTTCCATGCTTCTATCATTCCTACATCCACAAGGAAACCTCGCATACGTAATTCATTATATATTACGTTCTCCATGATATGGGTTTCTTCTTGCTGGCGAAAATCAAGGATAGCGCCACGCAGCCCCATATCTGTAAAATAATATTTTGATTCGGTACCAATGTACTTTCGTCCTTTTACATCGTATCGCATTGCTTCTTCAATAAGAAATGCATCCTGAAGATAGGCGATATATTCTTTAATGGTGTTACGGGAAATTGGAGCGTTTTCTACTGAATGGAACGTATTGCTGATACGTTGTGGGTTTGTGGAAGAACCGATACCAGAGGACAGTATCTGTACTAATTGACGCATACCCTCTGCATTACGCAACTGATTACGCTCAATGATGTCTCGAAGATAGGTAAGTTCGTACATATTGCGTAAGTACTCCACTTTCTTTTCCTTGTCAGAAAGAAGAGCCACTTGTGGAAGTCCTCCATAAGTATAATATTCGCGCCATAAAAGGGTACGGTCGCCATGATATTCTTCATAGTATTCGGCAAATGAGAGAGGCCATACACGTATCTCGTCTCCACGACCACGAAACTCAGTCACTACATCTTTCGACAGAAATCTTGAATTAGAGCCAGAAACATATACTTCCAGTTGTGGATTGTGCATCAAACTCAATAATACTTCAACGAAATCTTCCACCATCTGGACCTCATCAAGAATGATGTAATATGTGCTGCCGTCTTTTTTGACACGTTCCTCAATGTAATCCAATAGAGTATCAGGATTTCGCAGAGGCTTACTTCTTCTATCATCGAACGATAGTTCAATGATATGATCCTCGTTGACATCATGTGAAATTAGATAACTGTGAAACAGGTTGAAAAGCAAGAATGACTTACCGCAACGACGGCCACCTGTTACTATCTTAACAAGTCCATTACCCAGACCTGCTACTAATTTATCGATATACTTCTGTCTTTTAAATATCATCTATAGACGTTTTTTGTGGAAAACCACAGATTTCGTTTGCAAATATACAACTATTATTTTATATCACAAAGCATTTCCACTATTTTATTCCCTCTTCTTCCTTCTTCCCTCTTCCTTCTTCCCTCTATAACCGCTAACCGTTAACCGTTATCTCACTTCTCACCTCTAAACTTTTGAAATAATCGAGGAAAAGTGGCGGTTTTCTCA
>JBGVBD010000108.1:0-12198 GCA_045225255.1 Prevotella sp. | reverse complement strand
CCAAACTGTATTTTGCTATATTTGTCTCAACAACAAAGGAATACCTATGCAGCATACAGAAGGTACTTACATTCTCCCATACATCGACGGCGAAAACAAATTTACTCCAGTGGTAAATATGAGGTCGTCCATCTTCCTCGCTGGCCCTTGTCCTCGTGAAAACTACGGTGAAGACTGGCGTTTCGAAGCAGCGACAATTCTCCGTCGTCTCGGCTTCGAGGGAAACATCATTTCTCCGACAAACGATCACTACATGGAAATGCGCAAGAACTACGGTCTTGAAATGCTCAGTCAGCAGACCGAATGGGAACGCCGCATGATGCATACTTGCTCTGCGCTCGTGTTCTGGGTTCCGCGTTCCGAGAAGTGGCCAGCCTATACTACCAACGTAGAATACGGCGAATGGTACAAGAAGGAAGGCGTGTTCTTCGGTTATCCGGAAGGCGCTATCAAGAACGAATATCTTGAACTGAAGCTTCAAGAACAAAATAAGACGGCATACCATACGCTTGAGGACATTCTCAAAGCCGCCATGGAACACATCTACCGTCCAGCCGACAGCTATTTCACTGCAGACACCCACTTCGGACAAGAGCGCACTCTGCAGCTTTCTCGCCGTCCGTTCGTCGACGTCGAGGAAATGGACTTGACGATGGTCTCCAACTGGAACAAGCGTGTCCCAGAATCTGGAATCGTGTATCACGCTGGCGACTTGATCGACCCGGCGCAAATCGACAAGTTGTCGACTGTACTCAGCAACCTCAACTTTGCTGAACTGCACTGGGTTCTCGGTAATTATGACCGTAAGGTCAAAGAACAGATTCTTGACGCAATTAGTAGCGTTGGACTGGAAGACCGCCAGATCTATGTGTATGACGTTGACAATCCGTGTTATGTCAACCTCAAGAAGGAAGACGGCAAGGAAGTTAAGTTCCGCGTCATCCACGAACCCGCCGACTTCGAATATCACGACGACATCGACGTCACGTATTTGTTCGGCCACATCCACGGTCGTTCCTTCGCCAAGCGCAACGGTTTCGACATCGCTTGCGACTACAGCAACTATACGCCGCTGTCCAGCGAACAGGTGCTCTGGTTCAAGAACGCCATGCAGTACTGGGACAAGAACGTGTACTGCGACCGCGTGAACCGTGTTGCAGACACTGTCGAATACACGCTTGAAGCTACCGAGCGTTCGTATCACTGGCCGAAGCAAGCTATCAGCAGCTTCATGCGTCTGCCGGAAGAACAGCGCCTTGTCACGTTCGGAAAGCAAGATACGACCTATCCGATTGCGGAGATTGACTTTGCAACCGCCGTCGGCACTGTAAAGGAAATCACGCCGGACAACAAGCTGGTCATCAAAATCAATAAGGATTATCCGCAAGGCCGCGTGATCGCCAAGATGCTTGAGGATAAGCTCCCAGTCAAGTATTACCTTGCTGGGGCCGCAGACGGTTCCATGATTATCGAGCGGGATATCAAAGATCCTAGCGCGACGATCACTGAAGCTCAGCTCAAGTACGAATAACCTAGTACGGCTTGCCACTGCAAGCCGTTTTTGCTATATTGGCCGTTATGAGTTATTCTATAGACGTATTTGTCGAGAAGAAGCCCAAGGGAGCCGCTACATGGCAACTAGTGGGCTCCGGTGCGCTGATGGAATGTTGTCAGCACCTTATCATCAACGATGACGACTTTGACCATAGCGATATCGACGGCGACGATTTCTATGATATTGACGAGCCAGTGTCCGACGGTCTACAGAAGTGCTTCGAGAACGGCATCGACGGATACATCGTTCGCGAATGTTCTCTTGATGAATACGAGGCGCGTTGCAAGAAGCATGTAGATGCCTTCGAGGATTCTCTGCGCGTAGGATTTAAGGCGCTCGGAATTGCTTGCGACATGAACGACTACGGCGACGTGCTTGATTTGCATAGGGAATCCAACAAGAAGTACACCGCTGACGGAGATATCCGAAAGGGATATAACCAGTTGACTTTCCCGGTCGACAAGAATTTGTTTGTTGAATTGAACATGAAGACGGCTCGATACAAGAAGGCCCTTATGTGGTTTGGCTTGATGTTCCATATCGTCGAGGAACGTGACACCGAATATCGTCTGGTGTTCGTGAGGATTTACTAATGAAAGTTTTGAGCTTGTTTGATGGCATCGCGTGTGGACGTGAGGCTTTACGACAACTGAATATCTACGTTGAGCGCTATGTCGCCTATGAGATAGAGCAGAGCGCGATCAACATCGCATTGAATAATTACCCGGACATAGAAGAACGCGGCGACGTGTTCGATGCCGACTTCAAGGAGTTCAAGGGATTCGACTTACTAATCGGTGGAAGCCCTTGTACTAACTGGAGCATAGCCAAGGCTGGGCATGGACGCGAGACGACAAATTCTGGTATAGGTTGGGAACTGTTCTCGCAGTACATCCGCGCTTGGAAGGAATCTGGGGTTCCGTACTATCTGTACGAAAACAATGCATCCATGTCCAAGGAAATCCGCAACGCGATATCGGAAGCGTTTGGACACGAACCGCTTGAAATCAATTCGGCCTTGGTATCCGCGCAGACGAGAAAGCGCTTGTACTGGACGAACATTCCTGGGGCTTGTGTACCAGAAGACCAAGGGATAAAGCTGTCCAGCATCATCGAGCACGGCGTCGTAGACCGCGAGAAGTCATTGTGCTTGGCTCGCCGCTACGCTGGCTTCCAAGGATCGCAGTCGTACCTCTGTAGACGCTATTTCGGCAAGTCCATGGGGCAAGCAGTGTTCGAGGGCAATCCGGCCAATCTGAAGGCGCTGTATCTGCAGAACGACCGTTTCACCGATGAAGAAGGCGAGGCGACTGGCTGCATAATCCGCCCGATGACCGTGACCGAGTGCGAACGCTTGCAGACCTTGCCGGACGGTTACACCGATGGCGCTGGCTGTACTCGTCTACAGCGCATCGAGGCGATCGGAAACGGCTGGACGGTCAATGTCATCGTCCATTTGATGAAGTCGCTGGAGTCGTTTAATTACGGTTTGGGCCCAGTTCCGATCGAGGCTGGATTCATCTACACGCCGTCTCGTCTGGACACGATTGGCAGTTTGACTGACGACGATCTCAAGGAGCTTTCCGATACGTGCGAGGTGTGCGGAAAGCCCATCAAACACATCAAGAACGCGGTCGTGGACGTGAATGAGCGTCTGCACCCAATTTGCATTGACTGTGAACTGGATTTGAGGGCTGGCATACGCCTCCGCGACATGATGGCCGCTGCCAATGTAACCACGGTAGACGCGCTTATAAGATGGCTTGAAACAAACAGACACCTCGTAGACAAACCGGAGTTCATGCGATGATTGACGAAATGCTAGACAAGGACGACGCTTACAGTCCGATACGATTCTCTCGTAACTATTTCGACGAGCCGACTAAAGTTCAGCCTTACTGGATCAGCAAGGTATTCGTGAAGAACATGTTCGGCATTGGTCGCAAGGAAGGCACTGCCGAAATCGACTTTCTCGGAAAGCCAGCGCTCACCGCACCAAACGGATATGGAAAGACGCTTCTGTTCAAGCTGATTAACGCTGTAATGGAAGTGGCAAACGGACGGTATCCAGACACGTTGGTCAAGCTGTCGAAGACGATAGTCTCGACCGAATGGGACACCCACACGAACTATCATCATCTGTTCGACGAAGTCGCCGTGGAGACGGTTGGCGGACATGTCTACCGCATTGTCACTGAGGACTATTCCACCGCGTCATACGTCTTCGAAAAAGATGGTGAACCGTATGCAATCCGTGATGGAAAGTTCGACGCGATTGTTCCGCCGCAGCGTTCAGAGACGGCTGGTTGCTATCTGTTGCCTACTGGCAGACTTGCAGCACCCGATGCGTACATTTACGACATGCTGTGCAACTGCGGAGGAAAGGTGAATTACACTTTCCTCAACAAGTGGTACAACTTGATGATCCAAGGGGTCGACGTCGACGATCCGACGGTGGATCCGAAACGTGTCATGAATCGCTATGTGGATATCCCTTATGACGAGAACAAGACCTATGCGGCCAACTGCAAGGAGATTGTCGCATGGATGTCCAAGCGCCAGTTGAGTCATGGCGAGGCGGAACTGATGATGCAGCTTATGGCGATGATCAGCGGCTGCAAGGTCGTGCTGATCGACGCCGCCGAAATCGGTCTTCATCCGTCCACTCAAATCGACTACATGCGCTTGCTGTCCGCAATGTACCAGAAGGGCGTACAAGTGCTGTTCACGACCCATTCGCCGTCGATGTTCGACCTGAACTTCTCTAATTCGAACGACTTGTTCGAGATATTCGGCGACGACTCCGACGAATAGTTTTGGCATTACACGAGCTGACGGTGGCGCAAGGCGAAAGCTTTGCGCCATTGTTATAAACTATGAATGAATTTTTCATAGCACAGGTACCAAAATGCTAGAACCAAAACAAATGTTTGTCACGGCCATGGATCGTCTGGCCGAAATCTACGCTAACGAACCCGCAAAGCTCGAAGCGATGAACCTCACCAAGGAAATTGCCCTCGAATCGTTCGGCGACGTCGGCGGTCTCTCCGGTAGCATTGGCACTGAAACGGTCAGCTCGAAGCGCAGCCGTCCTCAGACTTACAGCAATGCACCGGGACTTTCCTCTATGCAGTCTCCGAAGCCGAATGCTCGTTCGCTTGCTGGCGCAATGACGCTTATCCGTAAGTGGGCTAAGAGCGATCCGGTCGGCTGCCAGAAGTGGGTCAACGACACCCTCATCAAGGACATCGAGAATACCGCAAGCACCAAGTTCAGCAACTTCAGCGACGACTGGAAGAAGGCGTTCGATGACGAAGTCAGCGGTGCTGCCGACAAGCAGCGCGAAAAGCTTGCTGCTGACCTTGCCGCCAAGAAGGAGAAGGACGACCGCAAGGCTGGCGAGAAGTTCGCGAAGGATCAAGAAAAGGCATTCTGGGACAAACAGAAGGCAATGGAAAAGGCTGACAAGCACCAAGCTCACGTAGACGCCCTCAACAAGATGGACGCTGAAGACGCCGAGTATGAAAAGGCTCGTGCCGACATCCAGAAGAAAGGCGGCGATCCGGAAATCTACAAAGACACCAAGAAGCGCGGTATGTTCAACAAGCTCGGTCGCGGATTGAAGCGCATGTGGCACTCTCTGCACGAAGCTGCTGAACAAGCAATCAAGGATGGCGACATGGCCAAGCTGGAGTCGATCAAGGCCCAGATGCTCGAAATGAAGTCGCTCTTCGAGGCTGCTGGCGTTGACTTCGACGCTGTGATTATCGGCTAATTCTAGTCGAAAACCGCAATTTGACGATTCCGAGGACGCTCGGAATCGTTTTTGTTTACTATTTTTTTTTACAAGAAAATGTAACAAAACTATTGACAAAAATGAAAATAAGAGTTAATTTAATACCAGAACCAAACAACAAGAGGTAGATTTATGTTCAAGAATATCTTCAAGCGCTGCTGGATCGCCGAAGAAGTCGTCCGTTACTTGGTATCGCTGCCGCGTTTCTTCCGCGTGTCCTATACCGTCGACGTCGGTGGACGCAGTGTCAAGTTCCCTATCCGAGACGAAGACGGAAATCTTTATGAATTTAACCGCCATGACCGCAGAGTGACTGGCATCGTGGTGAATTATCAAGACAACGACTATGGCTGCGAAACGTACTATGTCGATGACATTGTCGATGCCAAGTGCATTCCGTACATGAAGGAAAAGTTCGACAAGCTGTTCGAACGTTTCCCGGTGTCCAAGGCGAAGATCAAGGCCAAGCACTTGTATGACATGCAGTGCAAGCTCCGCAAGGAAATCGAACGTGTCACGAAGGTTGTCGGCGCATACGACGGCAAGGACATTGTCTATAATCTGGGCGCACTTGATGACGCGCACCGTAACAGCATCCTCGATACCGTGCGCCGTTTAGGCAGTGACTGCGTGTCGACTACCTTGTTGATCACTGTATCTGGTTCTACCGACGAGGAAATCGGCGCTACTTTGAATGAACTCGCGATGGTCGATGCCGCCGAAATGGAAAAGTTTGTCCAAGCGGCTGGCGGCGACGACGAGAACGACGGCGACATCGAGTGCATTTTCCCCGAAAATTAACAGTTGCCAACGTCATTGGATTTTCCTATATTTCTATTACATACGAAATAGAAGGACAAATCCATGAAAACTTTGAGCAATCTGGACTACATTAACCTCTTGGAGAAAATCCGCCAACGCGCATTTGACGCTTCGGCAACCTCGTTAATAGATTACATCGACGGTCAGATCGATGCTATCCGAATGATGGGCGATACGCCGATCAATGGAATTCCCGGCCAGGACAATACCATTCCGCGCAACTTGGTGAACGAAGGTTCCACGGTGGCTACCATTACTCCGGTAGCAACGCCGACGCCAGCACCGACGCCTCGCTTCCGTGGCGCTGACATGTAGGAGGTCGGTATGCCGGAGAATATTGTTCTCAAGCTTGTTACACCGACGAATGTTGACTGGCAGTCTTGGCTTGACAACCTTGAGCTGCCGCATGGCGCTTCTCTTAGCGATAGCGAGGCAGTAGTCGGTGCTATCAAGGCCGCCTTGAAAAAGCAAGGCCATAATATCTTATAGAATTTGTTGTCTGGTTCACCGGATGCGCTTGGCGGCGCATCCGGCTTTTCGTGTTTTTTGCTAAAGGAGAAAAGATGGCGTTACACGATGACTTTTTTGGGCTGTCGCTCTTCGACATGCGAAAGTGCATTGCGGAGAAGGCAAAATGCAAGACGCAAGATGCAATACCAGCCGCGCACCGATTACGAAAGAAGGTCGGTGCGCTGAAGGGTAAGACAAAAGAAGACAAGCTTGATACATTACTAAAAGCTACTGGTCTTACCAAGAACGCATCGGCCTACGACCTACTTAACGGATGTCTCGATATGTGGTGGACTGAACTGAAGTCCGCCATCGAGCCGTATGACCGCGCCGCACACGAGACGCATCCTCGTGCGCTTCCTATCCGCCGTAAGTACAAGAAGGCCACAGAATACTGGTCTAAGTACAAGTTCTCCAAGAGATCCGAGTTCGACGCCGTGCTGCAGAAGTACAAGTGCAAGGACGTGGAGTTTCCATACCTCACCGTCGTCGGAACCTTGTTCGAAGTGCAGCTAGCAAACAACAGCATCAGCGAATGGCCGTTGAAGTCCAACGTGTTCGACATCAACGACGAGGATCCCATCGAGGAACTTGGCGACGACATGGACGCATAATAGAGTAATTTCTGCATCATGATTATTTACATACCACCACAAGCACGAGAAAACGTATCCGAGTTCCTTTCGGACTTCGAGAATACGCTGATCGAACTCGACGTCCCGGTGTGGAAGGTCGCGCTTGGGGGCTTATTCCTTGTAGCTCTCTTTGTGGGAACGTTCATCGGTATGTTTCACCTCATGATGTGGTTATTATGAAGATTTGCGGTATAGACCCTTCCATGAAATCCAGCGGACAAGTCGTCATGACCCTTGACGACGATACGCTCGATGTTGTCGATATTCAGTTCTACGGTTATACGCATACCAAATGTTATGCGATCGACGAAGGCAATGTACATATAACATATCTGGGCAGTTATGAATCTTGTCTGACTCGCTGTATTCCGGATCGTCAAGAGCAGACGTTCGGCATTATTAAAAGCCATCTGGACGGCGTGTCGTTTGTCGGCATGGAAGACTACGCTACGTCGAAGGCGAAGAAGGAAAGCGGAAGCATATTGCAGATCGCCGAGTTCTGTGGCGGCATACGCTACATGATGTACACGATGGGAATCGGCATCATCAACTTCGGCATCGGCCAGATCAAACGATTCGCCACTGGCAACGGTGACGCTGGCAAGCCAGACATGTGCTTGTCCTTCTTGCACGAGTATCCGCAACTGTATCCGTCCGACATCTTCGCCAAGCTGAAGGAGTTCGAGTCTCCGCACAACGACTTGTGCGATGCGTTCTGGATGTGCGAGATATTGCGCAGCTGCATGAAGCTGGAAAAGTTTGGGCCCCAGTCTCTTGACGAAACCAAGTACGCTTTCTTGACGACTACGGTGACGAAGGGCGCTCTGTCTCTGGCGGAATCTCCTCTGATGAAGAAGGGAGTTCCGTACGAGCCAGTAAGGAAGAAAAAGAAATCTAAAAAGAAAAAGGAAAAGAACAATGACTAAAGCAGAAGAATTCAAGCAGAAGGCTGCGAACGCTCGCAGCAAGGCCCCGGCAGTCCTCAAGTACGAGGCTTTGCTGGAAGAGATCGATACGGCGGCCAAGGCTGGTATGGTGGCTCTCCCGCAGACGAAGTTCACCGTCGAAGGTCTGAAGTACACCAGAGGCGGCTTCGGCGGCCTTGACTATCAGGCGCTCTACGACGACCAAGAAGCTGTCTATGACCTTCTCCGCAAGGACGGCTTTGACGTGCGTGAATCGGATCCGGATGTGCCGTCGACCCTCGACATCAATCTGACTCAGGAAGCTCGCCAGAAGATCGAACTGACCAAGATGATGATCGAGAAGGAAGTTCTCATCATCTGGGACACCGAAGAGTTTGACAAGTAATTGTAAGCAAACTTTTACACGAAAATCCAGCAAAAACGCTGGATTTTTGCGTTTTTGGCCCAACTGTCAGATTATGACATTCGATTTAAACTATATTTCTCTTTACAAAAACGAAGTTAATTACTATAATTATCCTAGAGGTACATAATGAATACTATCACATCTTCTTACAAGATCTCGCAGGGCTTCTGCGTAAACGAATACGAACTAAAGGACACCGACGTCAAGGACGAAGTCAAGGTTCGCGAACCCATCAACCACGTCTTCTGCTGCGACATTTCTGGCAGTATGTGGCGTAGTCTTCCCAAGATGCGTGAACAGTTGAAGAACCGTCTCTCGTCCATCGTCGAAGAAAACGACACCATTTCTATCATCGTCTTCGCAGACCCGGAAGACTGCGTGGTCGTCAAGGAACATGTACACTGCAACAACGCACGTGAACTTGCCGAACTCCACAAGGCTATCGACCGTTTCTTGGTCGATCAGGGCTGCACCGACTTCTATACGCCGCTTGAGCTTACTCGTAAGCTCATCCGTAAGAAGGAACGCTACAACTTCGTGTTCTTGTCCGACGGCTACCACAACTGCTGCAGCTACGACAAGGTCATCGACTCCCTCAACAAGCTTGCTCCGGATATCGCCCAGTGTACCGTGATCGAATACGGCTACAACGCTGACAGTGACCGTCTTTCCCAGATGGCCGAAATCCTCGGCGGTTCCAAGATTCCGTCTGCCGACTTTGACGAATACGTTCCGATCATGGAAAACGTGTTCAAGGGCGGTGCGGTCGCACCCAAGGTCAAGGTGTTCGTCACTGCCGACGTCAAGAACTTGATCAAGCCGATCGTCATCTTCATGAACGAAGGTACGAGCCAGGTGACTTCTGTCGTTGTTGAAGACGACGGCTACGCACTTCTTCCGACTTCCGTCAAGAAGTTCTGGACGGTGACTCGCAAGAACAGTGCGGTAACTATCAGCCAGAAGCCGATCGACATTGACGGTTTCTACGCTGTCGCCTACATCCTTGCCGACAAGCTTGAATACGACCTCGTCGAAGACTTGCTCTACTACATCGGCGACAAGAAGTTCATCAGCCAGTATCAGTCTTCCTTCGGTAAGCAGAAGTTGTTCGTGTTCCAGAACGACATTGCCGCTGCCGTGTTCGACAAGACGCTTCGCGGTGAAATCGATCCGTCCTACAAGGCTTCCGACGACCGCTATTGCGTGATCGACTTCTTCAACGAATTGTCGACCAACGAAGACAACCTCGTCCGTGTCGCTTCCGAAGACTTCAACTACAACCGCATCGGCGCAAAGTCCGTCGACAAGGTTGTCCTCACCGACGAAGAAAAGAAGGCTCTCGCCGAAGCCAAGTCTGCAGCGGCTGCCGAAGCCATCCTCAACAAGGCCAAGGAACGTCAGGTCAAGATGACCAAGATCGACAAGGGCTATCCGCTCGATTCCTTCGTCTGGAACGAAGACCGCGCAAACCTCGGTGGCCTCTTCAACATCGAAGTGGAACTCGAATTGCCGGAAAACAAGTTCGGTCTCACCAAGGTCAACTCCACCATCTTCCGCAACTATACCATCATCAAGGATGGTATAGTGAACATTCCGGTGCTTCCGTTGATCATCACCAAGGACACCCTCAATGCTATCAAGAAGCATGACGGCGTAGTGGTGACTGTCCAGAAGGAACTCGACAACGGCATGACTCAGTGCTTGGTCGATATCTCCGCACTTCCGGTCATCAACAAGAAGAAGATCAAGGGCGCTAAGAAGGCCGAAATGACCAAGCTCGCCTTGAACCTCACCGACAGCAAGTTCTGCTTGAAGTACCTCAAGTCCCTCGTGACTAAGGCTGCTCCGGCACCTCTCAGCGACGGTTACACGCCGGAACAGGCCGACTACCTTGCTTCCCTCGGCATCACTTCCAAGGGCTACAATCCGCCGAAGGAAGCTGTCAAGGACGGCGACTTCTACATGGCACCGACCATCAACTCCGCCTTCAAGGGCTTCTCGTCCGAACCGAAGATCTCCGACGTTCTCGACAAGGTCAAGGGTGGCAAGAAGCTTACTCCGTCCGTGGAATACATGGCCGCCGTCATCAAGCGCGTGGACGAATACCTCGCCAAGAACTCTACCGACGCTAACCGTGAAGAAGTCATCAACCAGATGATCGCCGACATGGAAGCCGACAAGAAGAGCTTCGCTCGTCAGCTCGCACAGATGAAGTTCGCAATGTTGGTCAGCCGCAAGTGGTTCGAAGGTTCCACCAACTTCGACGACAATACGGATACGATCCATTCCCAGTACGGTCTGGACATGTTGATCGAATACCGCTTCGTCGACAAGAAACAGAATCTTTAATACAACATATTCGGTTCAATCACAATCAAGGGGTTCGGCTATTGCCGAGCCCCTTTCTTTTTGCTATATTTGTTGGCATGAATGAAGAAATGACTATCAAAGGTGGCCAGTACATGCCGTTTCGTTCGTCCGTAATCATGGACATGAATGGCAATGTATCTGAAGTCCACAACATGAACGACTGGATCAAGGACACGAAGACTCGCGTCCTCAATATCACCCACGATGACTTGGACGGAGCAGTAGCTGGTATCGTTGTGCGCAACGTGTATCCGGCTTGCATCACTGTCCGTACGAACTACAGCGGCCAAGTGTATCGTGACGCCATCGACGCTATCTCGAAGCCTGAGACCTATGACGCTATCATATTCAGCGACTTCAGCCCGGACGACAATATGATCGACGCCGTACACGCTGTACGCAAGCCGTACTTGGTAATCGACCATCACCAGACCGCCATCGTGCGACCGGACGATCCGTATGGCGAATATTTCGTCAAGGAAGGCCGCTGTGGCGCTTTGCTGTGCTATGACTACTTCAAGGGCATGGCTGAGTTGGAAAAGCTCTACCAGCTGTGTGTGGTGACGAATGACCACGATCTGTGGCTGAGAAAGATGATTCCGATTTCGGACGATCTGAACACGCTTCTGTACGAATACGGCTACGAAGAATTTATGACAAAGTTCATGAACGGTCTTGAACCAGATGGTAGCCTTCCGGACGACGCTCGTTCTATCCTCGCCAACCACGAGCATGAGGTGGAGGAATACATCGCTACGTGCGTCCAGCACGAGCTTCCGTACAACGGCCACTACATCGAGTGCAACAAGTTCAATTCCGACATCAACATGCGCATGACGCCGAAGTACGACTGGCTAGTCATGGCTGGAACCGACGGCGTAGACCCAGGAATGACAAAGCTGTCCTTCCGCACGAGGCGAAAGGACATCAATCTCGGTCAAGCTATCAAGGAATTTGGTCGAGGCGGCGGTGGCCATCCAGCCGCAGCTGGTCAAGTGATTCCTACGGCGGAACGTGATGAATTCATCCAGCAGTTGGGTGACAAGTTGTTTGGGGGAAAATAAGAAAAGCGGCTCGATTGAGCCGCCTTTTCTTTTAGAATACCTCGGTTAAGTCTTCCGGATCGTCGAACAGCATGTCGTCCTTCGATACGGTAATGTCTGACCAATCATCGAAGT
>JBGVBD010000107.1:0-1544 GCA_045225255.1 Prevotella sp. | reverse complement strand
ATTGACAATCGTGAAGGACTCTCAGAACTCTATTCCAAACATTTCACCCACCTGTTTAGGAAAGGTAAGCCGTCATGATATTAGTTTTCGGAGGAGCGACAGAAGGACGGAAGGCAGTTGCCGAACTGGAAGAGGCTGGACAGCCTTTCTATTATTCGACAAAGACAGACATGCAGGATGTCACACTTCATCATGGCATCCCTCTTCAGGGAGCGATGGATCAGGAAGCGATGACGACGTTCTGTCAGAAGCATGATATCCGACTGTTGATAGATGCAGCCCATCCCTTTGCCCAAATGCTGCATGAGACAGTAGCGGCAGTAGCAGCAAAACTGCATCTGCCAGCCATCCGTTATGAGCGTATCTTTCCGCCACGAGATGCCGACATCACTTGGATCGATAATTATCAGGATATCCCACACGATATACATACACTCCTCGCCACTACTGGCGTACAGTCTATCTCTAAATTAAAATGGTTAGAGGATGAGGGAGTAAAGGTGTTTTACAGGATACTGGATCGGGAGAGTAGCATAAACCTCGCCCATGAACAGGGAGCCAGTGACGACCAACTTTGTTTCTATACGGACAGCCGTGTGATAGATATCGATGCGGATGCCATCCTGCTCAAAGAAAGTGGACTGACTGGCGGATTCCAAGAAAAAGTGGATGCTGCCAAACAAAAAGGCATGCGTATCTTTGTGTTGAGACGTCCCAAGACTCCTTCTGTTTTCCATAGTGTCAATGGTCCCCATGGATTGCGTTTAGCAGTGGAGAAACTCCTTCCCGACTTCTTTCCGCTGCATAGCGGACTGACGACAGGTACTTGTGCGACGGCTGCCGCTGTGGCTGCCATGATAAGACTGACGAAAGGCGAGACTCCTGCAGAAGTTCCTGTGTTATTACCTGATGGCGAAACAATATATGTGTCCGTCGGATATAGCAACGACTATGCGTATTGCATCAAAGAGGCAGGAGACGATCCCGATGTGACGAATGGGATAGAAGTCCGCGCGAGTGTAAAGCAAATAGCCAATGGCAAACAGCCAACAGCCAATATAGAGATTCTTGGTGGTGAAGGTGTAGGACACTTCACTCTTCCTGGTTTCGACTATCCCCCTGGTGAACCTGCCATCAACAAAGCGCCTCGCGAAATGATTCGTCAGAACCTGGAACAACTGTCAACTGTCATTTGTCAATTGTCAATTACCATCAGCGTTCCCAACGGTGAGGAGATTGCCCGTCGCACTTTCAATCCTCGTCTCGGTATTGAGGGTGGTATCTCGATTATCGGCGTGAGTGGTATTGTCAAACCATTCTCAGAAGAAGCATTCATCAGCAGCATCCGTAAGTGTATGGAGGTGGCAAAGGCAAGTGGTACCGATCGTGTTGTCATCAACAGCGGTGCCAAGAGTGAACGATTTCTGAAAGACCACTACCCTCACCTGCCCTCACAGGCTTTCGTACAATATGGTAACTATATCGGGGAGACACTGAAGATAGCCGACGAACTACAGTTCGAGAAGGTGACCCTCGGTGTGATG
>JBGVBD010000106.1:0-8998 GCA_045225255.1 Prevotella sp. | reverse complement strand
CATGGTGAACTTCATTCCGCTCTTTTTGCTGACCTTTACCAAGCGGCTAACATCCAACGTCTTCACCAATGTCACCATCGGCATGGGCGATGACATCCACATACGGAATGCTTCAGCACGATTACTCTCTTGAAGGTTTATTTCTCTCTTCATGATATTTGCTCTAACGGCATCATAACACCACACTGATAGTCGGGTGACTGGATGTCAGTACCTTGATACCATTCCATACTGCAGGAATTCCGTACCCATTTGTACTCAGGGTGAGCAGGCAACCACTCCTTATGGAACCTTTTGTACTGCTCCTGGAAGGCTTTCATGCCTCCCTCGAAATGTATCTTCAGCCACTTTCCGCTTTGAATGGGGAAGAGCTGCATACCCTCAGGCACATCGCCACCTTTATATATGCCACCAATAACGTAAGTAAAGGTATTTTTACAGCAAGCCCCGAAGTTTGCTTCCCAACAAGTAGCACAATTGTGGTTAGGGATGTCGCATGTACAGAGTCCGAACTCACCTACGCCATTGTCGATGGCTGCTTTTTGGAAAGCATTGGGTTCTTGCTTCTCAAAAAACACTGGCCTAATAATCTTTTCCACAAACTCGCCCCAAAACTTAGGGCATTCTTCCTTCGCCTCATTGAAGGCAATCTTCTTGGCCATGCCAATAATTTGCACATCGTGCAATTCAATAATCTCGTGTTTCATCTTCGGGGGTGTCATGAATTCATTCATCTGTTATAGTTCATTTAAAGTAATCACTTCGCAACCTTGTTTGGCGTAGTATTCCAGCATTTCTGGCAGTTTCTTCAGATCGTAGCTGGTGACACAGTCAGAGAAAACGTGTACCGTATAGCCTGCTTTCCGCATGTTGAAACAAGTGGACTTCACACAAGCGGTAGCATCGGCACCAACAACATAGAACTCAGTAATACTATTAGCCTCAATAAATGAGGCAAATGATTCGCTCGTCAATGCGTTACTCTTTGTCTTCACAAAGACGTTATCCGATACCACCTTCAGTTCTGGTACCAACTCCTCGCCACGAGTGCCGGGCTTGAAGGTCCGTGTGCCAGCAGTGATATTGTTGTGTTTGATATAGACGACGTGCATTCCCTCCGACATGGCCCAGTCGATAGCAACATTGATGTTGTCAACAATGTCGCGGTAGTGTTTGGTGATGTCGTTCTGGATGTCGATAACGACTAGTGCTTTTGCGTTCATAATCTTTTCATTGTTATTGTTTCTACTTTCAAATATGGTATGTCCCTTCTATTTTTTTTGTAGCTTTGCCACCGAATAATACCTTAGCATCCTGGCATTTGAGTTTTACGGAGTTAAAGATGCGATTATTACCGCCTTGCTCTATGGTGATTGGCTCGCCTTTCCAAAGTCCTTCGCTGAGTAGGTAGTTGGCAAAGGCACTATTGCCAGAACCGGTAGCAGGGTCTTCCAGATAGCCGAACTTCGGGGCGAACACTCTGGTGTGGGCAAAGGCTGATGTGTCAGCCGTCTGCTTGGAGAATACAAGGATGATGTCAATATCGTTGCTCTCGCAGAACGTTTTCAGGCTCTGCTCGTTAGGATAGACAGAAATCTCTGTATCGAGGTCTGCAATGGGAACGAGGAGCGTACGCAAACCTGCATCGATAATCCGGATTGGAAGATCCTTGCGGACGGCACCATGAGGCAGAGTGAGTGCATCCTCGATTTGTCCGACTGAAAGATTCATCGGATGCTCTATGGGATCGGGAGCTGTGATATATACGGCATCCTCTTCGTTGATGGCATTGAACACTTCGATGATTCCCTTGCGGTTGGTCTCAGCTGTAATAACGGGCTTTGCCATCAGTTCAGGTGTTTCCTTCACCATTGTGTACATGGTGGCGATGGTTCCATGTCCACAGAACTCCACTTCGCATTCTGACGAATAGTATATGAGCTTGCAGTCGGCCTTGTCGGACTGACCACAGAACACCACTTCCATCACGAATCCTTTGTGCTCGGCAGCTATTGCCTGCATTTGCTCAGGCGTCAGCTCCTCTTGCCCCGTATAAATACATGCCGCAGGATTGCCTAACGATAGGCCTGATGTAAAGGCGTTACTCTTAACGTATCTGTATTGTTTCATCTTCATTCTTAATCAGATAACGGTTATGCCAATTATTTCTTCCATCGTTATTTACATTTCTGGCTTTGCCCAGAAGAAATCGGGGTCGGTGGTCGTGTCGCACTTCCAATTGTTGTTGACGAAACCGACAGGAATCAGGCGTATATCTTCCTCTGCAGGATTCGGACGATAATCGCTCTCTGGATTGAAACGGCTGTATTTCTTGCAGACAAAGTAGTAGAGATTCTTCGACATATAACCATCGAGATAGCCTTCCTTGGTCTGTTTCTCGCGATGATTCCAGTTGGCTGTCTCGCAAACCACCAGCGGTTGGTCGTTGATCATTCGCTCGCGCACTTCGGCAATGCTGAGCATTGTTCCGTTCTCGTCCATCACCCAGGCATCATTCGTCGGGTCTATCCAAAGCCACTTTTGCAACTGATCAGACCACACTGCGTTGATGACATGACACTCGCCGTCGTTGGGGTCGGCTGCCATACAAGTAACATAGCGGGCTGGGATGCCCATCGAGAGATATACTTCGCAGAGCGATATCGCCAACTGACGGCAGTTCACGCCCTTACCAGTCACTTTGACGTAGTTATAAAGGTCAATGGCATCCATCTCGACAAAGGCACGGTGGTTGCCATCGTGAGGCATCACGTCGTGGACGAAGTGCAGTAAGTTGATGATCTTCGACAACTCATCGCCCTGACCTGCTACAGAGTCGAGCTTCAAATAATCGCGCACCACACTTAGGCGATAGTCATCTTTCGGCTGATAAGTGAATTTAACATCCAACTTTACAGAATCCTTAGCGTATGGAGCAGACTTCCTGAGCACGTTGAGCGGTGTCTTCTCCTTGACCATAGCCAGCAGAATCTTGTATGTCTTGTCCTTACGGAGCGACGTGAGGTCATTGTCATAGAGCATGTTGTTGTAATCATTATATCCAAGATTCACCGCCTGTTCCAGCGCCTTTAGTGCCTGCTTCTTTTCTTTGGTAACGGCATAGCAGCAAGCCAAGTCGTAGTAGTAAGGGGCGTTGAGCTGTCTGACGATTGCTTCGGATATATTCGCCACCTTGTAAATACTGGTCGTGTCAATCAGGTTGATCAGTGTGGTCAGCGGAGCAATTGCTTCTTTGTATTTACCATCTTTGAGTAAGTTCTTATAGGTGGTTTCATGCATTGTCGTCAACATCTGGAACTCCATCAATCGCTTCTGCTGGGCTTGGGCGTTCGTCACAAACATCAACGTCATGACAACCATGACTAGCGCTTTCTTTGCAAAATTCTTAGTTTTCATACTTATTTCATTTAAAAATTTACTTTTTGACGATGCAAAGATACATATAGTTGCAATATCTGCCAAATAATTGGGATATTTGGCATGATTCTGTGACGAATGGCTAATTTCCACTCATTCGCTGACGCTCTGCCTGTCCGGCACCTGTGCCCTTATACTTGCTCTTAGAGGCGTTGAAGGTATAGCGCAGCGAGATGTTGAGGCGGTGGTTACTGCGCACTTGGCTCTCTGACATCTGATAACCGCCACAACTCATGCGCATGTCCTGAACGCTACGCTGCAGCACGTCGTTGATGCTGACGCGCAGGCAGAGCGCATCATTCTTCAGCCAACATTTCTGAACCACGAAGCCAAGACGATACGAGGGCGACTCCATGTGGAAGTTGATGACATCACCCTTGGTCATGATGTTCATGTTTGCCTCCAGTTGCCAACGGTGTGGCAGACGGAAAGCATTGTTCAGGTCGATGAAGAAGATAGGCTTTGTGTAGGTCTCCTTTACCTTGCCTGTTTCTGAGCGTGGATCGTCAAACTCCATCGTATTCCAGAACTTCTGTCCGCCAATAGTCCAGTTAGGGCTGTATTCAAAATTGAAAGATTTAAAAATTGAAGAATTAAAAGTGGGATTAGCAGAGAGGAAGATGGCGAGGTTGCGCACGGGGTCTTTCAGGTTGACGCGCTTCATCATAATAATCCCTTCATTATTATAGGCGTATGGCAGTTGCGATAGCGTATTATCACGACGCTCGTATGCTGCAAAGAGGTTCAGCCACTTATAGCGGGCATTGAGACTCACCTCCTGCATTGTGGCGTTTTTCAGCGTAGGATCGCCTTGCATCAGCGTGTAGGAGTTGATATAGGTGATACGGTCGCTCAAACTGTTATAGTCAGGACGGATGGTCTTGAAGCTGTAGGCCAGCGAGGTCTGCACGGGACCGAATTGTCTGGCCCACGACAGACTGGGGAAGAACTCATCCTGATAGCGCGTCATATTGTTGGCAGCATCAAGATGATCTGTATAGTCGAAACCCACATGCTCATAGCGTAATCCAGCACTGAAGTTACCCACCTTCTCCAGATTGAAGTTGTAGGCTACGAAGGCAGCGATATTATTTTCCTTCACCTTCGAATCAGAAGCAGGCAAGGGATAGTTGGTGATAGAAGAACTGTTGCTGCGAGTCACAAACGAGAGTTCCGTTCCTGCCTCCAGCTGTCCTTTCCAGACGGGATAGGTCAGCACCAGTTTGGTAGCCCACAGAGATACAGTGGTGCTATTGTCCTGCTCCATCGCATGGTGATCAGTATGATTGACGAGTTCATAGATATGATTATCCACGTTAGTCTTGTCCGTCAGGAAATCCATGTTCAAGTCAATACCCATCTTACCAACCTGACCATTGTAATACGCATTGCCTTCCCAATTATAGAAGGTGTGGTGATACTCGTCTTGAGTAGAATAACTGTGTTCCTTCTGCTGGAGAGGCTGGCGCTCTACGTCTGTCTCCAGCATCAGGTCTGTAGTTGCGTTGAAACGGTCGTTGCGTTGAATTCTGATGCCCACAGAATGATTTTCTGCTATCTGCCAGTTGAGCCCCAGGTTATAGTCAATCCCGTTGTTCTTGAAATGGTTTCTCGAATGAGAATTCTGGTTGATGTTCAAAACTCCCTTATCTGTAGGCAGGTAGTTTGACTGCTCGTCGCTGAAAAGTGTCGTCTGGTCCCATTTCCAGTAGTTCACCATACCAAAGAGGTCGAGGTTGTTATGGCGGTATCGTAGGTTCAACTGAACATTAGGGTCGCTCTCGCCAAACCTCAGATCCTGATTAAAACCTGTATTCACGTCGAAGCCGAAGCCGTCGCCCTCTCTGCGGATGGTCTTGATCCTCACGACTGAAGATATCGTAGCATCGTATTGCGCACCAGGATTGGTGATCACTTCCACACTCGCAATCTCTTCTGAACGCAGCCGCTTCAGTTCGTTCTTGTCGTGCATCTTGCGCCCATTTATATATATAATAGGTGTGCCCTTGCCCAGAACTTCGAGTTCTTCGCCCTTGGCTGTCATACCAGGCACCTTTGCCAACATCTCCTGTGCTGTTCCAGATTGTGAGAGGATGGTGCCCTGAATGGTGGTCACCATCGAGTTGCCCGTCAGTTTCGTCTTCGGCATCTGTCCCTTTACAATAATCTCGCTCAGCATGGGCTGGTCTTCCTCCATCTGAATGGTACCTACGTCCGTACCCTTTATATCAACGTATTGCGTACGATAGCCAACAAACGAAAGTCGCAGGATGCAACACGCATCCGTTGTCAGAATCATAAACGCTCCATTCTCATCACTTGTAGCACCCTGGATGTAAGTAGAGTCTGCCGAGAGCAGTGATATACTTACGAATGGTAATGGTTCACCATTCTGGTCTATTACTCGTCCACCTACATCCTGTGTTTTGGCCTGAGCTGTCAGGCTCATCAATACTATGGCCATCAAGGCCATCATTTTCAAACTTAACTTTTTCATAACTCTGCTATTTTGAATAATTTGCCAGTTTGACGATGCAGAGATATGCTAAAGTTGCGACTTAGCTCCAACATGTGACGAATGGTAGGATTCTGTGACGAATGGTATCTCCATTTCTATATCGAACAACCTAATGTGTATGCTTCATTCAAAGCATCGGTTCCTTTGATGTCACCCTTGTCTTTGACACCTCTGACAAGCACCTTGCCTGCATCTTCTATATTGAAGAAGTTCAAGCAGAGGCTATACTCTGTTAGAATGGCATCAAACAATTCTGGCAATGAGGCTGCACCAACAAGCAACAATGCCATCTTCTTGATGTGGAACGAATCACGAATCGGATTATGGAACCTATCGATGACAGCCTTCAATTGAGCACTAATGCCATAGAAATAAACTGGCGAGGCAATGACGAACATATCTGCCTGACTCATCTTCTCATAGATAATAGTCATGTCATCCTTCTGAGCGCAGATACCATTCGTTTTGAAGCAAGCGTTACAACCTAAACACGGATTCACCTTATAATCACGTACAAAGACAATCTCTACATGATGCTGCGCTGAAGCTCCTTTGGCAAAAGCTTCAGCCAACAATTCTGTATTGCCATCCTTACGAGGGCTTCCGGATAAAATCAGTATGTTCATAATCTTTTCATAGTGTTGCATTCGCTCAATTGCAGTATTCAAAGAAATAAAAATCAGTCCATCCTGTATTCTCGGCGTAGAGATGCTGCTGACCGCGGTACTCAAAACCTAAAGAATTGTATATCTTATGGGCAGGGGTGTTAGAGGCAAGGGCATCGAGACGAATGGCTTTCATGCCATTTGTCTGGGCAAGACGGATTGCCTCACGAATCATCTCAGAACCAATGCCTTTTCCTTGAGCATCAGGACTCACCGCAAGGATATGAATCACTGCCGCCTCATTATCTTCTACCTGTTGAGACCATTCGATAGCGTGATAGTCCTTGCCTTGGTACATAGTGATAGCCATTGCCCCAATAATCACATCATTCTCTTTATACAGGTATATGCTTCCCTCTTCGATATAAGTTCTGATACCTTCTTCTGTAGGGTGCTTACCCTTTTGCCAACGGGCATATAGTTTAATGTCAGGAGTACGTTCCATCACGTCATCGTAGAATGCGATGATAGACTCATAATCTTCAATTGTTGCCTTATTTAGTTTCATGTTTATTCTTTCATTTCCTTAATTCTAATCTTAATACGCGAATGGGACGTCCCTCACCCATATATTGTGACTCGTCGTAACACTCTTCGCCTGTAGGGACAAAGCCGCATTTTTCCATCACGCGACCAGAGGCAGGGTTATCAACAAAGTGACCACTGAGCATTGACTGAATGTTAGTGGTTGTGCGGATATGGTCAAGCATCAGTTGCAGTGCCTCTGTACAGATACCTTGATTCCAATAAGGTTTTGCTACCCAATAACCTGTTATAGGCTCTCCCTCACGGGTAGGTAACTTGCAGTCGCACGATGCACCATACCCCATAGCACCAATCACCTCGCCAGTCTCTTTGAGAACGATAGCCCAAGTGGTGGTGTCTTTGTTGAACACATTACGGATGACCTCCAGACTCTCCTCCACAGACTGATGTGGTGGCCAGCCGGCACGAGGTCCTACATCGGGGTCACTGGCGTATTTAAACAGCGTCTCGGCATCACTATCTAGCCAAGGGCGCAATAGTATCTTTTCTGTTTCCATCTTATTTCTTCCATCTTTTGAGCATTGGAAAGAAGCCTCGCATCATCTGCTTGTACTCTTCCTTCGTCATGGGCTTAGGCATATTCTTGTTGACCTCATCGACGAACTGAGCGCAATGCTCAATCATCTCATCCATCGTACATTCCTGTAGGAACTTGCCATCGGCATAACAGTACTTGCAGTAGTCGAAGTTTGTGCTGCCGTCTGCGTTAGTGCCGCAGTCCTCATTCTTAGTGAGGGGCATGCCACAACTCTGACAGAACTGAGGTAACTGTCCTTCTTGGAATGCCTTTTCTTTCTTTGGGAACGTAGCTTCATAGGTCTCGAAAGCCTCTGGATTATCGTCAGCCACAAAGTAGCCCTTGGGTGGGCAATAGGTTCCCTCGCGGTTGCCCCAATAGCCGGGAATCAGTTCTTGTGCAAGGAAATACGGAACTTCAGATTCTCTCGGCTCTGCATGATAGTGAATCTTCATCTTGCTGGCAAGGTCAAAGCCTGCGTGCTTGTAGAACTCAATATTTCCTTCCATTTGAATCATGCCAATACCCATTTCCTTCGCCTTCTTCAATGCATGTTGCAATAGTTTGAGACCATAGCCTTTGCGCTTATAATCTGGGTGGATACTGATAGGGCCGAACGTCCAAGAAGGAAAGACCGTCCCATCATCTAAGATGATTTCAGCCTTCGAGAACATCACATGCCCGATGATTCTTGACGATTGGTGCTCACCATCGGACGATTGGTGCTCACCATCGTCTTCTTCAATCATCACGAAATCCAACTCAGGGATGAAGTCGGGGTTGTTTCTATACTGGTTGAGCACATAATGCTCCGTGCATCCAGGGCGATAGACGTTCCAGAATGCCTCTCTCGTGAGGTTCTCTACTTCACGATAATCTTGTGATTGTTCTAATCTGATATTCATGACTTCTTTTTTCTCATTTGACGATGCGAAGGTACGAATAGTTGCGAATATGACCAAATATTTGGGATAAACAGTACAAGAAATGTGATGAATGGTAAGATTAAATATCAGCACAAGAAGGTGCGAACTCCTTAAATGTTGTTAAGGAAGCGTTGATTAATTAGCAAATAACGAGTTTTCTTCGTACTTTTGCAACAATGTGGACCAAACCATACGGACAGAAAGAGGGCTTCCTCATGGGAGGATGCCTTATCATTGCGGGACTGATACTCGAACTGAGTGTCGGTCCTGTTAACTGGGATGCATACCGCTGGCCTGTCAATGGTATCGTGCTGGCGGGATTCCTCGCGCTTATTGCCATCATCTTCCTGTTGCGCAAACGGGTATATGGCTTTCAGTTCATCGGCAC
>JBGVBD010000105.1:0-2465 GCA_045225255.1 Prevotella sp. | reverse complement strand
TGAGACTCGTCAGATTCTCTCGGCTTGTAAGGCTACGGTAGGTAGTGTAGGAAACTCAGACCACGCTCTGGAGCAGTCTGGTAAGGCTGGTCGCTCTCGCTGGTTGGGACGTCGTCCTCACAACCGTGGTGTTGTTATGAACCCGCATGATCACCCAATGGGTGGTGGTGAAGGACGTCAGTCTGGAGGACACCCACGTTCACGCAAGGGCTTGTACGCTAAGGGTCTTAAGACTCGTGCACCTAAGAAGCAGTCGAACAAGTATATCATTGAAAGAGCTAACAAGAAGTAATCACGAAGTTAATTAGAGAAAATTATGAGTCGTTCATTAAAAAAAGGCCCGTACATCAACGTATCACTCGAGAAGAAGATTCTCGCTATGAATGAGAGTGGTAAGAAGAATGTCGTTAAGACATGGGCCAGAGCTTCAATGATTTCCCCGGATTTCGTGGGACATACCGTTGCAGTTCACAATGGAAATAAATTCATCCCTGTTTACATTACTGAGAACATGGTAGGACACAAGCTCGGTGAGTTCTCTCCGACGCGTCGTTTCGGTGGCCATGCAGGTAATAAGAAATAACAGGCTAACCCACCAGAAATAAAAAGAATAAAATAATGGGAGCAAGAAAAAGATTAGCGGCTGAGAAAATAAAGGCAGCCAATAAGACACAGTATTTTGCAAAGCTGAAGGGTGTTCCTTCTTCTCCACGCAAGATGCGCTATGTCGTTGATATGATTCGCGGCATGGAAGTAAACCGCGCTCTTGGTGTTCTGAGATTCTCGAAGAAACATGCTGCAGCTGACGTTGAGAAGCTTCTCCGTTCGGCAATCGCTAACTGGGAGGCTAAGAATGACCGCAAGGCAGAAGACGGCGAACTGTTCGTAAGCCGTGTCTTCGTTGACGAAGGTGTGACAATGAAACGTATGAGACCGGCACCTCAGGGTCGTGGCTATCGTATCCGTAAGCGTTCGAACCACGTGACTCTGTTTGTCGACGCTAAAACTAATGATAAGTAAGAAGTATGGGACAGAAAGTAAATCCAATTAGCAACCGCCTTGGTATCGTAAAAGGTTGGGACTCAAATTGGTTCGGAGGCAAGGACTTCGGAGATAACCTGGTAGAGGATCAGAAAATCCGTAAGTACCTCAACGAGCGTCTGGCTAAGGCTAGCGTTTCGAAGATTGTCATCGAACGTACATTGAAACTGGTGACCATCACTATCTGCACTGCCCGTCCGGGTCTTGTCATTGGTAAGGGTGGACAGGATGTCGATAAGTTGAAGGAAGAGTTGAAGAAGCTCTATGACAAGGAGATTCAGATCAATATCTTCGAAGTGAAGAAACCGGAACTCGATGCAAACATCGTAGCAAACAACATCGCTCGCCAGATAGAGGGTAAGATTGCTTACCGCCGTGCTATCAAGATGGCTGTGGCTAACACGATGCGCGCTGGTGCCGAGGGTATCAAGGTACAGATCTCTGGTCGTCTGAACGGTGCTGAAATCGCACGCAGCGAGATGATCAAGGAAGGACGTACTCCTCTGCACACTTTCCGTGCTGACATCGATTACTGCCAGGCTGAGGCTCTGACGAAAGTCGGACTTCTGGGCTTGAAGGTTTGGATCTGCCGTGGTGAGATCTACGGTAAGGTAGACTTGGCTCCGAACTTTACTCAGGAGAAGGGCGTAGGTCGTTCAAACGGTGGTAACAATGGTGGCAGAAAGTTCCGTAATAAGAAAAAGTAATTAACGTTAAAGTAAGAAGCTATCATGTTACAGCCTAAGAGAGTAAGATATAGAAGACCTCAGGACGGACGTGGCAACAAAGGCAACGCCCACAGAGGTACACAGCTGGCTTTCGGCTCATTCGGCATCAAGACACTTGACGCCAAGTGGATTGACAGCCGTCAGATTGAGGCAGCCCGTGTTGCCATCAACCGTTATATGAACCGTGAGGGTCAGGTATGGATCCGCATCTTCCCCGACAAACCTATCACACGTAAGCCTGCTGACGTACGTATGGGTAAAGGTAAGGGAGATCCCGCAGGATGGGTTGCACCCGTAACTCCGGGTCGTATCCTCTTTGAAGTAGAAGGCGTTTCTTTTGAGACCGCTAAGGAGGCTCTCCGCCTCGGTGCTCAGAAACTGCCCGTGAAGACTAAGTTTGTTGTTAGACGCGATTACGATAAAAACGCTTAAGAAGTATGAAAATCAAGGAAGTAAGAGAGCTCGAGACCAAGGACTTGGCTGAGAGACTGGAGGCAGAGGTTGCCAAGTACAACCAGATGAAAATCAATCATGCTGTCACTCCTCTGGAGAATCCATCACAGATTAAGGCTGCACGTCGTGACATCGCGCGTATGAAGACAGAACTCCGTCAGAGAGAACTTAACAAATAATAATGGTCCAGATGGAAACAAGAAATTTAAGAAAGACAAGACAGGGTGTCGTTATCAGCAACAA
>JBGVBD010000104.1:0-12977 GCA_045225255.1 Prevotella sp. | reverse complement strand
TGGGCTTTGCTCCTGCGCCTCCTGCTGAGGCTGGGAATTATTGTTTTTCGAGGCACCCGCAGGTGTCGAGAGCAGAATCCTCTTAATCTTCTCAATCATCCGCGCCGCGGATTAGTTTTATCCCTCAGATTCGTGTTCGTCTGAAAAAAATGTTGTAACTTTGGCTCCGCCGAAGGTAGGCTGCATCTCGGAAATGCTTAAATATATTTGGTATTTCGCTCGATTTGCACTACCTTTGCACCTTGTATTGCAATTAGGAAACCATAAAATAAAATATATATATGAATAGAGACACGATTATCGGCTTTGTCCTCATCGCAGTAGTACTGATTGGATTCAGTTGGTACAATAGTCCTTCGAAAGAGGAAATCGAAGCCGCACGTCAACAAGATTCCATCGCTACTGCCTTGCAGAACGAGGCAAAGAAAGCAGCACAAGAGGAAGCCGCAGCCAAGAAGGTACAAGCAGATACTGTCAAGGCAGATACCACTGCCCTCTTCTACGGGGCACTCAACGGTACTTCCCAGAAGGTCGTCCTGAAGAACCAGAAGTTAGAATTGACTCTTGACACCAAAGGTGGTGTCATCAAGAAGGCGAAGATTCTCGACTTCAAGGACCTCAACGACGAGAAAGACCTCACCCTGTTTGACGAGAAAGACCAGAACCTCAACTTCATGTTGACAGGCAAGCAGGATAACATCGTCACCGCCGACCTTTTCTTCACCCCCTCTGAGCAGACCGACTCTACCGTCACGATGACGGCAACAGCAGGTAATGGCGGACAAGTCATCCTGCGCTATCAGTTGGGCAAGGATTATTTGCTCGGTTTCAGTCTTCAGGTCAAGGGACTTACCAATGCCTTTGCACCCTCTTATAAAGAGGTAGAGATAGAATGGACAGATCATTGTCGCCAGCATGAGAAAGGTTTCTCGTTTGAGAACCGCTATACCTCTATCTT
The DNA here is from genome assembly GCA_045225255.1 of Prevotella sp. Classification (GTDB taxonomy): domain Bacteria; phylum Bacteroidota; class Bacteroidia; order Bacteroidales; family Bacteroidaceae; genus Prevotella. Next base: position 12,019 of record JBGVBD010000104.1, on the reverse strand, counting down.
CTATAAAGAGACACAGGACGATCCCGACAATCTGTCAGAAGCATCAGATGACAGTGAGTCGGTGGAAGAAGAACTCGACTGGGTTGCTTTCCGCAACCAGTTCTTCAGTGTTGCTCTTATCTCGAAAGACAATTTTGCCAAGAATGCTGCCCTGTCGAGCATCCTCGACAAGAAAGGCTCAGGCTATCTGAAACAGTTTGATGCCAAACTCAAGACCGCTTTCGACCCTACAGGCGAGAAGCCATCTGAGTTTGAGATGTATATCGGTCCTAACAATTTCCGACTCATTCAGGCTGTAGAGAAACAGAGTCAGTTTGGTAAAGATCTCAATCTGGAACATTTAGTGAACCTTGGCTGGTGGCTCTTCCGTCTCATCAACCGCTGGTTTACCCTCTATGTCTTCGACTGGCTCGCCAGTTTCGGATTCAGCATGGGTGTCGTCTTAATCCTTATTACCATTCTCTTGAAGGTCATCACCTTCCCGATGGTGAAGAAGTCATATATGTCATCTGCCAAGATGCGCGTCCTCAAGCCAAAACTGGAAGCAGCCACCAAACAGTATGACAAGCCAGAAGACCAGATGAAGAAGCAACAGGAAATGATGTCGCTCTATTCGAAATACGGTGTAAGCCCGATGGGCGGTTGTCTGCCGATGCTTATCCAGATGCCTATCTGGATTGCGATGTTCTGGTTTGTACCGAATGCCATACAGTTGCGCGGTCAGTCATTCCTTTGGATGGACGACCTGTCGACTTACGACCCCATCATCGAGTGGACGAATAATATCTGGGGTATTGGCGACCATCTGTCGTTGACCTGTATCCTCTTCTGTGCCGCCCAGTTGATCTACACATGGATCTCTATGCGTCAGCAGAAAGACCAGATGATAGGTGCACAAGCAGAGCAGATGAAGGTAATGCAGTATATGATGTATATCATGCCGTTGATGTTCTTCTTCATCTTTAACGACTACAGTTCAGGTTTGAACTTCTACTATTTCATCTCTCTCTTCTTCTCTGCCGCCATCATGTGGACGCTTCGTAAAACGACCGATGATGAGAAGTTGCTCGCCATTCTCGAAGCCAACTATCAGGCAAATAAGAACAACCCGAAGAAGCAGAGCGGTCTTGCTGCCCGTCTTGAGGCTATGCAGAAACAAGCAGACGACTTGAAGCGCCAGCGCCAAAATGGATACAAGAAATAGAATTGAAGAATTGAAGGATTGAAGGATTAGTAAGATGAAAATAGGTTTTGATAACGAGAAATATCTGAAGATACAGTCAGAGCATATCAAAGAGCGCATCGCCCAGTTTGACGGTAAACTCTATTTGGAATTAGGTGGTAAACTATTCGACGACCATCACGCATCACGTGTGTTGCCAGGCTTCAAGCCCGACTCCAAATTAAGGATGTTCGCCCAGTTGCGCGATAGCATAGAGATTATCATTGTCGTCAATGCCGAGGATATCGAGCGCAACAAGGTACGTGCCGACCTTGGTATCACCTACGACGAGGATGTGCTGCGTCTGCGTGACGAGTTTATGAGTCGTGACTTTATGGTAGGCTCCGTCGTTATCACCCATTATAACGGTCAACAGGCTGCCGACCAGTTCCGCCGCCGCTTGGAACGTATGGGTATCAAGTCCTATTACCATTATCTCATCGACGGTTATCCCCATAGTGTACAACTCATCGCCAGTGATGAAGGCTTCGGTAAGAACGACTATGTAGAGACCTCCCGTGAGTTGGTTATCGTTACCGCCCCAGGTCCTGGCAGTGGTAAGATGGCTGTCTGTCTGTCCCAACTCTATAACGAGAACAAACGAGGCATCCGTGCTGGTTATGCGAAGTTCGAGACCTTCCCCGTATGGAACCTTCCCTTGAAGCACCCTGTGAATATCGCCTACGAGGCAGCCACTGCCGACCTGAATGATGTGAACATGATCGACCCGTTCCATCTGGAGGCATACGGCAAGACTGCCATCAACTATAACCGCGACATCGAGATATTCCCCGTCCTCAATGCCCTCTTCGAAGGTATCTATGGCGAGAATCCCTATAAGTCGCCCACCGATATGGGTGTGAACATGGTCGGTTTCTGTATCAGTGACGACGAGGTATGCTGCAAGGCAAGTCGCGACGAGATTATCCGTCGCTACTATGATGCTACCAACAAACTCGCTAACGGTGCTGACAACGAACATGAGATCAACAAAATTCTCATGCTGTTCAACCAAGCGAAGATTACCACTGCCGACCGTCGCACTACCGTTGCTGCCAATGAACGCAAGACAGAGACCAATGGACCTGCATCGGCAATGGAATTGGAAGACGGAACCATCATTACTGCCAAGACCACTACGCTGTTAGGATGCAGTGCTGCTTTGATTCTGAACGTCATTAAGCATTTGGCTGGTATAGGACATGATGTAAAACTCATACCGCAGAGCATGATTGAGCCGATACAGAAGACAAAGATAGAGTATTTAGGAGGAAATAATCCGCGCCTGCATACTGATGAGGTACTAGTTGCACTCAGTGTATTATCACAACATGACGAGCAATGCCGCCGTGCTTTAGAGCAACTCCCCCATCTTCGTGATTGTCAGGTACACACCACTATCATGTTGGGTGAAGTCGACCGTAAGATCTTCAAGAAACTCGGTTGCAACCTCACTTGCGACCCCATCAAGAAGAAATAAACAAGAAACAAAAAGCCTGAGCAATCGCCCAGGCTTTTTTATTTATCTTTCAACAGTAAACGGTAAACAGTAAACCATTAACTAATTCTCAGACACATCATCGTCAGGTCATCATTCGGGTCTGCCCCGTTGCGATGCTTGTTCACCTCGTCCATCATTCGCAGGACAACCTTCTTGGCATTGTCTAACGACTGGTCACTCAATATCTCAAGGATGCGCTCATCGCTAAACTGTACCTGTTCCTTATTCTCTGCCTCGTTAAGACCGTCGGAATAGAGGAACAACGGAATACCCTTGATATTCTCGATAGTCTCGCCCACATATTCAAGACCAGGCCACAGACCGATAGGCGCATTCGACTCCACCTCCATGAACTGGGGAGGATAGCCCATAACGGGCGGATTATGTCCTGCGTTACAATAGTCCATGCGCCCCGTCTTCAAGTTGATCAGTCCCATGAACATCGTAACAAACATACCCTGCTCGTTATTCTCTGTCAGTGCGTTATTCATACGCGTAGCAATAGCGGCAGGCTTCATGTGTTCAGAGCCAAGGGTACGGAACATACGGTTTGCCTGTGCCATAAACAATGAGGCAGGCACTCCCTTTCCTGCAACGTCACCCAAACAGAAATAGAGTTCGTCACCTAACAACTGATAGCCGTAGAGGTCACCACCTATCTCCTTTGCGGGTGTCATGGCAGCATACATATCAATACCCTCACGATCAGGGAAGATATTCGGTACCATTGACATCTGGATGTCACGGGCAATACGCAACTCACTCTGGATACGCTCCTTGATCTGTGTAGTCTCCTCCAACTGGTCATAGGCAATCTTCAACTTAGCGTGTGCCTCCTCCAGTCGTTCGTGGGCAGCTTGTATCTTATGGGCAGCCTTGCGCTTGTGGAAGATATAGATCATGAAGAACACGATAATCAGGACGAGGGCAATACCCGTACTCCACAGTCGTTGCTGCGTAAGTTTCATTTCCTTATGTGCAATCTCCGCTTCCTTACCTTGTGTGTCATAGATGGTGGCAAGTTCCGCCGCAGCATTGATCTTCTGTCCACTGATAGCAGAGTCGAGCATCATGATGATACGCTGACCAATCATCATCGTCGAGTCAGTGCGTCCTATCTTCGCATTCGCCATGTATTTGGGCAACATATAAAGTTGGATATTGTCCAACGAGAGGTCAGTACTCCAATCGCTAAGTGCCTTGTCTAAGAAACTGTAATTAGCAGCAGCTTCCTGGTAACGCTCTGCCAACATCAGATAATCGTTAGCATTAATACGCCCCGCAGGTGTCTTTGAATAAGCGGTCTCTTGGAATTGCTGATATGCTGCGGCAGCCTTCTCCGTACTATCCAGACTCTCCATGGCAACGGCACGCATAATCTCAATACGTCCCTGATACTCGTCAAAGTATTCCGTACGGGCATCCTTATACTGGCGATATTTGTCCAACAGCATCTCCGTGCGGTCGATCCAGTAGATAGCATCTGCATAGTGGCGTGTATTGATATACGCCTGACTGGTATATACCGTACCCAAAACAGCTTCCTGAAGACCGCGACTCGTCGTGTCCGACTGCCAACGGTTGGCATAGTGCTCACGGGCATCCTCGAAACTTTCCTTCGCCTCTTGAGCGCGTCCGAGATTCAGTTGACAGCATCCGATATTGTTCAACAGGATAGCATAGTCGATATCCGAGCCTATCTTCGTATCGTCAATCTTCTTCACGGCAGGCACAGCCACCTTCAAGGCGCCTTCATAGTCACCTCTTACCAACAGCAACTCCGAGAGTCTGCGGGCACACTTGTTATAGTTCTTCTGGTCTTGGCTGGTTTTTACATCACATTCCAATGCCTGACGATAGTATTTCTCAGCAGCGTTAAACTGTTTCTGATGGTAGGCGAGTGTTCCTCGCCAGCGGTTGACATCCATCTCGTTCAGTTCACCCGTCTGTTCGAAACTGTCTAACAGCACTTCCATACGGGCGTAATTCATCACTGCACCTGCATCAAACAAGACGCTGTCAGCATGTCCTGAACGTATCTCTCTGTTTTTCACCTTCTGGCACGATACCATTGTCAGTGCCATACACAGGGCAAGAAATACGAGTTGTTTTGCTCTATTCATGAGATGTTTAGTTAATTAACTCGGCACAAAGATACAAATTATTTTCGTTTTTCCTGCTTTTTCCCTAAAAATCTTGTAACTTTGGCTTCATCGAAGTTACTTTTACTCGGAAATGCTCAAATATTTTTGGCATTTCTCTCGTTTATTCGTAACTTTGCAAAAGTATTTGTACATCATATGAAGAAATTATTGACTATTGTGGCACTGGCATTGACTTTCATGCCCACCACGAGCAACGCACAAGAAGACGTGATTGGAAAGAGTAATATCAAACTGTCAAGCCGCTTGATGACCCCCGAAGCCCTCTGGGCGATGGGACGTATCGGCACCTATGAGGCTTCACCCGACGGCAAAAAGATTGTCTATCAGGTAGGTTACTATAGTGTCAAGGCAAACAAAGGTCATCAGGTGCTCTGCATCATCGATGCCGACGGGAAGAACAGCCGTCAACTCACCACGAGCAGTAAGAACGAGACTGATCCGACATGGCTCGACAAAGAAACCATTGCCTACCTCAGCGACGGTGAGATATGGACGATGAAGCCCGACGGGACAAAACGCCGTCAGGTGAGCAAGACCGACGGGAAGGTTGAAGGCTTTAAGTTCTCACCTGACCGCACGAAAGTCATCCTCCTCCAGTCGATACCTTTCAACGAGATTATCCAAAAGAACCCCGACGACCTGCCCAAGGCCACTGGTCGTCGCGTTACCGACCTCATGTATCGCCACTGGGACCACTATGTCGAGTCTATCCAGCATCCGTTCCTCGCCGAAGTTAGTGCAGACGGCATTTCCGATGCCGTCACTGATATCCTCGAAGGCGAACCTTACGAATGCCCGATGGAACCCTTTGGCGGTATCGAGCAACTGACGTGGAGCCCTGACTCAAAGACCATCGCCTATACCTGTCGTAAGAAGAAAGGTATCGACTATGCCACTTCCACCGACTCCGACATTTTCTTATATAATATAGGTACGCGTGAAACGAAGAACATCTGTAAGCCCGGAAATCTCGGCTACGATGTCAATCCACAGTATTCGCCCGACGGTAAATATATCGCATGGCTCTCGATGGAACGCGACGGCTATGAGGCAGACCTCAACCGCTTGTGCATCTATACCCTTGCCGACGGCACAAAACGCTATGTCAACTGGAAGAGCGATGTAGAGGATTTCGTATGGAGCGATTCAAAAGAAGCACTGCTCTATTTCATCAGTGTATGGGAAGCCACCGAGAATCTCTATGCCGTCACCCCAGACCTTGAGGCGAAACAACTCTCCACGTATGTGTTACCCCAGTCAGGCAGCGGTGGTCAGGAGAAAAACTTTTGGGCAGACTTCGGGGCTATCCGTCTGATGAACAACGGTCGCCAACTGCTCATGGAACGCCATTCGTTCACAGCACCTGCCGACCTCTACGTGGTCACCCCCAATGTCAAGGTTCCTGCGAATACCGCCGTCAGCCAACTGACCCGCGAGAACGAGCATATCCTCAACCAACTCGACAAGTCGGAAGTACAACTACGCTGGGTGAAAACTACTGACGGAAAGAACATGCTCACATGGTTTATCCTTCCTCCCAACTATGAGGAAGGCAAGAAATACCCCACCCTGCTCTTCTGCGAAGGCGGTCCACAGAGTGCCGTCAGTCAGTTCTGGTCATACCGTTGGAACTTTCAGATCATGGCAGCCCATGGCTATGTCGTCGTTGCTCCTAACCGCCGCGGTGTACCTGGTTTCGGACAGGAATGGAAGGAACAGGTCAGCGGTGACTGGACGGGACAGTGTATGAACGACTATCTCTCTGCCATCGACTTTGCCGCTGAGAAGATGCCGTTTGTCGACAAAGACCGCCTCGGTGCCGTCGGTGCCTCGTTTGGTGGCTTCAGTGTCTACTATCTCGCAGGTCATCATAACAAACGCTTCAAGGCTTTCATCGCTCACGATGGTGCCTTCAACCTTGAATCGATGTACACCGATACTGAGGAAGTGTTCTTCTCTAACTTCGAATACGACAACGCCTATTGGGACAAGAATGGCACAGAACGCGCCAAGAGAACCTACGAGAACTCACCCCATCAGTTTGTAGATCAGTGGGACACTCCCATCCTTTGCATCCACGGTGAGAAAGACTACCGTATCGTTTACAATCAGGGGATGGGTGCTTTCAATGCCGCCCGTCTGCGTGGCATTCCTGCAGAACTGCTCATCTTCCCCGATGAAAACCACTGGGTATTGAAGCCCCAGAACGGTATTCTTTGGCAGCGCACGTTCTTCGATTTTCTCGGTAAATGGCTGAAATAGAAATTCAGAATAATCAGATTAATCAGAATAAGATAATATGACTCAAGCAATTCAAAAAACACTTAGAGACTCCGCCGCAATGCGGTGGACGGCGTTGTTGCTTCTTGCCCTCGCCATGTTCTGTTCGTATATCTTCATGGATATACTCTCCCCCATCAAAGACCTCATGCAAGAGACGCGAGGCTGGGATTCCACCTCTTTCGGTCGCATGCAAGGCTCCGAAGTCTTCCTCAACGTATGGGTGTTCTTCCTCATCTTCGCAGGTATTATCCTCGACAAGATGGGTGTACGTTTTACTGCCATCCTCTCCGCCTTGGTGATGCTCGTCGGAGCCGTCATCAAGTGGTATGCCGTTACCGAGTCGTTTATGGGTAGCGGTCTGGAAGCATGGTTTGACAGTCATCTCAACTGGGCACCGCTGTTCGGTCTCGACTGGCTCGATATCCTGCCGTTTGCCGAGGGCATGCCCGCCTCCGCGAAGTTTGCCGCCTGTGGCTTTATGATTTTCGGTTGCGGTTGTGAGATGGCAGGTATCACGGTGTCGCGAGGTATCGTGAAGTGGTTCAAGGGCCGTGAGATGGCGTTGGCAATGGGTAGTGAGATGGCGTTGGCTCGCCTTGGTGTCGCTACGTGTATGATTTTCTCGCCTTTCTTCGCCAAACTCGGTGGTTCCGTGAGCGTCAGCCGTAGTGTTGCCTTCGGTGTCGTACTGATGTGTATCGCCCTTATCATGACGATTGTCTATTTCTTCATGGACAAGAAACTCGATTCGCAGACAGGCGAAGCAGAAGAGAAAGACGACCCCTTCCGCATCAAGGACCTCGGACAGATTCTCACTTCCAGTGGTTTCTGGCTCGTTGCCCTATTGTGTGTCCTTTACTATAGTGCTATCTTCCCCTTCCAGAAGTACGCCGTCAATATGTTGCAGTGCAACCTCACGTTGACCGAGCCTGCTGCCGATTCCTATTGGGCACAGCCTGATGTTACCCTCGTACAGTATGTCATCATGCTCATCGTTGCCGCTGCTGGTTTCGCCAGCAACTTCCAGAAGCAAGCCGCCCGCAAATACGGTCTGCTGGGACTGTCTATCGTGGCACTCATCGCCTACTGCTATATGGGTTATATGCGTCAGTCGGCAGAGAGTATCTTCGCTGTCTTCCCACTGTTGGCAGTACTCATTACGCCAATTCTCGGCTCGTATGTCGATCATAAGGGCAAGGCTGCCACGATGTTGATTCTCGGTTCCTTGCTGTTGATTGCCTGTCACCTGACGTTTGCCTTCATCCTGCCGTTATTCAAGGGCAATGCCGTTGGCGGCATCATCATCGCCTACGCCACCATCCTCGTCTTAGGTTCCTCGTTCTCGTTGGTACCTGCGTCGTTATGGCCCAGCGTCCCCAAACTCGTCGATGCGAAAGTCATTGGTTCCGCTTATGCGTTGATCTTCTGGATTCAGAACATTGGTCTGTGGCTCTTCCCGTTGTTGATTGGTCAGGTATTGGATGCCACCAACCCGGGTGTCACCGATCCTACGAAGTTCGACTATACCGCACCCCTTGTCATGCTCGCCTGCTTAGGTGTTGCCGCCCTTCTCCTCGGTTTCGTCCTGAAAGCCGTCGATAAGAAAAAGGGCATCGGTCTCGAAGAGCCGAACATCAAGGATTAATCATCAAGAAGTGAAAAAAAGTGACAAATTTCTTTGGAGATTTGTCACTTTTTTTGTACCTTTGCAACGGTTTAGTTTTATTAACTATTCAAAAGAATCAATATGAAAAAAGTAACTGTTTATCTCATGCTATGCATGATGGTGTGCGTTTTTAACGCCTGCGAGAAAGAATTGGCTGTAGAAGGCAAGGGTGAGCCTGATACAGCGTTGAGTATTATCACCCGTTCTGTTACGGAAGAAGAAGTGGTCACTTATCCCATTGCCGTTTACATCTTCGACACAGCATCCAAAAGATGTATCCAGACAGAGACACTCACTTCTGAAGACACGCCCTTAGAGTTTAAACTGCCCCATGGCACCTATGACATCTATGCCATTGCAGGAGCAGATCAGAAAATCTACGATCTGCCGACTCAGGAAGAGGCTTCAGACAATGCGGAAGTCACACTCATCGACGGTAAGGAACACACTGACCTCATGACTGCTCACAACACGATTACTCTGGAAAAAGAGGAAGAGAGCATCTTGACATTAGGTTTCGAACGGCAGGTCATGCAACTTACCAATGTTACCATCCAACAAGTGCCAACGGATATAACAGATGTCAGTATATCCTTATCGCCCTTCTATCAAAGTCTTCAACTGAACGGCGAACTCGGAAGTGTCAAAACCCATAAGATTGCCCTAACGAACAAAGGACAAGGCACTTGGAACCTTGCCGCCCCAAAAATGCTTCTGATCGATTCGGGAACAGCATCTATCACTGTTACACTGACCCAAAAGGACGGCACGTCAAAAAGTTATACATATCCTTGTCCTGATGAACTGAAAAAAAATTACCAAATCAGCATCGTCGGCACTTACCAACAGAACAATACTGTCAATATCAAAGGTAGCATTAACGGAGTCACTTGGGCAGGTTCCCATGAGATAAACTTCACCTTTGGAGAGGACGAATCAAGCAAAGAGGAAGACACCCCTGTGGACAATGAGGTTCCTACTGCTCATTCCATCTATCAAGATTGTTATGTTTTGTCGGTTCAAGAAATCACGGGAGGACATGAGGTCCTACTACTCTATCCTACTGATTGTAACATCACGGCTACAGGAAAAACAGAGCAGGAAATCATCACAGAGATTAAAACTGTTACTGATGCCTTATCTATTAATGGAATAAGTGGATGGCGATTGCCTACTGAAGACGAGGCAGTTCTCATTAATCAGAATTATGCCGATATTAACAATCTATTATCAAGTCATTTTACCAATGATGCCTATTTCTATATGAAAGAGGCATTAAGGTCTTTCTTCCCAACCACGTCCAGCTTTCTTGACAGACCTTTTTCCCTTGGCAAGTATTTCCGTCCTGTTACAACCATCAAGTTCAATCAATAACAAAAGGGAGCCGATTGGCTCCCTTTCTTCATTTCTCTGTTTCCGTCACGAAACAGGCAACGAGTCCGTAGGTGATAGTGGGGCGAATCCATATTTCCGTCAGCATATAGTTCGTGTATTCGCTGATAGGCTCAATATAGATATCGTAGTTATAAAGGGCGGCAATAATCATGTCGATAACGCAGATGGCCCATAGGTTGCGCTTCGTGTAACTCTTCCAGTTCTTGCGCGCATAGAAATAGGTGAGCATACAGAGCAACAGTACTGCAAGGACGAGACATGCCAAGTGCAGGGAATAGAACGCCAAGGGCGGTGCGAAGAGGATGTCGCGCAGCAACACCGTGATACCCACTGAGATAGAACACCAGTAGTTGAACCGGTGGGTATCAAGCCGATTGAAGAAATACATCCATATCATCACCAGACAGGCGATGTAGAATAGGTTAAGCACCAGTTCGGGCCATGCCTCTTTCAATCCGAAATAGGCGACGCCATAGAGCATGACGCCCACTGATACCATCCCAGCCACGGCAGTGATGGCAATATCAAAAATCTTAGCGTTTTTCTTAAATCTTGTTTGCATAGGTTATAAATATTATATTGTTTAGGTTTGGGCGGCAAAATACTACACGAAACCAAGTGCAAAGATACAAACATATTTTGAAAGTTCCAATTTTAACCGCACTTTTTAACAGCGACGGCGAATACGTTGAGTCTTGCGAGTTATAAGAAAAGGAGCCCGAAGGCTCCTTTTCTGTATTTAGCAGATGAGAGAGGATTAATCCTCTTCCTTCATCTCTGCCTCATGCTGCTTAATCAACTCCTGCTGGATATCGTTCGGAACGAGTTCGTAACTTGAGAAAGTGGTTGTGAACGAAGCACGTCCACCAGTCAGAGAACTCAGTGCGATACTGTAACTGCTGAGTTCCTTCAAAGGAATCTTGGCAGACAGTTTCTGATAGCCAGCCTCGCTGTCCATACCCATGATGATAGCGCGACGACCCTGCAGGTCAGACATCACATCACCCATATAGTCGGCAGGAACGAGTACTTCCAGATCGTAGATAGGTTCCAATACCTTTGGACCTGCCTCCTTAAAGGCTGCAGAGAAGGCGTTACGGGCTGCCAACATGAATGACAACTCGTTAGAGTCTACTGGGTGCATCTTACCATCGTAAACGATGACGCGAACGTCACGGGCATAAGAACCTGTCAACGGTCCCTGCTCCATGCGCTCCATGATACCCTTCAGGATAGCAGGCATGAAACGAGTATCGATAGCACCACCGACAACAGAGTTGATGAATACGAGTTTACCACCCCACTCAAGGTCGATCTCTTCCTTACCCTTGATATTCATCTTGAACTCCTGACCGTTGATCTTGAACGATGTAGGATCAGGCATACCCTCTGTATAAGGCTCCAGAATCAGGTGGACCTCACCAAACTGACCAGCACCACCAGACTGCTTCTTATGACGATAGTCGGCACGAGCCATCTTTGTGATGGTCTCACGATATGGAATCTTCGGCTCCAGATACTCGATATTGATCTTCTCGTTGTTCTCCATACGCCACTTCAACGTACGCAGGTGGAACTCACCCTGTCCGTGAACGATAATCTGGCGCAACTCCTTAGACTGCTCAACAACCCATGTCGGGTCTTCCTGACGCATCTTCTGCAGGGCAGCCATCATCTTCTCGGTCTCAGCCTCGTTGACAGCCTTGATGGCACGAGAGAACTTAGAGTTAGGATATTTAATGAAATCGAACTTGTTGTCAACGTCCTTACCATTCAAGGTGTTACCT
>JBGVBD010000103.1:0-3970 GCA_045225255.1 Prevotella sp. | reverse complement strand
CAATTAATATAATGGAAAGACACTAGTGTCCACTAAAAGTTTTCGGAGATGTTTGTAAGTTATTTAAATATAGATCTTTAGAGCGAAAAATTGACGGTGACGATTTGACCAATACTGTTTCTGCGCACACCAACAAAGCCTATCATCTTGGCTTTGGCAAGAACGTGACGAGAAGCAATCTCGCAAAAGTCAACGAGAGACGTGAGCCACGTATCTTCGAAGAGTTTGCCTACCATATGATAGACATTGCGAGAAAGAAGAGAATCAACAAAGACTTTGAGATAGAAGGAAAGGCGTTTGCCTTCGACTCTACTACCATCGATCTTTGCCTGAGTGTCTTCTGGTGGGCAAAGTTCCGTCGTACGAAAGCGGGAAGGACTAGGGCGATGGATGATGGAAGATGGATGATGTAAGATGGATGATGTAAGATGGATGATGTAAGATGGATGATGGAAGATGGATGATGGATGATGGAAGATGGATGATGGATGATGTTTGATGTCGGAAGTCGGAAGTCATAAATTGAAAGGAGGTGAATCATGAAGAAGAAAGTCATTGAGGTAGCGGTGAAGGTGATAGTAGCTGCACTCACAGCCTTTTTGACTGCCATCACGACCACGAGCTGCATGGGCTTCGGGCCCTTCTAGAAAAAAGGCTGGTATCCACACGGATGCCAGTCTTTTGTCTTTCTTCCTAAGTGCTGTTGTTATTTTGGCATTTCTATCACGATTCTGCAGCCATCGTGATAGTCGGGGTCGATAGTCAGTTTGCCGCCCAGGTGTTTGGCATGTCGGCGGGCCAATGGTAAGCCAAGGCCTATGCCTTCAGGCATGTCTTCGGGCAGTGTGTAAGGCTCATAAACCATGTCTGGCAAATCGGCCGGTAAGCCAGGTCCTGTATCCTGAATCGTGAAGACAACGGTGGTATCCGTCTGGCTGACACGCAGGGAGATATGCTTTCCGTCGGAGTAATTGACGGCATTATACAGCGGCTCAATCAGGACACACAGAAGGAATACCCGGTAGGTCAGAATATGGATGGTGTCCTGAAGTTCGGTCTCAAACTGTATGTTTGTGTGGGGGTAGTGTCGCTGCACATGATCGATCACCTCTCTTGCAATCTTGTTGCACGACACCTCATGGAACCTGGTAAACAACAGCAGACCTGAGGCGTCGGTCTCCGAAGCATCGAGCATCATCAGCTCCATACGGCTCATGCTGATCACACTGTTTTTCATCATTGTTGCAATGTTGTCCAGTTCTTCCTGCTGGCTGATGCTTTCAACAACACCCTTTTCGGCCAAGACATCAGCGAATCCCGAAATCACGTTCAGAGGCATACGCATTTGCTGTGACATGCGAACAATAAACTTGTTCTTCTTGTTGATGGTATTCTCGGCTTCCTGTTTGACCCGACTGATCTCTTCGTTATTCTGTTTTAATTCGTCAGCTTCCTGGCGCAGATGGCTCATGCGCTCGTTCAACGATTGCTGCATCTTTGCAAAGCTATTCTGTAACTGTGCAACGACACCCTTGCGAGGCGTGATGGGAATCGTTTCGTCATACTGTCCGTCGACAATGTTCTGGGTGGTGTCGATGAGCCGATTGATCGGACGGATTATCTGTTTCATCGCATGATTGCAGAGTATCAGGATGGCAAGCAGGCCGATGATGAACAGTATGATGACGATGGAGGTGAGACGATAGAAGCTTTGCATCGCATCCTTGACGGGGCAGATGAGGGCCAGGCTCCAGTCGGTGCCTTTTACCGGGCAGTAGGACACATGATATTCTTTATTCTGGTAATTGATGTGTATGGTGCTTTGCTTGCCTGTGGTCATCTCGTGGCCCAGCATGATCATATCCTTATTGTCATCGCGATCGGCATCCATGAAGATGGTCTTTGCGAACAGTCGGGTGCTGTCGGGATGTATCAGGTATCGCCCGTCGCCATCAAGCAGTATGAAGTAGGTGTTTGAATAAGGTTGCTCCACCTCGGCCAACATCTTAGACATTCGCCTGAATGAGGGGGCGGCCATCGAATCGGGTGAGGTCTCAATGATGTTTATATAGTTGTTGACACGTTGCAGTTGGGCGTTCAGCATGCTTTGGATGTTTTTTCTCACCTCCTCATGTATCAGGTGGTGCGACTGCATATACAATATGCCCAACGCGAGCATGAATAGGGGGATGGCCATCACCATGATACCCCAACTGATTTGTCTTGACAGTTTAATCATTGGGGGCCTCCTTTCCTGTTTCGGTCTCAGCGAAATGAGCCACATGATTCAGCAACTTTACCATCGTCTTGGTATGAAGCTGTATGTTATTATCCAGATGATCCTTCTCTTCTTTACTGAGGTTCTGATAATTATTACAGAGAGCGGTCACGGCCTTGTCGATGTCTTCGACAGGTATTGAGACCTGATTCGTCATATAATTCAGGAACGATGTCTTCATCTTGTCAACCTCTAACGTTTTGTCGTAGGCTGCGAGCTGAATGTCGCCATGCTGATACAACACAGCCTTCTCTTCTTTCAGTTCCTCGACCTGATCCTGAAGCGAGTGCTGCATTTGCTTGAAACGGTTCTGCAGCAGTCCTATCTCGTCGTGACGGTCTATAAAGGGTAAGGCCTCGTTGTAATTGCCCTCGGCAATGTAATTGGCTGAAACTGCGAGTTTTTTCACAGACTTTAGTTGTTTGCGGATCATCCACCTGTACAGTATGTAGAACACCAGTAAGCCTGCAATGATGATACCCAACACAAGCCAAAGCAGGACGTTGTGCTTGCCGAAGATGTCTTCCTCTGGATAAACCACACCTACACTCCAGTTGATATCTCCACTGGATCTTCCTTTCCATTCAACGGTCTCAAAGGGCTTGTAAAATACCCACCAGTTGCGATGGTCTCTACGAAACGTCATCTTGCCGCTTTCGCCGTTTACCATAGCCTTTGCAGCATCAAGTTCGCTGGCATCGACATCCCGTCCTTTCTGACTGAAGATATTTGGATTGGTCAGTTTCTCCTTGTCGGGATGCACGATATATAAACCATTGTGTGCCAGGAGGACACTATAGCCGTTTTCAGAAGGTTTGGCAGCCAAGATGATTTCCGACAACTGATGGAGCGACACGTCTACTCCGATGACGCCTACACGCTCGTTGTGCTTGTCTGTGATCGGCAGGCAGAAGGTTACCAATGGCTCGCATTCGGTGTTGGGACCTTTCAATGGATCCGTCCACCCCGTCCATCCTGTCTTCATGGGTTCGGCATACCATACCTGCTCCGTATAGGGGCGGTTGGTAAATGTCTCTGAGGTCACCAGAGCCGAATCGGTTCCCTTGGCAGATGTCACATGGTGTACATAGGCCATAAACAGGTCTTTGCCGGGATAGTATCCGGGTTTGAAGCAAATAGCACAACCATAGATGTAGGGGTTGCTCTCTACCAGGTCGCGGCTATAGGCGTACATGCGGTCGGGTTGGTCGAGATGCTCAAGCAGGTCATCGTATATACGGCCTGTCGCTTGCTCAACACTCAGTAGGATATTGTCAATATTCTGAACGGTACCATCCAGCGTCAGTTCAGCATTACACATGGCTTCCTCTCGCAATGCCTTGTGCGAGAAATAGGCCAAGATACCCAACGTGACTGCCAGCAACAGGAGGGTTTCGCCCACAATCAGTAGATGGAGCCTGGTAGATTTATGCATATTATACGCAAATATACGTATTTTTTTGATTGGTTATTCTTTTGTCTATGATAAATTAATAGAAATTAACGAAACGGATGGACACCTATTTCGTCATTTTAGAATTTCACCTGCAAGCGGGTTTCGAGGATGCTGCACTCATTGTCGAGGAAGCCGATACGGTTGGTCACTTTCGTCCATGACGCACGTACACGCCAAATCATATATTTATTAAAATGAAAGACATTATTAATTGAAATAATAAGGTAAAATTTGGT
>JBGVBD010000102.1:0-3698 GCA_045225255.1 Prevotella sp. | reverse complement strand
GCGAATACTTCCGATGCGGTTTACAACGGATGGTATTCGGGTGTTTATCAGACGGAAAGCGCTCAGGTATCGGCGGTTCTTACCGGTATCACAATCGGAAGTCTTCAGCTTACGCCTGCTTTTGATGCCGGTACCACTTCTTATACGGCTGAGACCGTGAATGATGAGGATGCGGTATCTGCGACGGCGGCAAGCGGAACGGCGGTTACGATTCTGGTAAATGGTGTGGCTCATACCAGCGGCGATGATGCAACTTGGGAGAGCGGAACCAATACCGTGACGGTGATCGCAAGTAAGACCGGATGCACCAGCACGGCATATACCGTGACGGTGACAAAGAACGGACAGGGTTGATAAGTGTTTTTTAGGGCAGGGCTTCGGCTCTGCCCATTCTTATGATTGGAGGAAAGTGAAATGGCACTTACAAAGACAGTGAATATTGATGGCAATGATGTGACTTTCAGGGCATCGGCAGCCATTCCGAGAATATACAGGAACAAGTTCCACAGGGATATCTACAAAGATCTTCATGACTTGCAGAAGAGCATTGATGAGAATGATCCGGAAAATTCCGCGCTGGATTCTTTTTCGCTGGAACTGTTCGAGGATATCAGCTACATCATGGCGAAACACGCGGATCCGCAGAATGTTCCTGATACGCCGGATGAATGGCTGGATCAGTTCGGGACTTTTTCCATTTATCAGGTGCTTCCTGAGATTATCGAGCTTTGGGGCTTGAATGTGCAGACGCAGGTGGAGAGTAAAAAAAACTTCGAGCGACTGACCGGGAAATGACAACGCCGCTCTTACTTTTAAGGGCGGTGCAGCTGGGCGTGCATATCAGTGAGATGGATTTGCTGACGATAGGATGCTTACTGGATATGTATAGTGAGCTTCAGGCTGATGATGTGCCTCCGGTTTACACAGCCAGCCAGGATGACATGGATAAGTTTTAATTGATATTTGTATGGATTAGTAGTATTATACTAAAGGAAAATAGAAGAAAGGCACGCATCTTGTGTGTGGGTGAGGAAATGAAGAATAGATAATTTGATTTGGTAAACGCGAACGAAAATATTATGGCCTGAAAAGGTCTGTTTGTGTATGCCGAATTGGATTATCGTATTCATTTTGAAGCCATCTTGAAGTGATGCTTTCTTTCGGCATATATTGGGTCTTCATTTGTACGTGTAATCTGCTTTCGGCTTGGAGCAGATTTTTTTGTGCCATTAAAAATATCGGAGGTGATGTGTATGGCACAGATACAAGTGACGGACCTGACATTTTCCTATGACGGAAGCGCGGACGATGTTCTTAAAGATGTGAATTTTAACATTGATACAGACTGGAAGCTGGGGCTGATCGGAAGAAATGGTAAGGGTAAAACAACTCTGCTAAACCTTCTTATGGGAAGATTTGATTACCATGGCAATATTAAGACATCTACCTGCTTTGATTATTTTCCGTATACAGTATTTGATTCAGATCTGACAAAAAATGCAGTTGATCTCATAGAGAGATGGAAACCACAGATTGAAATCTGGCAGGTTCTGATCCAGATGAATGAGCTTAAGATGGATCCGGAATGCTTATACAGACCATTTGGTACGCTTAGCTTCGGAGAGCGGACAAGAGTGATGTTGGCAGTGCTGTTTGCGGCAGAGAATGAGTTCCTTCTGATCGATGAACCTACGAACCATTTGGATACCAAGGCACGGGATATTATAAAAGAGTATCTGGCTTCAAAAAAGGGGTTTATCCTTGTATCACATGATAGGGATCTTTTGGATGCTGTATGTGATCATGTGCTTGTTTTGAACAGGTCTACAATCGAGATACAGGCAGGCAATTTTTCAACATGGTGGGAGAATAAGGAAAAGAAGGACGCATTTCAGCAGGCGGAAAATGAAAAGCATCTTAAGGAGATAGGCAAGCTGAGAGCAGCGGCTGACAGGAGCAGCCGGTGGGCAGATAAGAATGAAAATTCCAAGATAGGATTTGATCCCGTAAAGGAGCATGACAGGAGCATCGCAACCAGATCCTTTATTGGCGCAAAAACCAAGAAGATGCAAGCTCGTGTGAAATCCTATGAGCAGCGTATTGGACGCGAGATTGAAGAGAAAGAAGGTCTTCTGCAAGATATTGAGAGAGTATCAGATCTGAAAATAGAACCGCTTAAATTCCATAAGGGGGTGCTTATCAATGTGAATGATCTGTCGCTTGGATATGAATCTGAGAAGCCACTGTTTGAAGGCCTGCGTTTTCAGGTTAAGCGAGGCGAAAGAATAATTCTTTCTGGTGAGAATGGATGCGGGAAATCGAGTGTTCTGAAGGCGATATTGCAGAAGGCAGATTTTAGGGAGTGGGGAGCCGATTCGGGGTTACTCATATCAGGAGATCTGGATGTTGCATCCGGCATGACTATATCGTATGTCAATCAGGATACGTCTTTTTTGTCAGGTACTTTACGGAAATACAGTGAGATTAAAGGGCTTAATGAAAGTCTGTTTCTTGCGGTGCTAAGGCAGCTTGATTTTGGACGGGAACAGTTTGTGAAAAATATGGAGGACTTTTCGGAGGGTCAGAAGAAGAAGGTACTGATTGCAGCAAGTCTGCTCACGCCGGCTCACTTATATATTTGGGATGAACCATTAAATTTTATTGATGTGTTCTCACGGATGCAGATAGAAAAACTGATCCTGCAATATAAGCCTACCATGCTTTTGGTAGAGCATGATGTCAGGTTTCAGGAAAAAGTAGGTACAGATATTATCAGAATAGGATAATGTCAGAAAAGAAATAATTGGGAGAAGATCGGGAAACCGGTCTTTTTCTTTTACCCAAAATCAGGAAGGAGGGACATAGATGGCTGGACGGATCCAGGGTATCACCGTTGAAATTGGCGGCGATACCACCAAATTACAGACTGCCTTGAAGGGCGTAAATACAGAGATCAGAAACACTCAGAGCCAGCTGCGTGATGTCGATAAGCTCCTGAAACTTGATCCGGGAAATACGGAATTGCTTGCACAGAAGCATAGGCTCTTGGGAGATGCAGTTAAGGAAACAAAGGAAAAACTGGAGACCTTAAAGACGGCAGCTGAGCAGGCAGATCAGGCACTGAAAGATGGCACGATTACACAGGAACAATATGACGGTCTGCAGAGGGAGATTGCTGAGACAGAGGCAAAGCTGAAATCCTTGGAGGAACAGGCAAAGAGTTCTGCAACGGCTCTTCAGGAAATCGCCGCAAAGGGTGAGAAGCTGAAGACGGTCGGGGATAATATCACGAATGTCGGGAAGAAGTTCCTTCCTGTGACAGGGGTTGTGGCTGGACTTGGTACGGCGGCGGTGAAAACAGCCGCTGATTTTGATTCTGCCATGAGTAAAGTGGCGGCGGTGTCCGGCGCGACAGGCGCAGACTTTGATGCTTTAAGAGATAAAGCCCGTGAGATGGGATCCAAGACAAAGTTCTCCGCATCTGAGGCTGCGGAAGCCATGAACTACATGGCGATGGCAGGCTGGAAGACGGAGGATATGCTGGAAGGCATCGAAGGCGTCATGAACCTTGCGGCGGCTTCCGGTGAGGATCTGGCAACTACATCTGATATCGTAACGGATGCGCTGACAGCTTTTGGACTTTCTGCATCTGATTCCGGCCACTTTGCGGATATCCTTGCAGCGGCAAGTAGTAATGC
>JBGVBD010000101.1:0-2761 GCA_045225255.1 Prevotella sp. | reverse complement strand
TGTAAGGCAACAGAACGCAAAAATTTTTCCGCCCTGCTGCCATACCTGTTGTTGTCTCTATTCTGTTTTCTCCTGTCCGTACTTCCTTCGTTCGCGTCTCCTTGCTGCCGTGAACGGAATCCTTACCGCTTCGTCGAAGATTGTCAAGCCTAACGTCCTTGCGATTGTATATTCAAGATTGCATCCGCCGCTGTACACCCATCCGGGTAGCATATAGATTGCGTCGCATGCAACCAATTCAGGAATGTCCTTCTTCATGTAATCGTGCCATGTTGAATCTTCAGGCATTGATTGACTTATCTTGAACGGATTAACGACCGTATGCCCTCTGTCGATTATGTCTGTTTCCGCCTTTTCGAATGCACCCTCTACAAGTACCATGTCGTGTCCGGTTATCGGACCGCTAATGTATATTTTCATCTGCCTATTCCTTTCGCTCTTTTTCTCTGCCGTTCTTTGGATGCCCTATACCATGCTCTTTTCCGTTCGTTGTGCATATGACATATGTCTCCGAGCTGCTGTGATAGTTTCTTTCTTTCCTCATACCGTTCGTTTCTTGCCTTTTCGAACGCTTTGTATTTCTCGCATATGCAATGGCAATCTTCCGTCCGGTCGTTGCATTCATAACACGGAGTGATGATTGTTTTATCCAAGCACCTCACTCCCTCCTGACACAAGAACTTCTCCTGTCCAGTCTCTTATGCGCTCCGCAGCAGCTCGCTTTGGCAGTGTGTTAAGAAGCCAATCTCGACCGCATTCTTTGCAAAACTGTCCTTCATAGTTTTTTCCTAAGTGTGCCATTTCATCACCCTTGTCAAACACTATTTTCATGTCAAGTGAAATGCTCGGATCAGAATCTTTGATCTCTTTGCCACATTTGTCACATATAACTTTTGTGATAATCATCCTTTTTTTGCTCCTTCCTCAACCGTTGATATAATGTCAAAACCTAACCTTCTTAACCCTTCTACTGTCACATACGACAAGAAAACCAGTTGCCTACTCTCATCGAGATAGCCTTCAATTGTCTTTATTTCTCCCTTATACTGTGGCTGTGCCTTACAGATAATTCTCTTTGTTGTACAAAGTTTTTTCTTCGTCATTCCTCTGCTCCTTCCTCACTTTTTGTCTTGCTCCTGTCAAGGACTTCTTGTATTTCGGAATCTTTCCACCCATGCTCTTTAAGGTCTCTTATTGCGTCCATCAAGTCCTTATATGAATCCATTCCATATAATTCGCCCAGTTCAAGTGTTATCATTCCCATGCTCCTTCTCATTCTTTTTATACCGTTTATATTTTTCAATCATATCCGTTATTTCATCAATCCTAAAAAAGTATAGAAAAAGTATGGCAAGAAACCACAAAATCGAAAGCAGAAAAGTCCAAAAAGCCTCCCATCCTGCAATGCTCATTCCTCTGCTCCTTCCATCTTCGCTCCGCAATGTTTACAGAAATCTTCACCTATCTCTTTAGGATGCTCCCAAGAACCTTCCGTAGAGATGACATAACCGCACTCGGAACATTCCCATTCATCTCCGACTGTGTGTACCCATCTTCCCGTCTTGCGTTCCTCGATTTGTTGTTCCCGTTCCATTTCGACAGTTTCCTTAACCTTCTTCAAACTCGGTTTCGCCCAAAACGGGATGCCATCGTTATCAATCAAATCTTGTAACTGTGCTATTGCTCCTTCAATCGTCA
Source organism: Prevotella sp. (assembly GCA_045225255.1). Taxonomy (GTDB): domain Bacteria; phylum Bacteroidota; class Bacteroidia; order Bacteroidales; family Bacteroidaceae; genus Prevotella. The sequence goes on along the minus strand of JBGVBD010000101.1, from coordinate 1,063 downwards.
TTTCTCTGCTCCTTCCATCTTCGCTCCGCAATGCGGACAGTAGTTCATATCATTGTCCCACGGAGTGCCTTCAATGGTAGTCCAAGATTCGCCACACGCGGAACAATCATAGTACACATCTCCGTCAAATCCGTCTTTTTCTATCCACTTCCCCGTCTTGCATTCGTGACTTGCCCGTAAGCACAAGTCCGAATAGGCTTCTTTCGTGAGGATTTTCGCATCATTCGGTATAACAGTACCGTTGCGAATTGCATAATACGCGTTTATAAATCCACTTGTTGCTTGTATGTCATACTTGATTAAGTCATACACACCCTCTGGAATATCAACCACTATCTTCATCCGCTGCTCCTTCCTTTGTCTTCCTCTTTTCTTCTTCCTCAAACAGAATGCAGGCCGTTACGCTCCCAATACGATGAGTGCCAATAACGTCCCTCAATTCGCATCTGCCATTTGTTCCGCCTCTTGGTCCGTACTTGCCACCCTTGAAGTGCTTGCATTCCATACACTTCCGCCGTTCGTTCTTGTTAATCGTCATTCCTCTTCTCCTTCCTCGATGATCTGCACCGTGCATGCATCTCCGACATACGAAACATGCGCATAGCCAGGAATGACAATCAAGCTGTCCTCCATTTGCGATAGCAAGTCCTTTCGCAACATCCTTATATGGTCCTGTGGCATGAGACAGTCAAGCTGCACGACAATCGTCTTGTCATCGTAAGACGCTTCGTCTTTCTCCTTTAGTTCATCGGCCTCGGCCTTGAAGATTTTCACCGCCCTCGAAAGTCCGTCCATATAGCCTATGGTATATTTGCTGTCCTCGACTTTTCTCGTCATTTCAACCTCTTCCAAAATGGCTGCTGCCACATTCTTCTCCAGGTCAGACACCGTTTTTCGCATTCTTTTCCTTCCTCCTGTCTTCTTCGTATAATCTCCGGATTCGTTCGTTTTCCGCCTCCACGACTTCCATGGAAAGCGGCTTTCCATCGTCCGAATATTGTGAATTGTATGTCATGGTACAATACCGGCCGCAGAAGCGCTCCGGCTTCGTGCACCATTTCCG
>JBGVBD010000100.1:0-8226 GCA_045225255.1 Prevotella sp. | reverse complement strand
GTCGTGGACGGATGGTGCCTCGATGGTGACATGCTCATCAGCCATCAGACAGTAGCCAAGAAAATCGTCAGATGCTGCAGTGACGGTGACAGGCAGGCCGGGCGAATAGACGTACAGGTCGTTGGGCTGAAGCGCCAGTTCACGACCATTGTAATGAATCGTCATCCACCCTTTGTCGACTACCATAAAGGCGAAGCAGGACACGAACCCGTGCAGCAAGTTGGTACGAAGGATTCTCGCTGCATCCGTTTCCAGGCAGTACATACCGTCATCCCAGCCTTTCTCGGGTAAGTCGTCGCCAACAAATATGGGCAGATATTCTTTCAGCGTATACATATCGACCACAAAGATACAAAAAAACAATTGTATCGTTTCAGACAATTTCTGTGTTGTTTCAGATTTCGGATAGTGTATAATACAGCGTATCTTTACATTCGGGAAAAAATGTATAACCAATAAACATTCATCATTATGGATAATAAGAAATCTATTGAGGCATTGCAGTTTTTCGTAACCCATCTGGCAGAAGGCGCCATTGTTCACAAGCAGCAGGGCATGATTTTCAAGTCGCAGGGCATCACCAAGCTTGGAGAGAAGTATATCGGCCACTTCAACGAGGAGATGGGCTGGGTGGAGAAGTTCACGGAGCGCATCCTCGACCTTGGCGGAGAGATCAAGTTCGAAGGCATGAAGAGCCGCGACCTGATCTGCGACCCCGTAGAGTATGTCAAGGCTGACCTTGCTATTCAGGAGCCAGGCGTTGAGCTGCTGATGAAGTGCATGGAGGGCGTGAAGGACGATCCCATTACCTACGATCTGCTGAAAGCCTACCTGAAAGACGAGGAAGAAGACCTCTTCTGGAGCCAGGGCGCCGTGGAACTCATCGAGAAGATCGGCGTGCAGAACTGGCTGCTGTTGCAACTGTAAAATACCACAAAACGCTAAGATTATGAAAGAGAAAGTTTTAAAGGCCATGCGCGAGTTCGGTGCACCCGTCAACGCTGGCAAGATTGCAGAAATTACAGGTATCGACCGTAAGGAAGTGGACAAGGCTTTTGCCGAACTGAAGAAGGAGGGTGCCATCGTGTCGCCCGTACGCTGCAAGTGGCAGCCGGCTTAATAGTCTATGACTTTACTTATAGGTTTATTAATTCCCCTTTTGGGAACTATGCTCGGAGCGGCATTCGTCTTTCTGATGAAGGACGAGATGCCGCTTCGTCTTCAGAAGACACTGCTTGGCTTTGCATCGGGTGTGATGGTGGCGGCATCGGTGTGGTCGCTGTTGATACCATCGATGGAGATGGTGGCAGACAAAGGGGCTTGGTCGGTCATGCCTGCTGCTGTAGGATTCCTGTTAGGTATCGGTTTTCTGTTGATGATAGACGAACTGACACCTCACTTGCATATCGGCACAGACAAGCCAGAGGGTCCTCGTTCCAAACTTTCACGGACGGCTATGCTAGCCCTGGCTGTCACCATCCACAACCTGCCTGAAGGAATGGCTGTGGGTGTGGTCTTTGCAGGAGCCGAGAGTGGTGCTTCAAACATCTCGCTGGCGAGTGCCGTTGCCGTCGCATTAGGTATCGCCATTCAGAACGTACCCGAGGGAGCCATCATTTCTATGCCTATGCGGGCAGCAGGCAATTCCAAGTGGAAGTCATTCGTGATTGGTTCGTTGAGTGGTGCCGTCGAACCCGTCGGTGCCGTCGCCGTTTTGCTGTTGGCTTCTTTGCTGATGCCTATTCTTCCTTACATGCTCGCCTTCGCTGCTGGTGCCATGTTCTACGTGGTAGTTGAGGAATTGATTCCCGAAGCCTCCAATGGGCAGCACTCCAACCTCAGTACCATCGGTTTCGCTATCGGCTTCGTCTTGATGATGGTACTCGATGTAGTGATGGGATAGGTCTTCGTATATTCGCACCGAATATGATAAAGGACCAAAACTTTATTTGTATTCAAACCAATCAAAATCTGCGAATCCATTCGTGCTCATTCCCGCTGACGCGCCTACCCGTAGCCTTTCACCCTGTGTAAATACGCCAAGCATCACACCTGTAAACCCACCGATTACTTCTGTCGAGAGATAGCGGAAATCCATCTTTGCCAATGTCTCGAAGGTCTTGCCATCGTCCGACACTTGCATGTAGTAATAGGCACCATCCGAACTGATACGCAGGTATGCCTTGTTGCCTTTAAGTTTCATCTCCTTACTTGAATGCGCAAGCTCTCCCAGACGGATATTGGGGCGTACAACGATATTTCCGTTTTTCTTTTCCACCAAAACATCATAATGGTTGAGAGGTGCTGCATAAGCAGTAATACCTGCCTGCATACCTTCATTCATGTGAGAGGCGTCTAATAATGTAGTGGACGTAAAACACTTCTCTGTCTGTCTGCGAGCTACAAAGGTTGGAGAGGTGGCTTTGTCAAGAGTTGTAGTAGTTGGTTTCAGTCGAAGCCAGCCTTTTCGTTCTGTCAATGAGTAGCACGACAGTTCGGGATTACCGATACTATGCCATCCCATCGGAAGTCCCAGAGAGGCATAACTGTCAGCAGGTACATGACGTTTCACGAAGTTGAACTCCTCGCGCACGGGATCGGCAGGCATCTGCACTTGTGGCAGAGTTCGGCAATCCATGTTCACCTGAATGGTACCGTTTCCATTCACCACTGGCCATGCGTTCTTGTCCCAGTGCACAGGAGCAAGCATGGTCTCTCGACCCATCACATGGAGTAGATAACCACTTGTACGATATCCCAAGCATATCATCCACCATGTAGAATCAGGAGCCTGTACCAGGTCGGCATGACCCAATCCCTGTATCTCACTTCCTTGCATCTCCATGTTGAAGTGCGAGAGAATGGGATTGGCACGATTAGGCTCATAGGGACCAAAGAGGTCCTTGCTGCGAAGTATGTTGACGTGATGTCCCTGCTCAGTACCGCCTTCTGCCAGCATCAGATAGTAATAGCCATCTTTCTTGTAGATATGTGGACCTTCAGGATATCTTCCCCCCAGACCTGTTCCCAGATGGTGTATATCATCTAACTGCTTGCCTGTTTCCACATCAATCTCACAAATCTTGATGTCGCCCTCCTTCCATAGGAAATAGCACTTGTCACCTTCAAAGTAGAGTGTTGGATCGCAACTGCCAATGGCAAAATCTATAACGATAGGTTCTGACCATTCGCCAGCAGGATCGTCTGTCCAAACATAGAAATGACGACGTGACGGGAATACAGTAGTCACCATATACAGCCGTCCGTTATGCTCACGTATGGTCGTTGCATAGACACCGGCATTTGTCCATCCCAGTTCTGGGTTTGCTTGAGTGTAAAGTCCAGACAAATCAAGTTGAGAAGGACGTGTCAAACAATTGCCAATCTGCTCCCAATGTATAAGGTCTTTACTATGGAATACTGGTACGCCAGGAAAGTACTGAAAGGTACTGTTCACCAGATAGAAGTCATCGCCGACACGGCAGACACTTGGATCAGCATGAAAACCTGGAAGTACAGGGTTTTTATATCCTTGTGCAGATGCTCCGATGTAAAAGAGGAGCATACTGATGATTGATACCATTTTTTTCATGTAGTCATGACAAGAATCAACTTATGTTAAATATCGATGCAAATTTAGCGAAAATATCCTGATTATCACTATCTTTGTTGTAAGTTTTAAGTGTATTTAGATATTACGTGTATGAAAAGTTTCAAATCGGCAACGTGGCTGTTGCCACAAGGATGGAGAAGGTATTAAAATGTTTAATGCAATTATTGTGGATTTCAAAGGAAAATGCTTGTCCATGGGGTAAAGTGATAAAAAGACGAAAAAAGGTATGAAGTGGACTGTACTATCTGATAATCGGAGTTGTGACGGCTCGTTAGAGACGGAACATGGTTTGTCGATTCTGTTAGAGACAGACAGACATCGTGTCTTGCTGGACACGGGAGCCAGTGATGTATTCATCCGTAATGCCAAGAAAATGGGCATTGATCTCAGCACAGTCGATTACGTGTTTATCTCTCACGGACATAGCGACCATGCAGGAGGACTAAAGTACTTTATGAGCATCAATGATCGTGCTAAAGTCATCGTTTCGCCCGATGCCGTCAGCGGAAAGTTCTTTTCTAAACGGCGATATCTGCACAGCATTACGACTGAGTGGCCAGAGGGGAATAAAGAAAGGTTCCTGATGATTGACAAGACCTGCAAGATTTCCGACAGTCTTCACATCATCGCCCATATCCCACAGACGAACCCGATGCCGCAAGGCAACCAACATCTGCTTGTGGAAAACACTGAGGACAACTATGTAAACGATGATTTCCGTCACGAACTGGCGTTATATACAGACGGCTTGCTTTTTACGGGTTGTGCGCATAGCGGATTGGAGAATATCCTGGCGGCTTGTCCCTACCCCGTCCACACCATAGTGGGAGGATTCCATCTGTTGGATGACCACGAGAGTGAGGAGGAACTCACTAAACTTGCCAAGAGACTGATAGAAGCCTACCCCGAAACCCAGTTCTACACCAGCCATTGCACGGGTGATAAGGTCTTCGCTATCCTCAAAACGATAATGGGAAATCAACTTCATGCTTTTAGTTGTGGCAGGCGAAGATGATTACAGGACAAGTCACTAAGGTGTCTGGTAGACATGCACTCTAACAGCAAACATAATGACCAGATTTAATATTTTAACGGTTCTTCTTATAATTGCGGATTGTTTCTCGCAAGTATTTCTTGTCGTCATTACCGTCGTTCGAGGGAGAGAAGTCGTCAATATACCAATCGTTGCGCTCGAAACGCAGAGCGATAGTGGTTTGCGTGTCGCTGAAGTTATGGATGCTTAGATCCACGAGGGCCGTAGAGTCTGTAAGTTCATAGACTTCCACGACCTTGCAGCTCCAGTCATCAGAGAAATCCTGTCCACATACCCAGTGATCGTAGTCATACAAGATTTCGTCAGCCTCGTCACATAACTGAAGAGCCTCCTGCATCAGGGCATAATAGCGCTGCGAGCAATAGGCGCTGTCGCGGTTGAAGGGGTTGCGGAAGTAACTCACCTCCCTACCCTCACTGTCATAGGTCGACTTACCAACACCCTTGTAGATGGTGTTGATGCGTTGAATGATATAAGCCTCAGAATGCTTGTCTATACTTGCATCGGCAATGGAATCAACTGTCGGAGAGTCGGTGTCACCGACGGCTTTTGCCGTCTTACTGCCAAAACTTAACATCAACACAACGGTGAATAATAGAATAATCAGTTTCTTCATCTTATCTTTATTTTTTGTTTTGCAAATTATTTGCAAAGATAGTGATTATTGCGGAATAATTGGTAAATTTGTAGCCACATTTAACTAAAGTTGATATAGGATTAAGATGGACCGTTCTCAGAAAATACTAATCATTTATTTCGTTACCATCAATGTGGCTACGTTCTTGACGTATGGTATTGATAAATGGAAGGCAAAACATTCCAAAATGCGCATCCGAGAGGCAGCTCTCCTGATACTGGCTGTACTTGGTGGTAGTATCGGTGCATTGCTGGGTATGCAAGTCTGGCACCACAAAACCCAGCACAAGAAATTTAAATATGGACTCCCTCTGATTCTGTTGGCTCAGATAGTCCTCATATATTTGATAAATAAGTAAAGTTAAGAGAATTAGAATGACATATCATCTTTAACTGTTATTTTATCACGACAGCTTTACCATTATGGATATACACGCCCTTCTGCGCTGGCTTGCCATTGAGCTTGCGGCCCTGCAGGTCGTACCAACTATCAGACCTTTTACCTCTGACATCAGACATCTCCCGAATTCCTGTCGGCTTGCTACCTTCACATATCCAGTTGAAGACATCGGGGCAACTCTTACTGACTAATATATATATCAGGAATGCTCCTCCGGCCATCACGTGATCGCTTGTGCTGAAGGTGTCATCGACACGGTACATGGTATCTTCACCCTGAGGGTGAGCATCACGGAAGGCGAGGTAGTTGCCGTAGGGCACTATCATGTCGTACTTCGAGTGGTAGAACTGTATGCGATGCTGCGGTTCCCAGCCTGTGGTGAGAGAATTATCATATAGGGCACGATGCATAGCCTGTGGCGCATTGGCAGGGTTCTCTGGCACAACGTCAAAGTTGCTGTCATCAGACATATAGTCATAAACCTCTTGTGTGAACATCTTATCCAAGTTTCCAATCACTGTGCCACTTGACTCCGTGCTGAACATTTCGGCCATCTGCTCTGGTGTATAATGGCGACCTTGGGTATCAACGCCCGTTTTTACCTGGTTATACCACATCTCGTTTATATCGGTCGTGGTATATTCCTTGCTGTCTATCCAGTCACACACGCCAGTGTCAAGCAATTGCTGCGACATGAAATCTTCTCTCTTATACGGAGCCATAGCGGGATGCGTCTCAAGCATACTCTTCATAATCAGTGGTTCCACGACGGGATAAGTAGATGTGCCTTTTCTGTGATCTGTATCCACACCATAACTTGTGCCGTCATCTTCCAAATAATAGCGCATGGTGGTCACGAGGTCATAGGGACCGTCACCGCATAAACTACCTTGGAAATGCAATTCGTCGGCTAGTCCCTTCTCCTCAATGAGGCGTTGGGTTGCCAGGCTGACAGCACCACCCTGCGAATAACCCATGCAGAACGAGCGCCAGTCGCTCTTTATAGGCAGCAGCGGATATTCAGCAGACTTCTCTGCTACAACCTTCTTGTATAGTTCCATTCCATACATTACTCCATCCAACACCTGCTGTGCCGTCAGACGCTGAGAGAGATAGGGGTGAGGTATATTTTTCGTCACCCCATAACCCTCATAATCGGGCATGATGATGATGCAATGAGCTGCATAGTTGGCATATCCTTCCGTATATTCACTCCCATACCTACGTCCAGGCATGAATACTGCAAAGTTCTGGTCATTAGACGAACCATCGGTTGTTGTAGAACGCTCGTGGTCGGAAGTAATGGTGAGGTGGCATAATACGTGTACACTCTCGATGCTATCCGTCTCCTGTCTGTCACTTGGTGTCCAGGCAACAAGAGCCGATGACAATACTGTCTGCTCCCCATTTATATTTACCGTTGGGTAGTTGAAGGTATATACGGTACACTCCGTCTCCTGCCTTATCTTTGTAAGAGTCTCTGACGGCACAACCTCCTGTGCCGAAATTGCCTGAACCGTCACCAGCAGCGACACAATCAGAATATTGAAGAACTTTCTCATAATATATTGTTGAGTATTATATATTATCTGACGCAAAAATACTGTTTTTTCAGTAAACCTCCAAATAATAAAGAAACTTTTTAGGTGTTATCGTACACAATGGATGTAAGGGTTTGGATAAATATGTTGCTTACCTCTACCCTACTTGGAGATGAATCGTATACGCGTATCGTACCAGAGTGCATACAACAATATGCCAATAGGAAACTATAGTAGAGTTAAGAGATAAGAGTTAAAAATTGGAGCCCATGTGGCTCCTTTTTCATCATTTATTTGTATCTTCGCAGCAGAAAAAATGATATCTTATTTAAAACAAACAAACTGTAAAGTGTCCAGTATGAAAAGTTTCAAATCAACAGCGTGGCTATTGCCACAACCCGTACTGATTATCGGTACTTATAATAAAGAAGGTAAAGCAAATGCCATGAATGCTGCCTGGGGTGGCCAGTGGGATATGCACGAAATCATCATCTCACTTGGTTCTCACCAGACGACCGACAACCTTGCAGAGAATCCAGAGTTCACCGTCGCTTTTGCCACAGCAGAGACAATAGTGGCCTCTGACTATGTAGGCATCGTAAGTGGTAGAAATACCCCCGACAAGATGGAGAAGACTAGTTGGACTATCGAGAAGGCTCCCAACGTGAACGCTCCTCTGTTCAAAGAGTTCCCGATGATTCTTGAATGTCGGGTGAAGCTGAAGATAGACGAAAGCGAGACGGGTTATTATCTGGTAGCAGAAATCGTCAATATCCTCTGTGATGAGAAGTTCTTAGCCGAAGACGGGAAACCAGATGTGGAAAAGATGAAGCTCATCACTTTCGACCCTGTTCACCACACCTATATCCAACTGGGTAAGACTGTTGGCAATGCATTCTCAGACGGGAAGAAGTTGAAATGAGAAAAGACACCGTATATCACAAATGGAATAGCTTATGAATAATCGCAATATTTACCTTGC
>JBGVBD010000099.1:0-88626 GCA_045225255.1 Prevotella sp. | reverse complement strand
TTTTATGTAATCCTTTCAAAGAACTCTATTCTTATTACCTCACACGCAAAAAATGCGCGAAAGCGGATGCAAAGGTACAACAAATTTTATTCACCCGCAAATAATTCTGAAACTTTTTTTGATGCAAAAGAAAAGTTTTCGCATTTCATGACAAAATGCGAAAACTTACACCTTATTATATAATATATAGGAACAGTACTATTCAAAGATTTCTCCCATCTCGTCAGCACCACCTATTGCATCCAATCCAGACTCATCATATTGGCAGGGATTATAGCCTGCAGGCATATCAAACACTGCATTACTATTATAACCTAACTGTTTATCCGCGTATACTCTCTTCATATAATATGCCCATACAGGTAACGCGCCAGCAGCACCCTGACCCATGCTAGTCATTGTGAAATGGATATCGCGATCCTCACCGCCGACCCAACAGCCACTGACCAAAGTAGGCGTCAAGCCCATAAACCATGCGTCACTATTATTGTTAGTCGTACCTGTTTTTCCACCTATTTCTCCTGGGATATTGTATTTATAGCGCAGACGCCCGGCAGTACCACCTTCAACGACAGCCTTAAGCATATACAACATCTTGTTTGCACTCTCCTCACTGATAACCTCATTCATACGAGGTTGGAACTCTGCAATCACATTCCCTTCATTATCCGCAATCTTTGTCACAAACATATGAGAAGCACGAATACCATGATTCACAAAAGTCGTATAAGCACTCACCATCTCGCCCACCGTAATATCACACGGACCGAGACAGAGAGACATGGACGGATGAATCTCCGGATTATTAATTCCATATTCTCGTAACAGTGTTACAAATGCCTGCGGATTCAACTTACTCATCAGATAAGCAGATATCCAGTTGTTAGACTGTTGCAGTCCCCACTTTAATGTCACCATCTCACCATATCGGGCACGGCTGCCATTACGAGGCGTCCAAGCACGTCCACCAACAATATATGTCTCTTGTACGTTAGGTGCCAAGTCACATGGCGAGAAGCCATTTTCCATTGCCAAGGAATAGAGGAATGGCTTGATGGTAGAACCTACCTGACGACGTCCTTCCATACACATGTCATAAGCGAAATGTATGAAATCCAATCCTCCCACATAGGCTTTCACAGCACCATTCTGCGGACACATACTCATAAAACCACAACGTAGGAAAGACTTATAATAACGGATAGAGTCTAACGGCGTCATGATCGTATCTACTTCCCCATGATATGTAAAGACAGACATTTCCGTCTTGGTATTAAACGATCGCATGATTTCATCCTCCGATGCACCCGACTCTTTCAATACCCTATATCGTTCACATTGACGGACAGAACGCATCAGAATCTTATGAACCTGTTCTGCCGACAGTTTACCAGAATACGGTGCACTCTTTCGTCCACGATTCTCTTTATCAAATGCAGGTTGCAGATATTTCACGATATGTTCACGAACAGCCTGCTCTGCATATTGCTGCATCCTGGAATCGATCGTGGTATAAACCTTCAAGCCGTCCGTATAGACGTTATAGTTATCACCATTCCTTTTCCTATTCTTATTACACCATCCATAGAGCGGATCTGTTTCCCAATTGATAGAATCCTGATGATACTTCACCATGTTCCAAGAAGGATAATCTGAGCGGACTGGTTTCTTCGCCATCATATAACGGCGAAGGAAATCACGGAAATAGACAGCCACACCATCCTTATGGTCTGCCACATGGAAATTCAATTTCAAAGGTTCTGCCGAGTATTGCTGGTATTGTGACTCTGTCAGATAACCTGCCTTCAGCATCTGTCCCAATACCACATTGCGGCGTTCCTGACTTCTATCCAAATGACGTACAGGATTGTAATAAGACGGATTTTTACAAAGTCCCACCAACGTAGCCGCCTCATTGACGGTCAAATCCTTAGGATCCTTTCCGAAATACGTATTTGATGCTGTTTTGATTCCCACTGCATTATGCAGGAAATCAAAATAGTTCAGATACATAGTGATAATCTCGTCTTTCGTGTAGTTTCGTTCCAGTTGCACAGCAATCACCCACTCGATTGGCTTCTGTAACAAACGTTCCGTCACACTGTGAGCTGTCTCGGAATAAAGTTGTTTTGCCAACTGTTGAGTAATGGTAGAACCACCACCTGCACTTTTCTGTCCGAAGAGACCTCTCTTAACGATGGCACGTCCTAAAGCAAAGAAATCTATTCCAGAATGGTCATAGAAGCGAACGTCCTCCGTAGCCACCAGTGCTTGTATCAGTGCAGGAGACAGTTGGGTATAGTCCACCAAGATACGATTCTCTCTGTTATAGTTCCATGTACCCATGATTTTTCCATCAGCACTATAAATCTGAGTAGCATATCTATTAATTGGATTCTGTAATTCATCAATAGGGGGCATATATCCAATCCATCCGTTGGAAATCGCCCAAAAGGCAAGTATCGCCGTCAGGACAGAAGCGCCCAACAGTGACCATAGAACATGTACGAATATCTTTCTCATTCCAAGAGACTTTTATTTATCGGCGATGCAAATTTACTGCTTTTTATTGACATAAGGAAATTTTTGTCAGAAATTCGTTGATAAACATATCATGTCAAAATATTGTTAAATCCCTAAATCATATCGAAGTTTTGGATAATTTTTCCTACTAACTCTTAAAAAATATCTATCTTATTCTTTTCTTTCAAATAATCTTTCTACTTTTGCATCGTCAAAAAGAGAAAGCAAACGAACATGAAATTAAATAAGAATATGAAAAGAAGTATTGTTATGATGCTGGTTCTGGTTTCTACACTATCAGCATTTAGTCAGAAAAAATGGTCGTTAAGAGACTGTATTGACTATGCCATGCAGAACAATATTACACTGCAACAGGCACGCTTGCAAAAGCGGTCAGCCACCGAAGACAGGAAGCAGTCGCAAGCGGCATTGCTTCCTTCGCTTTCAGCCTCTACCAATCAAAGCGTAGGATATCGTCCATGGTTATCGTCAGGTATGACAACGGTCACCAACGGTACTGTGAATACCAAAGTAAACAAGACATATTATAACGGCACATATGGTGTAAATGCTTCGTGGACTGTATGGAACGGTAATCAGAACCGTAATCAAGTAAAACTCAATAAGGTTTCTGAGGAAAAGGCCGACCTGTCGATTGCCGAGAATGCCAACTCTATTCAAGAGAAAATTGCCCAACTTTATGTGCAGATTCTCTATATGAACGAGGCCATCCGCGTTAACAAGGAAAGTCTGGAGACCAGTAAGAAGAATGAGGAACGAGGCAAGCAGATTCTTGAAGTCGGTAAGATGTCAAAGACCGACCTTGCCCAACTCACTGCCCAACGTTCAGCAGATGAGTATAATATTGTAGAGGCAGAAAGTAATCTTGCCAACTACAAACTCCAACTCAAACAACTATTGGAGATTACCAGCGACGAACCTTTCGATATAGAGATTCCCACTACCACCGACGAACAGGCTCTTGCTGCGATTCCATCATTGGGTAGTGTCTATGAGAAAGCCCTTACCATTCGTCCAGAGATACAGAACTCAAAACTTGATCTCCAGTCCAGTGACCTACAAATGAAGATTGCCAAGGCAGGTCATCTGCCAACACTTAGTATGACAGGTGGTTTGGGTACAAGCACTGGTTCCATGAGTGGCAGCGATTGGGGTAATCAGATGAAGACCAATTTCGATGCCTCACTCGGTGCTTCATTGAGTATTCCTATCCTTGACAATCGCAAGACACGTACCGCCATCAACAAGGCACAAATACAACGTGAGCAAGCATTGCTCGACATCCAAAACCAAGAGAAACAACTCTACTCCACTATTGAAGGCTATTGGCTGGATGCCAACACGAACCAACAGAAGTTCATCTCCTCATGCAGCACTGTAGAGAGTGAGCAGGCCAGTTACGACCTCCTTTCCGAACAGTTCAACCTCGGACTTAAGAATATTGTTGAACTGATGACTGGCAAGGATAAATTGCTCAGTGCCCAACAGAATAAGTTGCAAAGCAAGTATATGACCATCCTCAACCTACAACTGCTCAAGTTCTATCAAGGGGAAGAGATGGGATTATAAAGTTTAAAGTTTAAAGTTTAGAGTTTAAAGTTTAAAGATAATAGATAAATAATAAATATGAAGAACAAGAAAATCTGGATTGGCGTGGGCATCGTTGCCTTGATAGCCATTATTTACTTCCTGATGCCAGGTGGTAAGAAAGAAGAAAAAGTATCGTTTGAAACCGCAAAGGTTGAGAAACAGAACATCAGCACCAGTATTACTGCCACTGGTACCATCGAGCCTGTCACCTCGGTGACGGTCGGTACACAGGTCTCTGGTATCGTGTCAAAACTCTATGTCGACTATAACAGTGTCGTCAAGAAGGGACAGATCATTGCCGAACTCGACAAGACCAACTTGATTAGTGAACTCAATACTGCAAAGGCAAACTTGTCGTCTGCCCAAAGCACATTAAATTACGAACTTGCCAACTATAACCGTTACAAGACACTTTACGACAAAGGACTGGTTAGCGCCGACGAATATGAGAATGCCAAACTCTCTTATGACAAGGCACGTCAGTCGGTATCTACCTCGCGCGAGAGTGTACAGAAGGCACAGACCAACCTCGGCTATGCCACCATCACCTCACCTATCGACGGCGTGGTACTCTCAAAGGCTGTTGAGGAAGGTCAGACCGTTGCCGCTTCATTCAATACACCTGAGTTGTTTACCATTGCCAAGGACCTCACCGATATGCGTGTTATTGCCAACATCGATGAGGCAGATATCGGTGGTGTGAAAGAAGGACAGCGCGTCTCATTTACTGTTGATGCCTTCCCCGACGACTCATTCGAAGGAGAGGTAACTCAGGTACGCCAGCAGGCTACTACCGAGAGTAACGTGGTGACCTATGAGGTCGTGATTTCCGCCCGTAACAACGACCTGAAGTTAAAGCCCGGTCTGACAGCCAATGTCACCATCTATACTTTAGAGAAGAACGGTGTGATGGCTGTTCCCTCAAAGGCTCTGCGCTTCACACCCAACGAAGTACTGCTCACCAAAGGGCAGCATATAGAGGACTGCGAGGGTGACCATAAGGTATGGACGATGGAAGGTAATACTTTTAAGGCTCATAAAGTAGAGGTTGGTACTACCAACGGTGTGCTGACCGAGATTACCGGTGGCATCAAGGAAGGCACGGAGGTATTGGTTGACTTCACCATCTCTGGCGGCGCAAGTGAAATGCCTGGTGGACAACAGACCAGCAACCCCTTCATGCCACGTCCACGAAACAACAATAGAAGCGGACAAGGTGGTCAAGGTGGACAGAATGGTAACGGCGGTCAAGCACCAAGAAGATAATAAAGATTATGGCAGAAGATAATAGAAAAGTCGTCATCGAGTTGCAGAACGTGAAACGCTACTTCCAAGTGGGTAGCGAGACCGTGAAGGCACTGCGTGGCGTCTCGTTCAAGATCTACGAGGGCGAGTTCGTCACCATCCAAGGTACTTCTGGTTCTGGCAAATCGACGCTCCTCAACCAGTTGGGCTGTCTCGACACCCCTACCTCGGGCGAATACTTCCTCGACGGTGTTCCCGTACGTACCATGTCGAAGACGCAACGCGCCCATCTGCGCAATCAGAAGATTGGTTTTGTGTTTCAGAACTATAATCTGCTTGCGAAGACCACTGCCGTGGAGAACGTGGAGTTGCCACTGATGTATAATAACAAATATGACTCGAAGCAGCGCCGCGAGGCTGCCGTCAAGGCTCTACAAGCAGTAGGACTGGGTGACCGCTTAGAGCATAAATCCAATCAGATGTCTGGTGGACAGATGCAGCGTGTGGCGATAGCGCGCGCTTTGGTGAATGAGCCTGCCGTGCTGCTCGCCGATGAGGCAACCGGTAACCTCGATACCCGTACCTCGTTTGAGATGCTGGTGCTCTTCCAAGAACTCTACAAACAGGGACACACCATCATCTTCGTGACCCACAACCCAGAGATTGCCGAATACTCGAGCCGCAACATCTATTTGCGCGACGGTAAGATTCGCGAGGACACCATCAATACGAATATCAAGTCGGCAGCAGAGGCGCTTGCCAACTTGCCTAAACAAGACGATTGATAAAACAACGTGATAACGTAATAACGATATAACGTCATAACGAAACAATGAATATACTAAACTTATTCAAGGTAAGCCTGAAGGCTGTAGCCAGCAACAAGATGCGCTCTTTCCTTTCCATGCTCGGTATTATTATCGGTGTGGCAGCGGTCATCATCATGATGGCAATAGGACAAGGTTCGAAAGAGAGCATCCGTCAAGAACTGTCTACGATGGGTACCAACCTACTGACCATCCGTCCAGGTGCCGACATGCGTGGTGGTGTGCGCCAGGACCCGTCGTCAATGCAGACACTGAAGATGGCAGACTATGAGCGCATCATGCGTGAGAAGAAGTTCGTGACGAAGGTATCCCCCGAGGTGACGGCAAGCGGTCAGGCTATCTATGGTAACAACAATACCAATACATCCTTGTACGGAGAATCGACAGACTATCTCGACATCAAGCAATGGCCTGTCGAGGATGGCGACTGTTTCACGGAAGAGGATATCAAAAAGGCAGCAAAGGTTGTCGTTGTCGGACAGACTATCGTCAAAGAACTGTTTGGCGAGGGTGCCGACTGCATCGGTAAGACCATCCGCTTCAAGTCTATCCCCATGCGCATCGTAGGTGTATTGAAAGCAAAAGGCTACAACTCATGGGGCATGGACCAAGACAATGTGATGATAGCCCCCTACACCACTGTCATGAAACGTATTGCTGCCCAGACTTACTTCTCAAGTATTGTCTGCTCGGCAGTCACCGAGGAACTCTCGGATGCTGCCATCGAGGAATTGACACAGATGCTGCGCGACAACCATAAACTGAAAGGTGATGCTGACGATGACTTCACCATCCGCTCACAGGCAGAGATGATGGAAACGATGTCATCGACGATGGACACAGTGACACTGATTCTTGTTGTTGCCGCTGCCTTCTCATTACTTGTTGCAGGTATTGGTATTATGAACATCATGCTGGTGAGCGTTACCGAACGTACCAAGGAGATTGGACTGCGCATGGCGGTGGGCGCTACGGGTCCCGTCATCTCGTTCCAGTTCCTCATCGAGTCGGTACTGATCTCCGTCACTGGCGGACTCATCGGCATCCTTGTGGGGTGCTCGGCGAGTACCTTCCTCAGTTCTTTCGGTATGCCGTCAAGTGTACCGGCATGGTCGATCTGGGTATCGTTCTTCGTCTGCGTCTTCATTGGTGTGCTCTTTGGCTATATCCCCGCCCAAAAAGCCGCTAATATGGATCCGATAGAAGCCATCCGACATGAATAAACGACTGAAGATATTCCTGCATATCGCCTTCTGGGCGTATATGTTCCTCTCGCCCCTCGCCTACACACGAGGATTGGGGATGATGACATATCTGGTGAACTGCGTATCACCATTGTTGATGATGGTAGTGTTCTACGCTGACTATCACTGGTTGACCTACAAGTATTACGTGGCAGGCAAGCAGCGTTACTTCCTGATGATCAATGCGGTGATGGTGGTGAGTCTCGGATTGGCGACTCACTACTGGATGGATTATTCGCAGACGCTCCTACAGCCCAACCTGGCACTGCGCACGGAATTTTCGACCTTAGAGAACGTGCTCTACACCCTCCGTGACATCATCAACCTCATTGTCTTTGCCACAGCAGCCACCTGCATCGCACTCTCACAACAGTGGTATTGGGCGGATCAGGCACGTAACCGTGCCGAGGCTGCACGTTCCGATGCCGAACTGAGCAATCTGCGCAATCAGATCAATCCGCATTTCCTGCTTAATACGCTGAACAACATCTATGCACTGACCGCCTTTGATACTCCCAAGGCCCAGGCTGCCATCCAGGAACTCTCGAAGATGCTGCGTCATATTCTCTACGACTACCAGCAACCCACCGTATCTTTGCAGGACGAAGTAGAGTTCTTAAATAACTACGTCAAGTTAATGAAGATACGTCTTCCTCAAACTGTTGAGATAACTTTTGACCCACACGTCACCAAATCCGATATCACTATCGCACCGATGATCTTCATCTCACTGGTAGAGAACGCCTTCAAACATGGTGTCAGCCCTACCGAGCCGTCATTTATCCATATCACGATATTTGCCGACGAAAAGAATATCATCTGCGACATCCGCAATTCCAACCACCCGAAGACAGCAACAGACGACAGCGGTCACGGTATCGGTCTCCGGCAGGTACAGCGTCGATTGGAATTGGCATATTTCGAGCATTATACGTGGATCAAGGGTGCTACGTCTGACGGCAAGGAATATCACTCACGTATCCACATCACCGATTGGAAAGAATCAAATAGTAAATTAAAATAATAAAACGATAAAAACATTATGACTATTAAATGTACTATTATCGACGATGAGCCTTTGGCAGCAGGACTGCTCAAGAGTTATGCAGAGAAAACACCTTTTCTTGAACTGACAGGTACGTATGGTAGTGCCGTCGAGGCGATGAAGGAACTGAGGGAGAATCCTCCCCACCTCATCTTCCTTGACATACAGATGCCCGAACTCTCAGGCATCGAGTTCGCCAAGATACTACCTCCAGAGACCAGGATTGTGTTTACTACCGCTTTCCAGCAGTATGCCATCGAGAGTTACCAAGTCAACGCACTCGACTACCTGCTGAAACCCATCAGTTATGATGATTTCCTGAGGGTGGCAAACAAAGCCCTCGATTGGGTATGTGCCACACAGAAACAAGAAGCCTATTCACGTGACCGCTTCATGTTTGTCAAAAGTGACTATAAACTCCTGCGCGTCGACCTCGACGACATCCTCTACATTGAAGGTCTTAAGGACTACATCCGCATCTATCTTGAAGACGGCACCAGAATCATGAGTCTCATGAACATGAAGAAACTCGATGACTATCTGCCCCACCCCGAGTTCATGCGTACCCATCGTAGTTACATCGTACACATGACGAAGGCACAGTCTGTCGACCGCTTCCGCATTGTGCTCGGCGAAGACTACATCCCCATTTCCGACAGTTACAAGGAAGAAGTACAACATTATTTTGACGTCCACACATTAGTATAAATTCTTACAAAACACCTCTGTAGAATCGCGTAAAAGTGATCAACGGTCAAGTTGTCTGCAAATACGCGAAATATAAGAGGTTATGGTAATCGTTTGAATAGCAACGGTTTATCTGTTTTAAGAGCGTTTTTAAGGATGAATAAGGGGGTAAAAAGGGTGTGAAAAGCCCTGTTTTGCCCCTATTTATCGTATAGAAAGGTGCCTTCTTTCGGGTAGTTTGCACGTAGCAAACGGGTAGAAAGGTGGCACCTTTCTATCTAAAAGTAATATACGAACCATTTTTTAGCCTAAAAACAACGTTTTGAAGCCTTCAATTTTTCTAGAAGCAACAAAAATCTATACATAAATTTTGGTATAATTTTTTGACAGTCTGACCAAGGAGAAAGAAACGGGTCAATATTTTTTTTGCATTTTTTGCACCAACTATAAGAAATTTTACATATATTTGCACCCAGAAGTACAAACCAAAACATGTATAACGTATGACTATGAAGAGGAATATTCTATTACTTGCAATTTCATTTATTGCAACCAGCGCCTATATTTTCGCTGAGGACGGTCTTTCTGCTTCTGACGTATCACTTCAGCCCGGACAGACTGCGAAACTTGAAATCTCACTCACTAATGAGATGCATGCTTACAAAGCCTTCATTTTTGATATTCAATTGCCAATGGGCGTTAATATAGCAGATAAAGCGGTTTTCAACTCTTCCAGAGTCAAGGAACCTGACTACAACCTGCTGATTGAACGTGTCTCGAAAGACACTTACAGGGTACTGTGGTATCACAACGCTAATCAGAGTATCGAGAAATCGGACGGGTTATTGCTCACACTGATATTAGAGGGCACCAAGGATATTATAAACGGTGAGAATACTGGACGACTGATATCCAACTTCACGAATGAAGAGGGAGGTTCGGCGGCTTTGGGGTTTATTGATGACACTAATATGTGGACATACGGCTATCCTGATGCCACCTTCACCCTCTCACTCTCTGGCGGTACTGGCATCGACGATATTCAGGTTGACCCTGTAGATGCTAACGGACCCATATACGACCTAAGAGGACAGAAAGTGACGAAGGCGGGCAAAGGGATTTATATCATGAATGGAAAGAAAATCTTAAACAAGTAATGACATGAAAAAGCATATTATAAACATACTATCCTTCATTTTCCTATCTCTGTTGCCGCTTACGGCTAACGCACAGAGCAACTTGAAAGGTGACGTGAATGGCGACGGCATCATCAATGCAGCGGATCTCGTCGAGATGATTGGCGCCATCAACGGGAAGGAGTCGTCGACATTCAACATGGAAAATGCCGACATGAACAAGGACGGTATCGTGGACAGAAATGATGTCGAGGAACTTGCCAAGTTGATCATGACACAGAAATCCAACAAGGTTGAAGGGAATTACATCTTTTCAAACCCCGACAATAAGGAATGGGGCGACGAGGCCAATCTGGTAACGATGTCGAAAGATGGTGCAACAATTACCATTGTAAACGACAAAGGAGAGAATGCCGTCCTGATGCTTGACTTCGCAAGCCACCTTTCTCTTCTCATGTGTCCTACAAATGACGGAGTCCTGATTACACCTTATGACCCCGTTAACGATAAAGCGGGCGATAATATCATTTGCCTTCAAGACCATGGGGACCAGATAGCCACTGGAGTAGTCCATGAAGACGAGGAAGATCACTCAATTGTATGTGACTCCATCTGTCTCATTAGTGACGCTATCATAGGCTACCATCATGCACCCCAAAGGGCTCAAAGACAGGCACAATCTTTCAGGTCAGCCGAACAAATCGCTGGCAATTATTTGGGTGATGTATACGGGTATTACTCAAAAAACATATCGCCTTTCGGGAAAATGGCAGGCGTTTTAGAAAAAGGATTTAAAAACGGTGACGCGAAGGCGTCGGACATCGTGGGCATGCAGTCGAAGATGTTCGATTCGAGTTCCAAGTATTGGTATGGTGTAGCGAATGGCGAAACAACCGTAGGCGACATGAGTGACTTAGGAGAGGAACTGGTTGACATAGGAGAAAAATCTGTTCTGAAATCGCTCATCGGTGACAATAACAATGCGGGAATCATCAAGGACCTGCTCAGCATCATCGTAAACAAAACTGATCTACCCTGGGATGATATATGGAAATGGGGAAACAAGAAAAAGGATGAGAGAGAGGAAGGCTTCCCTATCTACATGGGAACGACAAATCCGAAAGCGGAGGAAGCCATCAGAAACACATGGAACCAAAGGCAGCGCCTGCTGACCATGCCGATTCCCGACCTTACCAAGCAACCCAACTATCACGTGGAAGTGAAGGTTTCCGATATCACCTCTACGGCAGTTACCTTGAGTGGCAGTTATAAGGAGATATACCCCGGTGCATCCATCGTCCAGATGGGATATCTACTCAAAGGACCAGATGGCGAACGATTCATTGAATCATGGGACTTGCAGACAACACGCATCAGCGACCTTAAACCAAATAGCCAATATAAGGTATATGCTCGCCTCTCGTCAGCCTCGGGGTACTTTCTGAGCAAAACCGTTATATTCACTACAGAAAAAGAAAGATTCAAACTCTCTACCACCGAAGTGGAGTTTGATGTCGATGGCGGCGAAGAATTTGTGAAAGTCGAGGCAAGTAAGGGTATTGAATGGAATATTAGCGATAAACCGTCATGGACTACCGTCAAGAAGGCATCTGATGGCTTCACGATTAGCGTAGGCGAGACCGAAAATGAGCGAGAGGGAAAGATCATTATCTCAGTAACCTACAGCAACGGAAAGAGCGAGGACTTCACTGTTTACGTCTACCAGGATGGTGAGTACGTCATCCCCGACATTGATGCCGACTTTATTTTCGAGGGTGACATGGAAAGTACTGAAAACTATACCCATTGGCTCGACGGAGAGGAGACAACAAGGCAAGAGAATGATACAGGCCCCATCATCTTCGGACTGACGAGGGACGGTGACCATGTCAACCTGGTATTTCCATATGGAGACGGAGAAACGGTAACTGTCGATCTCTCAGACGCAGAAAAGGCAATCATTCCTTTCTTGGGACATCCCGTCGATGGAAAGCGCTATCAGGATGGATGGCGTTGTGAGATGGATGATCATAGTTTATCTGTCACAAACAACAGTATTACCTTTACTTGGAAAGTAAGTGGTGACCTTGACTACGACAAGACCACTAAGACTGACGGATACACATCACATAACACAGGAAACGGCTCTATGACGTTTAGCGGCAGCATCACCATCAACGGGTTGCTCACTAACTCGCCAACAATGGAATACAAGGACTACAGGGAGCAGCAGGCGACATACACCCAACAGATCGACTATAACGCCAACATTGCCCCCATCAATCACGAGGAAAGGACGCACCTCAAAGAATCGAATGTTGCCAACTTAACAGGATATAGAAACTATTAAACACTTAAAATAATACGCATATGAAAACGAATATAAGGAAAATAATTCTGATAGGCATCATGGCATGCCTGTCAGTGATTGTCGCATGGGCTGACATCCCTATTGACGAGGCTCACTTCCCTGATGAGAATTTCCGCAACTTGATTAGTCAGTACTATGGCAATGACGATGGTGTGATTACCGATGCGAAGATTGCGGAGACAACATCAATCGATGTATCATCTCAGTGGATTTTCAATCTGAAAGGTATTGAGTTTTTTACTGCATTGGAAAACTTGTACTGCATTGGCAATCAACTGACATCGCTGGATGTATCGAAGAACACGGCACTGAAAGTATTGTCCTGCGGAGCAAACAAACTAACATCGCTTGACGTATCGAAGAATACAAAGTTGACAGATTTTGTATGCAGTGAAAATAATCTGACATCACTTGACGTATCGAAGAATACAAAGCTGACATGGTTGGAATGCAATGGCAATCAACTGACATCGCTCGACGTATCGAAGAACACAGCATTAAAATATCTGAAATGCAACGAAAACCAGTTGACCTCGCTTGACGTGACGAAGAATACGGAGTTGAATGAATTGGAATGTTACGGAAACAAACTGACCTCGCTTGACGTGACGAAGAACACGAGTTTGTATTTTTTGATCTGCCACAGCAACTCGCTGGCGTCGCTTGACGTATCGAAGAATTTAGCTTTGGAAATATTGTCCTGCCACGACAACCAGTTGACCTCGCTCGACGTAACGAAGAACACAGTACTGAGGGGGCTAGACTGTTTCTATAACCAATTGACGTCGCTTGACGTGACGAAGAACACAGCGCTGACAAGTTTGTCCTGCGACCATAACCAGCTGACCACATTCGACTTATCGAAAAATACGGCATTGACATATCTGGACTGTGGGAATAACCCACTGACTTCATTTGACGTATCGAAGAATACTGCACTGGAATATTTGTACTGTAAGGAGATCCCGTTGACCTCGCTCGACATATCAAAGAACACGGCACTGATAGGGGTGGACTGCCGCAACAACCAGTTAACCTCACTTGACGTAACGAAGAATACGGCACTGAGATGGTTGTACTGCGGTAGCAATCAGTTGACATCGCTCAATGTAAATACGGAACTGGGTATTTTGTACTGTGAAGACAACCGACTGACATCACTCGACTTTTCGAAGAATACGTCATTGGGTGAATTGAGTTTCTACAAGAACCAGATCAAGGGTCGTGCCATGGATGCCCTTATAGAGAGTCTGCCAGATATTACGGATGGGTGGTCTGGTGGATTGTTTGTTATTTATAACGAGAACGAGGGCAATATAATGACGACGACACAAGTGGCTGCTGCTAGCGCGAAAGGATGGGGGGCATGGTATTTCAACGGAACAGATTGGGAAGAATATTACGGCAGCGATCCTTCGGGAATTGAAGAATTGAAGAATTCAAAAGTTGAAGGATTGAAGTACTACGACCTGCAGGGCCACCGTGTTCTCAATCCGAAGAAAGGCGTGTATATCCAGAACGGGAAAAAGGTCTTGATTAAATAACCCCCGTTGACAAGAAAAGGGTATCACAGCCTACCGCTTACTGCGCACGATCATCGTGCGCAGTTTGTTGTTATAGCGCTCAGCGGCGAGAAGTTGCTCGATGGTGAGGTGCATGCGCCACTTCCAACGGTTGAAGGGGTCACTCGGTACGTTGATGCGCTCGTCCTGCGGATGCTTAGAGCGTAACTCACCATCCATTGCCAACCAATCTTGCAATGAAAGGATGCAGAGCATTGACGGACAATACAGGTGACGGGCAATAATCTCCTCAGCGAGATGGGCGGGCAACTGCTCAGGGGCACGTCCTTCCTTCTGTAGCATTGTGACATAGTAACGCTGACGGCGTTCAGGATTCTCCTGCCACCACAGGCGCAGGGGCGACATATCATGGGTAGTGATAGTGCAGACGGAGCGATACGGATTCGCTTCCAGATGGGCGAACTCGAAGCCTTGTTGTTTCGGCATCTGCTGAATCTCAAGTGTGAGGATACGCAACTGGTCGAGTACGGGTTCCACACAATCAGGCAACATTCCAAGGTCTTCGGCACATACCAACAATCGACTATCCTTCAGAATAGCAGGCAGTCGCTTCAACGCCTGCTGTCCCCAGAACATCGAATGGCGCTGATAGAAATAGTTGTTATACAGACGAAGGAAGGCATCCTTGTCCTCACTACTCAGTGCCTCGAAGATAGGTTCATTAATGACACCGATACGCGGATGGAACATCTCTGCCTGGCGAGGATCTTCTACAAAGAGTACGTCACAGAGCAAGCGCATCAGTCCGTCGCGAATCCACAGGCTGCTCTCGTCACGACGGTCGGCAAAGTAGGTCGCCACCTTGCGTTGCGTGTCGTAGTCGGACTTCAAGTCGTAGAGGTTGTACGCCTTGCGAACGAGGAAATGGTCACGCACATACTGCGCATGGATACCGAAGAGACGGTCGATGAGCCGGTCGTTGATGAAAGGACGCGTGAATAATTCCTTGCGGAACGATAGTCCGAAATACTCTATCTCTGCCACCGTCAACGGCAAGGCTGGCGAGAAATGTCCCAAGAGTCCATAAATGGCATCCTCGGGAATCTCCCAGATGCGGAAGAAGCCCAATACATGGTCGATGCGCAGTGCATCAAAATACTGCTCCATGTGGCGAAGACGCTTTCGAAACCAGTCGATGAGAGGATTCCCGCTAACGCGCCTACCCGTAGCCTTTGAGGGGTTAGAGGTGAGAGGTGAGTGGACAGGGCTATCCCAATTGTAGGTGGGGAATCCCCAGTTCTGTCCTTGTGCGGTGAACGCGTCAGGCGGTGCTCCCGTCTGTGAGTCGAGATGGAAGAGTTCGGGATGCTCCTTTGTTTCCACACTTTCCCGATTGACGCCAATCGGCAAGTCACCCTTTAATACCACACCCTTCGAGCGCGCATAGTCGGCAGCCGCTTTCAGTTGGAAATGAAGAAGGTACTGAATGAAGTAGATAAAGCCCCCTAAGTTAGGGGACATATATTCAGCATAGGGTTTTAGCCAATCCTCATTATCAGCATACCACTGTTTAAACTCTTTAGAATCCATGACTGTCTTGCCCTTCTCTTCAAAAAGCAGTTGCAGATATTCGCTCTTCACACGGTCGACAGCCTCATAGTCGCTATACGGCAATGCGTTGAGTTCCTGCTGGCGGCGGCGGAATATCGTCATCTTCTGCTTCGACTTCAACGTGCCGGCAGCCTCTAAGTCGATGTAATGCGGATGAAGAGCGAGGGTACTGATGATGTTATACGGATAGGAATCCTGCCAACCGTGACTAACGGTAGTATCGTTGACGGGAAGCACTTGAATCACCTTCATACCCGTCAGTACCGCCCAGTCTACCAGTCGACGCAAGTCACCGAAGTCACCCACGCCATAGGAATGCTCACTGCGCAACGAGAAAACAGGTACTGCTACGCCAGCAGCACGCCAGAGTTGTTCTCGGAGCCTCAACGGGTCTCCATAGAGCACCAGCACTTGTCCGTCACTAACAAGTTCTTGGCTATTGGCTATTGGCTGTTGGCTGTTATCTATGATTCTATTGTCACCCTCTTCCCAACAGATGAAAGCATGCGTCTCGTCATCCACCACGACGTATTTGTATTCCAATGGGAATGTCATACCAAGGGCATTGACAGTCAGCATCCATTCCTGTTGTCCTGCATACTCCATTCGCAGATAGCGCGACGTGTTCCAACTACCGATGGCAGGATGACTACCACAGATGGCTACCGCTTGACCAGGCTGCAACTGCGGGGCAGAGACGCGGAACGTGATAGTGCGGCGGAACAAAGGAAGACGAATCGGATCGACATGTTCGTTCAACCGTCCATGTACTGTCGTCTGATAAGCATTCGTATAAAGATGATAAGGTAACGGCATATCGCGCCATTGGTCGGGAAAGACATAATCCTTCGACGAATCGAAATGATAGATGCGAGGTACTAAGTCCCATTCACGACGGATGATGTCACCGTCGGCATTCTCTACCTGATAGAAATAGACGATATGCGATAAGGGATGCTGGCGCGACTCCAAGACCGCTGTCTCCAACGTCCACATCTCGCCATCATCGGTCTGCATCATAAGATGATGTTGTTTGACAGTGCCGTCTTGGCTATGGCACGACATACAGACATACAGGTTTTCGCCCCATGCCGTACGATATATCATGCTAAACTTTAGTTTCATAATATTCAAGTTTTGTGCAAAGATAATAAAAAGTTTAGAGTGTAGAGTGTAGAGTTTAGAGTTTTTTGTATCTTTGCACCAAAATAAATCATAAAGATATGAAGATCAAAACATCCAAACGATATCTCTACCCTGCCGCTATCGCATTGGTTCTGATAATCGGTATCATTATCTACTTCTTTTTATCGTCCGTCTCGACAAAGAGTGACACCTTATTTATATATATAGATGGGGACGATACGCAAGACAGTGTGATTGCCAAGATCAAACCGAACGCCTCAACAGTAGGTATGGCAAGCCTGCAGACACTTCTACGCCATGGTGATTACGGCAAGAACATCAGAACGGGACGCTATGCCATCAAACCAGGTGAAGGCGTCATTACCGTCTATCGAAAACTGAAGAACGGACAACAGACCAGCATGAACCTCACCATCCCCGAGGCACGTACAACAGAAAGACTCGCTGCCATCCTCGGCAAGAAACTGATGCTCGACTCTGCCACCATTGCCTCGGCACTCTGTTCGCAGGAAACCTGTGAGAAATACGGCTACGACACCTGCACCATCAGTGCGATGTTCATACCCAATACCTACGATATCTATTGGAACGTTAGTATCGAAGGACTCCTGGAACGCATGCAAAAAGAGCACGACAACTTCTGGAACGGTAGTCGAACGGCTAAAGCCGCCGCCATACCACTAACACCGAATGAGGTGGCAACCCTTGCTTCCATCATCGACGAGGAGACTGCTAATACCGCAGAGAAACCCATGGTAGCGGGCATGTATATCAACCGACTGAAGCAAGGCATGCCCTTACAGGCAGACCCAACTATCAAGTTTGCTTTAAAAGACTTCGGACTCAAGAGAATCTATCACAAACAACTTAAGACTGAGAGTCCCTATAACACTTACATCCACGAAGGACTGCCCCCCGGTCCTATTAAGGTTGCTTCCATCAAAGGTATCGATGCCGTCCTGAATCATGTACAGCACGACTATCTCTATATGTGTGCCAAAGAAGACTTCTCCGGCACCCATAACTTTGCCAAGACCTATACGGAACATCTACAGAATGCAGCCAAGTACACGAAAGCCCTCAACGAGAGGGGTATCAAATAAAAAAATACTCCTTGCTTCTCAGCAGGGAGCATCTTAATCGGTATTAGTCCTTTTTAAGGTAAAAAGATTGTATTCAGGATAACGTTTGCAAAGGTACAGTATTTTTAACAATTGTGCAAATAAATTTGTATGTTAAATAACATATTTTCAGTCCACCTACTAAAAAAACAAGCGGAAATAGCAGGATTTGAAGATTTCTATGTAACTTTGCAACCCAAATTAAACGTTTAAGACTATCATGACAATAGAGAAGAATCTGACTGAGGGTGAAGAAAAGAAAAGCCTCAGTTTCGTAGAGCAAATGGTGGAAGGTGACCTCGCCGCAGGTAAAAACGACGGAAGAATACAGACCCGTTTCCCACCAGAACCCAACGGATATATACACATCGGACACGCCAAGGCCATCTGCATGGACTTCGGTGTGGCAGAGAAGTTTGGCGGTATCTGTAACCTCCGTTTCGACGACACCAACCCCACGAAGGAGAATACCGAATACGTGGAGAATATCATGAACGATATCAAATGGCTCGGATTCCAATGGGGAAACGTCTACTATGCCTCCGACTATTTCGAGAAACTTTGGGACTTCGCCATTTGGCTGATTAAGAAGGGACTCGCTTATGTTGACGAGCAAACCTCAGAACAGATAGCAGAACAGAAAGGTACACCGACACAACCCGGCAGCCCCAGTCCGTTCCGTGACCGTCCCATCGAAGAGAACTTGCGTCTGTTTGAGCAGATGAACACCCCCGAAGCCGTAGAGGGTTCGATGGTATTACGTGCCAAACTCGACATGGCAAACCCCAATATGCATTTCCGTGATCCGATCATCTATCGTATCATTCATATCCCCCATCACCGTACAGGTACCAAGTGGCATGCCTATCCGATGTATGACTTTGCTCACGGACAGAGCGACTACTTCGAGGGTGTCACCCACTCTATCTGTACACTGGAATTTGTACCTCACCGTCCTTTGTACGACAAGTTCGTGGATTTCTTACAGGAGAAGGATGGTCAAAAGGATTACCGTCCCCGTCAGATAGAGTTCAACCGCTTGAACCTGACATATACGGTGATGTCAAAGCGTAAGTTGAAGGCTTTGGTTGACGAAGGACTGGTCAGTGGATGGGACGATCCCCGTATGCCGACTGTCTGTGGTATGCGCCGTCGCGGTTATTCTGCACAGAGCATCCGCAACTTCATCGACTCTATCGGCTACACCAAGTTCGACGCCCTGAACGACTATGCTTTGTTAGAGGCTGCTGTCCGTGAAGACCTAAATAAGAAGGCATGCCGTGTGTCTGCCGTTCTGAATCCCGTCAAACTGATTATCACCAATTATCCAGAGGGTAAGACAGAAGAACTCACTGCCGTCAATAACCCAGAGAACGAGGCAGACGGAACGCATCAGATTACTTTCAGTCGCGAACTATGGATAGAGCGTGATGACTTCATGGAGGATGCTCCGAAGAAGTTCTTCCGTATGACTCCCGGTAAGGAAGTACGACTGAAGAATGCCTATATCATCATGTGTACTGGTTGTAAGAAGAACGATGCCGGTGAGATTGAGGAAATCTATGCAGAGTACGATCCTGAGAGCAAGAGCGGTATGGCGGGTGCCGACCGTAAGGTAAAGGGAACGCTGCACTGGTTGAGCACCCAGCATTGTCTGCCCGCAGAGGTACGTCTCTACGACCGTCTGTTCTCTGTAGAGAATCCTGGTGCCGATGAGCGTGACTTCCGTGAACTACTGAATCCGGAATCTCTGACTGTTCTGAAGAACTGTTACGTGGAGCAATACCTGAAAGAGAAAAAGCCAGGTGACTTCCTGCAGTTCCAGCGTATCGGCTACTTCACCCTTGACGAAGACTCTAAGGACGGACAACTCGTCTTCAATAAGACAGTCGGTCTGAAAGACACGTGGGCGAAGATCAATAAATAAATGAAGCAAACTGGCGACGATTATTTCGACAGTAAGGAGTTCCAGGAAATGCTGGACAACTACGAAGAATCTGTCAAGTCAGGGCATCCGATCTTCATGGATGCCGATGACTTGGCAGATATTGCTGATTATTACCACTTCATGAATGATCCTCAACAAGCCGATGAAGCCATAGACTATGCCTTGTCGCTCTACCCTAACGCCACCCAGCCCAATGTGTTTAAAGCCCGTGAAGCTTTAACGGAAGGTGACATTGATACAGCACGACAGTATGTAGAGCAGATTGAAAACAAGGACGACCCTGACTACCAGTATATGCAGGCTGAACTGCTCATCGCACAAGACCGGATTGATGAAGCCGACGAATACCTGCGCCAGTATTTTGCCACCATACCTCCCGATGAATATCAGGATTTCGTGATGGATGTCTCTAATATCTATATGGACTATGGAGTGAGTGACAAGGCGTATGAATGGATTATGCGCACCAAGGGAGACAACAGTAACGATTTTATGGAACTGATGGCCCGCGCGCTCTTCGGGTTAGGGAAATACAAAGACAGCGAACGTATCTTTAATGAACTGCTAGACCGTAATCCTTATTCCAAACGTTATTGGAATGCTTTGGCAAGCGCGCAGTTTATGAATGAAGACTTCAGCGGTTCGGTGACCAGCAGTGAATATGCCATCGCCATCGACCCTGAAGACCCAGAAGGACTGCTCAGCAAGGCGAACGGGCTTTACCGATTGGGCAACTTCGAGGAAGCCATTCAATATTACGAACGCTATGAGAAGGTATGTGAACCCGAATCCCATATACTCCTGCAAGTCTATCAGGAACTTGCTTTCTGCTATAGCGCACTCCATCAACTCGACAAGGCGATAGCCTATCTTGACAAGACAAAGGCTTTGGAATCTGATCCTGTAGACTTGCTCGTCTTGAAAGGACATATCTATCTGGAGAACGACGATATCCATGAGGCGGAGAAAGCATTCAAAGAAGCCATTATCCGTTCAGACAATGCGCCCTTCGTTCTATTGCGCATCATCGTATCGCTCTATGACAACAAATACCTCACGGCATGCTATTCGATGTTCAAGAAGTTCTTTACAATGGTCGACGATAACTTCAACGAAGGTCATGCATACATGGCACTCTGTTGTTGGGACCTTGGCTATACGGAGGAATTCCTGACATACCTGCGCATTGCCGTTGAGCAAAATCCCTATGAGGCACATATCGTGCTCAAGCATCTGTTTCCTAAAGACATGGAAACAAAAGACTATTATCATTACATGCAAAACAAACTGAAGAAATGAATCTGATCTCATCCCTTCTCTCCAATCTCAATTATGGTACCATCCTGTTTCTGATGCTACTCGAAAGTACGGTAGTACCCGTTCCCTCGGAATTTGTCGTAACACCTGCCGCCTATCATGCCGCAGGTGGGAACCTGGATGTGTTTTTGGTCATCCTTTTTGCCACGATAGGAGCCGATCTGGGTGCTTCCATCAATTATGTTGTTGCCTACTATGTCGGCAGACCAGTCATCTATCGCTTCGCAAATAGTAAATGGGGAAAGATGTGTCTGTTGAATCAGGAAAAGGTAGAGAAGAGTGAGAAATACTTCGACGACCATGGCATTGTGGCAACACTGACAGGAAGACTGATACCCGGTATCCGTCATCTCATCTCCATTCCTGCAGGACTGGCAAAGATGAACTACTGGAAGTTCCTGCTCTACACCACCATCGGTGCTGGAGTATGGCACGCTATTCTTGCTGCTTTGGGATGGTATCTGCATGCCATTGTTCCCGAGGACCAACTGAACGACAAGATAACCGAGTATGCCGAATATATTAAAATCATTATCATTGGACTGGTATTGATTGCTATCGGATACTTTGTCGTACGTCACTTCCTTAAAAGAAAAAACAAATAATATTCGTTCGTATCGGATATTTTTCGTATTTTTGCCACATATTTTAAAAATATAAGACATTATGGCAAGAATCAATAATCATTTGGTGATTATGGCTGGCGGTGTGGGTAGCCGTTTTTGGCCAATGAGTACTGCTGAGCATCCCAAGCAGTTCATTGACGTGCTGGGAGTCGGCAGAACATTACTGCAACTGACCGTTGACCGCTTTGAATCCATTATCCCAAAAGAGAATGTATGGGTTGTCACCAATCAGAAATATGCCGATATCGTCAGCAGTCAACTGCCCGATATGCCCCAAAATCATATTTTATGTGAGCCCTGTCGCCGTAATACAGCACCCTGCATCGCATACGTCAGTTGGCGAATCAAGTCATCCGATCCGAAAGCCAACATTGTCGTCACGCCCAGTGACCATATTGTCATGAACGTCAACGAGTTCCGCCGCGTCATTTCAGAAAGCATGGATTTCACCAGTGACAGCGATGCTATCGTTACCTTAGGTATGAAGCCTTCCCGTCCTGAGACGGGCTATGGTTATATCCAGGCAGCCCTTTCCAGCAATTCTCTACGCAACAAAGAGATCTTCCGCGTAGACTCTTTCCGTGAGAAGCCTGACTTAGAAACTGCCAAGCAGTATATCAGCAAGAACAACTATTTCTGGAATGCCGGTATCTTCATTTGGAACGTTAACACCATCGTTAATGCCTTCCGTATCTATCAGCCTACCATGGCAAAAATCTTTGAGTCATTGTTACCTATCTATGGTACAGAGAATGAGCAAACCGAGATTGACCGTCTGTTCCCAGAATGTGAGAATATCTCCGTGGACTATGCCATCATGGAGAAAGCAGAAGAGATATTCGTCTATCCCGCCGACTTTGGATGGAGTGACCTCGGCACATGGGGTTCTCTACAACAGAACACGAAGAAAGATCTCTATGGGAATGCCTGCATCGGACCTGACATTACTGTAGTGGAAACCCACAACTGCATGATACATACAACACAAGAGAAAAAGGTGGTCATTCAAGGACTGGAAGGATATATCGTCGCAGAGAATAATGACACCCTTTTGATCTGTAAACTCTCAGAAGAACAGCGTATCAAACAATTTTCAGGACAAGACTAATGTCTTCATGGACATGTTAGATAAGAATAGTAAGATCTATGTAGCGGGACACCACGGATTGGTAGGTTCCGCTATTTGGAATAATCTCCTGCAACGAGGATACACAAACCTTGTAGGCAGAACCCACAAGGAACTCGACTTGACAGACCAAGTTGCTGTAAGGGAGTTCTTTGATGAGGAGCGTCCTGATGCTGTTGTCCTTGCTGCTGCCTTTGTTGGTGGCATCATGGCAAATAGCCTGTACCGTGCTGACTTCATCATGATGAACATGAAAATCCAGTGTAATGTCATCAGCGAAGCCTACGCCCATGGCGTCAAGAAACTGCTGTTCTTAGGTTCTACATGCATCTATCCTAAGAATGCACCTCAGCCCATGAAGGAAGATTGCTTGCTGACATCTCCTTTAGAATATACCAACGAGGAATATGCCATTGCCAAGATTGCCGGTCTGAAAATGTGTGAGAGTTATAACCTGCAATATGGCACCAACTATATTGCTGTGATGCCCACCAATCTTTATGGCCCTAATGACAACTTCCACTTGGAAAATAGCCATGTGATGCCCGCCATGATGCGCAAGATATATCTGGCGAAACTGATCCATGACGGAGAATGGGACAAGATTGCCACTGACCTCAATAAACGCCCCGTAGAAGGCGTCACTGGCGAAGGTATTCTCTCACCTCTCACCTCTCACCCCTCACCTCGCCAAAAAGTCCTCGACGTTTTGGCAAAATACGGTATATATAATAATAAGGTGGTGCTTTGGGGTACGGGTACTCCACTTCGCGAGTTCTTGTGGAGTGAGGATATGGCTGATGCCAGTGTACACGTATTGCTTAATGTCAACTTCAGTGATATTATCGGTATCGAGAAATATTCGAGTGTTCATTTCGGAGCCTCGACGGATGGTGCCGTAGACCGTAACCATAGTGCGGGCCGCGGTGGAGCCATTCCTTCATTGGGAGAGATTCGCAACTGTCATATCAATGTAGGTACGGGCAAGGAACTCACTATCCGTGAACTGTCGGAACTTGTTGTGAAAGCCGTTGGTTTTGAAGGTGTCGTTGAATTCGATGCTTCCAAACCTGATGGTACTATGCGCAAGTTGATTGATGTCTCTAAACTACACTCTTTGGGTTGGACACATCAAGTGGAGATAGAGGATGGTGTCAAGAAATTATTTGAGTGGTATCGCACTAGTATACATCAATAAAAAAGCCCGCCAATAAGCGGGCCTTTTTATTGAAATCAGACTGATTATTTTGCATAGAGAGCAACGATAGTCTCGTACTTCTCCTGTTTTCCAGAGGTCTGCTTCGGCTCTTCCACCTTCTTACCATACTCGTAAGCCTGCTCGAAGGTCAGTTTGCCATCCTCGAAGTCCTTACCAATACCGCTGTCGAAACTTGCATAGCGAGCCTTCTTCATAGCGGGCAGTTCAGAGTTCTCCAGAATATCAGCAGCATTCATCAAAGCACGAGCCATAGCATCCATACCACTGATGTGTGCAATGAACAGATCCTCGAGGTCGGTAGAGTTACGACGGATCTTAGCATCGAAGTTAGTACCGCCATTGCCCAGACCACCATTACGGATAATCTCCATCATAGCCTGAGTCAGTTCGAAATTATCAATGGGGAACTGGTCGGTATCCCAACCGTTCTGTGCGTCACCACGGTTAGCGTCGATAGAACCCAACATGCCAGCGTCAACAGCACAAGCCAACTCATGCTCGAAGGTATGACCGGCGAGAGTAGCGTGGTTCACCTCGATGTTAACTTTGAAGTCCTTGTCCAGACCATGTGCCTTCAGGAAACCAATAACGGTCTCTGTGTCGACATCATACTGATGCTTAGAAGGCTCCATAGGCTTCGGCTCAATCAGGAAAGTACCCTTGAAGCCCTTGCTGCGAGCATAGTCACGAGCCATACCAAGCATGGTAGCCATGTGCTCTTTCTCACGCTTCTGGTCGGTATTCAGCAGACTCATATAGCCCTCACGTCCACCCCAGAACACATAGTTGGTACCACCCAACTTGATGGTTGCATCGATAGAGTTCTTAATCTGAACAATAGCACGGGCCACTACGTCAAAGTCAGGATTAGTAGAAGCACCATTCATATAGCGCTTGTTGCTAAATACGTTAGCGGTACCCCACAACAGTTTGATATTGGGATACTGCTTCATCTTCTCCTGAGCGTAGTCGGTGATAGCCTTCATGCGCTCCTCATATTCGGCAATGGTATCAGCCTCCTGAACGAGGTCGATATCGTGGAAGCAGAAATATTCGATGCCCAGCTTGTCCATAATCTCGAAACCTGCGTCCATCTTATCCTTGGCACGCTGAACGGGATCAGCAGCTTTGTCCCACTCATAAAAGCGAGTCTGACCACCGAACTGGTCAGCACTTGCTCCACCCAGTGTATGCCACCAAGCCATAGCGAACTTCAGCCAATCCTTCATCTTCTTTCCCATTACGACCTTCTCAGGCTCGTAATAGTGGAAAGCCATTACATTCTTACTGTCTTTTCCTTCGAAAGGAATTTTACCGGTAAACGGAAAATACTCTTTTGCCATAGTTTTATGTTTGTTTGTAAATAATTATAAGTTCTTGTTCAAAGTCTCTTTCCACTTAGCATAAGCAGACAGGTATTCGCCACGACGAGCCTCATCTGGCTCAATAACCTGTAACTTATCTAACGTTGCAAATGCCTCGTTATTGTCTTTATAGATACCAGCACCGATTCCTGCGCCCTTGGCAGCACCAACAGAACCGTCAGTATCGTAAAGTTCTATCGTTGCACCACTGACGCCTGCCAAAGTATCGCGGAACAATGGGCTAAGGAACATATTCGCCTTACCTGCATGAATCTTCTTAATGCTCATACCCATCTGCTGCATGATCTCCATACCATAGCAGAACGAGAAGACAATACCCTCTTGGGCTGCACGTACAAGATGAGCCTTGTTATGCTTATTGAAATTCAATCCGTTAATAGAACAACCAATCTCTTTATTCTCTAATACGCGCTCAGCACCATTGCCAAACGGAATAATCGTTACGCCTTCACTACCAATGGGCACTGAAGCAGCCAAGTCATTCATCTCAGCATAGCCGATTTCTGGAGTAATATTGCGATGTGTCCATGCATTGAGAATACCAGTACCATTGATACAGAGCAGTACTCCCAGACGCGTCTGGTCGGTGCTGTGGTTCACATGTGCAAAGGTATTCACACGGCTCTGTTTGTCGTAATTCACCTCACCAAGAACACCATATACCACACCTGAAGTACCTGCTGTAGCAGCAATCTCACCAGGATTGAGCACATTCAGAGACAATGCATTATTCGGCTGGTCACCTCCTCTATATGTAATAGGTGTACCTGCTTTCAGCCCCAATTCAGCAGCAGCCTCTGCACTGACTTCACTCTGTACACTGAAAGTCGGTACAATATCGCTGATCAAAGACTGGTCGAAACCATAGTATTTCATCAGGAAATCAGCCACTTGATTGTTCTTGAAATCCCAGAACATTCCTTCACTCAGTCCACTGACCGTCGTATTGGCAGTACCAGAAAGACGCATAGCAATATAGTCACCTGGCAGCATAATCTTATAAATCTTCTCATATACTGCAGGCTCATTCTCCTTCACCCATGCGAGTTTGGCAGCCGTGAAGTTACCTGGAGAATTCAACAAATGGCTCAGGCACTGATCTGAACCTAAGTCCTTGAATGCTTTCTCACCATAAGGAACAGCACGGGAGTCACACCAGATGATGGACGGGCGTAAAGCCTTCATGTCTTTATCCACACAAACCAAACCATGCATCTGATATGAGATACCAATCGCCTTGATATCCTCACCCGCAGCACCTGCTTCGGTCATAATCTTTTTCAGACTCAGTTTAGCATTATCCCACCACATCTGGGGATCTTGTTCTGCCCAACCGGCTTTAACCGCCATAATAGGTGCTTCTTTTTCCGGATAAAAAGCAGTTGCAACACATTTTCCTGAATCTGCATTCACGAGCGATGCCTTTACAGAAGAACTGCCGACATCGAAACCTAATAGATATCTATTTGCCATAAATTAAATATTGAATATTCTATTCTATTTTTATGTTTAGCACTACAAATTTCCTTAAATTTTTCCGAAAATCCAACTTTTTTACGCTTTTTCAGCATTTTTTTATCATTATTTGACTACAATTAAAAATATTTTTTTACCTTTGCACATTAGAATAACATAATTGGAGGCAAAAATTATATTCATATATGAAGAAAAAAATATTAATATTGGATGACAAAGAGACTATCGCAAAGGTTCTCTCCATCTATCTGATGAGCGATTATGACGTACAATGGCTCCCTGATGGATTGCAAGGTGTAAAATGGCTTCAAGCAGGTAATACACCCGACCTTATCATATCTGATATCCGTATGCCAGGTATGCGTGGAGACGATTTCTTGGAGTGGATTAAGCAGAATGAATTATTCCGCCATATCCCTGTCATCATGCTTTCCAGTGAGGATTCCACCAGTGAGCGTATCCGCTTGTTGGAGATTGGTGCCGTTGACTATATCGTCAAGCCCTTCAATCCAATGGAGTTAAAGATTCGAGTCAAGAAAATACTTCCGAATTAATTATATTATATAATATATGATAGGTGTTGTTTATTTAGGCAACAATCCTAAAACACAGGAACGACTAAAATACATCCCAGGGCAATTAGTCCGTATGACTGGTGCTTATAAGGATGCTGCTCAGATATGTACTCCTCACGTATCTAATGAACATTTCATTGTCTTTTTTGAACGAAATGTTCGCAGTGAGGATATTACAGCCATCACCTATCTTCGAAAGAAATGCCGCAATGTTTATATCATCTTACTCACCGACGAGATGTCGTCTGAAGAAAGACAGATATATATGAAATGCGGTATTAATGACACCATCATTCGTGATGCCTCTGTAACGGTATTAAACAAAAAGATTCAGTTTATCTCTGACCGTGAGAATATTTTGTTTGATGACGAGGCGCCCAAATACAAGATTCTTAAATTTAAGATTCCTGTCTGGAAACGTTTGTTCGACATTTTCTTCTCTGGTCTTGCCATCATTATATTGTCACCTATCTTCATTTTGACAGCGATTGCTATTAGATTAGAGAGTAAAGGTCCCATCATGTTTAAATCGAAACGTGTTGGAACCAATTACACCATTTTTGACTTCTTGAAATTCCGCAGCATGTATGTAGATGCAGAAGAAAGACTCAAGGAGGTGATCAAAGGGCGCAACCAATATGCTGAAAATGAAGAGGAAGATGAGCACAGAACCATCACGGCTCCTCTCGGTGAAGAGGCAGAACAAGACATGATTGATTTAGGCATGGAATCCGACATGGTGATTAGCGATGAAGAGACCATGCTGATTGGTGATGATTTCGTCGTGGCTGAAAGTGACTTCAACAAGAAGAAGGAAGAGGATATTAACAATGCATTTGTAAAGATAGAGAATGATCCTCGTGTGACTAAGGTTGGGCGTTTCATCAGGAAATATAGCATTGATGAACTGCCACAACTCTTTAACATCTTGAAAGGAGATATGTCCATCGTTGGTAATCGTCCTCTTCCACTCTATGAAGCAGAAAGACTAACCGCAGACTCCAGCATTGACCGTTTCATGGCACCTGCAGGACTTACGGGACTCTGGCAAGTAGAAGAGCGCGGAAAAGGCGGCAACATGTCTGCCGAAGAGCGCAAACAATTGGATATCACGTACGGACAGACTTATAATTTCATGCTTGACATGAAAATCATCTTCCGCACATTATTTGCATTCGTACAAAAAGAAAACGTATAAAGTAGTAATTAATATATTAAAAAAAATGAACATATTCAAACGCTTACCACTATTTATTTCTGCGTTGTGCATAAGTTCTCTGTCTTATGCCCAACAGTTAGATGATAGTGGAATCAGTGCAGGATTCTTTGATTCGAGTGAAGAAAGTACACTAAACTTCTCGACGTTTCACCTGCCCCCATTGTCTGTTCTCTTTGAGAATGCCAAACAGAATCCTAGTATCCTGTCATTAGAGAAAAGTGAACAACTTGCTAAGGCAGAAGTTGCCAAACAGAAGCGTCACATTTTCTCTTACGTACGTGCGCACGCTAGTTATACTTATGGTAAGACAGATGTCTATAGTCAGTTGACTAATAATCAGACTGGTACAATGAACTTTACGCCTATCTTTGAATCCAAAGACGGAAGTGAACAGTCATATTGGAATGTCGGCATTAATCTAAATATCCCATTGGAAGATATTCTTGATTGGTCACCTTCTATTAAACGTAAACGTTTGGAAGCAGATAAAGCCCGACTGGAAAAAGACATCAAGTTTGAGGACTTAAAACTTCAAATCAGTACCTTATATGCCAAAATCACGAACTCTTTGGTTACTCTAAAGACTGCCAGTGAAGGTGCTGCAGCCTATCAAGGTGCTGGTGCATTGAACCAAGAAGACTTCCATCAGGGAAATATGTCTATTGAGGATTATGCCTGGACTAAGATGCATGAGTTAAGTACAGTGAAGGAATATCAGAATATGCAGACTGATATCATTACAAACATCCTTACACTGGAGATTATCTCCCGTACACCAATTATCACCAATGCTACAACAGAGGTGACATTGGACGGGAATTTCTATAAGTCAGAGAAACAGATTCGTAGAGAAAACAAGGAATTAGAAAAGCGTATTGAGAAAGAGGCAAAGGCTGATGAAAAACGTTATCAACAATTAGAGAAAGCTGAAAAGGTCGCTAAGGAAAAATCTTCCCGCATAGAGGCTCGTGAAGCAGCTAAATCCGCCAAGGCAGCAAGAGCATACGAAAGAAGTAATAAGAATCATTAAATATATAAGACTATGGATTTATTTAGATATATTGTTAGGTTTTTGTACAAGATTCGTTGGTATCTTGTTATTCTGCCATTAATTGCGCTCATCGTAGCATGGTTTATGACACGCCACATGGAACGTGTCTATGACACCAATACGACCATTTATACTGGTATGATTACTGGTTATAATATTGAGGGTGGAACCGGTGCTGCAGGTGGTAACTCACAAATCAATATCACCAACTTGATGTTGATTATCACGACCGAGAACACTATCCACGAGGTATCTCTTCGTCTGTTTGCTCGCTGTATGATGTATGGTAATCCTAACAAGGATAACAATTATATCTCTGCCGAGCATTTCCGTCAGTTGAATGCACAAGTACCAGCAGACGTTAAGGCTTTGATTAATCACAATAGTGAATCTGCCACTTATGCCAACTTGAAGGCGTATGAGAAGCCCTCACAAGACAATTACATTTTTGGTATTCTCAATTATCACCCCTATTTTGGTATCAACAACATCACGGCAAGACTGAAGGTCATGCAATTACAAAAAAGTGATATTATTGACATTGGCTATTCCGCCAATGATGCAGGTATTGCCTATAATACATTGGATATCTTAAATGAGGTATTTGCTCGTCATTACCAGCAACTTCGCTTTGGTGAAACCAGCAATGTCATCAAGTTCTTTGAACGTGAGGTGGCACGCCTGTATCGTATCCTCACAGGAGCAGAAGATGACCTGATTCGATATAATGTATCCAAGCGTATCATTAACTATAACGAACAAACAAAAGCATTAACAGGGTTAGAGGCACAGCAACAGAATTTCCGCAACCAACAGTTGATGGACTATACCACCTCCAAGGCTTTGATGGACTATCTGGAGCGTCAGTTAGGTGACCGTGCCCGCGTGATTCGTGCCAACAAACAATTTACCGATCATATCAAAGATATTTCTCGTCTTCAGTCACGTCTATCCAATCTCCGTCTGATGAGTGGAGAAGGTGGCGACTTAAATAACGAAGCACAAGAGGAAATGCAGAAAGCTCAACGTGAGTTACAGGCAACAACCAATCAGGTTAAAGATCTTACTCATGAGATTGAGGCTGGCACCTATAGCACAGAGACTGGTGTCAAGGCAAAAGATATGATTGACAGATGGTTAGAGCAGATGCTTTTAATGGAAAAAGCACGTGCAGAGATGTCTGCAACGGATATTATGAGACAAGAATTGGATCGTCAATACCTCTTCTACTCTCCTATTGGAGCCACATTGGATCGTAAGGATCGCCATATTACTTTTGTAGAGAACAACTACATGGAGATGTTAAGAGCATTGAATGCAGCACGTCTGCGTCAGAAGAATCTACAAATGTCAACAGCCACCTTGCGTGTACTGAATCCACCGATGTTCCCATTGAACGCACAGCCGACCAACCGTTTAATGATTTTGTTAGGTGCATTCTTGTTGACATTC
The DNA here is from genome assembly GCA_045225255.1 of Prevotella sp. Taxonomy (GTDB): domain Bacteria; phylum Bacteroidota; class Bacteroidia; order Bacteroidales; family Bacteroidaceae; genus Prevotella. The sequence goes on along the minus strand of JBGVBD010000099.1, from coordinate 57,142 downwards.
ATGCTGACAGCACTCTACTTCTTCATTATCGAACTGCTTGACCGTACCTTGCGTGATCGTATGCGCTCTGAGCGTATTACCAAGGTTCCTGTCATGGGTTGTTATCCGAAGGAGAGCAATTTGCGCTATCGTCGTTTCAACAAGACCATTGCAGACATGTCGCTCCGACAGCTCAGTAAAGCACTATTACCCAAGTTTAAAGAGGGACAACAGAATGTGCTGAACCTATTGTCCACAGACTCTGGCAATGGCAAGAGTTTCCTTGCTCAAGAGTTGGAGAACTATTGGATTTCTATTGGTCTACAAGTTCGTCGCTTAACTTACAATGAAGACTTCTTGGCAGAAGACAGCAAGTTTATTCTGGCAAATGGTATCAAGGACCTCTGCCCTGATATTCTTCCTGAGGAGATTGCCATCATTGAGTATCCGAATTTGGACGAGAACTCTATTTCACCTGCCTTGTTGAACATGGCAACTGTTAACCTGATGGTCACCCGTGCCAACCGTACTTGGAAGGACGTCGATCAGAAGGCACTGAAGGAAGTGGAGGCAATGTTGGACGAGGAGCATAAAGACACCTTGTTCATGTATCTGACAGAAGCAAGCCGTTATGCGGTTGAAGAATTTGTCGGACAATTGCCGCCTTACACCAAGTTTAATAACTTCGTATACCGTATCTCACAATTAGGTTTGACAGCGACTGAGAACAATCATGCAAAATAAATGACTAATAGTTTCTCAACATACACTAAAGAAAACGGAGGAAGAGCATTGTTGCTCTTTCTCCTATTTGGTATAGCCATTTATCAATTTATCAATGCAGGATTTTCTGCCTTTGCCATCATTTGTGCATTGCCGCTTATAATCCCTGCTATCTATGTTGCTTTCAAATACCCAATGGCCGTTTTCTGGCTATTATTTCTATATGATTATTTTGTATTTGGCCTTATAAGGAACCATTTAATGCCAAATAACATTCCTGTCTCCTTGGCGAGTGATGGACTGGAACTTCTCCTTTTGATTGTCGCTATTATGGATGCTCGACGGATGCCCCAATTCGACAGAGCAGGAAATCTCATGTTGTATGCATTGATGGCATGGTGCGGATTTTGTACATTACAACTTCTAAATGACACCTGCGGATTAGGAATAAATATTGGAGCATGGTATCAGGGATTTCGCATTGTAGCATTTCAGCTATTGTTGGCATTTTTAGTGTTTACCATTTATATTAATAATACCAAAAGATTAGTTCAATATTTATTATTATGGTGTGGAGTTTCTATTTTTGCCGCTTTTTACACATGGAAACAGATACATATTGGATTTAGTCCCTACGAGAATGCCTGGTTGCAAGGTAGTGTAACCCATGTTTTGCAAGGTGGAACTCTTATTCGTTACTTCTGTGTCTATAGTGACGCTGCTAATTTCGGCATTGGAATAGCCTCTGCTGCTGTTACTTTTTTAATCATTGGTATTACAAATAAAATTAAAAAATACCGATATCTGTTTCTCATTGCTGGAGTTCTTTGTGTTTGGGCAATGTTCCAGACTGGTACACGAACGGCAATGGCTAGTTTAGGTGCAGGTATGATGACCTACATATTTCTCTCAAAATCCGTCAAAATTGCCCTTCCTGTATCCATTGTATTTGCCATTGCATTCTTCATTCTTGCCTTTACAAACATTGGTCAAAGTAATCAGCAAGTACGAAGAATGAGGACAGTATTTAACAAGGAGGATGCTTCTGCGGGTGTACGTGAGATTAACAAGGAGACCATGAGGAAATACTTAAAGGAGGCTCCTTGGGGAATTGGTCTTGGACTGTATGGTGACCAAGTTCCTAAAAATAACAAATATGCCCGTATGTCAACAATTCCTCCCGACTCACATTATGTATATTTATGGATTCATACTGGGAAGATTGGACTCATCACATTCATCATCACAACATTACTTATGTTAATAGGTGCTTGTTGGATTGTCTTATTCAAAATCAAAAATAAATCATTACGAGGCATTGGGGCTGGATGTTGTTGTGGTTTTGTTGGAGTTCATGTAGGAGCATACGCAAACGAAGTTTTGTTCCAATTTCCAAATTGTCTCATCTTTTATGGTGCTCTGACTATAGTATATCTCTTACCTTTCATGGAAGAAGAATGGGTAGAATATGAAACAAAGGAAATTGCTATACAAGAAGAGAAGAAGCGTCTTAAACTAGAGAAGAAGAAGGCTTCAAGAGTTTAACAAAGTTGAAAGTTGAAAGTTGAAAGTTGAAAAGCTTTTATCCATCATCAGCATCAATTACAACGGGTTGAAAGACACCTGTGAATTGATTGACTCATTACCTCTTGAAAATGCATCATTAGAGGTAATTATAGTGGATAATGGTTCTTCCAAAGACGAAGCCACAGAATTAGAAAAGCGCTATCCGCAAATAAATGTCATTCGAAGTAGCCGAAACCTCGGTTTTGCTGGAGGCAATAACCTTGGTATTCAAGCAGCCCATGGTAAGTACCTTCTCTTCTTGAATAACGACACCATTCTCAAACCTCAGACCTCAGACCTCAAACCCCTCATCGCCCGCCTCGAGTCATCTGATGAAATAGGTATGGTAAGTCCCAAGATACGTTTCACATGGGGGAACCACCCTATTCAATATGCTGGATATACCCCACTCTCTAAAATTACCCTGCGTAACCAGTCCATCGGATGTGGCGAAGATGACCAAGGTCAATATGACACACCCCACCCTACTTCCTACGCCCATGGCGCCGCTATGATGGTGAAACAGAAAGTCATTGACAAGGTCGGGATGATGCCGGAATGCTATTTCCTTTATTACGAAGAACTCGACTGGTCAGAAATGATACACCGTGCTGGTTATGAGATTTGGTACGAGCCTGCTTGTACGATTTACCATAAGGAGAGTCAGACAACAGGACGACAGTCTCCCCTAAAGACATACTATATCACTCGCAATCGTCTTATCTTTGCCAAACGGAATATTAATAAGCATTTAAAATTCCTGACATATATATACTTATTGAGTATTGTTGCTATCAGAGATATCCTCAAATATGTATGTAAAGGACGAATCGACTTGATCAGAGCAACTTATAGAGGAGTTATGGACTTTATAAATTGAAAAGAATATGGAATTTTGGACTATATTATTCATCATTGACTGGGTGCTTTTCTGCATTGTGGCATTAACTGCTATATACTTGTTGATATTCACAATAGCATCCTTGTTCAATAGGAAAGGGACTGTACCGAAGACAAGGAATCAGAATCGTTTTATTATTTTGATTCCATCGTATAATAATCCAAGAGTTGTCCAGACTGTCAAATCGATTTTAGGGCAGTCATACCCTCAACGTCTCTTTGACGTGACGGTCATTTCTGACCACAACGATGAGATGACTAATTTTCGGTTGGTTCAGGAACCCATCACATTGTTAACCCCCAATTTTGAGAAAAGTACCAAGGCTAAAGCGCTTCAACTTGGTTTTAACAACCTTCCACAATTCAAGATCTATGATGTGGTCGTCATTTTGGATGGTGGTAATATCGTTGAACATGAATTCTTGGAACAGGTCAATGAGGCTTTTGAAGCAGCAGGAACCAAGGCTATACAAGCGCATCGATTGTCAAGAAACAGGGACACAACAGCATCCCGATTAGGAGCGATTTTTGAAGAAATCAATAATTCCATCTTCCGCCGTGGGCACATTACTGTTGGATTATCTGCCAGTTTGATGGGTTCGGGCTGTGCATTTGATTATACCTGGTTCAAAAACAACATTAACAAAGTTAAAAGTGCATGGGAGGATAAGGAGTTTGAAGCACTCCTTATGCGCCAACATATTTTTATCGACTACTTTGACAACATCTACGTTTTCGACGAGAAAACACGTGAGGCAAAGGAATTTAACCGTGAAAGAGGTAGGTGGATGAAAGCACAATTCCTGACACTCATTCGCAACATCCGGTTCCTGCCTATAGCTATCCTCAATAGACATTATAACTGGGCAGACAAAATTATTCAATGGATGCTGATACCTCGTATCGCGATGATGTGTATCATTACCATCATGTGTGTACTTCTTCCCTGCATCTACACTTCACTCGCTTTCAAATGGTGGGGACTTTTTGCTATAGTTCTGTTAATCTTTGCCATGGCAACCCCAGACTATCTGGTAGATAAAAAATGGGATGGCACCTTCTACAGAGTTCCATTGATTCTCATGAGGTCTATCCCTGGGCTGTCAAAGATTGCAAATAAATTAGACCAGTGGGAACCGAAGAAAAAAGAAAAGGAAAAGTAGATGAGAACGGCTATACATATCATTGACTGGGTACTATGGGTTTTCATGGCACCCTCGGTCATTTATGTTTTTTTCTATGCCATTGTTTCTCTCTTTCCTGCACGCAAATCCAAGCACAGACATCAGACATCAAACATCAAACATCAGACATCATCATTCCTGATTCTCTTTCCTGCTTATAAGGAAGATTCTGTTATTGTTCATTCTGTACAAGAATGTCTGAAACAAACCTATCCTCAGGAACTATATCACATTGGTGTTATTTCCGATCACATGAAGAAAGAGACCAATGATTTGTTACAACAACTGCCCATCACCTTGCATATTCCTCATTTTGAAAAGAGCAGTAAGGCAAAGGCACTTCATTATGCCATTGAACACACGGAGAAAATCTATGACTATTTGGTCATTTTAGATGCAGACAATGTAGTACTTCCAGATTTTTTGGAACAAGTCAATGCCTCTTGTCAACAAGGTTATCAGGCTATCCAGTGCCACCGTTGCGCCAAGAACAGTAATAATGATGTCGCTATTTTAGATGGCATTAGCGAAGAAATCAACAATACTCTTTTCCGTAAAGCACACAATACCATCAATATTTCCTCTGCCTTGATTGGCTCTGGCATGTGTTTCCCTTACCACTGGTTCAAGGAGCATGTTGGACTATTGGAAACAGCAGTAGAAGACCGTGAGTTAGAGATTTTTCTCATGAAACAACATATCTTTATCAAATACGAGGAAAACATTCCTGTTTTCGACGAGAAAGTCAGTAACTCTGAAAATTTCCAGCGTCAGCGACTCCGTTGGATGACAGGACAGATTCAAAGTCTGCTGTTAATGCTACCCTATCTGCCAAAGGCAGTGATTACTGGTAATATCCATTATATCGACAAGACGATGCAACAGGCATTGATTCCCAGATCTATTCTGTTGGTTCTCACCTTCTTCTTCTCTGTCATCATCACCATTATATCACGTATATGGAGTATCAAATGGTGGGCAATGTTCCTTGCCATCTGCGTAGCCATCTATATCGCCATTCCACATAAGATGCGAACCCATGCTCTCTTTGGGAAGATTTTCTCCACCATCAAATTGGTAGGTCTCATGCTGAAGAATATCCTAATAATGAATTTAAAAAATAGAGACTTTATACATACTACCCATGGGGAATCTTCAAAAGTAGAAAATTAATCATATATGGGCGAACGGGTACATAGAAGTGTGATGAATATCAAAGTGGGAATGTTGTTTTACATTCTCTCTTTGTTCCTTGCCTTCTTTTCTCGCAAAGTGTTCCTCGACTGCCTGGGTGCTGAATTCATCGGTCTGACAGGTATGCTCATGAATATCATGAGTTTCCTCAGTGTTGCAGAATTAGGTATCGGAACCAGTATTGTCTATTTCTTATACAAGCCCTTACAAGAAGATAATCACGAGAGAATCAACGAGGTGATGTCCATGCTTGCCTTCCTTTATCGTTGTATCGGTGGCGTTATTGGTATTTGTGGCATTATCGTCAGCCTGTTTTTTCCTTGGTGGTTTGACAATCTGACCACAGGACTTCCGTTGGTATATTTCGCTTTCTACTCTTTTCTCGGCTCTTCTGTGGCTGGCTATGTTTTCAATTATAAACAATTATTAGTCAGTGCAAACCAGAAGCAATATCTGGTTAGTGCTTACTTTCAGGCCATCGCCATTATACAGAGTCTTGTACAGATTCTATTAGCCTATTACTATCGTAACCTATGGCTTTGGGTTGTTGTTGGACTAATATCTACCCTCATCGGTATCATCATTTTCAATTATCGTATAAAACAATTATATCCTTGGCTCAGCATCGACCTGAAGAAAGGACACGAGGACTTAAAAAAATATCCTGAGGTACTTAAGAAGACCCGTCAGATCTTTGTTCAAAAAATCAAAGACTTTATCCTCTACCGCAGTGATGAAATTATGGTTGGTATGTTCGTCTCTGTTGTTAAGGTTGCTTTTTACGGCAACTACACCATGATTATCAACAAGATCAATTTTATGGTGAACATACTATCAGAAGGTCTGAGTGCTGGTGTTGGTAATCTATTGGCAGAAGGCAACGAACACAATATCATGAAGGTTTATTGGGAAATGACTGCTGCACGTTTTTTAATTTTAGGTATTATCATCTTCTCTCTTCTAATGTTCTTTCAACCATTTATCGGTTGTTGGCTAGGTGAACAGTATCAACTCAGTAACATCATCGTTTACCTACTGATATTTAACCTTTTCATGCGATATCAAAGTGCTTCTGTATATATTTATCTGGGCTCTGCAGGACTGTTCTCCGATGTGTGGGCAGCATGGACAGAACTGATTGTCAACCTCACTATCACGATTCTGCTTGCACCCACTTATGGCATTGTCGGCATCTTATTAGGCAAAATTCTCAGTTTCGGTATTATCAGTGCATTCTGGAAACCCTACTATCTGTTCTCCCAAGCTTTCCATAAGAGTGTCTGGGAATATTGGCGAGGCATGGCCCCCTACTACATCATCTTCGCATTCTATACCATACTGACGATATGGCTCAAACATGCTGTCATCGACCAACATTCTGACTCCTTCCTTTCATTAGCCATCTATGGTTCTATTGTATCTATTCCTCTCTTTGCCGTATTCTTCATCATGATGTTCCAATTTACACGAGGAATGAAGTCGTTTGTTGCACGAAAGCCCTCTTTATATAAGTTTTTAAATCATATTACATTTTAATACACATCACTATGAAATCCATCATTGTCATTTTCCCCCATTTCGGTACTTTGCCACCACAGTATAAAATGTGGCGAGCATCAGCATTATATAACAAAGACGTAGACTTTCTGTTCTTCACGGATTGCGATGTAGAATCTGCTAAAAATATTATAGTACATAAGATGACTTTTGCTGATTTCCAGCAGATGGTACAAAGTAAGTTTGATTTTCCCATTGTTCTTGATCGTCCATACAAGATATGCGACTACCGTCCTGCCTTTGCATACATCCTCTCTGATTACATCAAGGAGTATGATTTCTGGGGCTGGGGCGACCTTGATGTCGTCTATGGTGACATCCGTCATTTCATTACAGACAATGTACTATCCCAGTATAAGATGATCTCTGGCTATGGACATTTCACGCTTTATCACAATGATGAGGACTCTAACATGTATTTCATGAAGCATATAGATGGCTATGTTGACTATCAGGATGCTCTAACTCAACAGAAATCCATGTATTTCGATGAATATGAATATAAGGGATTTGGTGACAAATGGCGTTACTGCCGTCCTGAAGACTGTTGGTTAGAATGGCCCTTCGACAATGCCTCTAAGCCCAAGCAGTCCTATCATTTCAATAGTCTGACCAGAGGATGGAAACAGATTATTTTTGAGCATATTGACAACAAATTATACATGCTTCGATTCAACAATGGTCAGTTAGAGAAGAAGGAATCGCTCTATGCACATTTCCAGCATCGGGGATTTATGAAGGATCGTGTTACGGACTATAGCCACTTCCTTGTAACGCCTAATGCCATCATTGACTATCCCAAACACTTCATCAACATCCGACTTCGTTGGCTCTGCCGCAACCGTTCATTGATGACAAAGTACTATCAGTGGAAAGACCGTATCCTCTGGAAATTAGGTATGAGTAAAATGAAATAATAACGCTTATAGTAATTTATAATATTCTGGGATTATGAAACTGGCGATTTTAACTTGTGGTATGCTACCTGTTCCTGCTGTACAGGGTGGAGCGGTCGAGAATCTGATTGATTTCTACTTAGAATATAATAACATTAAGAAATTGCATGATATAACGGTATATAGTCCTTGGGATCCGAGAGTCACTAAACATCCTGCACTTTTATCTAACGTTAACCATTACGTTTTTATTGATGTTAGCAGTCTAAAGGCGAGAATAAAAAGAAAACTCTATGGGTACTTCCATCATCATGAGTATTACAATCATTTTATTGAATATTACTTTGAGAGAGTCTATTCAAACCTTAAGAAGAAAGATTATGACTACATCATCATTGAGAATGGTGCTGGTTTAGCCTATAAACTGTCTCTACGAGGCTATAAGAACCTCATCCTTCACATGCACAACGAAGTACGGGAATCTCAGGCAAAATTCCATGATGTAGTCTTCGGAGGTCTGACAAAGATTCTCACCGTCTCGGATTACATAAAAAGAAAAGCTTCTGTCTATTTCCCTATAGAAAAGATACAAACAGTACACAATGGCATAGACCTCCAAAATTTCTTTCCTAAGGAACGCCCATCCGTGACTCGTGAGAGTTTAGGTTTTGCCATGGATGATTTCATTATGGTATATAGTGGTCGTATTAATCCGGAGAAAGGAGTTTCCGAACTTATTGATGCCATGCTTAAACTAAAAGACAATCCACACATTAAACTGATGATTATTGGCGGTTCGTTCTTCGGTAACACGAACGATGAAGATCAATTTATACGTTCACTGAAAGAAAAGGCTAAAGTTATTCAAGACAACATCATCTTCACCGGTTTTATTCCATATAAGAATATGCCTGATTATTTACAGCTTTCAGATATTGCAGTTATTCCCTCTATATGGAATGATCCCTTCCCTACTACAGAACTTGAAGCTCAAGCAATGGGGTTGCCTATCATTACGACTCTACGCGGTGGGATACCAGAAGAAGTAAGTGAAGGAAACGCCATTCTTCTTGAGACTGATGATTCTTTTGTAAATAGCCTTTCCAATGCTATCATTAACCTATATGAACATCCAGAAAAACGAAAGAAGATGTCAGAAATATCCATCGAACGTTCCAAGCTGTTTGACAAGGAAACATACGCAGAACATTTCTTCGACGCATTAAAGAATCTCGACTAACTTTACTTCCTGTCTTTCACTCCAAACAATAGATAGGACAAGGTATGACTCATACATAGTATTCTACTGATGAGTAGACAGCCTGCCACCACAATAAGCGAGATGATGATTGTCAGGGATATCTCAAGAAGGGGCATAGGATGCTCCGTCAAAAAGGTAGTATATACTTTCAAGTTCAATGGTAACAATAAATAATGCAACAAGTAGATGTCTAATGTTCTCCTGCCAATATACTGTAGACTTCTTCCTATGACTGTTTCTTTCGTCAATGATGCTTGGTGGAGCCGGAAAAAAGAGAATACAATCACTATGCCCGTTATTGCTGTCAGAAGTAACAGGATGTTGGAATGTGTCGAAATCATCTCGTCATAAAACAGATTAAAGCCGAAAAAGATGACCAGACAGATAGTCAATACGGGTTTGTTGTCCAGGATTTCCTGTATTTTTGCATAATACTTCTTGAACAAGGTTCCTATCACGAAATAAAAGTAATAGCCCCAGTGACACATCGACAATAAATCTTTGACATCTCTATCAATTGGCAAACTGGCAAATACGGATTTGACGAAGAACAAAACATAAACCAGGAATCCTATTGACAATAGACAGACATCAGCCAAGATTCCCTTGCAACCAAACAAATCGAGGAAGTATCTGCAAACGGAGTAAATGCAGAAATAGATAAACAAGACAAACGTAAACCAATACCCTAATTTAGAATCGCTGTATATACCCTCCATCACACCAATCTGGTTAAGTTTCAAGTATATGAGGAGGAAAATAAGCATTGTCACTATCTGTACGGGAAACTTCTTAATAATAAGGAATCTTGCAATATAACCAGCCGTCCACCTCGTCTCATCCTTGTACAGAACAAAACCACTGATAAAGAAAAATAAAGGCATTCGGAATTCATAGAGTATCCGATGAACCGAAGGGGTTGATTCGCTGATTCCCAAACAAGAGAATGCGACATGACAGGCTACAACTAAAATCATAGTAAAGCCACGCATACAATCAATGTACTCTATTCTTTTCTTTTCATTCATATTGCAAAATATAATTAATTCTTATTTATTCGGTATTTACCTGCCATCAAAGGAAAATGTTTTTCTATTATTATTATCAGAGGGACGAATAACACTACTATCAGCGCGGCGAAAATGATATCAAGATATGATAAAGGAAAGAAAGCCCCAATCAAACCTATAAAAAGTTTATGAAAGCCAAGAATGATAATCGTACCTCTTGAAATAATGGCAACCATCTTTGAGGTGTGTCCAAGTAACTTGGAAACGGCAAATATCATGATACTTCCAGAGACTCCTCCAAGAAGAAATAAAAGCATATTTCCACCATAGTTACACTGATGCATCCCAACGGTACCGTTATAAAACCAACAAACAGATACAAGAAGAAGACCACATAAGGAAATGAGCACAAGTTTCATTTTATGGCTCAATTCATTTAATCTGTACTTATAATCGCTTATAAATAATCCTAGAGCAAAAAACGGGAAGGCTATACATACGTTTATAACACAGTTGGGATTATTCAAAAAGAATGGGAAACCCGAAAAATCTAAAGTATTATAAAGGAATGCTATTGCCAGCATAATGATTATCAGAGAATAAAAAAACTTTCTTGAAGAACAATACTGGAAAATTATTTTCAGTAGTATCAGTGTATAAACAAACCATAGATTATCAAAACTTGAAACCATAGCAAAGATTGCATTACGTATAAACCAATAAATAATAATTGGCTCAAATGTTCCATATATAAACTTTAGAACACAATAAAACATAAAATTCAATGCTGCCATTATCAGCATTGGAATTGCTAAGTTATACCAAAGTTTTTTCCAAAACAAATGTCCGTCTTTCTCCATCTTGCACAAAAGACCTGAAATCACGAAAAATAACGGTACATGAAATACATATATAAATCTCTCGCCAATAGAATGGAAGTGCCCAAGGACTATCAAATAAATGCCCAAGACCTTCATCCAATCAATCCATTCAAGTCTTCTGCCAGATACTGATATTTCTGCTGCCATACTATAACACCTCTGGAATATGTATTCTATCTCCTATCATGCGTTGGAAATCCGGGGTGAACCAATGATACATACCAGAACAGGCAAAGAATGTCATCTCACCAAAATAAATCTTCCCCTTCACATTATACAAGTCAACACGTACCTGTAGAAAACCTTGAGCGATTTTCTCTGCAATCTCTATCATCTTTTCCAGATTCTCTGGACGTGGCACATTCTTATAGACGGTACCCGGGTAGTCCAAATATTGGCGCATAGGTTCCCATGTATGAATATCATACAAGTCATAGACCGTATGTGCTGACCCCCCACTGCCCATGCCCAAGGGTCTGTCATAACATACCATATCATATTGCGCTTTGCCATCGATACAACGAATCTTATGGTCGACCAGTGTTGCTGACGAGAAGCCATCCGTATCGTCCATCTCAATCAGACTCTCCGCCATCACCCTTGGTTTGATAGGAACATAATGAGGTTCACACGATTCATAACCATAGCGTACTGCTAAATGCTTGTTTAAAAATTCGATGACCTCCTGCTTGTTCATCTTGCTCTTGTCACGTACCACGATAGTACTCTCACAATCATGGGTGCATTTGACAACAAACTGGTCAGGAAGACTGTCGAAGTCAATGTCCTCAGCATGATCCCATACACCATAACATTCTGTCAGGATATCCTCAAGTCCAAGACTTTTAATATATTTGCGGACTTCATATTTATCTGAATACTCCGTCCATTTCGAAGTATCGGTCATTGCCTCAAGCCATGTCAATTTCTCATTCAGCGTTCGGGGATTCTTCCATGGGAACTTTTCTCTATAAAACCTGTTCCACTTCATATCCATAGCCTTCTTCCGATCGGTCTCAACAATTTTCTTCCATTTATCCGTTGGTTGGATAAAATGAAGGAAATACAATGCTTTTAAAGATCTGATGGGATGTAAAAAAGACTTGGCACGTAATTTTAATTTCCTTAAAAAAAAACTCATCTGTTATTATTTATTATTATCAAGTGAAAAACTTTAGCGAAGACTTTAATCCTATATACTTCAAATAGCCAGATTTCATGGCACGCCAGAAAACCACCGGTTTATCCTTGTAGGGTATAAGGTGACCTGTATAGAACACCTTACTCAGCGTATAGCGCAGAAATTTGTGGATAATAGGTTTCTTACTGAAGCGTAACAATTCGTCGGCAACCGTGAGATAGCAGTCCATATTACGGCGCGCGAATCTCTTTCCCACTGTTGATGCAGACCTTACGCGATGTTTCACAAAGGATTGTTTCAGACAGTAGATAGAATTGCTTCTCAACATCAGTATCGTCGTATACAACTCATCCTCATGGATGATACCTGGATAGAATTTCAGACCAATTCGTTTTAGATGCTCGTGATTAATCAGGAGCAACCAGACCACAGAGTTATATGAAGTGGTATCAAGCATCATGTTAAGCAGGCTCTCACCTTCATACTGTCTGTTTTCTTCAGCATATTCCGTACTATGTAACGACACGGGGAAATTCACCTGGTCTTCCGTGAATAATTCCCTATCAAAGAAAACAAAATCTGCATGATTCTTCTCGGCATATTCATAACATATCCGTAACGCATCCAGACTTGTCAACATATCATCGGAATCCATCATATAGATGTATTGTCCTGTTGCATGCTGAAGAGCAAGATTTCTTGCAACAGACTGCCCCTGGTTTTCTTGAGAGAAAGAGATAATACGTGAGTCCTGTTGCTGATACCTTTTAATAATCTCCTCACTATTGTCTGTCGAGCCGTCATTTACAGCAATAACCTCAATCTCCTTAAGCGATTGATTCAGGATGGACTCAAATGCTTCCTCCAAGTAAGGAGCCACATTATATATAGGTAATATGACACTGACTTTAACCATTGAGGCTTAATTTGATGCAAAGATACTTTATAATATTGATACCTCCAAAAAATACTTGGTTAATTAACAGAAAATTTGTATCTTTGCCAAGAAATTATCATTCTAAGGAATTATCCTATGACAAAGAAAGAATGTTCTGTCTTGCGTGGAATCGCTATCTTATGTATCGTCCTCCACAATTTCTGCAAGAGGGTCCCTTTTGCAGTTCCTGAGAATGAGTACTCTTTCAACTTAGAGAATGCTCTTCTCTTCTGGAAAACGATACAATGGGACACTGTCTTCATCCAGTTTTTTTCCTTCTGGGGACATCTGGGCGTTCCAGTCTTCGTTCTGCTCAGTGGCTATGGGCTTGCCTTGAAATACGACAAGGCGACAGCGATGAACTGGAAGGTATTCCTTTGGAAACACTATAAGAAACTATGCTATCCTATGGTAGGAGGACTCCTCGCCTTCTATATCGTCAGATATGTAATGCAACCTTCTGACTATCATAGTATTCTGGACATTTTCCCCATCAAACAGTTCCTCGCTCAACTGACGATGACCATTAACTTGCTACCAGAACCTCACAAGTTGATTCTTCCAGGACCATATTGGTATTTCGGCATGACGATGCAACTATACATCATCTATCTGCTACTGGTATACAAACGACCAACGACATGGATCATTCTTGTAGCAGCAGGAACCTTGCTCATCTTTTTGTTTTTGGAGCCATACCCGTTACTACTCATCTGGATGAAAGTCAACGCTATAGGCTGGTTGCTCCCATTTACATTCGGTATCATCATGGGACGAAAAAATGATAACGTATTCTCCCAACATGCTATTATCATTGCAATCGGAGCCATATTAGCAACAGCGCTGATGAGCCTCACCTACTACACATGGCTGTTGGTTCCCCTTTTGGTAGCGATATTGGCTATTACCATCATACCTGCAATCCCCAAATTCCTTGCAGATCTATTCGACTTTGTGGGCAAGATATCTCTCTATGTCTTTGTCATCCATCCTATTGTCAGAGAGTTTCGTTTCCTATATGGCATGAATCCTTATTGGGGAATCCTTATATATGTAGCTATCACACTATTGCTCTCTTATATCGTAGAAAGAGTATTATCTAAATCTTCTAGACAAAAATAAGAATTAAAACTTTTTAGATGGTGTAAATGATAATCGAAAAGTTTGATGAAAATTGCGATTCTGACATCTGGACGACTACCTGTTCCTGCTGTACAAGGAGGAGCCGTGGAAAACCTTATTGACTTTTGTCTGGAATATAATGACTCGCACAGACTACACGACATCACTGTTTATAGTGTGAGCCATCCACTAACCATGCGCCATCATGCACTAAAATCTACTATCAATCACTTTTATTATGTCAACATGTCAGGTTTACTTCCCAAAATCTGGAAGAAGATATACGCTTTTCTCAATAAGCAACGATACTATGATGATTTAAACGAGTTATTTCTGCATCGCATCATGCACGATATTATTCAAAAAGAGTATCAAATCATCATCATTGAAAACAGACCTGGCTATGTGCTGAAATTAAAAGGAAAGACACATGCCCAATTAGTCATCCATCAAGAAAATGATTATCTCAACCGTTTTTCCTACAAATATCAAGAAATCTATGATGCATCATCATTGATTATTAACACATCTGACTATATCACACAACGTGTTAAAACTATTAATAAGGATGATACAAAATGCGTGACAGTATTGAATGGCATTGACACAACACACTTTTATAATGCCTCTCCCATACCCAGAGAGAGTTTAGGGATTAGTCATAGTGACTTCGTCATTGTATATAGTGGACGATTGACAAAGGACAAAGGTATCATGCAATTAATACAAGCGACCAAACGGCTCAAAGAGATACCTCACATCAAATTACTGATTATTGGTGCCAGTTTTTATGGAAAAAACAAGAACACCGATCCATTCATCGATAAATTGAAAGCAGAAGCTGCTCCAATCAAAGAGAAGGTGATTTTTACTGGATTCGTCAACTATCAACATATCCCATCATATCTAAAAATGGCAGACATTGCTGTCGTTCCTTCCATGTGGGAGGAACCTTTTGGATTGACAGTTGTTGAAGCCATGGCGGCTGGGTTACCGCTAATTACAACTAATAGTGGAGGAATTCCTGAAATATGTGAAGGAGTTGCAACCATCGTAGACAGAGAGAATATTATAGAGAATCTTGTTGCTACTATCCTCGCCCTCTACCAACACCCCGAGAAAAGGAATGCTATGAGTCAAGCTGCATTAAAACACGCTCAGTTATTCAGCAAGGAACGCTACGCGGAGAACTTTTTCAAGGCAATTTCATCTGTCTAAAAGGTTATCATATTTTGCATACACTGCATACACAAAGATGTAATTGTTTGAAAAACAAGACCTCATCATGTGTATGCAGACAAAGAGTCTGTGTATGCAAGATTTTATTGAAGAAAAAGGTATTTTTCTTTGGTATTTTGTTCGGTTTGCACTACCTTTGCACTATGTTTGATTACGATAAAATTCCAGAATGGTGGGCTATGTGCCCCAATCGTGAATGTAAGATGGCGGAGACATGTCTTCGTCATCAAGTATATATGCAGGCTCCTCCAAAATATAACCGGTGGATGTGTGTTCTTCCCAATGCTTTGGAAGAGGACAACTGCCGTTTTTATCAGAAGGCTGAGAAAGTGACAATGGCTCAGGGATTCGAAAGTATTTATAAGAATGTGGAATCGCGTGAAGCCTGTTCTCAGATACGTTATGCCCTCACAGGGCATCTTGGTAGCAAAGGTACTTACTATCGTTACAAGGATGGTGAGCGATTGATCAACCCTCAGTTGCAGCAAGAGATGATCGATATTGTACATCAATATGCACCGGACGTAGAGGTTCATTTCGACAAAACATTTGAGGGCTACGACTTTACCAAGCCAATAGCAGGATAGTTTGTAGGCAGTATTCAACGAGTCCCACCCCATGGGACAAAGTGTCCCACCCTATGGGACAGATAGTCCCACCCCATGGGACGATTACTAAAGTAGTAGTAATGATGAAGATATCAATAGTAAGAAAAGACAAAAAGGGTAACAAACACTTGACCATAAAACCCATTGAGTGGTTCCTGCAACGTATTAAGATTGACACAAAAGCAGAGGATATCGGCAAGTTCCGTCAGCATGTTGCACGTTTCGGAGATACAAATCTATATGAGGTAAGTGTACCTGTCGCCATGATCTATCCATTGGTAGAAATGGTGAAGACAGAAAACGATAATCTTGAAATCAAGGCCTTCAACAGCCTCACATGGCTACATGTGGGGAATCTGATGAAGCCAGAAGAGGTTAATACCGTGAAAGAAGCCTCGAAAATCCTGCCTACCACCTTCGCTGCCTTCACAGGCGCTGACGGCAGAAGTGTAGAGATATTGGTGTCTGTGGTTCAGAAGGAGACAACAGCCAAGTTCCAGACAGAAGCTGATATGGATGCATTCTGCACATCAGCCTATGAAGTAGCCTTTGGCGCCTATAGCGGTGTGCTACCAAGTCCCATTGAGCGTCAGACCGTTAAGGCAAGATGTTGTTTCCGCATGACACTTGATGACGAGCCGTACTACAATCCGCAGGTGACACCGATGATGGTACAGACACATAGATCATTCACGAAACCGTCTGACAAAACGGATAGCGAGCAACGTGAAAAGGACTATCGTCTTTATGAAGATTATGAGTTGCTTTACAAACAGGCTGCTCATGAGGCATTCGAGGAAACGTGCAATATGAAGGAATCAGAACAATATGATGCCTATATTACCTTGCTCGCTCACAAACTATGCGACGTAAACTTCCCTGAAGAAGAAACTTTCGTGCATATTCGCAACCACCACGTTTACAGGAAGATATACAACGATGCTCGTTTCCGTTCCATCGTCAGTGCAGTCTATTCGGAAGAGAAGCCGAAGCACAGAAAAGAGGGTGAGATGGTGAGTGTGGAGATGCGCAGATTGATTGAATTCTTGACAACGAGATATGTGTTTCGCTACAATGAGGTGATGGGTTATACGGAGTATCGCCCGAACACCACTTGGTTGCAAGACTGGGCACCCTGCGATGAAAATATCATCAACGGAATGACCATCGAGGCGCGTTTGGCAAATTTGGATGTGAAAGACAAGGACGTACGACGCTATGTCCATTCTAACATGATTCGCAAGGTTAATCCTATTAGTGACTTTCTTTCAAACTGCTACGACAAGTGGGATGGAAAGACGGATCATATCGCGATGTTGGCAAGGTGCGTGCCCTGTCAAATACCCCAATGGGAAACATGGTTCAAAAAATGGTTCCTCTATATGGTGGCACAGTGGATGATGCCCCAACAGGAATATGGCAACTCGGTAGTGCCTCTGCTGATTTCTCCTCAAGGTGACGGTAAAACCACTTTTTGTCGAATGATCCTGCCCAAACAGTTGAGATGGGGATTCCTTGAAAACCTCGATGTGAGTGAAAAACGCTCTACCCTTCAAGCAATGCACAATTTCTTGCTCATTAATCTCGACGAGTTTAATTCTATCAGTGCGAAACTACAAGAAGGATTCCTGAAGAACGTCATCCAGTTACCTAATGTCAAAATCAAGCGTCCTTATGGTAAACATGTCGAGGAATTCAAACGGTATGCCTCATTCATTGCCACGACGAACGAAACCAATGTACTGAGCGATCCCTCTGGCAGCAGACGATTTATATGTATCAGCCTGACAGCACCTATCAATACTGACTATAAGCCCAATTACGAGGCTCTCTACGGTCAGGCATATAAGATGATTATTAACAGAGAGATGGACTGGTGGTTCAGTGCTGACGAAGTGAAGGAAATCATGGCCCACAATCGTCAGTATCAGTTGACGCCTCCTGCTGTACAATATTTCAATGAGTATTATCAACCGGCCATGGATGAGACCGACGGGAAGTGGCTTTCACCTACTGCCATCTATGACCAACTTCGCCAGATGGCAGGTGCGGGTCTTAAAGCGAATGGCGTCTCTGTCTTTGGGCGATACCTTTGGAATATGCCCGAACTACAGCATCGCAGAGTGGGTAGCAGCAAACAGTATTTGGTTAAAAAAATACGTTAATTACATCATCAACATGTCTACATACACTTATCTTTCACACTGTATATCAAATAGATATGCGTTTAGTGTAGGTAGTGTAAGTATTTCCGATTGTTTAACCATTTTGTCAATTCTTCAAGCATCTGCTCATGATATGCAAAAGTAGGTCGAAATCCCCAACCATGTCCTCCAGAAGGATAAACCCGAAGTGTGACCGGACATTTTTTGGCACGCATTTCTTCATAAAAAAGCATCGCGTTCTGGGGATTAACAATTTGGTCATTGCTACACACGACAATATAAGCAGGAGGGGTATGATCTGAAACATGAAGCTCATTACTATAGCGATTCTCTAATTGTTCTGAAGCATTTCCTCCCAATAGATTATCATGAGAGCCCTTATGAGTCAGTTCTTTTTTCATCGAGATGACGGGATAGAAAAGAATACCAAAGTCTGGACGACTAGATAACTTGTCATTTACCATTAAAGTAGACGCGAGATGCCCTCCAGCAGAGAAGCCCACTACACCTACATTGTTTGAATCAAAACCCCATTCTTTCGCATGCTTTCTCATCAACCGAATCGCTTCAACTCCATCAATAACAGGATTTTGATGATTGTGATTAGGTAATCTGTATTCCAACATGGATACAGCGAACCCCTGGCTATGAAAAAACGGGAACCACTGACGGCCTTCATACCATCTCTCCAAATAGCCATAACCTCCACCTGGACATAATATGACGGCACCATGAGCCTGTTTTTTCTTAGATGCGGGCAATACATGTAAGACTGCACCATGAGGTAACTGAACACGAATAACAGGTTCCTCTTCAAAAGTATCAGCCACAAGTAATACAAGGAGTACAATTATTAGTATATAGGATAACACTTTCTTCATATAGCCATCATCTTCCTCTGTTATTCTTTCAAATCTACTCGTTTTCCTTTTTGTGAATAATCCTTGACGATCTCTGCTGCAAAAGCAGAATCAAGGACGGCATAGCCCAACAAATTCAGATGGAGATGGTCATCAGTATAAAGATCACGCTTATCCCTCCATCCATCAGGATTCCACGAAGAGGCGGACACATATACGACACTATCCATTAGATGTGTACTTAGCAGAGAGTCTTTTAAAGTATTCCGATAATCCCCTGCTCCATATAGTTCTGTATTCAAAAGACTCATACAGATTCTTGACTTCAAACGAAAATAGAACGAATTACCTATCAAAGCCTCATCGACCTCTACATTAGGAATCTCCATGATGACAGGACGAATACCATAAGATAATAATAGACGGACAATCCTCAAATAATTGTTCACATAATAGAACTTACCACGCCTCTGACGGACATCATTAATTCCTGCGGAGATAACACAATAATCGGCACCTGCCTCTATCACTGACTGTGCACAATAGTTCAGATCGTGATCCATCGCCATCGCTCGTTCGGTGCTCATTCGCTGATAAATCTCACCACTGGCAGTTCCTCCTTTCCCCTTTGCGACTACTTTCACCTTCTGGGTTTTCAGTACCCGTTTCAACTCTGCCTCGAAAGTAGAATCGCGACGCAACGTCTCATGAAAATACACCCAACTGTCGCCAATCATAATCACACGCAGGGTATCATCATCATGTTGTGTCACGGGAAATGGCTTAATGGAAGTCGGAGGCATATAAAATGGACGCCATTTCCATCCCACCAACATGATAAGAGATGATATCAAAAGTATTCCAACTACCACCTTACGAAGAATGGCACTATCGCTTAGACCTCTGACAAAACGGAGGACTGGAAAGACACAAACGAATATGGAGATCAGTAAATATAAAACTAAAGCTAAGGTGGGTTGCTGTAATGACAATAGAAAACCCCTTATTGTAGGAGCCACCACTACAAAATAGAATAGTTGGAATATATAAATGGCGTATGAATGATTTCCTATCCTGCAAAAGAGATTTTCTATCTTACCATTGGCTGGTAGCCAATAGAATAGCTTACATAATAAATATAGCATCGGATAGGCAATATAAAAATAGCATATCCAATGACAGGTAGGCCAAAACTTGGAATTATAAAATAAAGGTGACAGGTCAACCTCCTTGATTTCAAAATAATAGACAGCTATGATACTGATGATGGATAGAGAAATGGTTACTATGTTTAGGACAATTCCTTTTACAACCATCCGATAGCCTAAATAGATAAGGAAAATATAACGGAGAAAAAGGAGACGATAGATCCAGTCTGGCATATTAGTATAATGGCAAGCCAACTCACTACCCATGGACAATCCTAAAAACAATAGCAGTAGTGTCTTCTCCCCTAAATGCCGGAACAACGGACGGAGCAAGGGAAGAAGGATGGCGAATTGAATATAAACCCATGGATAATAAGATCCAGGTCCTCCACCACCCCAATAAACAGAGGCCATCAATAGAGAATGTAATGACTTGACAGGATATAAAACTATCCCATATGTGAAAAGAAGAATCTCCATTAAGAGGAAAGGAAACACCACCCTTTTCCATATCTTCCCCAAACGTAGAGGAATACCATTAAAGCCTTTTTTATAAGAATGGTAAACTTGTATCAACAGGAACAAAGGTACGGCAGGAAACCCCCAAAGCCAAAATAAAGTAGCTTGACAGGTGGCATTATCAATAGAATGGTTCATCACAACCAACAAGATACAAATACCCTTTACAAAATCCAACGAGTGGTCTTGCCCCTCTTTGCTGAATTCTATCTTCCATTCGTATCTGTGTATGAAGTCAAACATTCGTTTTTCTATCTTTTTAGTGGCAAAGGTACGAAAAAGTTTAGAGTTTAGAGTGTAGAGTGCAGAGTTTTTTGTACCTTTGCAAAGAATGAAGGATGCATTGATGCTTTTACGCCCTTTGCAATGGTTCAAGAATGCCTTTGTGTTCGCCCCATTGTTTTTCAGCAACAACTTGCTGAACAAGGAATACTTTATGCAAACATTATGGACATTCCTCGCCTTCTGTTTAGTATCCAGTAGCATCTATTGCTTCAATGACATCCACGATGTAGAAAGCGATCGACTACACCCTAAGAAGAAACTCCGCCCCATCGCCGCAGGAAAGGTCAGTGCCTGGGAAGGCTACTTCATCATGCTCTTGTGCTTGATGGGTTCTCTCCTTCTCGTTACGCTCTCCCACAGTGTCAACATGTCCATTCTCTATGCGCTCTTGTTGGGTTATTGGGCAATGAATATTGCCTATTGCGTCCGACTGAAACAATATGCTATCCTTGACGTTGCCATCATTGCCGTTGGTTTTGTGATACGTGTATTGATAGGCGGTTTTACCACCGATATCTTCGTGTCAGGTTGGCTTGCCTTGATGACCTTCCTGCTTGCCCTCTTCCTTGCCTTTGCCAAGCGGAAGGACGACTACCGCATCTATGAATTGACTGGTACGATGCCCCGTAAGAGCATTGCCGGATATAATGCCCAGTTTATTGATTTAAGTGTGACCATTGTCGGCACTATCACGATGGTATGTTATATCATCTATACCATGAACGAGAATGTCATTGAGCGATTCGGTTCACCCTACATCTACCTTACTAACTTCTGGGTACTGGCAGGACTGCTACGATATCTACAGAACATGCTGGTGTACCAACGCAGCGGTAGTCCTACCAAAGTATTGGTCAAAGACCGTTTTATTCAGATATGTATTGTGGGATGGATACTTTCCTTCTTTGCCATCATTTATTTATAGAACTCATGAAAAAAGGAATACTCTTCATCTTGACAATTCTACTGTTTACAGCATGCAGTCAGAAACCAGAGGGACATTATGCCGTTCTCTGTATTCCCGTCTATGGACAAAGTCTTGCCTTAGGGGAACAAGCGGAACTTATCACCGATTTCGATTCTTTGGCCACCTATGCCAATGGACGTATCGTGACTGAAAACCTTGACCATGAATATGGATATTTTGACAACAATGACTTTAAACGGTTTGCCAAGAAGATGGCGAAATACCAGAAACGCAGTTTTGAGTTGTCCGTCTATACGATGGCACAACGTCTTGCAGACCAGTTGGGCGAGGATACCTTAATATGCACTTTCCCCGGTGGACAAGGAGAGACATTACTTAAGGATTTGGGGAAAGGTTCTGTACCCTATCAAGAATTCATGGAGAATATCGAGACTGCTTATCTACAGGCTAAGGAAAATGGGTGGGACTTTCTGATTCCCGCTATTTGCTGGATGCAGGGAGAGTCCGACATTGAAGAATATCCTGACACGGATTATCAGCAACTCCTTTTACAAATCTGGAAGGACATGAATGCCGACATCAGAAGTATTACTCAATGTAAGGATACTATACGCTTTATCTGTTACCAGACCAACTCGCTCACCAGAGGAAAGAAATTTCATGCCGAGAACTTTAACTGCACAGAGACTGCCGTCCCTCAGAGTTTTGTCAATCAACTTCGTAACAACGATGGATTCTGGGCAAGCGGTCCCACCTACCCTTGTTCTTTTGTAGGAGAGCATATTCATATTGACACAAAAGGGCAACAACATATCGGAGAGTTGGCGGCACGTTCGGCATTAGGTATTATTAGAGGAAGCAAAAGGAATCGTGGTCTGATACCTCTTGAAACTTCCGTTGACAACCATGATGTCGTTATCCATTTTAATGTCCCCACCCCCCCCTTGGTGATAGACACCATACTGGTAAGGAAAGCCAACAACTACGGATTTAGTGTCATCACCAAAGACAATCGGAATATCGCTAATACCGTTTCTTTAAAAGGTGATAGTATTATCATAACTTGCTCAGAGTCACCACAGAATAGCAAAATACGCTATGCTGTTAATGGGGAGCCTTTTAAAAGCGGAAATCTGCATGGGCCTCGTGGTAATCTTCGTGACTCGAATAACAACTGGTGCTATCAATTTGACCAACTTATACATCCCTAATATCATACAAATATGGTAAACATCAAGAAAAACATTAACGTTTATTTCCTTATCCTTTATCTCATGTCCATCATCAACCTGATGTTCATGCACTTCCAATTCTTATGGACTATTGATTTGGAAATTCCTTATTTTACCACCTCACCCATAGACAACCTACTTGCCTGTCTGTTGGATGTAACAGTGCTTTTAGCAGTCTTATGGCTAATTACTTTTAGACGACTACGTCTCAGTCTTGCCATCACTTTCGCCATTACCTTGATATGGTCATTTTGCAATGTGTTCTATTCTCGTTTCTTCTTGCAGTACCTGTCATGGTCGTCTATCGGACAGGCAGGAAACCTGACGGAAGGCATCGTCATTGACAGTATGTGGGAGGGATTCAGGCTCATAGACCTCTATTATCCAATAATGGCATGTCTCTTCTGTTGGCTGTTCTACCGTTACAAGAAACAGAGTCTCACGACAAAGAGTCTACGTACTACTCTTTACTTATGGGGTATCACCCTCTGTCTGGGACTTGCTGCTCACTCCATGTATTTCTTCCATCCATCCACTGGTTTTGTAGAAGAACTAAGGAAAACCATATTTACGGGACCAAAGATGGATTCCATGTGGCCCAATTGGACGGTATTCCATAAAGGGTTTTTCCGTAAAATGGCAATAGAGCCGCTGACTCGCGGCGGGAAACTTAAACTCACCAAGGAACAGAAAACGGAGATAGAGAAGGAATACACCGACCACAGCCAACGGGTGACTAACAGGACTGCTCCAAACAACATCAAGAATGTTATCTTCATTCTGGTAGAATCCTATCTCGCCTGCACTTCCGACCTTGTAGTTGACGGACAGGAAATCACGCCTAACCTCAACCGGTTAAAACACGACAGTGCCACCTACTATAACGGGCACGTACAGCCTAACGTATCTATCGGAGAGTCTTCTGACGGACAACTTATCTATATGGCAGGACTGCTACCTCTGCACTCCGAGATTACTGTCAGCAAGGCAAGGGACATTACCCTCTTCGGGCTACCTACACAACTCAAGAAAATACATCCAGATCTACAGTCCTATACCCTTATCCCTACCAACCCCAACCTATGGGACCAACAGGCAATGACGGAGGGCTATGGCTTCGACTATCTATACTCTTCCATAGAATATCACCAAGTTTTCCATGACAATAAGGGAACTTTCCTCAGTGATGATATGGTATTCCGCTATGCGACCCATTTAGACAAGTCGATTCATCAGCCTTTCTGTTCCCTGATCCTGACCATGGACATGCACATGCCATATACCTCCCAAATAGAACATGGTTTCCATCTCACGGACAAAAACCTGCCTGAGAAATACAAAAACTACCTTGTCAACTGTCACTATACGGACATCCAGATTGGGAAATACATCGATGATTTAAAGAAAAACGGATACTATGACAATAGTCTGATCATTATTGCTTCCGACCATGATGCACATCCTGCCTACCTTGATATGGAGGGAAAGATTACCCGAGAAATTCCTATTTATATTATCAATGGTGGTATCAATCAAGAAAAAGCATGGGATGGCGCCTGCAACCAGTTGGATATATATACCACCATCCTCGATATCATGGGAATCAAAGACTCATGGCATGGATTGGGACACACCCTTCTTAATAAGGACTACCATAACTCCGTAACCGACAAAGTACAGGAGTTGTCAGACTGGATTATCTATAGTGACTATTGGGGGAAGGGTAAAGAGTGAAAAAAGTGTGTGTTCTTTTGGTGATTATCACCATCATTGTTGTAACGATTTGGTGGCGTGCTCCTATCATCGGTACAGCATGGAGCAAACAGACTATCTATGTGGCATTATTAGACGCATGGTATGGTAGTTCCTCCGATGACCATGCACATGCCATGTGGATTGACGATGACAGCACAGAGGGAGTCTTCCTCGTCAAGAAGATTGCTGACGTAGTGGGAATTCAACCATGTTTTGCAGTTATCGCTGACAAAATGACACCACAGGTTGCCGACTCACTCGCTTCTTGGCAACGGCAAGGTACAGGTATTGTACTACATGGTTTCAGACATGAGAAATGGTGGGATTGGGATGAAGCAAGTATCGAACAAGATATTAAAAATAGTTATCAACGATTGGAAGAACAAGGATTCGATACCACACAAATTCTAAAAATGATAGCGCCACCTCACGGATGCAACACAAGGACTATCCGGAAAGTTATCCAACGACAAGGATGTCAGATGATTTCTGGTGCTTCTTTAGTCAACCCAGACCGTCACGTATTCCAATTAGGACGTATCCCCATAACACCTCAAACAGACACAACAGCCATCAAACAAATATTGCAAAAAGCATACGAACGGAAAGCCTTTGTCATCTTCAGTACCCATTCGTCTATCCCCAACTGTTTTTCGAAGGAAAAGACGCAACAGGTTCTGGAAATAGCGAAGGAGATAGGGTTCGATTTTAATTTTACAATTAAAAATTTTGAATAAATCTCTTGGTTTTTTGCTCACTTAATCGTACCTTTGTAGACATATTCTAAAACTCAAGACTAAAGATGGAAAGAAACGACATTTTAGAAAAAGTACAAGAAGTATTCCGTGAAGAGTTAGAACTTGATGATCTGGTTTTGACTGATGAGACAACAGCAGATGATGTGGAAGAATGGGACTCTCTCAGTCATGTACAGTTAGTGGTAGCCTTGGAAAAGGCTTTCGGTATCAAGTTCACTTCCCGTGAGATTCTATCATGGGATAATGTGGGTGACCTTGTTGATTGTATCAGTAAGAAGTAAAAGGGATTCATTATATCCATGGTCGTTAATTCCCTGTCATTCTTGTGGTTCTTTCTGGTTGTGCTGGTAGTCTACTACCTTCTATCCTCCAAGAAAGTCCTGCAAAATTTGTTTCTGTTAGTATGTTCCTATTGGTTCTATGCTCAGGTAGATTTGATGATGACAGGACTCCTTGCCCTGCTTACACTTGTTTTCTGGCTGATTGGATATGGCATCGGGAAAGCCATCAAACAAGAACAAGAACGTCGTGCCTCTTTATTGACAACGCTTAGTGTTGTCATAGGCATCGGAGCCTTGTTTTATTTCAAATACCTTAATTTCTTTATTGGATCTTTTGTGGCTGCCGCCGATTTAATCGGTATCCATCTGTCTTGGACAACAGTTCATATCATCGTACCTATCGGACTGAGTTTCTTCACTTTCAAGTTGATGAGTTATCCACTTGATATCTATCACGGAAAAATCGACCCAGAGCGTGATATCTTCAATTTTGCCAATTTCATCGCTTTCTTCCCAACCATTCTCTCAGGTCCTATCGACCGTCCGAAGCCTTTTTTGAAACAACTGTACCAAAGTCGCTTGTTCAATCCTGACAACCTGATGATAGGTTTCCGCAGGATTCTGTGGGGTATGTTTATGAAAATGTGTATTGCCGATCGTCTGGATTTGTATGTCAGTGCTGTCTGGAACAATTTCGAACACCACTCAGCAGTATCCATACTCTTTGCTTCCCTGCTCTACCCTTTCCAGATGTATGCCGATTTCAGCGGTTACAGTGAGATGGCGATTGGAGTGTCGCTGATGTTGGGCTTCAAGGTGGCAGAGAACTTCAAACGTCCATTCTTCACCATCAATATCGCCAACTACTGGAGCCGATGGCACATGACACTAACAAGTTGGTTGACCGACTATGTGTTTATGCCCTTGAATATCAAATTACGTGACTGGGGTACCAATGGTACTATTGCCGCCATCATGTTAAACATGACCTTTATCGGTATGTGGCACGGTGCAGACTGGACTTTTTTCCTATTCGGTATCTATCACGGATTATGGTATATCCCGTTAATGGTTAGTGGACAGTTCTTCAAGAAGACCAAGATTAAAATAAACAATCACGGATGGCCAACCGCTCCTTTTGTCCTAAAGATGGTAGGCAACTATCTGGTTGTGACTTTCGGTCTGATGCTTTTCCACTCTGTCAACATCGGCGAATTTTGGAATATTCTCTGTCGTATCCCTGAGGCATGGAATGGCGGCTTATTCTTCGACATGTCGACACTTGTCAATGCAGCCCTTTGCTCTATTGCCCTTATTTATGTGGACATTCAGGAAGAGTGGTTCCCGAAAAAGAAGTTGTATTTGCCTCAATGGGCTGAAGCATGGCGTTGGGAGTTAACTGTTGCCATAGAAATCGTCGCCCTTCTTCTCTTTGGTATTTTCGACAGTAACCAATTCATTTATTTCCAGTTCTAACCTATGAAGAAATTACTCTTACATATCGGCATCGTCATCTGTCTATTCTTCTTGTTCGACAGAGCATTAGGATATGGACTGAAATTTCTATATAGCCAGTCGAATGCCACAGACGAATACAAGATCAGTTATTCTAATGAGACGACATGTGACTCCTTACTGTTCTTCGGCAGTTCACGTTGCCTACATCATTATGCACCAACTATCTTTGAGAAAGAATTAGGAAAAAGCTGTTACAATGTTGCAGACTGGGGTATCAAGAACATCTATTACCATTATGGTCTGCTCAGTAATATTCTGACACGATACACCCCACAAACTATTATTTTTGAAATTCACCCCTGCGACTGGATGGAAACCCCATACTCAGGAACAGAACGGGCTGGCTCTTTAGCACCTTACTGCGGTATGAGCAATGGATGTGACGAGATGCTGAAGAAAACTGGAAAATATTGGCAATACCAATTATCACACACTTTTCGCTATTCTGGTAGTCTTCCCAATCTTCTAACTGGTAAGTTGGGAACAATGGACAGAAGTCTGAAAGGATGGAAACCTATGGATGGTGTCTTGGACACAACAGGAATAAAAGCAGAAGAATATCCATTTCCTGTAGATACAGAACGAGTTGCTCTCCTGGAACGGTTTATCAACGACTGTCAACAGCATCAAATCCGACTGGTTCTTGTAGAGTCACCCATGTATATTTGTTCTAAACAGGACGTCTTTAAATTTATCCGTGAACTATCCGAGAAGCATCATATCCCATTTCTTGACCATTATCGGGACAGTGATTTTGTAGGGCATGCCGAACTCTTCTTTGACTTCGGACACCTGAACAGAAAAGGAGCAGAGATCTACTCAGAGAAATTAAGTAAAGAGCTTCGAGAAATAAGACCAGCGATCTAACCTGACAAGAATGTTATCTATCCGAAAGATGGTGAAGAGCTTCTTTCTGACAGAATCTATCAGCAAGCAGACGGTAAAAATCGACAAACATACGGCAATCACTATCAAAGCGTATGTCCACTGGTTGGCATACGAGGTCATGGAAAGCGTTTTCCAAAGCCAATCGCGTACCAAAAGATGGTCATGTATCAAATAGACTCCAAAGGTATAAGGTGCCACATTAACCATCAGGTTCCATATCCACGTCTCCGGAATCTGTAGTTGACGGATCAAGATAAACACAGCAACGGAGAGGAACAGGAGAATACCATTGTAATTAAACCAGAAGAGATGGGAAGCGCCATCACGTTTACCCAGGATCATCTCGGATGCCATAGTCAGCAATATCAAACCGACTACTGTCATCAGCAACCTACCCATAGAAAACCTTTTCAAGTGAAATCGGATAAAACCTGCTATGAAGAACAAATAGACAAAACTCCACACGGAATTACCATGAGAGATACTGAAGCGCTTGCCTAAAGGGAAATCGGGGATGACAGACAAAACCATAAAACCCATTCCAATCAACAATGCCACATACTGTCTGTATGACAACTGCCTGACGAGTATGGCAAGGAAGGGCGACAGGATTAGCAGACCAATATACTGTGTCACGAACCAATAAGCATCCGTACTAAGTGGGAAGAAACTCTTACCCAATGTCACGATGCTCCATGGTTCCAAAGACAATAACATGAAGGTGGTCGTGATGATGACGGAATAGAAGAAGGCACTCGTCCATGTCCTTACTATCCTGCTGAATTTAAATTTCGCACTCACCAGAAAATAGCCAGAGACCAACACATATAGGTTGACAGCGATACTACCAAAGACAAGAATAAGGTCAGAGAAAGTGAAGTTAAACAACGATACAGGCTCCTGCGAATCAAAGGCATAGTCAGCCCCGATACCATGACACATACAATGATAGATGACAATACTAAACATTGCCCATGTCCTCATGACTTCAAAATTACGTTCTCTTACCATCAAATTCTCTCTTTTTATGAGCGATTAACCAATTCTATAAAACCCACCTCACTTTTCCAGAAATAACATATCAACCGGTTATCAAAAGCGGGTGCAGCCACAGGTTTGAACAATGGAGTAAAGTCATTGTCCAACATCTCCTCATAGGCTGTTTTTATATTATCCACAACATAACAGGTATGATAAGGAGTCACTCCACGTTTCAACATCTTCTGCATCGTCTTGTTATCTTCATAGGGTTCTACCAGTTCTATCTTCGTTTCTCCCGACTTACAAAGAAAACAGATACGGGTACGCTGAGTATCATCATTTACGATACTACCAGCCTCATAACCTAATAGGCGAAAGGATTCTGCCGTCTTGGCTATATCATCAGTCACATAGCCTACATGCTCTAATTCACACTTCATGATTCTTTTCTATATAACATTCACGCGGTTCATAACTCTCTACCTCTAATACATACTGAGCAGTTGACGCCTCTTTTATAGGCAGGAAGCCCAAATTAGGATAATGTTGCTCAACCATTTTATTCTTCGCCGTAGGAAGATATTCACCGATAATACGACGATAACCTTTTGCCTTCGCCAGTTCCACCATCGTGTTCAAAGTGAAGTTCTCCATACCTCGTTTCAATACTCGGCAACTCATAAACCAAGTATCTACGAACAAAGTTTCAATATCCATCTCTTTCATGATAATGACGGCTATTAGACCATTGTCACCAAACTTATCCTCTAAGGTAAAACTCAGGTCTATCACCTTCGGGTCTGCAGCCATCGACTCAATATCCGCTTCAGTATAACGAATAGTCCGAAGATTGAATTGATTACTACGCTGTGATAACTGAGCGACACGGGGAGTATTAAACTTCGTAAAGCCACTCACCTTTGATATCATATTGAGTGATTTTAGGAAATCTGCTTCGTTCGTGAAAGTCTTGCTGAGTGACACTCGCTGTGCCTCCACTTGATACTGTTTCGTACGATCCTTGTCGGCTCCACTATAGGATGCTGTCTCAAAAAGATTCAGTGAATACAGGTACTCCAGATACTCACCTGGATCCTCAGGTAGTTCCGGGACAGTAATACCTGGTATGTTTTCACGAACGATATTCCGTTCAAAAGGATTATCGTCCAAGAAGACCATAGAGTCAAAACCAATATTCAGAATCTGCTGAATAGCACGAATGTTGTCCACCTTCGTTTCCCAGTTTGCCATAAATACAGCGATATCCTCTAACTTCAGAATCATATCCGGGTGCTTCTCAAACGGTTCTTTTGCTGTATCCTCATTATTCTTGGAGGCAACACAGATAATGATTCCACGAGCCTTCAATTTCTTGACCCACATCTGGAATTCTGTGAATGCTTTTCCGATGCCAAGACCATGTCCCAACTGTATGCCTTCTAATCCATCGTCACCAATAACCCCTCCCCATAGAGTGTTATCCAAATCGAGAATCAGACATTTCTTAAACTGCCCCTTCATAGCGCCAATGATATCCATCAATCGAGAAGCAACATAGGGAACAGCATCCACGCTCAGCACCATCTCCGTACTCACATAGACATTAGAGGCATACATCATATCGCGCCCTAACTTGTTCTGGATACCAGCGATATCACAGACAAAAAGGTTGGCATTCTGTTGTGAGAGGTTCATCAACTCATAATTCAGTTTACGAACCTGATAAGTAAACGACTCCGTCACTTTGTTGGCATAACTGCCAAATACAGTATCTTCTATCTCCGGATAGTTGAAACAAATGATTTTCTTACTTGCCAATTGCGGATTCTGACAAACGGTCGTGATAAAATCCAATCGTTCGGTTGCAAGCATTGCTTGATGAACTGTATCCAGTTCGCTATGATGTTCACATAACTTATGTGTAGATTGGAAGATGACCAAGATATCCGGGTCAAAAGCATATAACTCACTGGTCGTATCCAATAACTGACGCTCTACTTGACTATATTCCCCTTCATACAGGTCAATAGATAATTGACGTGACACTGCCTCACCTTGGATGGCAGTTGCCAACAATTGGGTAGCAGTATCGCCTAACAAAGCTATCTTTGTTTTAGGTTCTGGCAACACCTCTTTTGCCATTCTTTTTAATTCTTTCAGTGTATACATCGCTTCAATTTTTCCACAAAAATACAAAAAACTATTGAGAATAAAAGATTTTCTATCAAAAAAGATAGCATTTTATAGCTATTTTCGTACTCCAAACAAATATTTTGCCAAAAACGGACTTAGGCGAAGGATGTAGCTGGTTACCAAACAGGCTCCTACCACCAAAAGTGCTTCTAATAAGACTATTCCTACTTCTATCAAGGTATTATCGTAGGCAAGGATTTGTCGATTATAAAGAAGTATCGACTCTGGAAGAAAGAAGAAATGCAATAGGTATATATCCAAAGTCCGCGTACCGATATATTGAAGACCCCGACCAAGCCGTTTCTCCTTCGTAAACCACGAGGCAAACTTACGAAAAAAAGTAAAGACCATCACCATACCGCAAATACCACTGATAGCAAATCTCAAATATGCCCATAGGTAATATTCACGACGGGATATGAGAGCGACAAGGAAGAAAATCACTATGATAGAAAGAAAAATAACACGATGATTGGTCAAACGTAGAAAATGATCAAAATATTTTTTTACCAACGTTCCTAAAAAAAAGAATAAATAATAGCGCCAAGTAACAAAGCTTAAGAATCCTAACACCTCACGTCCCCACCCTATTTGAGGAGATACTTGACGATAATGAATATCATACCAATAAGCAGCCATGGAAATGACGAGTGTGGTCAATAGCATCCATCCGTCTTTATACTTACAATGACGGAAAGCCAACGAAGACAGAATATAAATCACAAAAAAGACAAACAGTCCAAATGTGAACCAATAGCCACCCTTGAAAGCACCTAACTGATGGAAGAAGTTGGAACGCTCATGTAGTGCCAGGAAAATAACGGTAGGAACGATCTGTACCATAAATTTATTACTGACCACCTGACGAACTGTGGACGAATCCCAAACTCGCCCCACCTTGAAGAATAACCAGCCACTAATCATAAAGAAACATGGTAATCGTAACAAGAACAGAATATCATTGAATGCCATGAAATATTCCTTGAAACAGAAGATACAGACATGGGAATAGACTACGAGAATCATCGTAAATCCTCGCATCGCATCAATGTATTGTATACGTTCCTTTGCCATTTCATTGCAAAGATAGTGAAATAATTGATAATTGATAATTGATAATTGAAAATAATTTGTATATTTGCAATCTGAAACCTAAAAAAAAAAAAGATGGCAAAATATGATTATCTGATTGTTGGAGCAGGTTTATACGGTTCTACATTCGCACACTGTGCAAAACAACAGGGAAAGAAGTGTCTGGTCATTGACAAACGTCCACAACTGGGCGGTAACCTATATTGTGAGAACATTGCCAATATCAATGTCCACAAATACGGTCCACATATTTTCCATACATCCAATAAGAAAGTATGGGATTTCGTCAACTCCATCGTAGAGTTCAACAGATTCACAGAATCACCTGTTGCCATCTACAAAGGAAAGGCATACAACCTGCCTTTCAACATGAACACCTTCTCGCAAATGTGGGGAGTCATCACTCCTGACGAGGCTAAAAAGAAAATAGAAGAGCAACGCAAAGAGATGGAGGGGAAGGAAATTACCAATCTAGAGGAACAGGCTATATCTTTAGTAGGAAGAGATATTTACGAACGCCTCATCAAAGGATATACCGAAAAACAATGGGGACGTAAATGCACCGAACTACCGCCTTTCATCATCAAACGCTTACCTGTCAGATTCGTTTATGACAACAACTATTTCAATGACTCTTATCAGGGAGTACCCATCGGCGGATATAATAAACTCATTAATGGATTGTTAGAAAATATTGAGTCTCAGATAAATACGGACTTCTTCTCCAATAGAAAGGAATTGGAAGCAATGGCTGATAACATTGTCTTTACAGGAAGAATTGATGAGTTCTACGATTTCAGATATGGTAAACTGGACTACCGAACTGTTAGATTTGAAACTGAGACACTTCCTACTTCCAACTATCAGGGACTGGCGCAAATTAACTATACTGAGGCAGAGATTCCCTATACCCGTATCATCGAGCATAAACATTTCGAGTCGTTTGCCGCCGAGGTTGACAAGAACCCTCAGACAGTCATCAGCCGAGAGTATTCCGTAGAATGGGAGGAAGGTCTGGAGCCCTACTATCCCATCAATAACGATAGGAATAACCAGTTATACCAACAATACGAAGCATTGGCTCAGCAAGAGACCAACATCATTTTTGGTGGTAGACTTGCCGAGTACAAATACTACGACATGGCTCCTATCGTAGAGAAAGTACTGAAGAGATTCCTACTTCTTTAGGAAATTATCCTTGGCATCCTCATAATGATCCGTCTTATAGAAAAGACGGACAATGCCGTATGACTTGAAACGGTTCCACATGGCTTTTGTCAAAGTTCCTTCCTTGAAAGAACTATAACTGGTGATGACACGACAACGCTTGTCATAGACAAACTTGATCTTACCATATTTCTTCATTGCCAAAGCCATAGAGCCATCTTCACCACGTAACAGTTCTACACGATATCCCTCTTTCTTCGCGTATTCAGCAACAAAGGCAAAAGCCATACCTCGAACACTTAACTCTGGACGGTTGATACTTTGTATCTTCAGATAAATATCACGACAGAACTCATATATCTTTAATCCGAACTTGGAAAAGCGTTCATTAGGATAAAAACTCCATAACGATGCCACTGCTGACACTCCAGGTTTCATCAACTCGTCGATCATTAATTCAAAATAATGAGGAGGATATATCGTATCAGAGTCAATACACATATAGAATCTACCTTTTGACTGGTTCAGACCACACTGACGTGCATAACCACAAGTATGCTGATGCTCAATATAATAAGTAACACCCATTTCCTCATAAATCTCCGCTGTCCTGTCTTTAGACTCATTATCCACTCCGATAAACTCAACCGGGTACTTACACTGTATATCGCTTAATGACCACAGACACGCAGGCAAATGTTTCTCTTCATTATAGGCAACAATGACGATAGAAGCAACAGGCTCTGTACTTTGCAAACTTGCCAATCGCTCACGAGTACCGTCAATCACTTCTTGAGGCACCTCACTAAAAGGTTTATCATAAATACTCAGATATTTTTCATACCATTCTGCCATAACATCAATGCTTTAGGATTCATTATGCAAAGATAATTATTCTTCTGCAAATCTCCAAATATTATTTGTTTTTTTACGCTCTTTTTTGTACCTTTGTCAGCATGAACGAAAGAATCAATTGGATAGACTGGGCAAAGTTTTTGGCTGTAGCACTGGTTATACCTGTCCATATTCCACAGGCTTTAGGTGACCAGCCTGTCACTTATTTTATGGTATTCCTTCTTGCCTGTCTGATGTTCAACTCTGGTTATTTGAAGAAGAAACGTACTAACTTGAAAGAAGAAATCAAGAAATATGGATACCAGTTAGGTATTCCATACCTTATTTATAATATACTCTTTTTCCCTTATTGGTTTATCAAATTCTATTCGACACATGGCAATATGCCCACCCTTACAGATATCATGCGACCTATATATGGCACTATACTTTTACAATCCAATAATAGTTTTTCAGAAGAACTGAATCCTGTTACATGGTTCATTGCTGCCCTATTTATTATGCACATACTATTAGACATCTGCCTACGGATAAAATACGGGAATATCATCATGGCAATACTTTGTCTACTATCCATGGGAATATATGTCGCTATTAAACACGGAGATTTTCCAGCACACTATGTTTCATTTGGTATCTCCAAATCCCTCATTTTCTATTACATGGGATACCTGTGTCAACAACATGGAATCTTCAAGACTTGTGATTTCAAGAAAGACGCAGGATGGTTTATCATCACCTTCATCTTAAGCATCGTCCTCTTTGTCTATCACGCTAATGAAACAAATTTTCCATTGCACATGTTGTCTTACTTCCCTACAGTGCTGTTCGGACTACTCGCCTTCATCTTCTTCTGTAAGATGCTGGATGGTGTACATTCAAAGATAGTCGTAAATTTCTCCAATGGCACCATGGTGTTCATCGGATTACACTGGATGATGGTTGGAACTATCCGTTATGGCATTCTCAAGCCCTTCTTCCATGTATCAGGAGACTATACATATACCTCTTTAGAGGCATATACCTTGGGATTAGTAGTAACTCTTCTTCTCTACCCTATCATTCTCTTCCTTCAGGCAAAGGCACCTTGGATGTTAGGGAAGAGAACAAAGCCTTCCATCGAGGCATAATCTTGTCTGCAGAATACCTTTGAGAGGACTGGATTGCATTTCTGCTCATACGTTGACGTAATTCATAGTCTTCTATCAACAGACATACACGGTCAGCAAAAGTTTGACAGTCACGGTTCCGAATCAAGAAGCCGTCCTTACCATCTGTTATAATAGCTGCAGGACCATAAGGACTATCAAAAGCGATAACGGGTAAGCCACAACTCATCGCTTCTGGCATCACTAAGCCAAAAGGCTCGTAGACAGAAGTCAATAAAAGCATAGAACTCTCCATATACTTGTCAAAAATAGTAGAGACAGGTGCATGAACATACAAATTTATTTCCGGCATCGAGTCCATCTTACCATCACCATAAACATCCAACTGCCAATCAGAATGTCTGCGGTTAACCATCTTCCATACTGTCAATAAATCTGGAAGACCCTTTTGCTCAACCAACCGTCCAACAAAGATTGCACGTTTATTAACACATTCACTATATTTTTCCGTTTCGTTCAAATGAACAATATTCGGAATGACATGTACATGCTTGGAAACACGATGCCATTTTTTAGCATCCCCTTCTGTCAATGATACGACCGCCTCTGCCTTCCCAATCCAGTAGTTATTAAGATAAGTTTGTCCAAGATGTATCCATGAGTCTGAATGAGCAAAATTGACATGCGACTCCACAACAAGCGGTATCTTACCTTTAATCTTCAATAAAGAGTGCATGTCTTGAGCCGTTGTACAGACCATCACATCTGGCTTTATCTCTTTCAACAGGTGATACAAACGCTTATGATAAGAACATGACATTTTCCTATATACAAACCATCTACGTACTCTTCCAAAATTGTATCTGGTATAAAAACGAATATTCAAATCTATCAAATGAATCCGTTCATCTATTGCATAAGGAATAGGGTGTTTTCCCTGATCAGAAGTAATCATATATATATCATCGCCATTCTTACGAACCAGATAGTTCATCTTATCCACCAAGATGCGTTCAACTCCACCCCAGACGGCTAACGACGAATATAAATATATTATTTTCATTTTACTCTACTTCTGTTTCTTTCGTTATTAGATGAAATTCTTAATTTTTCCTATCACAGTGACTACCCACACTAAGATCTTTGCTGGTAACTTACTTAATAGATATAGTAATATATTCTTTAATTTTCCATGCTTAAAAGTTACTATTTCAGAAAAAGATACAGGGTGCCTCATGATATCTTTTAATTCTTTGCAAGTAAAAGAAGGAGAAATCCTTTCTGAATTTTTCAGAATGTAGCACAATATATAAAAATCTGTTTTTAATACATTAATACAACGTTGAGATTGATATATCTTTCCTTTCGTGTTAGCACATTGCCGTTTCATATACTCTACCGTCAAGATGTTTTTAACAACATCTTCTTTACTAATCTGTTCTCGTTCTTGATAATTACTCAAAGAATGATAATGACATAAATAATGGTAGGTAATATTCGGAATCAGAATGGCATGCCGACAATAGGTAACTAATACAAAAGCAAATGCCATATCTTCCCAAAAGTTAGTATCAATAAAGCGTAGATGAGCCTTACGAAGAACCTCTATGTTTACCAAAAAATTCCAAATGGTAGTTTGTAAAACTCCATATTTGCGATAGGCGTAATCTGCTAAACTATCTTCATCTGTCAATTCTGTAAAAGGATACTGATGTGTTTCAAGAATCCTGTTATGATTGTAGGTCTCTATTTTATCGTACGAACCATATACAATGTCTGCATCACTCCGTTGCTGATACTCCATCAACAGCATAATCGTCTCAGGTTCTATTAAATCATCGGCATCCATAAAATACAGAAATTGCCCTTGAGCCTCATCTATGATCCTATTGCGAGCTGCGCCAACACCCATATTATGAGGCTGACTTAAGATACGCATATCCTTCCCACGAGGATGCGTCTGTTGATATTCTCTAACAATAGACATAGAAGAATCTGTCCCACAGTCATCCAGTATCAAAAACTCGATACTTTCGAAAGTCTGTGCTAATGCGGATTCTATGGTCTGACGAACATATTTTTCCGCATTATAAACTGGAATGCCTATCGTAACTTTATATTTCACGTTACAAAAATACAAAATAATTTGGGAATCTCAAATATTTTCTATACTTTTGCATAAAAAGTAGAATAATCCTATGACAAATAAACCTCTAAAAATAGTTTATATTACTCCATCTATCCATACGGCTGACGGAGCCGCTCGTGTTTTGACCATGAAAGCCAACTACTTTGCAGAGCATTTCGATTATGATATTACTATTTTATTGACAGAAGGAAAAGGGCTACCCTTCTTCTATCCTGTATCGGACAAAATCAAGATTATCAATTACGATTTAAACTTCGAGCAACTTTGGAATTGTCCTTTTTGGAAGAAGTTCTTTATCTATATTCCTAAGCAAATCAAATACCGAAGACTGGTCAAGAAAGATCTGATGCGCATCCGTCCAGACATAACGATGAGCCTTCTTCGCCGCGAGATTAATTTCCTTAACGGAATCAAGGACGGTAGTAGAAAAATGGGCGAGATACATGTCCATCGTGATAACTATCGTAATTTCAGGGACGAAAAGAGTAATTTTGTGATGAACTTATTTGCTAAGTTCTGGTCAAAACAACTATTGAACAACCTAAAGAAACTTGACCGTTTTGTGGTCCTTACAGACAAAGACCGCGAGTTGTGGAAAGAGTTAGATAATGTCGTGACGATTCCTAATCCTTCTCCCTTTATGCCCTCAGCAGTCAGTCCATTGACAGAGAAACGTGTCATAGCCGTAGCTCGCTATTCTCACGAAAAAGGTATTGATCTTCTAATTCAGGCATGGGCTAAAGTGGAAAAGGAAATACCCGACTGGCGACTGGAAGTTTTCGGTGACGGTGATACGACATCCTTTAATACTTTGATAGACAATCTGGGGATTGACCGTAGCCGTTGTGAACTTCACGGACGAACAAATCAAATTGAGCAAGAATACCTGAAGAGTTCTATTGCCGTATGCAGTTCTCGTTTTGAAGGTTTCGGCATGATTATAGTAGAAGCAATGGCATGCGGACTGCCTGTAGTCTCCTTTGACTGTCCATGGGGACCTCAGGCCATCATCAACGATGGTGAAGACGGATTGTTGGTGGAAAACGGTAATGTCAACAAATTAGCAGATGCCCTTATTTCTCTTATCCATGATACCGACAAACGTAATACCATGGCAAAAAATGCCATTCAAAGTGTGAAACGGTTCCAGATAGAACGAATAGCAGAGCAGTGGCGACAACTCTTTGAAAGCGTTATTCAAAATTAGGAATAGGGGTAAAGGACTTCATGATCTGACGTAAAGCAAAATACAATTTGGGAGAGAACTTATACAGAAACCAAGTCACTTTCTGTTTCCTTCCATTGGAGAACTCTAAATCAGGAATTGTATTGCGTACATCTTGGAAAACCTCTTGACGCTGCTTGGCATCCTTCATACCATACAGCATGAAATAAATCAGTAACGAAAATGAAGTGAAAACATCGTCTTCCAACTTTTTCCTTACAGCAGGTGATAATCCCTCCATTTCCCTCAGTTTCCAAGTTGCAGCAATCACAACAATCAAATCATGTGCTTTCTTTTTACTAAAAGAATAGGTTGCCGACTCATGCCCCTTTCTATATACATTGAGCAATCGAGACACCCTAAGACACTTGCCTGCCCTTAGGTAACACTCATGGGTAAAAGGAACATCCTGATAACGCACACCAGGAACAAACGTCAATTTGTTTTCTTGTATAAACGCTCTTCTATATAAAGTGCGCCAGACATAACATTGACGAGGATTTAAGTCTTCAAGGAATAGTTGCTCACCTGTTTTCTCTTTTACTTTTAGGGACTTTTGCCTGACAATATCAAGGTGTTTGATTTCGTCATCTGTCATTTCTAAAAAATCCGCAACGACAAGATCTGCTTTGAATTCCAACGCCAATTCCAATAATACATCTAAACTATTCTTTATCAAAAGATCATCAGAATCCGGCATCAGGATATATTCTCCTTTCGCTTTAGCAATGCCATTGTTACGAGCTACAGAAAGACTTTGGTTCTCTTGATTGACAATCGTCACATTGTCATGTTGACTGATAATATCCTGTATCACCTCCATACTTCGGTCTTGAGTGCCGTCATTGACAATGATCACTTCATAATCTTTTTCATTAAGGCCCTGATTGAAAATACTTTCCATACATCGTGAGATATACCTCTCTACATTGTACACAGGTACAATGATACTCAATAGGCACTTGTTGGCATTCTCACTCATTTTAAAAATTTGGTGGCGATATCAACCTTTTGTGTTGCAAATATAATACAAAAATAATTACTTTACAAATAATAAAATAGAAAAATAAACTTTGTAATATAAAATTCAACGGATTGGGGCTTTAATGTTTCTTACTTTTTTAAACAAATCTGTCCACTGACTCATAATGATTCTTTTATCATAACGATAAGTAGACTCTTGTGATTTTTTCCCCATACGAAGTCGTTCTTCAGTATGTTTAATCATCCAAAGCATCTTATTGGCTAGGTCCTCTACATTTCCCTTTTCCACTAACAAACCATTAATACCATCTTTTATAGCATCTTCAGGACCATACTTACATCTAAATGCTACACATGGGATACCACACGACATGGCTTCAATCAACGACAAGGGGTAACCTTCATACCTTGATGAGAGGACGTAAAAATCGCTTTGCTGATATTCTTCATATATGGCAGAAGTGGAAACGTTAATAATGATACGTTCCGTTAGGTTCTTCTGCTTTATGAGCGATAATAATTTCTCCTTCTCAGGACCATCACCATATATATCTATCTTCCAGCCTGGACATTGGTCCGCTATCAAGGCAAAAGCATTTATCAACAGGTCGTATCCTTTTTGTTCATGTAGACGACCGACTGAAAGTATCCTATGCCTATTACCATTATGATCTTTAATTGTTTCAAGAAAGAATGAAACAGGATTTGGAATGACAACAACATTCGATGAGTATTTCTTCCAATCAGTTGCATCGCCCTGTGTCAAAGTAACTACACAATCGATTCGAGACACTCTTTTTAGAACAAAATAGTCATACAAAATAGCAATCCTCTTTAGTAGAAAATTATTCCTGTAGTCAAAAGACTTTTTGATGGTATAACATGCAACATGAGACTCTAATATTCTGTAGGCAGAAGTCTTAACGGAAAGAAATATGTCTATTAAATTGAGAGAATAGGTTGTTGTTATAAGAATATCAGGGTTTGTTTTATCTAACAAGGACTGCAGATGGTTTCGGAATCGATGACGCATTTGCATAAAACGGAAAGGATGACGGTATTTCTTTATTGTGAAAAAAGGGGTATTGATATTTATGTGATTAATTGAAGGATGTAGCGGAAATGCCTGCGGGTGTTTGCCTTGTTCATATGTCACCATCGTTACTTCATATCCATGTTCAGCCAACCAATTCATCTTATCAGAGATCACACGTTCTGTTCCTGCTTTTATGGCAAAAGACTTTAGGATATATACGATTTTCATATTCTTACATAACATTTTTATTTAGCAAATTTAACCATTTCGGCATGATCTGGTCTGCATGATATTGTTGCACACTATTTACGCACTTTTTCCCTATTTGCTCCCTGATTTCTTTATTCTTAATGAGATAACAAATCGCCTCAGCCAATTTATTGACATTACCGTTTTCCACCAACAAACCGTCTTCACCATCGTTGATAATAGCCTGAGGTCCCCATGGACAGTCAAAGGATACCACAGGTACTCCACATGCCATCGCTTCCACAATGACCATGCCAAAACCTTCAAAACGAGAACTCAATACAAAGAGACTACTATTGCAGTACTCACGTTCAACCTCATTGGTACGTCCGTTCAATCTGCAACGATTACAATCAATCTGCAACTCGTTTATTATTTTCTCATAAGGGGCTGTATCGCCATTGCCATACACATCCAGTCGCCAGTCAGGTATTTCCTTTTCAACCTTAGCCCATGCCTGAAGAAGCAGATCAATACCTTTTTCATAGGAATAGCGTGTCACAGTTATGACACGTTTCTCTGTCAATGGACTCACGGAAGCCGGAATAAAGGGCAATGGGTCTGGTATGACATCAACATGATCAAGTTCTGTCCATGCTTCACGATCTTTCTCTGTCAATACTACCAGACGGTCTAGTCGTTTCAGATGTTTAACCAGATTATACGACCAGTATTTGGCAAAGAGGTTCTTCACCAAATTGCTTTTCTCTGTCTTAAAACTTCGGTAATTGGCTCGATTAACATGCAATTCCCCAATCTTCTTACTGCCATCCTTGATATTGTTGATGAAATTGATTTCCCGTCGTAGTGTACTAATGGTAATATGGGGACGGATCTGCAAGAGTTCCTGTGTCAATCGTTTTTTAAACAAACATTGTTTCTTTAGATAGACAAAAATTCTCTTGATGAAGGAACATGTCCACAATTCTTCAAAGTTAATTTCGAAATTAACTACTTTTACTTTATTGGATAGTGGGAAAAAGGTATCACGACCTTTACCTTCCGTCACGATAATCGTTACATCGTATCCATATTCTTCTGCAAAATAACTCGCCTTCATAGTAACGACACGTTCGACGCCACCTGCAGAATAAATTGCAGGAGTACAATATACTATCTTTAGTCGTTCTGGGCCCATTATTTCTATTTCTGATAGAAATCAGCATACCATTCCGCAAAGGCACGAAGACCATCACGGAGAGAGGTAGATGGCTTATAGCCATAGTCTCGTTCTAAAGCACAGGTATCAGCATAAGTCACTGGTACATCTCCTGGCTGCATGGGTACCTGTTGCTTGTGTGCTTCAAAGTCATAATCAGCAGGAAGAACTCCCGCACGAACCAATTCTTGTTGCAGGATATCCACAAAGGTCAACAAGTTCTCCGGTTGGTTGTTTCCGATATTATAGACCGCATACGGAGGAATGGGCAATCCATCCTCTCCCACTTTCTTTTCTGGGGCACCCTGCATAACTCGGATAACACCTTCAACAATATCATCGACATACGTAAAATCACGCTTACAATTTCCGAAGTTGAATATCTGGATGGTCTCGCCTTTCACCAGTTTGTTGGTAAACCCGAAGTATGCCATATCAGGACGACCAGCAGGACCGTAGACCGTAAAGAAGCGTAAACCCGTTGACGGGATATTATACAGTTTTGAATAGGCATGCGCCATCAACTCATTACTCTTCTTCGTAGCGGCATAAAGGGAGACGGGATTGTCTACCTTGTCATCCGTCGAATAGGGTATTTTCTTATTGGCACCATAGACACTGGACGAGGAGGCATAGACCAGATGCTCTACAGAATGATGTCGGCAGGCTTCTAAAATATGGTAAAAGCCGATCAAATTCGACTGGATATAGGCATCAGGATTGGTGATAGAATAACGGACACCTGCTTGTGCGGCAAGATTGACCACTACCGAGGGATGATATTTCTCAAAGATGTCATCAATGGTCGATTTATCGGCAATATCACCCTTGATAAAGTTGAAAGTTGAGAGTTGAAAGTTGAGAGTTGAAAGTTCTTTTAAACGCCACTCTTTGAGGGATACATCATAGTAGTCGTTCATATTATCGATACCGATAATAGTTGCATCCTTGACTTCTTGTAACAAACGCTTCACCAGATTACTACCGATAAAGCCTGCGGCACCCGTCACTAAAATGGTCTTTCCGGCTAACTCTACTTTTTGCATATTCCAAGTCTTAATGATGCAAAATTACGAATAAAATTTGGAATAATCAAGTTTTTATCGTATTTTTGTCGTTGATATGAAGCGAATCTGTTTCTTAGTTGACTCTATTTTCTCCATTGGAGGTGTACAGCGTGTCACGGCGGTTATTGCTAAAGCCTTGGCAAAGGATTATGACGTGACTATTGTCACTTTTGACGATCCTACTACCAAGGATACAACTCTATACGATTTACAAGAAGCAAATATCCATTACAGATTTCTACAATATCCCACTATCGGCAAATGGAAGAATCACTTTTGTTGGGCATGTAGTGCCCTCTACAGAAGAGTACTTCCTCAAAACAAACTTACGGCGATTATATACGACCATAGTTCTTTTCCCTCTGAAAGAAAGAACACACTGATAAAAGTACTGAACGAGGGTAACTATGATATCATCATAGGTGACCATGCTCCACTTGCCATGCGGTTAGGTGTCTGTAAACCATATTTAGGTAATGCCAAGCTCTTCGGATGGATCCACAACTCTTATGAGGCATTATTTGGAGAGAGTACATTATATATCGGTCCTGAACTCCGGAAATATTATATATATCAGTTAGCCAAATTGCATCATACGATTGTCCTTTGTCAATATGATGCGCGACGATATCCTTTTCCGACAGAGATCATCCACAATCCTTTGACATTGACACCAGATACAGTAGCAACAGGCACCAGTAAGAAGTTCTTGGCTATTGGCCGCTTCTCTCATCAGCAAAAAGGGATTGACCTACTCATTCAAGCATTTCATCTGTTTGCAGAGAAAGATAAAGAATGGACCTTGGATATTGTCGGAGAAGGTGAGGAAGAAACCCTATACAGAAAGATGATAGAAGAATATGGTTTACAGGAAAGAATTACCATACACCCCTTTACGAACCATATCCAGTCTTACTATTCCAATGCACAGGTCTATGTACTGAGTTCCCGTTGGGAAGGTTTCGGACTGGTATTGGTAGAAGCGATGGCACACGGACTGCCTG
Source organism: Prevotella sp. (assembly GCA_045225255.1). GTDB lineage: Bacteria > Bacteroidota > Bacteroidia > Bacteroidales > Bacteroidaceae > Prevotella. The sequence goes on along the minus strand of JBGVBD010000099.1, from coordinate 12,337 downwards.
TTGTTTCCTCTGACCTACCTACCAGTCAAGAAATCATGGGTGACTTCGGACTCTATTTTGAGAACGGGAATATTGAACACCTTGCCCAACGACTGGAAGAGGCAACCCACCTTGACTGGCAAAGGAAATCAAAAGAAGCCCTTGAGATTGCCAAAAGATTTGACCTCAATACTATTATTGCTCAATGGAAGCAACTCCTTGAGGATTAAAAAGTGCATTTACGACTTTCTTCATCTGATACTTCCATTGTAACGGCTCCACCGTTTTACGAATATCTTCAGGATTCCAAGTACGACTATAATAGAAATCAATAATCTGTTGGATGTCAACTGGGGACTCATCTGCAGGTGCCTTCACAACATACGGTTGATGGTCAAAGTCACTGTCTTGTTCACTATATATAAATGGAATGCCACGGGTGGCGTATTCACGGTTCTTTAATGTCTTAATGACCGTAATTCCGCTGCGATGACGACCCAAAGAACCTATAGCAAACTGACATTGATTGAAAATGTCATCCAATTGCTCACCAAACATGTTCCCATGGAAAATTATTTTGTCTTTTATCTGATACTTCTCAATGAGTGGCACAAAATATTTATTCATCTGACTTGGGTAAACACCACCAACGATATGGAAATAGACGTCTCTCCTCACTTCGTGCTTCTCTGTCCTTACCCGATAATATTCCCCGATACCAGCCACCACACGATCGAAGGCATGCCAAGGATGCACCTCTGCAACACCAATGAGATTGAGTGGAGAGTTGACTGAAGATAATGAAGTATTGGGATTTGACTGTTGAGAATGATGCAATGGGATACTATCGAAGTCTACACCATTACTGATATTGATAGTCTTCTGTCCAAAAATCTCCTTGGCATCTGAAAAGGTAACCATTGCATCCATATACTTATAAAGACTATTGCGAAACAATTGATCAATCTTCAGTGTTAAACGCATTTGCCAAAAGGTATTACGATTATACTCTTTATCATAAGGATACGTTGGAATCTCTGTCACTGCATGGATGCCTGCCTTCCGTAATTTCTTGAAGAAACAAATCAGCCACGGGTTAGCATTCATGAAAGAACGGGCATAGACAAGTTGGATACCTTCACGAACACAATAATCATAAATACAATTATAATTCATTCGCTGACGAAAGGCTGCCCAATTCCCCGTCCCATAGTCTCTAATAACTTCATCATCCACAAAACGGCAACGATGACCATCCTCCGTAAAATCATAATAACAGAGACGTACATCATAACCATTCTCCTTGAGTCCTTTCACCTGATAACGGATCTTCTTGGTGATGCCGCTAAACTCCGAAAAGCCGTGATAAACAAGAAATAGTATCTTCATCTTGCAATATTTTTGCAAAAGTACAAAATAATTCTCAATTATCAATTGTCAATTATCAATTATTTTGTATCTTTGCCCACATGAAAGACAAAGAACAGTTACGTCAGGGACTAAAAGCCAATCCAAAATTAAAGCGATGGCTTGACTATCTCATCATGAATCAACGTGATGCAAGACCCCGATGGTATATCCGTTTACTGGCTCCCATCTACCAGCGCAGAGGGTTTGGTTCGAAAATATACAGAAGTGTGAGGATGGACACACCACCATATCGTAACTTCTCTTTAGGTAAGCGTAGCGTGATTGAGTCTTTCTGTTGTATCAACAATGCTGTGGGCGATGTCGTGATTGGTGACTATACCCGTATTGGTATTCATAATACGATCATAGGTCCTGTGACGATTGGCAATCATGTCAACCTCGCCCAAGGTATCACCGTAACGGCACTGAACCATAATTTCGAGGATACTACCTTGCGTATTGACGAACAAGGAATATCCACTAAACCCGTCACTATCGGTGATGATGTTTGGATTGGTGCCAATGCTGTCATTCTTCCTGGGGTCACTATCGGCAAACATGTTGTGGTAGCGGCTGGTGCTGTCGTTACTAAGGATGTGCCTAACAATTGTATCGTTGGGGGTGTTCCGGCGAAAGTAATTAAAGAATTAGGTATGAGGTAATCGACTCTGTCGCTTTGACCTTGGTCAAAGAATGTGAAATAAGGAATGGTCGCCTGCGGCGATGAAGAATGACTAATTGAGAATTCCACATTCAAACATCGAAGCGAAGCAAGAATCATTCAACATTCATAACTTAACATTCAGCATTAAATAAGTCAAGGGAGAGGTCTTGCTGGGGCTTCTCCTCTTCTTTTTCTTCTATCTTCTCTTCGCGGAACTGAAGCATCATCTGACGTGCATCGGCAGAGCCTGTAGTATTCAGGCGATAATAGCCGCGACGACCTGTGTTCTCTATGAGGGAAAGATTCGACTTACTGTTCTTTAGCAGGAACTGTTGTACATACGAACGAATCTCCTCATAGTCGGGCTGAGTGAAGAAAGTGCAATTCATATTGTAAACATGCTTGGCAACTGCCTGCACGCTTACACCATACTCTCCTGCCTCGGTGAGAACTTTCAGTATTTGTTGGTCGTAGGTCAATGATGAAGAATTGAAGGATTGAAGAATTGAAAAGAGAAAAAAAGACCGGTACGCCTTCAAGGTATACCGGCCCTTTTATGCTTTCATTAATTGATTAAGCAAGTGTAATCTTCTCGTCAGCGGCTGCAAGCTTGCCCTCTTTGAAGAGCCAACCCAGACCGAGCAGAGTCTCCTCTTCGCTGATCTTAGCTGCCTTGGCGATTTCCTTAACAGTCAGAGCCTTGCCAGCTGCTGCCAGTGCCTGATAAACATCACCTGCCTTGAAACCAGCGTTCTCTGCATTTACAACGGCTGCCTTAGGAGCTGCAACCTTCTTAGGAGCAGCGACCTTCTTTACGGCTGCCTTCTTGGGCTCAGCTGCCTTAACAGGAGCAGCGGCCTTCTTTGTAGTCTTCTTTTCTGCCATAATTGTTTAAAATTAATACGCTATTGAATTGTGAAACAAATCTCTTTTATTTTCGAGTGCAAAGTTAAGAACTTTCCAGAATTGTTGTTATCGTACACAGTTCCTTTTTTGCGTTTTATGTTTTATTCTTGATGTAGGTCAAGTTAGATGAACCTCTAACTGCAACTCTTCCAATTGTTTAGCATCCAATTCACCTGGTGCGTCGAGCATCACATCACGACCAGAATTGTTCTTCGGGAAAGCGATACAGTCGCGGATAGAATCCAGTCCAGCCATCAGACTTACGAAGCGGTCGAGACCGAAGGCAAGACCTGCATGAGGGGGTGCGCCATACTTGAAAGCGTTGATGAGGAAACCAAACTGTGCCATGGCACACTCAGGGGTAAAGCCCAGAATCTGGAACATCTTCTCTTGCAACTTTCCATCGTGGATACGCAAAGAACCGCCACCCACTTCGACACCATTACAAACAAAGTCGTATGCCACGGCACGAACATTTTCAGGATGTTCGTCCAACAAGGGGATATCATCGGGATTAGGCAACGTGAACGGGTGATGCGTTGCCATCAGACGCTGTTCCTCATCGCTCCACTCGAAGAGGGGGAAGTCGACAATCCACAGGCACTCAAACTTATCTTTGTCGCGCAGACCAAGACGGTCACCCATTTCGAGGCGAAGCGTACAGAGTTGTGTACGTGTCTTGTTTGCCTTATCACCACTGAGTATCAGCACGAGGTCGCCATCCTTGGCACCTGTCTTCTCTTTCAGTGTCTGCCATACTTCGGGGGTATAGAACTTATCAATAGACGTCTTAACCGTTCCATCGCTATTGAACTTCACGTAAACCAGACCCTTGGCACCCACCTGTGGACGTTTCACGAAGTCGGTCAACTGGTCGAGTTGCTTACGGGTGTAGTCTGCACAACCAGGAACAACGATACCACCGATATATTCTGCCTCATTGAATACAGGGAACTCGCCCGTGCCTTTCAGCACGTCCATCAGTTCCACGAACTCCATACCGAAACGAAGGTCGGGCTTATCACTACCGAAACGACGCATGGCGTCATGCCATGTCATACGCTGCAACTTAGGCAACTCCACGCCACGCACCTCCTTGAAGAGATGACGGGCAAGGTCTTCGAAGATATTCAGCACGTCCTCTTGGTCGGCAAACGACATCTCACAGTCTATCTGCGTGAATTCTGGCTGACGGTCAGCACGCAGGTCTTCGTCACGGAAGCACTTTGCAATCTGGAAATAACGGTCGAAGCCGGATACCATCAGCAACTGTTTCAGTGTCTGTGGACTCTGGGGCAATGCATAGAACTGACCCGGATTCATACGACTGGGCACTACGAAGTCACGTGCTCCCTCGGGTGTTGAACCGATGAGGATAGGTGTCTCCACCTCGATGAAGTTCAGATTGTCGAGGAAGTTACGAATGAGGATGGTCATACGGTGACGCAATTCCAGATTCTTACGCACGCAATTACGACGTAAATCCAGATAACGATACTTCATACGGATATCATCGCCGCCGTCGGTATTGTCCTCTATTGTGAAGGGGGGCGTCAGACTCTCACTCAGCACGTTCAGTTGCTGGGCGATGATCTCAATCTCTCCCGTCGGGATATTCTTGTTCTTACTCTCACGCTCATTGACCGTTCCCGTCACCTGAATACACCATTCACGACCCAGACGGTTAGCCTGTTCACAGAGGGCAGCATCCTTCGACTCGTCGAACACCAACTGCGTAATACCGTAACGGTCACGCAGGTCAACGAATGTCATGCCTCCCATCTTACGGGTTTTCTGTACCCATCCAGCAAGTGTCACCACTGTGCCGCAATCCGTGAGTCTCAACTCACCACATGTTTTCGTCCTATACATATTATTATATTAGTATTTCTTTCGGACTGCAAAGATACGAAAATTTCGAGTAAGAGAGAACAAAAGTAATTTATTTCTTTTGTCGAACGTGAGAAATTTATTCAATAAGTGAGCAGAAAACCAAATTTTATGGCAACTTTGCACCTCAAAAAAGGATAAAAGTCATTCAACCATATCAAGAAGTCAAGAAATACCTCATGTATTTCTCTCATGATTTTAGGTTTTCAGCTGTAGGTGAAAAGTCTTTCATCTACAGCTGAAAGATCGTGCAGCTGCAGGTGAAAGATCGTTCACCTATAGGTGCAAGATCAAAACAACGGCACTTTCGCCTTGAAAGTGCCGTTCAAACCCCTCGATACAACGGCACTTCCTCCTCGAAAGTGCCGTTGTTACTTCTATCAATAAAGACTTATTCTACTATTCCTCTACACTGTCATACGGATTACCATCCGTATCTCTGGCATTACGGGCATCGTCGGGGGCAAGAGGAGTCTTGCCACTTTCCTTCACGTTGTAACCGGCAATGGAACTTAAGAAACCTGCATAGAATTCGACAGGTTGTGTAATTTGTGCATCACTAAGCATCCATTGTGCTTCCTTAGTCTCTTTATATGCCTGGTCGTAGGCACTCTTCCATGAACGATATGCAGACATCATCGTGCCTTTGACATAGTTGAGCAATGCACCTATCTCACGATGATACAGGGGGATATATTCTTCATAGTAGGCGTTCTCATTCTCCCATATCTCCAGTCTAACTTGCTTTGCCTGCGCCTCAACAGCTTTCAATGCTGCCCTATTGTCCTTTCCTCCATCAGCCTGTCCGACCCACAACTCTTCCAGTTTGGCAGCCAACTGTCCCAGCCGCTTGTGCAGAGCCTCATCTTTCGCCTTGTACTTCCGATTCCACAGCGAGTCGCCATAATGCATGATGTGCGTTAAATCTTTGTGTTCAGTCACATGTTTGGTAGTATGCTCTATCTCTTCAACAGCACCCATGATGCGCTTGGCTGTTGCCTGACTGACCTTCGACTTCTTCATATCCTCCTTCATCTTGGCAGTCGTAGATTCTGCAAGTCCAGACATCTGCATGAACTGCACGCGCTCTTTATCCGTCATGTTCTGCATGAACTTCACGTCGTTCATGTCCATGCCACCAGTCATGTTCTTCATCATCTTGTTGGCGAGTGCCTGTTGCTCTGCCTTCGACATCTTGCCACTCTGCATCTTCTTGATGTCAGCCTCGCTCAATCCATACTGTGCCAGTTGACCTTTCATGGCCTGCTTGGCAACACGTTCCTGCTGATCCTTAGACATATGCGCCATCTGTCCCTTTGTGACATTCGTGCCAGGCACCTTTTCCTTATAGAGCACATTCTTATAATGATTCAAATCAGAGCCGCCTATCTTACCCATCGTCTCTGCTCCACTCTCCATAACACCCTCAACAGACTCCAGGAAATCCTTCAAAGGTATTTCCGGATCATCGTTTTCTGGGTTGCGATATGCCTTGTCTTCAGCAATAATCTGGTTGATACTTGGAAGTTCTGGGAACTGTGCTATCCAAGCCTCTGGCGTCATTTGCGCTTTCACACTCACTGCTGTTGTGAGCATGATGATAGAAATAAGCATCTTTTTCATAGTCGTATGTTTTATGTTATTGTTTAATCATGTGGTTTTGGCTCCGTCTTGACGAGCCTGAACGTCTTCTTGTCGTAGCAGTCAATCTTATCGTCGAAGCGTTCCATCTCGAGATAAGTCTCCATATAGTCCCATAAGCCCTTATACTTCATGGGAACCACCATCTTGGCAAGACCATCGTCTATGATGCCAAAGTTCTTACCATCCTTGGATACTTCAAAATAAGCGTGGTATTTCACTTTTGCGAACTCGAAGGGGAACAGCATCTTGTTGTCGAAATCGACAAAGCCCCATTTGTCGCCCTTAGTATAAGCACAGATGCCATTCTCGCCTCCATCGTGGTATCCCATGCATCCAGTGTATACGAAAGGTATGCGTACTCTGCCATCATAGCCACACGCACCCAGACGAACTGCTCCGCTTTTGTCCTTCATTGCAAGGAAAATCATGTCCCATTTCTCCCGATCGTCAACATCACTGTATATCGGCTTAAGGATGATGTTGCCGTCGTAGTCGATGGTTCCCCAAGAGAATTTATTCTTCTCTGGCGTCTTCACACGCTTGAAGGCATCAGGCTCCAAAGGACCATAGCAGGCACCAGTCTGGACGGCATAAAGTCCATTGCCGATATCTTTATAGGCTGTGTAAGTGCGCTTACCCTGTGCGATATTGGTAAGCTTCATGAGCAGTTCCTTCGGGTCATAGGTATATTCCTTCACGTCCTCATTGACATGTCCGTTATACTCGCCTCGCATCCTCTCTACCTCCTTGAGTTGTGCCTTCAGTTCGTCAGCCATCTCAGGGTGCTCCTTAATCATCTTTTTCACCTCGGCAACCACATCGTCTATCTCCTTGTTGACTCCTGAAGCACTGGCGTTGATACTCATCGTGGTGAACTCCTTAGCAAACGTCTCATACTGACGATAGAGTTTTATATTTCTATTCAGCACAGCATCGTCAAATAACAGATACTGCTGCAAGGCATTATCCCTGTCAGTGCCATTCGTTGCAGCAAAATACAGGGCAGAAACATTCTCCCAACGCATCTCCCTCTCCTCCTGCGCTGCCACAGACAAGGACAACAGGGAAAGCAATCCCAACACAAAAGACAGTTTCTTCATACGTACACCTTTATTTATATACAACGCCCTGACATCTTTACGACATCAGGGCGGAATAGGTTTTACTCCTTATTTATCTCTTGATAAACACCACGCGACGATTCTGAGCCCGACCAGCTTCTGTGCTATTGTCAGCAACGGGCTCGTGGGAACCTTTACCCACAGCTTTCAGGTTGAAGCCATCAACGCCTAAGCCTTCGAGGGCTTTCACGACAGCCTCTGCACGTTGCTGTGACAATGGGTCGTTGATCTTGTCAGAGCCTTGGTTGTCGGTATGACCCTGTACCTCGAAGCGAGCACTTGGATTCTTTTTCATATAGTCAGCCACTTTCTGAATCTCCTCCATCGACTCCGACTTCAATGTAGCCTTGCCCGTCTCGAAGAGGATATTGTTCGTGACGAACTTTCCTGTCTCTGCAATCGCCTTCTCAATAGGAGTCATCGACTGCGCATTGCGATCATACAACTCAACGCCACCCTTGGCAAGACGGATATTGGTGATATAGTCGATATGGTCCTCCCAGAACTCAGTATCGATAGTGAACCAGTCCATAGCCTGGGCGTTGGGGATATTGATGATGCGTACGTTATTCACATACACCTTCAAGGCACGTTTGTTGAACGACAAGGCGAAGTGGTTCCAGTCGTTCTTCTCGATAATATCATCTATGTCTTTATTTCCTTCGATCTGATCATCACTATTCGGTTTCTTGATGGTCCAGGCCATTCTGTCCTGACCAAACCAAATCCTACTTCTATCACCGTCAGTTGGAATTAAATACAGATTATAGGCAGAATTGGCATCTTCCTTGCCTGTAGCGAAGAAATCGAACTCCAAGGTATAGACCTCAGGCAAGTACTTCTTGTTACCGTCTTTTATCAGCGGAGTGATTGACGTATTAGAGCCGTGCTCGAACTTAATAGCCATCTTGCCGTTCATGCGAGCCACCTCGGCATTATTCTCTATCAAGTCCCACTTAGAAGGGAACTCACCCATCTGCTCACCCTGCAGGTTGTCTTCGAAGATAACGACTGTGCCAGGAACGAAGTCGCTCTTCACTTCCTCACCCTTGGCAACCTTCTGTTTCTTCACTGGAACCTCGTCCATACTCTCCTGAGTATAGCCCTCGTCCTCGTCGGCATCCTCCTTCTTAGCCTTCTTGTCTTTCTTGCCTTTTTTGCCCTTGACAGCACCTTCGGCTTCATCGGCAGCGTCGTCAACGGCATCGTCAACGGCGTTCTCCACCTTGTTCTCCACTTTATACTTTGCTCTGTCAACGGCTTTCTCACCTAAGCGTTTGAGCCAACCCTGAGCATCTGCATTCATTACGAAGGCAAATACCATCACGAATAAAACAATCAGTTTCTTCATATTCTTTTTAGTTTATCGTTTTTTAGTTTGGGTACAAAGATACGCTTTTCCCATGAAGTACACAACATAATAAGTATTAAAATAATTAAAAATCCTACAGGAAATGATACAATTGTGAGGAAAATGCCTTACATTTGCATCGCTAAATAGTAAAAAAGAAGTAAATCTTTAAAAACTAAACAAGATGAAAAAGATAATTCTGATGACACTGATGCTGGTAGGTGGAATCACTGCGACCTTCGCACAGAAGCCTGCCCAGATTAAGTTCGAGAAGACTACTCATAACTTCGGCACTTTCTCAGAGAGTTCGCCGCAGGTTTCATGTACTTTTGCTTTCACCAACGTAGGTGAGCAACCTTTGGTTATCAATCAGGCTGTGGCAAGTTGCGGATGCACCGTTCCTGAATATACGAAGGATCCCATCAAGCCAGGTGAGAAAGGTGAAATCAAGGTTACTTATAACGGTACAGGTAAGTTCCCTGGTCACTTCAAGAAGAGCATTACCGTTCGCACCAATGGCGCTGTAGAAATGACACGTCTCTACATCGAGGGTGACATGACGGAAGCGAAGGAATAGATGAAAGTAAATAATGAACAAAAAAAGCATCGCCGAAAGCGATGCTTTTTGTTTTAGAACGAGTAACTCAAGCCCAGCGAACTATACTCCATAAACTGCCAATAGCCATGATCGACGTCACGCACAGCGGCATCGTCGAAACGAGGATAGAGGAACAGGTTGGCTGAAATATATTTCGTTACCTTGAACTCAATCTGATTCTCCCACTCTATCAGGGCACGTTTATAGGACGTATAGGCATAGAGACGACTCTTCCACGTCACATAGTCAGTAAGCGCCCATTTGATATCACCCGTAAACTGTGCACCAAATTCATGCATTGAATGCTTGCCGTTCATGCCGTTCTTATCCAAGAGACTACTGCGCCCCACATAGCGAAAGTTATAAGCCAGCGGCAGGAAGTTCAGCGTACCCGTCAGTTTGCCGTTGAACGCATTCAACCTATATTCCATACCAAGACCGATATTCAGGTCGAAGGGGGAAAAGAAGTCAGAATAGACAAAGGGATCGTTCGCCTTCAAACCTTGTGCCATCTGCGTGAAGGCAAGCAACTGCAAACTATAATACCATTTCTTCGAATTCCTGAACGCCTGCAAGCCCAACTTGCTCGTAAAACGCAACAGGTCGTTGTTTGCCTTTACCTTATGAAGCGTATCGGAACGTGATGTCTGGAAACCCAGTTTCATCTCCAGTTTGTTCTCAAAGAGAATACGGTCCTTGTCGTTATAGTTCATTTCAAGTGCTGCTGCACCAACGGCAGAATAGTTACTCTCACCGCCCTTATGCCAGTTGTCGGTAACATAGTTCTGCATAAACTGCAAGAAACCGTCGAACTTGAACTTCCAGAAGTTAGGCTTCGTCACTACCAAACCGATAGGCACTGCCTCGGGTTCGTCAGGCAATGGTGCCGTCTGTTCCACCAGTTCCACATCCTGTTTCACTTCTTGATTGATGTCTTCACGCACAGAACCCACCTTCTCCAACTGACTCTCGGTATTCTTCACCAAGTCGGGACGATTCAGATAGACATTCATCAAAGCAGCATCAACGGCATCGGTCACTTCATCACCCGTCTCTGGCGAGAGCGACAACGACTTATTGGCACCCGAGCGATAATAGGTAGTCGGGGCAAACAGACGATAATAACGTCCGTCTGTCAGCTCCTTCTGCAACGAGTCATTTTCCTGTTTGACGGAATCAAGGCGATGGCGCAGAATCTTTATCGAGTCGGCATAGTTCTTAAGTACCTTCAGGGTGTTCTCCCTACTGTTTTGGGCACTTACCGTCAGAACCGACATCAAGGCAATCGCCAGTAATATGATTGTTCTATATTTCATCATCTTGTGCTTTTTGCTTGCAAAGATACGAAATAATTCTTAATTCATTGTCCTTAGTTCAGTTATTTTTTGTACCTTTGAGTTAACTCGAAGGTAGGCTACATCTCGGAAATATCCAAATAAATTTGGTATTTCGCTCGATTTGCACTACCTTTGCACGAAAATTAAAAAATAAGGATGTTGAAATTTATATCGTTTGGAAGCGGCAGCAGTGGAAACTGCTATTACCTTGGTACCGCCACAGACGCACTCCTCATAGATATCGGCGTAGGTATACGCACCCTGAAAAAACACTGCAGGGACTATGGCGTAAGCCTTAGTACGGTGAAACGTGTGCTAATCACTCACGACCATGCCGATCATATTAAATCGGTTGGTTCGTTCAGCTACGACTATCAGGTGCCTGTGTATGCTACGGAAAAGGTGCATAACGGCATTAACCACAACTACTGCGTGACCCGTAAGGTGAGCGATGAGAAGAGGAAGGTGCTGGAAATTGGTGAGACGGTGCAATTAGGCGACTTTACGGTGAGGCCTTTTGCTGTGCCTCATGATGCTACAGAGAATGTGGGCTATGAGATCCTGGTAGAAGGAATGACCTTCGTGATATTGACTGACGTGGGCAGTGTGACTGATGACGTGAAGCAGGCAATCTCCAAAGCCGACTATTTGGTGATTGAGGCTAACCACGATGTGGAGATGCTGGAAAACGGGCCATATCCTGCTTATCTGAAGAAGCGTATACTCAGCGATAGCGGACACCTGTCGAACGATTTATGTGGACGCGTGCTAGCTGAGAATATGTCGGAACACTTGAAGCATGTGTGGCTCTGTCACCTTAGCGAAGAGAATAATCATCCAGAACTCGCTCGCAAGACGGTGGAGACTATATTGAGAAGTTATGGTGTCATTCCAGGAAAAGACTTGGAGTTGGAAGTGCTTCGTAGAACCATGCCCACGGGAACGTATGAGTTAGTATAGAATCAAAAAAGAAGTGCGATGAAAGAGGTTATTGTAAAAGATGCAGATTTGCAGCAGGCTGCTATGGAGGGTATGGATGCCTTTATCGGTGTGTTTACCCATGCCATTCATGATGCCATTGGCGGAGAATTGACTGCCGAGAATATGAGCGAGTTGAATAGCGATCAGATAACGCTTCTCTCATGGGAGATTCTGCACGAGGAGTTGATGGATGGTGGATTCGTGCAGTTGATACATAATGGTTACGGCCCTTTCATCTTCAAGAATCCGTTTGCTAAAGCCCTGCGTCAGTGGGAAATGCGTGGACCATCGAAGATGATTTACGACGCTCACACACTATGGTTGAAGTATCGAGACGAGATAGAGAAAGACTGTAGTGACGAAGAGTTTATGGCACTCTTTGAGAAATATCCGGAGTTCGACGACCTCGATGATCTCTTCATTGAAAACGAGGAAGAATGGACTGATGACATCGCC
>JBGVBD010000098.1:0-33967 GCA_045225255.1 Prevotella sp. | reverse complement strand
GCAGTGCGAATATCGGGATTTAGCGCAGTTGGTAGCGCACACGTCTGGGGGGCGCGAGGTCGCTGGTTCGAGTCCAGTAATCCCGACAGAAGCAAAAGAAAAGGTGGCTAAACAGCCACCTTTTTCTTTGTCGTATCGTTTATTTCCTTATTGTTCAGGATCACCGAGATAGTGGTATTCCTTGATGTTTGGATTATCACCTACGTATTCATCCTGCGTGGGCGGCTCGATGAGTCGTTCCTTGTTGTAGTTCTTGATAGTGCTGACAAACAGGATGATGTCGCTGTACTTGACAGTTGGAATCACGATATTGAAGATACCAATACCAACACGGGTGCCTTCGGGATTCAGGTTGTTGCGAAGACGTGCCGTAGCATAGAAGGAGTGGCGGAAGATTTCCAGTTTGTTGTACTTCTCGAATGCTTCCATCGCTTCCTTGTCGTTGATGGTGGTGTCTGCCTCAGTGAAGATACGAGAGATGTTAGAGATGGCATCGTCGATACCATCACCCTTGATACTGTCGTTTTCCTGGATGCACTGACGGATATTGTCCAATGTCTCACGTTCCATCTTCTCATTGGAGGGTATGGTCATGACGGCAATGATGAACAGTACCAACAGGATGCCGAGGAGAATCACAATCTTTCCGAAGCAACTGTGATAGAACTCTTGAAAGAGTGACTGCTTCGTTCTGTAATCGTTTTTATTAGCGTCGTTTTGCATGTTGTTATTTGTTTTGTTTTAGGATTCGTTGTGAATAAGATTCATAAATTCCTGACGGGTCTTAGCCTGATTGAAGGCACCACAGAAATCACTCGTCGTGGTGATGGCGTTCTGCTTCTCGACACCACGCATCTGCATGCACATGTGGCGAGCCTCGACTACGACCATGACACCCAGTGGATGAAGTGTCTGCTGGATACATTCCTTGATCTGCAAGGTCATGCGTTCCTGTACCTGTAAACGGTGTGAATAGATATCCACGACACGCGCAATCTTGGAAAGACCAGTGATATAACCGTTAGGGATATACGCCACGTGCACCTTTCCGTAGAAGGGTATCATGTGGTGTTCACAGAGGGAGAAGAAGTCGATGTCCTTGACGATGACCATCTGACTATAGTCTTCCTTGAAGAGGGCATCGGTGAGCACCTTGTGGGCATCCATCCCATAGCCACGAGTCAGGACCTGCATAGCCTTTGCCACACGCATAGGAGTTTTCTCTAATCCTTCTCTGTCGACATCCTCACCGAGCAGGCGCAGGATTTCCTGATAATGGGAAGCGAGTTCCTCAAGTCCTTCTCTGTATTCTGTTTCCGGATTCATTAGTATTGTACGGATACTTTACTTTTTACGATAGATGCTTGCTTGTAGCCGAGATTCTGGAGGGCGACCATCATCTGATGGGCTTCCTCGTAGGTACGATAGTTACCTACACGGCAGATCCAGCGGGGTGAGTAGAAGTGGACATCAACAGAGACATTGGAGAAGTGGGCTTTGATATTGTTACGAGCCTGTTCTGCCATCTGACGGTCTTTACGGGTGTTACCCCCAGCAAACGCCTGTACGCGATAGCCTGCCACTCGCTGAACTTTTTTCTGTGGAGTGGTGACTTCCTCACCGTTGCCAGTGTCAGAGGGTGTCGTCGTCTCTTTCTTTGCCTGTTCGTTACCCTTTGACGGGGTAGTAGGCTTCTTGTCGTTGTTACTGGTAGTCTGTGTCTGTACACCTGTAGCAGTGGGATCGTTTACCAGTTGGTCAATCTCTGCACTCTGATGAATGGTCACAGTACCTTGTCCTTCCACCTTCTTCTGAACACGTTCAGTATAAGTCTGTGCGTCGGCATTCGTGTAAATGCCGACACACAGTAATAATATGGATATAAATCGTCTCATTATTTCCAAGCATCAATGATGCCCTTGAAGTCAGCACACTTCAGAGAAGCGCCACCAATCAGACCACCGTCGATGTCAGGCTTTGCGAAGAGCTCAGGAGCGTTAGATGCCTTGCAACTTCCACCATAGAGGATGCTGGTATCCTCAGCAACAGCCTTACCATACTTATCAGCAACGATAGAACGGATGTAAGCGTGGATTTCCTCAGCCTGATCAGAGGTAGCGGTCTTACCAGTACCGATAGCCCAGATGGGCTCGTAGGCGATGACGATCTTGCGGAAGTCTTCCTCAGAGAGGTTGAAGACACTGCCTTCGAGTTCTGCCTTTACGACTTCGTTCTGCTTGTTAGCCTCACGCTCTTCAAGGGTCTCACCGATACAGAAGATGACCTTCAGACCATTCTTCAGGGCGAGTTGTACCTTCTCTTTCAGAATCTCAGGTGTCTCTTTGTAGTACTCACGACGCTCAGAGTGACCGAGGATCACATACTGGGCACCTGAACTCTTGACCATCTCAGCAGATACCTCACCAGTGAAAGCACCCTTCTCTTTGTCAGCACAGTTCTCGGCACCAAGACCAATCACGCTGCCTTCTAATTCGTTGGCAACAGATGCGAGGTGGATAAACGGTGTGCAGATCACTACATCACAGTTGGGTTTGTCGGCAGCAAGTGCCTCTTTCAGTTCTTTTGCCAAAGCAATACCTTCTTGCAGGTTCAGGTTCATCTTCCAGTTACCTGCTACAATTTTCTTTCTCATGTTTTTACGTTTTAAAATTTGATATACTTTATTTGACTTTTCTTTCTTCTTAACCCATTTGGACCATGCCCAGAGGCGATCCGCGATGGTGAGGATGACGAGGGGCAGCACATACCACAGGATGATGATCAATATCTTACGTGGTATGGAGTCCTCAGGCATCTGACCTGTCTCAATCTTTTCTAAACGGTCACTGAGCGTTGTCTCGTCAGGCAGGCTGTTGCGGCTCCACTTACGGATGATCTTGCCGTCCTTCAGCAACATCAGTCCGGGATTGCTGCGTATCATCGTCTTCAAGACGATATCGTCAGTCTGACAGAACGCATATTCCGCCCCAGTGCCGTCGCGCCATTTGTTAATCGCCTTCTCACCACTTGCCGTCAAACCATAGAACGGATAACCTTCTTCCAAGGCATATTCGTAAATCAGGTTCAGCCTACCGAACTGGCTCTCGTCGGCATCTTCCAAGTGTGGTGACACCAACAGGAACACATAGCCTTTCAGGTTGAGCAGTGAGTCGGTGATGTCTGTGCCGTCCTCACGTTCCATGAAGAAGTCGGCATAGGGTGACTCTTCACCATCCATCATCTTTTGCCATCCAGTACGCAGGTCAGTACCTACGTGATACGGGCGGAAGTCGAAATACGGTAAGTCGTAAAGCGACCGTCCTGCCACGATAAGAATAAACAATGCCGTGAAGTTCATCACAATCCATTGATTACCCTTTGATATAAGCCGAGGCATCTCTAAAGGATACTTGGCGATGAGTATCGCACAAGCGAGGAGTATGACATTCTTCCAGAAGGTCTGCCAGTTGGTGAGTACAATGGCATCACCGAAACATCCGCAGTCACTGATGGGATTAGCGATAGCCAGCCATAGTGTCAACGGAGTCATGATGATCAGCCAGAGTAGGGCGATACGTGTCACTACACGTCGGCGGATGGCAAACAACAGACAGATGCCTATCCAGAACTCGGCTGCCGACAATAGCACGGATGCCAGTAGGGTGAGAATGCCAGGGACGTAAGTTCCCAGATGCATCGCCCCCAGATAGTCGGCGATTTTGTATTGTGTGCCCACTGGGTCGACAGCCTTGACGAATCCTGAGAGGATAAACGCCAGCGCGACTACCAGTCGGGCGATATTTACCAGTATCTTCTTCATTCCTCCTCACTCAACTTGATCGCTCCGAAGACCGCATAGTTGATGATGTCCATATAATTGGCGTCGATGCCCTCGCTGACAAGGGTATCGCCTCCGAGGTTCTCAATTTCCTTGATACGCTCGATCTTGGTAAGAATGAAGTCCGTATAACTGCTGACACGCATACCGCGCCATGCCTCGTCGTAGTCGTGGTTCTTGCGTTTCATCAGTTCCAGCGCCTCGTTGGCATAACGGTCGTAGAGCGTCATTGCCTCTTTGGGCTGCATATCCACCGTGTCCGAGAAACCGTGTGCCAGTTGGATGAGTCCCACGATGCCGTAGTTGATCAGTGCGATGAACTCAGGACGGATGCCTTCGCCCACCAGCGATTCCTTCTTGATTTCCAAGGAACGGATGCGCTTTGCCTTGATAAACAGTTGGTCGGTCAGGGACTGAGGACGCAGAATGCGCCATGACGCCCCATAGTCGTGGAGTTTCTTCTCAAACAGGCTGCGGCATTCCTGCATCACCTGCTCAAACTGTTGGTTCGTTTTCTCGTTTGCTGTTGCCATGATTCTTTAGAAGTTTATCGCAAATGAACCACCGAACACAAAGGAGTGCATGGTTTTCTTGATGCTTTTCGATGCCGTGAAATATTCGCGGTATTCCTCAGGCGTAAATAGTGCCATATCCTCAGGTAATAGTCCTGCATAGTAGCCGCCAATGTCATAATCCATCGTGTAGGTCTTTCGTGTGACATCGTAGTCCACGAACACCTTCCATGAGAAGTTCTGCTTGTACGCGTAGGTCAGGGAAATACCTGTACCGAACTTCATAGACTTGTCACCACCTACGGTGAAGTAGTCCCATTCGTGCCTGAAAGCAGGACCAGTGGGTTCATCGAGATCATCTATTTTGAAAGATTTATTACCAGCAATCACACCTTTCAGATTCAATTCCTGCATGATACTACGACCGATGAGCAGTTTAGAACCTAATGCAAAACGATTGGACAGGGGGAGATTGAAGTAAGCACCCAAATCAAAGGCAAACTCTGTCAGGTGGTCACTTTCTATCACGAAATCAATATCATCGATGATATTCATGATATAATCGGCTTCCGCTTCTTCTAAATCATCGAAGAAATATGCTACATCTTCCCAAGCGAAGTCCATAATATTGTTCCATCCCTTGATAGGAGAACTCTTCACACGCAGACGACCACCAACACCGATGTAGGGGTTGAAGAAGTAAGCACCTTCTGCACCTACAGCGGTGGCAGCCTGGAACTTCAGATTCAGGTTATTTGCCCATCCGTATTCTTTCATTTCGAAATCAAGGTCTCTTGATCCTAATCCGATACCCATCGAGATAGAGAAGAAAGAGGGATGGTCAATGACGTTTGCCATACCAGGGATGTCATTGCGTAGCAGACCCTTACCCTTGAAGAAGATATCGCTGAGGGCGTATGCCAACTCACCAGAGAGGATACCAATACCTGCACCCGAGAGCACGTCGCTCACCCAGTGGCGGTTGTTGAGTACGCGCATCACACCCGTTGCCGTAGCAACACCATAGCCGGCTACGGAATACCAAGGTGAACGCGTCAGACCAAATTCCTTATGCAAGAGGGTGGCACCTACGAACGAGGTGGCGGTATGTCCTGAGGGCCATGAGTTAGCCTGTGAACCATCAGGACGCATCTCTTTCGCAGTGTATTTGATACCGTTGACCAACAGCGCCATGATACCATAGCCCATTCCAGCACTTGCCAACAGTCGAGGCCAGTCGCTACGTCCTTCTACACCTGCCAGTTTCAGTCCTACCGTCATAGCGGGACCAAAATACTGGGTATAGTCGTCAATGCCTGTCTTGAACTCTGTTATCAGAGAGTGCTTTGTCTGTTGTTTGAAGGCTGTCTTCTCACTCTTGGCGATAATACCTGCCACAAACACGGGTACACCCACGAAGGTCATATCGTCCATGAACTTATAGGGCTTCGTGTCTGGGTTGGTTTTCGACTTGAAGAAGTCAAAGTCCATCTTGGGGGCAGGTGCCTTCAAGGTCATCTCTTTTAGATCGTAATCCTCGTAAGTAACAGTACCGAGTTCGGCTTTCATTTCGGGAACGGTGAGCGTCAGGGGCTCTAGATTCTTGTAGTCAATGCCTTCTGCCGATGCCATAGCAGCGGCAAACATAAAGAGGCTGGTTAGAAGTTGTCTCATCATACCTAATTCTATGTTTGGTTTCTTTATTTGTGTGCAAAGGTACAAAATAATTGAGAATTAACAATTGATAATTGAAATTATTTTATAATTTTGCAGTCGAAAAATTAAAAAGACCCAATGAAACTCTATTCAGATGCCGCCTTGGCGAAGATATTAGACAAAGATATCTTCCATCAAATCAGCGATGTAGCAGACCGCCTGGGGGTGGAATGCTATGTGGTGGGTGGCTATGTGCGTGATATCTTCTTGGAACGTCCGTCCGACGATATTGATGTCGTTGTGGTGGGTAGCGGCATTGAAGTCGCCAAAGAACTGAAGAAGACACTGGGACGCAAGGCTCATCTGAGTGTCTTCAAAAATTTCGGGACGGCACAAGTAAAAGTTGGGAATGTGGAATGTGGATTGAGGAATGAATTAGAAATAGAATTCGTCGGTGCTCGTAAAGAGAGTTACAGTCATGATTCCCGTAAACCTATTGTCGAGGATGGTACGCTGGAGGATGACCAAAACCGTCGCGACTTCACCATCAATGCGATGGCGATTTGTCTGAATAAAGCACGTTTTGGCGAATTGGTCGACCCTTTCAATGGTATTGCTGACCTACAGGACGGTATCATCACGACACCGCTCGACCCTGAGATTACCTTCTCTGATGACCCCTTGCGCATGATGCGTTGTATCCGTTTTGCCACGCAACTCCAGTTCCAGATAGAAGAAGAGACTTTTGAGGCGTTGGAGCGGATGGCTGACCGTATCAAGATTGTCAGTGGGGAACGTATCGAGGTGGAACTGAACAAGATCATTATGGCACCGCATCCCAGTATAGGTTTCGAGTATCTACAGCGCAGTGGTCTCCTACAGATCATCCTTCCTGAACTCGCTGCCCTCGACATTGTCGAGAAGAAGGACGGTCGTGCCCATAAGAACAATTTCTATCATACCCTCGAAGTGCTCGAAAATGTCTGTAAGATTCATTCAACACTCAACACTCAACACTCAACACTATATCTTCGTTGGGCTGCTTTGCTTCATGATGTGGGTAAGACGAAGACGAAACGGTGGGAACCGAAGGTGGGATGGACGTTCCATAATCATAACTTTATTGGGGCGAAGATGGTAGCCGATATCTTCCGTCGCTTGAAACTGCCGATGGGTGCCGAGATGCGGTATGTTCAGAAACTCGTTGACCTTCACATGCGTCCTCAGGCGATTGCCGATGAGGAGGTAACGGATAGTGCCGTACGCCGTCTGCTCAACGATGCAGGGGAGGATATTGACGACCTCATGACGCTTTGTGAAGCTGATATCACGTCGAAGAACGAGGTGCGTAAGAAAATGTTTTTGGAGAACTTCCGGATGGTACGTGAGAAACTTGCCGATCTGAAGGAAAAAGACTATAAACGCCTGTTGCAACCCGTCATTGATGGCAACGAGATCATGGAGATGTTTCACTTACCACCCTCACGTGAAGTGGGCGTACTTAAACAATACCTCAAAGATGCCGTTCTCGACAATAAGGTAGAGAATGAGCGGGAGCCTCTTATGCGTCTGTTAATGGAGAAAGCCCGTTCGATGGGACTCATTAACGGTTAACGGTGAGTGGACTTCAATTTTTTAATTCTTCAATTTTTCAATTCTTCAATTTTTCCATTTTTGTTTTTTTCAGTTTCTTGACTGCTTGATTGCGAATCTGACGGACACGCTCACGTTTCAATCCGAGTTCCTCACCAATCTCAGCCATCGTCTTCCGTTCGCCTTCAATGCCGAAGAAACCCTGTACAACAGCCTTTTCACGCTCATTCAGCACATCAATGGCACGGACGAGGTCGTCCGACAAGGATGCCTGTTCCATCACAAGGTCCGCCTTGGGCGCATCCTTGTCTTCGAGCACGTTCAAAAGCGTGTAGTTGTTATTGGAACCAACGGGCAGGTTCTCGTCTGTTGAGAGTACAGGTGTCTCACCCGTCACCTTTCGGATAGCCTCTTCGATGCTATGACGGATATATGGGGCGGCAAAGGTGACGAAGGGTTTGCCACGCGAAGGGTCAAACTTCTCCGCAGCCTTGATCAATCCGATACTGCCCTCACTAATCAGGTCGTTGGTACTCAACAACTCGTTGGAATACTGTCGGGCGAGAGTGATGACGTATCCCATATTCTTCGTGACCAGTTCGTCACGTGTCAGTTTCTCGTTTGCCATAGTGATTGCAAAGATAGTGCAAACCGAACGAAAAACCAAATAAATTTGAGTTTTTCTGAGGTGCAGCCTATTTTCGAGACGAAGTTTCAAAGATAGTGTATTTTTTGGACATAAAAAAAAGAAATCCAAATTTTCATCTGGATTTCTTTGTCGTTCAGTGGTATGAAGAGGTTATGAAACCTCAATCATACGTGAAACCTTCGTTTCCTCCTTTTTCATCTTCGGCAGTACCACCGTCAGGATACCGTTGTCGACCTTTGCAGAGATCTGGTCCTTGTCCACATCCTCAGGCAGAGAGTAGTTCTGCTGATAGTTGGTGTAACTGAACTCACGGCGCAGGTAGTGCTGCTTCTTGTCTTCCTCCTTGTGTTCCATCTTGTTTTCAATGGCGATGCTCAGATTGCCGTCGTCATTGATGTTCACGCGACAATACTCTTTCTTGATGCCAGGAGCGGCTACTTCCATCGTGTAGGCGTTCTCGTCTTCCTTGACGTTGACTGCGGGAGCGGTATTCTTGGCACAAGCCATCATATCGTTGTTCATGAAATCGTCGAATACTGTTGGAAACCAACTGTTCTTAAACATTACTGGTAACATAATCATACCTCCTATAATTAAATGGTTTAACGTATATTTGTTTTCTTGGCTTTGGGCTTTTAGCCGTTAGCCATCAGCCTTAAAACAATATACGTGCCAGTATCTACTTTCTGACAGAATGGCATGATAATACGACAACATGACATGTTTTTCATTCAAAGTTAGGTGCCGCCTATCGGGTAGATAGGTACGAGCAAACGCCTCGATAGGTACGAGCTATCCATACGATAGGTGCCGCCTAACTATACGATAGGTAGGGGGTATCTCTGTAGTTAAATTTTTGTTATTTCCTTCTCATTGGTCGATGATTGAAGGGGATTCCGTCTAATAATGATTCTTTGCGTTTGGGTTGTTGAATTATTTTTAGTACCTTCGCGACTCGAAAAAGTTACCCATGTATCATTAGCAAAAACGAAGGGGAAGGGTATAAAAAACACGAACCCCGAAGTATGCTAAAGCAGGGACAACGGGGTATTACGCTGCAAAGATAGAAATATTTTCTGATTCATACAAGAAAAACAGTGATTTTTTAAATTATAAATGAGAAATGGATTTTAAAACAAGTAAAAAGATTTTTTCTGCTGCCAGATTTGGCAGGTATTATAGAGCATGCGATGGCAATAAAAGTAGGACGATGCAGTTATATCGATACAACCTAAGATTGTGTCAAAGATTCTATGGCATTCTTAATATTTTTGAGGTTATCTTGAGAAATGCAGTCAATGAACATTATCTATCTTATTATTCAGATTCTGACTGGATTGTAAACCAAGCAAATAGTGGCAAACTTCTTGAACACGATAAAGATGAGATCAAACAGACGGAGGCTGACTACAAAAAGCGAAATATTTACAATAACGATAAAATGGTTTCATCGTTGACTTTTGGCTTTTGGACGTTCCTTTTTACAAAAAATAATTATAAGAAGGGTGGTAAAACTCTTCTAAAAATATTTCCCAATAAGGTAAAGGGTAAAAATCAGGCAGATGTATACCTAGACCTAACGCATATCCGAGAATTTCGTAACCGTATAGCTCATCATGAGCCTATTTGTTTTGATGGTTTTGGTCATATTAGTACTTCCTTTGCTCGCAAACATTATCGTCTGATATGTGACTATATTGACTATCTAGGGCAACAATCTGGTAAAGTGATTCAGTGGGCAGAGAAACCAGATAGTATATTAGGTGAAATCGACAAGATGAAATAAAAATTACATATCCATGGGATAGGTAGGGGGTATCTCTATAATAACTGTATCTGTGTTATTGTGGATAGTAGACAGTAAAGACAGTAATATAATGAACTTTTTTCACGCGTACGTACGTGCGTACGTACGCATTAAGTTTCGGAAAAGTACTGTCTTACTGTCTACTGTCCATTCGTTGAATCCCGTTTTTGACGGTTTTGTGTCAGCCTTTTCAGAAACATAGTGCAAAGATACAAAATAATTGAGCAAAATGCAAGAGAAATTGAATATTTCTTTGGTTTTTCCCATAATTCTTCGTACCTTCGCAGCCGACTTAAAACAATAATGAGATGAAGACAGATATCCAGATTGCACGTGAATGCCAGTTGGAACCGATTGGAAATATCGCTTCCCAGTTGGGAATTGCCCCTGAAGAGATAGAGCCGTATGGACGTTATATGGCGAAGGTGCCCATATCACTGATTGATGAGAAACGGGTGAAGAAGAGTCGCCTGATACTGGTGACGGCAATTAGTCCGACGAAGGCAGGTATTGGTAAGACGACTGTCAGTATTGGACTGACCTTGGGATTGAACCGTCTGGGCAAGAAGGCTGCTGTCGCCCTGCGAGAGCCTTCCCTCGGTCCTTGTTTCGGCATGAAGGGTGGTGCTGCCGGTGGTGGTTATGCCCAAGTGCTGCCGATGGAAAAGATCAATCTTCATTTCACAGGCGACTTTCATGCGGTGACCTCGGCACATAATACAATCAGTGCCCTGCTCGACAACTATCTGTTCCAGCACCGCAAGGAGGGTTTTTCATTGCGTGAGATATTCTGGAAGCGGGTACTCGATGTGAACGACCGTGCCCTGCGTAACGTCGTGACAGGATTGCGTGGCGACGGTGTGGTATCGGAGACTGGTTTCGACATCACCCCGGCTTCGGAACTGATGGCGATACTTTGTCTGGCAACCAGTGAGGCGGATCTGCAACGACGTATCGAAAACATCGTGCTGGGTATTACTGCCGACGGCAAACTGTTCAAGGTGAAAGACCTTGGTGTGGCTGGCGCTATTACGGTGTTATTGCGCGATGCCCTCAATCCTAATCTGGTGCAGACTACAGAGCATACGCCTGCCTTTATCCATGGCGGACCCTTTGCCAATATTGCCCATGGCTGTTCCAGTGTGGTTGCCACAAAGATGGCGATGACGTTCAGCGACTATGTGGTGACAGAGGCTGGTTTCGGTGCCGACTTAGGTGCAGAGAAGTTCTTCGATATCAAGTGCCGCAAGACAGGACTTCAGCCCCGCCTGGTGGTTATCGTAGCGACGACCCAAGGTCTGAAGATGCATGGCGGTGTAGACCTCGAACATATCAAGGAACCCAATGCCAAAGGACTGACGGAGGGACTGAAGAACCTCAACCGCCATATCCGTAACATGCAAGGCTTTGGACAGCCAGTGGTGGTCACATTGAATCGTCATGATACAGACCTCGATGAGGAAATAGATATCGTCCGTAAGAACTGTGAGGACTTGGAAGTAGGTTTTGCAGTGAATGAGGCCTTCCTGAAAGGTGGCGAAGGAGCTACAGAACTGGCACAGACCGTCATCGATACCATCGAGCGTCAACAGCCGTTGCCTATCCGTTTCACCTATAAAGAGGCTGACTGTCTGGAAGACAAGATAGAAAAGGTCTGTAAGGGTATCTATGGGGCTGCAGGCGTGGAATACAGTAAGACGGCAAAAAGGAAACTGGAATCCCTGCGTGCCACCTTTACCGATGAAGACGGAGCCATCGCTCACTATCCTGTCTGCATCGCCAAGACGCAGTTCTCCTTCTCGGCAGACTCCGCTCGTTATGGTTCGCCAGAGGGCTTTACCATTCGTATCCGTGACATCATCCTCAACTGTGGCAGCGAGATGATTGTTGCCATTGCCGGTGACATGCTTCGTATGCCAGGACTGCCTAAGAGTCCGCAGGCAGAGCGTATCACCATTGAAAATGGCGAGATAGAGGGGCTATCATAAGAGGTGAGAGGTGAGTGGTGAGAGGAGAGTGATTTTTCAACATAAAGTTTGTTAAATATCTTGTACCTATTACATAGGTAAGGATGTTTTTTCGTATCTTTGCAATTTGGAAACCGAAACAATGGCTTCGGGTTCCAAATGGCAAAGAGATTTATTCGAATAAACAAATTATAAAAAATAGGTATGAAAATGAAAAAAGTAATGATGCTTGTGGCTGCGGCTGCAATGCTTGTTTCTTGTGGCGGAGGCGGTGGTCGCCCCAATTTCGGAGACAATGAGTTCCCCGTGACAACAGTGGGAACTTCAAGTGCTGACATGCAGACCACTTATCCTGCTATGATCAAAGGTGTTCAGGATGTTGAGATCCGTCCGAAGTTGCAGGGTTTCCTGACACGTATCAACGTGAGGGAAGGTCAGACTGTCGGAGCCGGTCAGTTGTTGTTTGTAGTGGATAACGAGACCTATCAGGCACAGGTGCGTCAGTTTCAGGCTGCTGTGAATACGGCACAGCAGGCAGTGAATACCGCCCAGTTGACTTACGAGAACTCGAAGATGCTGCACGAGAATAAGGTGATTGGTGACTATGAGTTGGAAACCGCTAAGAATTCATACGAGAGTGCAAAGGCACAACTGGCTCAGGCTCAGGCTGCCGTTGCCGCGGCTCGTGAACAATTGAATTTCTGCTTTGTGAAGAGTCCTGCCTCTGGTGTGGTAGGTACGCTTCCGTTTAAGAAGGGTGCGCTGGTGAGTGCGTCGAATGTGCTGACCACCGTGTCTAATATTTCATCCATGGAGGTGTATTTCTCTGTGACGGAGAAAGATGCTATGACCATCTCTGCCGCAGGACTGGAGTCGCTTCCACCTGTGAAACTTCAACTTGCCGACGGTTCCATCTATCCACATGATGGTAAGGTCATCAAGATGAGTGGTGTGATTGACCAGGCTACTGGTACGGTACAGTTGATTGCTACCTTCACCAATCCTGAAAAGATATTGAAGAGTGGTGGTGCCGGTACGATTATCATCCCGCGTCAGGCTACTTCCGCTATCATCATCCCACAGTCTTGTGTTTCTGAGGTTCAGAACAAGAAGTTCGTCTATACCTTGGGCAAGGATAACAAGGTGAAGTACACGGAAATCAAAGTTGACCCGCAGAACGATGGTAATAACTATATTGTGACAGACGGTCTGAAGGCTGGTGATAAGTATGTGACGAATGGTATTACTAAACTGAATGACGGTATGGAAATTGTACCTATCACGCCAGAGCGTTACCAAAAGAAGATTGAGGAGCAGGCAAAGGCTATGTCAGCCGGAGACATTGTAGGAGCGATGAAGAAATAATTGATAATTGAAAATTGATAATTGACAATTATGACTTTTACAACATTTATCAAACGCCCGGTATTGTCGACGGTGATTTCTATTGTCATCGTCTTGCTGGGTGTCATAGGATTGATTTCACTGCCTATTGAGCAGTATCCGAGTATTGCGCCCCCTACCGTAGCGGTATGGACCAGTTATCCGGGTGCTGACGCAGAGACGGTGAAGAACTCCGTCATCACACCGTTGGAGGAGAGTATCAACGGTGTGGAAGGTATGGACTATATATCATCCACGGCAGGTGCTGGTTCGGCACAGATTAGTGTGCTGTTCCGTCAGGGTATGAACCCCGATATGTGTGCCGTCAACGTACAGAACCGTGTTCAGCAGGCTCAGGCATTGTTGCCTGCGGAGGTAACCCGTGTGGGCGTGACGGTGACGAAGCGTCAGACCTCACAGGTGTTGATGTTTACATTGACATCTGATGGACGTTATGATGACGAGTTCCTGACAAACTATTCGAATATCAATATCATCCCGGCCATCAAGCGTATCCAGGGTGTGGGTGATGTGCAGAGCCCGGGTATGAAGACCTACTCGATGCGTATCTGGCTGAAGCCCGATGTGATGAAGCAGTACAACCTGATGCCTTCTGACATCTCGGCTGTTCTGGCAGAACAGAATATCGAGGCAGCCCCAGGTTCCTTTGGTGAGCAGTCGGAAGTCGCCTACGAGTATGCGATGCGTTATACCGGTCGTCTGAAAACTGCGGAGGAGTTTGGTAATATCATCATTTCCAACGATGCCAACGGACAGACACTGAAGTTGAAGGATGTCGCCAAGATAGAACTGGGTGGACAGACCTATTCCGTAGCGATGAAGAACAACAACCTGCCATCTGTGTTGGGTATGGTGCAGCAGATTGCCGGTTCTAATGCTAACGAGATTGCGAAGCAGGTGAAAGCCGAATTGGAGGAGCAGGCAAAACTCTTCCCACCGGGTATGATCTACAAGATTAACTATGATGTAACAGAGTTCCTGTATGCCTCTATCGAAGAGGTTATCTTCACACTGTTCTTCACACTGTTCCTGGTGTTCGTTGTCATCTACGTGTTCTTGCAGGACTGGCGTTCAACATTGATCCCGTTGATTGCAGTACCTGTATCACTCGTTGGTACGTTCTTCTTCCTGAGTGTCTTCGGATTCTCTATCAACCTGTTGACGTTGTCCGCCCTCTTGTTGGCGATAGCTATTGTGGTGGACGATGCTATCGTGGTCGTTGAGGCGGTACATGCGAAACTGGATCAGGGATATAAGTCGCCGCTGACGGCAAGTATCGATGCGATGAACGAGATTTCGGGCGCTATTATCTCTATTACGCTGGTGATGGCATCCGTGTTCATCCCGGTATCGTTCATTGGTGGTACGAGTGGTACCTTCTATCGTGAGTTCGGTGTGACGATGGCGGTCAGCATCTTTATCTCTGCCTTGAACGCCTTGACACTGTCACCTGCTCTGTGTGCTATCTTCCTGAAGCCACATGATGCAGAAGGTCATGAGAAGAAGATGAGTCGTATTGACCGCTTCCATGCGTCGTTCAATGCGGCATACGATAAGATTCTCGGAAAATATAAGACACGTGTAGAGAAACTGGTTCACAAGCCGATAATCATCATCTTGGCTGTCGTGATAGGTATTGTGGCGATGGTGGGCACACTGGCAACAACAAAGACGGGACTGGTACCTGATGAGGATACCGGTACGCTCTTCTGTACCGTTTCTATGCCGCCTGCTACCTCTGTGGCTCGTACGAAACAGGTGATCAGTCAAGTAGACTCTATCTTGGCAGCCGATCCAGCCATCCAGAGCCGTGAGCAGATTCAGGGTTATAACTTCATTGCAGGTTCCGGTTCTGACCAGGCAACATTTATCATCAAGTTGAAACCGTTCTCTGAGCGTCAGAAAGGTCTGTGGTGGAAGATCAGTGGTTTGTGGGAAGGTGACGGTATCTATCGATTCTTCCTCAATCCGTATGAGTCAACAGGTGTCATCGCCCAGATATTCATCAAGACGGCACATATCAAGGATGCACAGATTCTTGCTTTTGCACCGCCTATGATTCCAGGTTTCTCTGCTAACTCAGGTGTATCAATCGTTATGCAGGACCGTACGGGTGGTTCACTCAACAGGTTCTTCGGTGTCGTGAAAGACTATCTCGCAGAATTGAACAAGCGTCCTGAGTTCCAGACGGCACAGACGTCCTATAACCCGAACTATCCACAGTATATGTTGTATGTGGATGTGGCAAAATGTAAGCAGTCAGGTATCTCACCACAAACCGTGCTTACCACCTTGCAGGGTTACTATGGTGGACTCTATGCTTCTAACTTCAACGCATACGGTAAACTCTATCGTGTCATGATACAAGGTTCACCTGAGACACGTATGACACCAGAGTCGCTGAACAGTATTTATGTGCGTACCCCAGGTGGTATGGCACCTGCTCAGGAGTTCTGTCGCATGGAGCGTGTCTATGGTCCTTCGAATATCAACCGTTTCAACCTGTTTACGTCTATCAACGTAACGGCAACGGTGGCATCTGGTTATTCGACGGGTGAGGCGATCAAAGCCGCCCAAGAAGTGGCCGCCGACATACTGCCTGCCGGATATACCTACGACTACTCAGGATTGACTCGTGAGGAGGCGAAGTCATCGAATACGACACACCTTATCTTCATCCTGTGTTTCGTCTTCATCTATCTGATTCTGTCGGCACAGTATGAGTCGTATATCCTGCCGCTTTCCGTAGTACTCTCTGTACCGTTCGGATTGGCAGGCTGCTTCATATTCACGATGCTCTTCGGTCACGCTAATGATATCTACATGCAGATCTCACTGATTATGTTGATCGGTCTGCTTGCCAAGAACGCCATCTTGATTGTACAGTTCGCGTTGGAGCGTCGTCAGACAGGTATGGCAATCTCATGGGCTGCCGTATTAGGAGCCGCAGCCCGTCTGCGTCCTATCTTGATGACCTCGTTGGCAATGGTGATCGGTTTGTTGCCGATGATGTTTGCTTCGGGTGTAGGTAAGAACGGTAACCAGACGCTGGGTGCCGCTGCTGTAGGTGGTATGTTGATTGGTACTTTGTTACAGGTACTCGTCGTACCAGGACTGTTTGTCATCTTCCAAACACTACAGGAGAAGTTCAAGCCGATGCAGTTTGAGGGTGAGGAAGAGAATCCTGATGTGGCTACGGAAATAGCCCAGTATGCCCATCGTCCTGTTGAGTATAAATTAGAGGAGTAAGAGTTATGAAAAAGATCATGATATTTGCAACCGTTACACTGCTGATGAGCAGTTGCGGTGTCTATAACAAATATGAGCGTCCAGAGGTCGACACCAAAGGGTTGATTCGTGATGCTGTATCGGATGTGGATACGCTGGCGGTACAGGATACTGCCTCGTTTGGCAACCTGCCTTGGCGTAGCGTGTTCACGGATCCACAGTTGAGGATACTGATTGAACAGGGATTGGAGAAGAATGCCAATCTGCAGAATGCAGCACTCACCGTACAGATGTATGAGACGATGCTGAAGGCTGCGAAACTGGCTTTCCTTCCTGCCATCCAGTTCGGCTCACAGAATGGTATGGGAACCATCTCTACCATCTATACGGACCCGTCAGTGACCACGAAGTCATATACACTTCCGGTTTCTGCCAGTTGGACATTAGACCTCTTCGGTAATATCCTGTCGCAGAAGCGTTCTACACAGATGAAACTGTTGGGCTATAAAGACTATCAGATGGCTGTGCGTGCTCAGGTGATTGGTGGTATTGCCAACAGTTATTACACCTTGCTCATGTTGGATCGCCAGTTGGAGATTGTAACGGAGATGAGTGCGATGTCGAAAGAGACCTGGGAGATGATGAAACTGCAGTATAACCTCGGTCGTGTACGTTCTACCAGTGTTCAGAGTGCAGAGGCGTCCTATCTGTCAACGTTGACACAGGCGAATGAGTTCAGGCGCCAGATCCGTGCTACGGAGAATGCGTTGTCGTTGCTCATCGGTCAGGCTGGACAGCAGATTCCTCGTGCGACGCTTGCTGAGCAGTACCTGCCCAGCGAGTTCTCGACGGGTGTAGGTATTGCTTTGTTGAAGAACCGTCCTGATGTCCACAATGCCGAGATGAATCTTGCGGCTTGTTTCCATGATGTACAGACCGCCCGTTCACAGTTCTATCCGAACATCACGATCGGGGCTCAGGGAGCGTTTACCAATCAAAACGGAGTGTTCAATCCTGGTAAGTGGCTGCTTTCTCTCTTTGGAAGTCTGACACAGCCTATCTTCATGCGCGGTGCCTTGACCGCCAATCTGAAGGTGAGCCAGTTGAAGTATGAGCAGGCATTCAATTCTTGGCAGAATGCCATTCTCTCTGCTGGTAATGAGGTATCTAATGCGCTCGTCAACTACAATAGTTATGATGCCAATAGTAAGTTGGAGGCACAGCGTATTGAAGTGCTGAAGCAGAACGTAGAGGATACCCAAGCCCTTTATAAGAGCAAGGGTTCCAGTTATCTGGAGGTACTTACTGCACAGACGCAGTTGCTCAATGCTCAACTCTCAAAGGTTAGTGATGACTTCGCTAAGATGCAGGCAGTGGTTAGCCTCTATACTGCTCTTGGTGGCGGAGGGAAATAGTATTGATAATTGAAAATTGATAATTATGGCAAGTGAAATAAGTCCAAAAGCCGAGATTGATCCCAGAGCGAAAATCGGCGATAATTGTAAGATATATCCCTTCGTCTATATCGAAGGAGATGTGGAGATTGGCGACGGATGTATTCTCTTCCCCTTCGTGAGTATCCTGAATGGTACGCGCATGGGTCAGAAAAACAAGGTGCATCAGGGTGCCGTTATCGGTGCTCTTCCACAGGACTTTGAGTTCCGTGGTGAGAAGTCTGAGTGTATTGTTGGCAACAATAATATCTTCCGTGAGAATGTGGTTGTCAACCGTGCTACCCATACGGGTGGACAGACGGTGATAGGCAATGATAACGTATTGATGGAGGGTGCCCATATCTCTCACGACACCAAGGTGGGTAACCGCTGTGTCTTCGGCTATGGTACGAAGATTGCAGGTGATTGTGAGATAGAGGATGGTGTGATCTTCTCATCCAGTGTCATTCAGAATGCCAAGACGCGTGTAGGTCAAGGGTCGATGCTACAGGCAGGTACTACCTTCTCGAAGGATGTTCCCCCTTACCTCATCTGCACGAGGAAGTGTCAGTATGGTGGTGTGAATATGCAGGTGGCTCGTCAGCATGGTGTTGACGAGAAGACCTTGAAGCATATTGCTAATGCCTATCGTTTGGTGTTCCTGAGTCAGACCAGCGTCTTTGATGCAGTGAACCAGATTGAGGAACAGGTACCTGACGGTCCCTTTATCCGTCACATCATTGAGTTTATCCGTGGTACCAAGATAGGTATTATCTCGAAGATGTAAGGATTAATAACTCGCAGTACAGGGGATTCCCGCTGCTATTACACGGTCGCGAATGGCATCAAGTTGTTCGCGACTTGCTTTTTGTAAGTGATGGGCTGGTGTCTCACGGTCGATGGTGTAGATCATGACCTGTTGAGGCTTGATTTCCTGGACGACTTTAAGCCATGGGGCAACGTATTCCTCAGAAGTGTTATCGACATTTTCCCCCCGATACTCGCCCCGCAGAAACATCGTCTGGATGATGACGTGTCCGTTGAAGGCTTTCATGCGATCGATGATGGTATTGACATCATACGTGCCATTAGGGCGATCCACCTTATTAATATATAAGGGGTCGATGGTGTCAAGTTTCAAGATATTGTCATCTACTATCATCAGGGCATCGTGTACCTGTTGACGATGGATATAAGTAGCATTACTGAGAACACAAACCTTTGCCTTCGGACAGTATTGGTCGCGCAGACGAATGGTATCATTGATAATCTCTGCAAAACGTGGATGACAGGTAGGTTCACCATTACCTGCAAAGGTCAGTACGTCAGGTAATTGTTTGTCTGCAGTCATCTCTTGCAGTTTCTGTTCCAAAGCCTGAGATACTTCTGACGGAGTGGGCATTGACAGGGTAGGGCGATGGTCTTCATTGAAGCCGCATTCGCAATAGATGCAGTTGAAGGAACATACCTTTCCATCGGCAGGTAAGAGGTTGATACCTAAAGAGATGCCGAGACGACGGCTATGAATAGGCCCGAAAATGGGCGATGGATAGATTACTGTACTCATAATGAGTGCAAAAGTATGATTTTTTTTTGGGAAAACCAAAAGAAAGTAGTAACTTTGCACGAAATTAGGTGTATTACGTCTAAAAAGAAATGGGAAACAAGAAAAAAAGAACCCGCACCCGTCGTGGAATGCAGGTAGTTACACTTTGTATAAGCACCACGATGGTGCTCATTTTATTGGGTATGGTGGTGTTTTCTGTATTGACTGCACGCAACCTGTCCAATCACATGAAGGAGAATCTGACAGTTACTGTCATGTTGAAGGATTATGTTACCGTCAATCAGGCTCATCGCTTCTGTCGAGACTTGTACCATCGTCCTTATTCCCGCAATATTG
Organism: Prevotella sp.; assembly: GCA_045225255.1. Lineage (GTDB taxonomy): Bacteria > Bacteroidota > Bacteroidia > Bacteroidales > Bacteroidaceae > Prevotella. The sequence continues at coordinate 13,977 of JBGVBD010000098.1, read as the reverse complement.
ATTATATCAGTAAGGAACAGGCACAGAAAGACCAGGCAAAGGAATTGGGCAGTGACCCTTCTGAGTTCTTGGGGTTCAATCCGTTCTCTGCCTCTTTGGAGATACAGTTGAAGTCGGATTATGCCAATCGTGATTCTCTGAAGTGGATAGTCAAAGAGATTAAGAAGGATGCCAGGGTGAGCGATATTGCCTATATGGAAGATCTGGTGAATCAGGTTAACTACAATCTGAGTCGTATCAGTCTGATACTTTTGGTGTTGGCAGTATTGTTGACTTGTGTCTCTTTTTCCCTCATCAGCAATACGGTACGTCTAAGTGTCTATGCCCGTCGTTTCTTGATTCACACCATGAAACTGGTGGGTGCTTCATGGAGTTTTATCCGTCGTCCTTTCTTGCGTAGTGCTGTTACGGTAGGATTGATTGCTGCTATCTTGGCAAACATCGTCTTGGGTGTTTGCTTCTATGCGTTGTATCTGACGCAGCCTGGCATTTTGTCCATCGTTCATTGGCAGGAACTCGCCATCACAGCAGGATCTGTTTTCCTGTTTGGTATTCTGATTACTGCCCTCTGTGCATGGCTTGCGGTGAATAAGTTCCTGAAGATGACAGCAGGGGAGTTGTATAAGATTTAAGTGTCGAAATAACGTCATATTCATAATGGAAAGAAAAGATTTAGCGTTTGGCCGTGTCAACTATATCCTGTTGGCAATAGGAATGGTCGTAATTGTTCTAGGCTTTATTCTGATGAGTGGGTCAGGTTCTTCAGCAGAAACCTATAATCCCGATATCTTCAGTGCCCGTCGTATCAAGGTGGCACCTATTGTCTGTCTGATAGGTTTTGTATCCATGATCTATGGTGTGATGTATAAACCAAAGGAAAAGGATACACAGTTGGATCAAAAAGAAAGATAAGAAAGATAGATTATGGATTGGATAGAAACAGTCATTATCGCCATTGTTGAGGGCTTGACGGAATTTTTGCCGGTATCATCAACAGGACACATGATTATCGCTCAGAATCTGTTAGGTGTTCCTCAGGGCGACCCCTTTGTACACGCTTTTACCTTTATTATTCAGTTTGGCGCCATCTTATCGGTGGTATGCCTCTACTGGAAACGCTTTTTCCAGTTCGATAACACACCAGCGCCCAAAGGAAGTTCACTCTTCCAGCGACTGAAGCATAAGTACTATTTTTATTGGTTGTTGTTTGTAGGTGTGCTGCCTGCAGTGATTATCGGTTTGCTTGCCAAGAAATCAGGATTGCTCGACTGGTTGCTTGACAGCGTGGAGGTCGTAGCAGTAATGTTGGTTCTCGGAGGTGTATTCATGCTCTTCTGCGATAAACTCTTCAATAAAGGTAGTGAGGATAATAAGGTTAACGAACGTCGTGCCTTTAAGATAGGTCTTTATCAGTGTATCTCGGTGATTCCTGGTGTGTCACGTTCTATGGCTACCATCGTAGGAGGTATGACACAAGGACTTACGCGTAGGCGTGCTGCTAAGTTTTCATTCTTCTTGGCTGTACCGACAATGGCAGGAGCCACTCTGCTTGACTTGCTCGACCTGATGAAAGAAGATACTGCATGGGCTACCGGTCATAATATCACGATGCTGATTCTGGGCTGTGTGATTGCCTTTGTCGTGGCATTGTTGGCGATGAGGTGGTTTGTAGACTATCTTTCCAAATATGGCTTCAAGGCTTTTGGTATCTATCGCATCGTAGTAGGCAGTATCATTATCATACTGTTGCTCACTGGTCATTCACTTGCAATGGTTGACTGATGAACTTTCAGGAAGGCGCATACATCTATATCAACAAGCCCTACCGGATGTCATCGTTTGGTGCCTTGGCATTCGTTCGTACGCGTATCTGTAAGAAGATTGGCGTGAAGCGTGTGAAGATAGGTCACGCTGGCACGTTGGACCCGTTGGCGACAGGAGTGTTGATTCTCTGTACGGGTAAGAAGACCAAGGAGATAGAGCGCTTGCAGTATGACACGAAAGAGTATACGGCGACGCTGCAGTTAGGTGCTACTACACCCAGTTACGATATGGAACATGAGGTAGATGAGACCTACCCTGTGGAACATATCACGAGAGAATTGATTGAACAGACACTTCCGCAGTTCGTGGGTGATATCCAACAGGTGCCCCCTCAGTATTCTGCGGTGAAGATAGACGGAAAACGCGCCTATAAACTGAAGCGCAAAGGAAATGAAGTGGAACTGAAGCCCAAGACAGTACGGGTGAACGAGATAGAACTGACATCCTATGATGCAGATAAACAACAGATGTCGATTCGTGTCGTTTGTGGAAAAGGTACCTATATCCGTTCTTTGGCGCGTGACATTGGTCGTGCATTAGGCAGTGGAGCATATCTGACAGCACTCTGTCGTACAAAAGTCGGGGATATATGCATCGAAGACTGTATCGAGATGGATGCTTTCCCCGCGTGGCTGGAACAACAAGACATAGAAGACAACAAGAAAGAAGTATAATATATGAAACTATCACAATTCAAATTTAGGTTGCCTGAGGCACAGGTGGCTTTAGAGCCACCGCACAAAGTGTTTGAGAACGAAGATGGAACAGTGGAGAAAGTCTATCGTCGTGACGAGTGCCGTCTGATGGTGGTACATCGTAAGAGCGGGACGATAGACATGTTCCAGAAGGATGCTGATGGTAAGGATACTGACCAGCCATTGCTGTTCCGTGACCTCGTGAACTATTTTGGAGAGGGTGATACCATTGTCCTCAACGACACGAAGGTGTTCCCTGCCCGTCTTTATGGTACAAAGGAAAAGACGGATGCCAAGATTGAGGTATTCCTGTTGCGTGAACTCAACGAGGAGTTACGCCTCTGGGATGTACTGGTAGAGCCTGCCCGTAAGATCCGTATCGGTAACAAGTTGTTCTTCGAAGAGGACGGACCGATGGTGGCTGAGGTGATAGACAATACTACCAGTCGTGGACGTACGTTGCGTTTCCTTTACGACTGTCCTCATGAGGAGTTCAAGCAGGAGTTGTTTGCCTTGGGTTCTTCTCCGCTGCCCCGTTATATCGTCAACAGACGCGAGGCAACTCCTGATGACATGGAGAACTTCCAGACCATTTATGCCCGTAATGAAGGAGCGGTAACTGCCCCTGCTTCCGGCTTACATTTCAGTCGTGAGTTGATGAAACGTTTGGAGATTAATGGGGTAAACTTCTCTTATATCACCGTTCATTGTGGTTTGGGTTGCTTCGACCCGATAGAGGTAGAGGACCTGACAAAGCATAAGATGAGTTCTGAACAGATGTTTGTCAAGGCAGATGCTTGTGAGGTTGTGAACGAGGCAAAGAATAGCGGACATCATATCTGTGCCGTAGGTGTCAGCACCTTGCGTGCTACAGAGACTGCCGTAGGTACGGATGGCTTGTTGAAGGAGTTCGATGGATGGACGAATAAGTTTATCTTCCCGCCATACGAGTTCGGACTTGCTGACTCGATGATCAGTAACTTCTATCACCCTGAATCTACGATGATGATGGCAACCGCTGCCTTTGGCGGTTATGATCTGGTGTATGAGGCGTATGAGGCAGCCGTGAAGAACGGTTTCATGTTTGGCTGCTATGGTGATGCCATGCTGATTCTCGATGACTAAAGAACAGTTTCAGGTTTATCTGGGATTAGGCTCTAATCTGGGCGACCGTGAGGAGAATATACGACGTGCCATTGCCTTGATTGACAGTCGGGTGGGGAAAGTCGTACGACTGTCTTCATTGATAGAGACAGAACCTTGGGGATTCGAATCTACAAATCGTTTCCTGAATGGCGTTATCCTTTGTGAGACCACACTCACCCCTCGTGAGGTGTTGAAGGCGACGCAAAAGATAGAACGGGAACTGGGAAGAAAAAAGAAAACTCAAAACTCAACACTCAAAACTCAACACTACAAGGATCGCCCCATCGATATTGATATCCTGCTTTATGGCGATTTAACGATCGACGAGCCCGACCTGAAAATACCGCATCCGTTGATGCACGAGCGTGACTTCGTGATGATACCCTTAAAAGAGATACAATAAAAAAAGAAAGCCTCGCAAATTGCGAGGCTTCTTTATCTTTTCTCATCAACGGTTTATTTACGCAGACCGAGTTCCTTAATAATAGAACGGTAGCGGTTGATGTCCTTGTTGTAGAGATACTTCAGGAGTTTACGACGCTGACCTACCATCTTGGTGAGGCTACGAGCAGTACCGAAGTCCTTGCGGTTCTTCTTCAAGTGCTCTGTCAGGTGACTGATACGGTAAGAGAACAATGCAATCTGGCTCTCTGCAGAACCAGTGTCTGTTACTGACTTACCATGCTTCTCAAAGATCTCTTTCTTTTTAGCAGAATCTAAATACATAATTTTGATGATTAAATGATTAATAATATACATCTTTCGGATGCCTGCCGCCTTCATCATAAACGGGTCACATCGTCAAATGCGGCTGCAAAGGTACAACTTTTTTCTTATACTGCAAAGTTTTTCGTAATAAATTCGTACCTTTGCACCCGAAAAAAGGAAAAAGTTATGCAGGATATCCGTAATATTGCGATTATCGCACACGTAGACCACGGCAAGACAACGCTGGTGGACAAGATGATGCTTGCAGGCAATCTGTTCCGTGAGGGTCAGAACCTGAGCAGCCAAGTGCTGGACGCTAATGATTTGGAGCGTGAGAGAGGCATCACGATTCTTTCAAAGAATGTAAGTATTAACTGGAAAGGCACAAAAATCAATATTATTGATACTCCGGGACACTCTGACTTCGGTGGTGAAGTAGAGCGTGTACTGAATATGGCAGACGGTTGTCTATTGCTGGTCGATGCCTTCGAGGGTCCAATGCCACAGACGCGTTTTGTGTTGCAGAAAGCCTTGCAGATTGGTTTGAAACCCATCGTGGTGGTCAACAAGGTTGACAAACCTAACTGTCGTCCCGAGGAAGTCTATGAGATGGTGTTCGACTTGATGTTCTCTTTGGATGCTACAGAAGATCAGTTGGACTTCCCCGTTGTCTATGGTTCTGCCAAGAACGGATGGATGGGTGAAGACTATAATACTCCCACCAACGACATTACTTACCTGTTGGATAAGATTGTCGAGGTGATACCTGCCCCTCAGCAGTTAGAGGGAACACCCCAGATGCTCATTACATCGCTCGACTATAGTTCATATACAGGTCGTATTGCTGTAGGTCGTGTGCATCGTGGACAGTTAAAAGACGGTCAGCAGGTAACAATTGCCCATCGTGACGGTACGACGGAAAAGACAAAGATCAAGGAACTGCATACCTTTGATGGTATGGGACATAGTCGTATCGAACAGGTGGATTGCGGTGACATCTGTGCTGTCATTGGATTGGAGAAGTTCGAGATTGGTGATACCATCTGCGACATAGAGAATCCTGAGCCACTACCTCCTATTGCTATCGACGAGCCTACGATGTCGATGCTTTTCACCATCAATGACTCTCCTTTCTTCGGCAAGGAAGGTAAGTTTGTGACCTCACGTCATATCAATGACCGTTTGGAGAAAGAGTTGGAGAAGAACCTTGCTCTACGTGTTGAGCCATTTGAAGACTCTACAGATAAGTGGATTGTTTCAGGCCGTGGTGTATTGCATCTCTCTGTACTCATCGAGACCATGCGTCGTGAGGGCTATGAGTTACAGGTGGGACAGCCGCAGGTAATCTATAAGGAAATAGACGGAAAGCGTTGTGAACCTATCGAGGAACTCACGATTAATGTTCCTGAGGAGTTTGCATCGAAAATGATAGATATGGTGACACGTCGTAAGGGTGAAATGACCTCAATGGAAAGTCAGGGCGAGCGTACGAATATTGAATTCGATATCCCTTCCCGTGGTATCATCGGTTTACGTACGAATGTACTGACGGCTTCTCAGGGAGAGGCGATTATGGCACACCGTTTTAAGGAGTACCAGCCGTATAAGGGTGACATTGAGCGTCGTATCAACGGTTCGATGATTGCTTTGGAGACGGGTACCGCTTTTGCTTATAGTATTGATAAGTTGCAAGACCGTGGTAAGTTCTTTATCGACCCTGGTGAAGAGGTATATATGGGTCAGGTGGTTGGTGAGCATGTCCATGACAACGACCTCGTCGTCAATGTGGCAAAGGCAAAGCAACTCACCAATGTACGTGCCTCTGGTACGGATGACAAGGCGCGTATCATCCCCAAGACCGTCATGTCCTTAGAGGAGTGTCTGGAGTATATCAAAGAAGATGAGTTGGTGGAGGTTACTCCCCAATCCATGCGTATGCGTAAAATTATACTCGATCACGATCAGCGCAAGAAGGCGAACAAAGTGTAATTTTAATAAAGTCTGTGTAGGAATGGAAATACGTAATAATATCTATCGGATTATAGAGCCTCGAACGAAAGGTAGTTATGCTGGGCTATATGATGCTGTCATGCTATTAGCCATCATCATCGGTATATTTCCTTTGATGTTCAGGACTCAATACAAACTGTTCTGGTGGTTCGATTTGATTTCCGGTTTATGTTTCATCGTAGACTATATCCTACGCTGGATGACGGCAGACTTAAATTCCAAGAGGAGCAAGGTGGCAGCATTTTTAGTCTATCCTTTTACTCCGATGGCGATTATCGACCTATTGTCTATTCTGCCAGTCTTCAATCTGCTTGCCCCATCCTTCAAAATTGTTCGAGTATCGCGATTCTTGAAGATTATCCGTGTATTCAAGTTCATCAGGTATTTCGCACCATTAGGGATTATACTATCTGTTATCCGCAAACAAGGTAAGATACTATGTACTGTCCTGTCATTGGCAATTTTCTATATCTTCATCACAGCCCTTATCATGTTTAATGCTGAAGAGGATATCAACCCAGAGACAGGTAAGTATCTCTTTGATAACTTTTTTGATGCTTTCTACTGGGCTGCCTGTACCTTGACAACAGTGGGCTATGGTGATCTTTATCCCATTTCGGATACTGGTCGAGTGATTAGTATCATATCTTCGATGGTCGGAATTGCCATCATCGCCCTTCCCTCAGGTATCATCACTGCCGGTTATATGGATGAACTGAGGAACAGGAAAGAACTGCAAGACAAGGAAGAACAACAAGATAGGGAAGAGCAGGACAGATAGAATATAGAATCCGAGACAAACAGTTTCATTAGCAGAAAAAAGTTTTTTCTGTTATTATTTGGTGGTTTCTTATTATTTTCCTATCTTTGCATTATCGCTTGATAATGCCCATTGAGGGGTAAACGAGCGATCTTATATATGAGAAAGACGTTTTCGAAGAGTCGGAACAGACGCCTACGTCTTTTTTGTATGATAAGCAAACCTAAAACAAAGAATAAAATTGCTGAATCTGGGGTGTTTATTTGGCTGTATTAAAAGATGGCAAAATTGTATTTTAATACAAGGGACGAACTAACCTGTCTGGACTCAGAATTGATCGCGGTGGTACAGGCAAGTGGTAATTACTCTCGTGTCGTCTATATAACAAAACGTGAGATAATGCTGACTGTCGGTATTTCCAAAATGGAGGGAATATTGAAGCAGTATAATAACAAGACCAACCGCTTTATTCGTCTGGGACGTAGTTTCATCATCAATCACCGCTTTTTGCAGAAAATTGACTTGTTGAAACAGTATATCGTGTTGTCTGATGGCGATAAAAACGAAATCAGAATTACGATACCCAAACAGATATTGAAGGCGTATAAGAGTGCAGTAACGAAAAGTATTAAAATCAAAGAACATGAAAACGATAGTATTAGGAAAAGGAGGGAATCAGCCGTTCCCAATCAAGAATGAGGGCGTCAGTCATCGGCATGCCCAGATTACAGTTGATGATTTTGACCAATGGACTCTCGAGGATCTCGATTCTTCCAACGGAACTTATGTTCGTCGGGAGGAAGATGGTGAACTGATGCGCGTCAGTAAGGTGAAGATCAAACCGATGACCTTCATCTGCTTAGGTCCTGATAATTCTAAAGGTTGTAGTTTCTATGCGCGGCAGGCTTTTGACTATGGTAACTTCAAGGAAGAGTACGAGTACCTGATTGATAAAGAGGATGAATTTGATGAGAAGATAGAGGCTATTGAACGCAAGGCACAGATGATTAAGAAAATTATTTTCTTTGTTAATATTGCCATTGTGCTGCTTTCGTTAGGTGGAGAAACGGGTGTTTGGATTCTTCGTGCTGGAACCATTGTCTCTTCATTCTTTGCTGCTTTCTATGATGCGAGTGGTGCTAAGAAGAAAGTTAACGACTTGCGTGATAAGTTCCACCAGTGTCCTAATCCACTATGCTCTCACCGCCTGAAAACGGAAGAGATACGCGATATGAAATGTGCGAAATGTAAAAAATAAGATTTGACTATGAAAAGATTAATTAGTTTGTTCCTGTTTGGGGTAATGGCAGTGTCAGTTGCCTGTGCTCAAAACACCTATGTATTGTTGGCTGGTGTATCAAGATATTCCGATCAGAAAGCAAATTTGAACAGTACGACGAAGGATGTGAAGGATATTAAGACGGTGTTCGACAATCAGCCAAACACTATTGTGAGCATCGTTACCAGTAAGTATGCCAATCATGATAATATCGTGAAGAAATTGAATGCAATCATTCAACTGGCCAAGCCCGAAGATAAGATTATGTTTTTCTTTTCAGGGCATGGCGGTGATGGTGGTTTCTTTACTTACGAGATGAGAATCTTCCCTTATCAGGAGTTGGTTGCCATTCTGTCGAAGGCGAAAACGAAACAGGTGTTCTGTTTTGTCGATGCCTGTCATTCAGGTAGTGCCTCACAAGTAGCAACAGGTGGTAGTAGTTGGGCTTCCGAAGCCAAGAATATTACGTTTATGATGGGCTGTCGTGCTGACGAGTTTTCTTTTGAGAACGACTGGGTAGGACATGGCTATTTCACAAAAGCACTGTTAAAAGGATTACGTGGTATGTCGGACAAGAATAATGATCGGAAGGTGACCGTAAAGGAACTGTTCGATTATATATATAATGATGTGACGGCTCGAACTAAGAAATCTCGTTATGTACAGCATCCCCAATTGATAGGTCCTGGTTCTGCTTACAATACTGTGCTAACAAAGTGGTAGTTGTTTCGTCAGTGTAACCCCGTAGGTTCGTCCAAAAACCTGTAGGGTTTCGTCAAGGATGTGAAAAAATGTTTGGAGAATGCTTCTCCCGTGTATTATCTTTGCAGTGTCAAACCAATAAAAACAAAAGAATATGGAAACGAAAAAATTCAAAGTAACAAGCAACAATGGTGAGAATGGCAGCAGAATCAAGGCTGGCAAGAACAATACCCAGACAATCCTGACAGGTGCAGGTATTATTGGTGCCGCAGCCGTTGGTGCTGCAGCGGGTTATGCTTCTGGAGGTTCTTCCGACGAAGAAGAATCTGAGCAGGAGGATATCAGCAATCAGTCATCAACTACTGAGCAGGCTCAGGCTGAAGAACAGACTCAAACTACTCAGCAGGATCAGCAGCCTCAACAGCAACCCGTTGAGAACCAAGCGGCTGACGAGATGCAACCCGTGGTTGACGAGAATGTCGATCTCTCCGAGTTACAGAGCGAAGAGCCTGTCAATGGTGAAGCCCCTGACGAAGTCAATCCAGAGGAGGTTGCTCAGGAAATTGCTCAAGCAAATGAAATCGACAGCGACGACAATGAAGGTGCCGATATGTTGACGGTGGCAGGACTGACCACTGCTCAAGGACCTGATGGCCAGGAATTGATGGTGGCTGTGGTACAAACCCCAGACGGAGGAGAGTATATGCTGGCAGATATTGACGGTGATGGAGTGTTTTCTGATGTGTTCGATATGGATGGCAATTATGTGGGTGCTGCCGAGGGTGACCTTACCGCCAGCGACCTCGAAGAGATGGCAGATCCCTCGGGTGGTTATCTTGCCATGGCAGATGATGAACCAATGGGTGATGACCCAACAGAGGATATCGTCAATACTACGGGTGAAGAGGCAGAGGAAAACGAAAACGAACTTGCCGACAATCAGGTTTCCAACGACCATGATGGTGAGACGGTTGACGGCGAAATAGATGATGACGAGGTGAGTGACGATGAGTTGCTTGCCCAGTTGTTGGATGACAACGACTCGGATGAACAAGATGCTGATCATGTCTATGACGAGTCTGATGGCTCAGATGATGATGCTGATATCGCTGTTGATGAGGACACTGACGATTCTGACGAAGATTTGGCAGACAATACTGACGATGACACCGATGACGATGTTGATGATAGTGTTGATGACGACTCTACTGATGATGCATAGGAGAATTGACAATGGAAGACGTAAAGAAATTTAAACTTGTGGCTAAACCTCTTCAGAAAGAGGATACCACAATTCCTGAGTTAGGCAAGCCCCATCTTTTGAAACCAGGCATCTATGGTGTCAAGGAACCTGCTTTGATAGGTAAGATTTATCAGGTCAGTTGTCCCAAATGCCATCGCGCCATTTTCATTCAGGCAAAGCAAGAAGGTGCCACTCGTGTGAAGTGTCGTGAGTGTGCTACTGCTGTAATAGCCCGTGGCGTCACAGAGGAAGAACTGAAAGCACTGTCAAAACCCAAGGCTGCCAAACCCAAACCTGTCAAGCCTAAACCTGCAAAGGAAAACTCCGTTGCTCCCCAAGCAACTTCCAGCAGTTCTGATGCATCCAATCAACAACCTGCTGAACCAGAACACAAGGCTACCGAGAAGGTGCGTGTCCACCGTGGTAAGCAGGTGAATGGAAAACTGGTTTGGGGTGGCATCTTTAGTCGAAAGACTTATGTGTTGAAAGAGGGCGTTAATTACATTGGTCGTGCCGATGATGATGAACCCTCTGACGTTTCTATCAAGGATTCTTGTGCCAGTCGCCGTTCTGTAAAGATAGAGGTGATACCTGGTAATCGAGGTAATTCCTTTAAATTGACTGTCGAGAATGCAACCAACCCCGTTTTGGTTAACCGCCAGGTACAGAACGTAGGCAGCAGTTTCTTCTTGAATTTTGGTGATACCATCGTTTTAGGCAATACCACATTGACATTTAAAGAAGCCAAGAAATGAAAATAGCTCTTAAAACATCCTACTCGTTCCATCAGTTTGGACAGAGAGATAATCAGGAAGACTCGCGCTACCCTGACATCGATATGGTCGATGGCGGACACCGTTTCTTTTTAGTATGCGACGGAGTGGGGGGCTGTGAGAAAGGTGAAATAGCAAGCAATACCGTCTGCAAATCATTTGCATCCAGTCTTCGTGACTTCGATTTTAGTCATGAGTTTACCAGTGATGACTTTGGACGTGCCCTCGATAATGCTTATGATGCCCTCGACAAGAAAAGCGACAGTAGCAATGAGGGAATGGCAACCACACTTACCTTCATCTGTTTCCATGAGGGCGGCTGTACAATGGCTCACATTGGTGATAGCCGTATCTATCAAGTACGTCCATCGGAAGGCATTATTTATCGCTCGGAAGACCATTCTCTGGTCAACTCCATGGTACACAATGGCATGATTACCCCAGAGGAGGCAGTCAATCATCCGCAGAGTAATATCATCACCCGTTACATGGAGTCAGTGGCATCTGATGAGAGCCGTTGCATGGCAACGCTCCTTCAGACGAAAGATATTCAAGCGGGTGACTATTTCTTCCTCTGTACGGATGGTGTACTTCACTGTGTGACCGATGAAGAGTTGGTTAACATTCTGACGGATGACAGTCTCTCAGATGCAGATAAAATACAGAAAATGGCTGCGATGAGTCATGACAGTAATGACAACAATACGGCATGGCTTATTGGTGTCGATCATGTGGAAGGTGCAGTCACTGAGGTGCCGAAGTGTGAAGATTCCAATCAGGATGATGCTGGCAAGACTCAGCGCGTCCGTGTTGATCATAAAGAAACCATGGAAATAGAGTCTCTCCAGACAGAGCACCATTCCGGTTTAAGCGGATGGCTCAAAAAAGTGTTCAAATGATTATTAATTTAAAATTTATAGGATATGAAGAAGATTGAAATACTATTGGTAATGATGATGGCAACGGTGACAGTGTTTGCCTCTCAGCCTGTTAAGAAAACGAGTAAGAAAGCCGCCTCTACAACGGAAGTCACACAGAAAGTTGATAGTGTCTCTATCATGATGGAAAGTGCCAAGAAAGGCAATGCCGTAGCACAGAACATCGTCGGCTCTTGGTACTATTCTGGTAAGGATTCTATCAAGCAGGACTATCAGGAAGCCTTGAAATGGTGGGCACTTGCTGCCAAACAGGACAATGCCAAGGCTATTGGTAACATGGCAATGTGCTACCAGTATGGACATGGTGTTAAGCAGGATTCTCTGATGGCTGTTAACCTCTATGAGCAGGCTATCAAGAAGGGTAACGACCAATTGCTGCCTTTGCATGAGAAACAGGTGGAGAAAACGGGCAGCCTTTTCAGCGCGTTGCTTCTCGTTGACTGCTATCAGAAGGGTATAGGTGTCAAGAAAGACTTGACAAAGGCTGCTGCCTATCAGGAAAAGGCTGCTGCAAAGGGGCATGTTGAGAGTCAGTATGAAACAGCCCTCTATTATCAGAAGATAGGACAGGCTGCGCAGGCTGCCGAATGGTATAAAAAGGCTGCTAGACAGCAGCATCCATTGTCCATCTATCACTATGGACTGATGACTTTCAATGGAACGGGTGTCAAGCAGAATCGTGAAGATGGACTTAAACTGCTGAAGATGGCATCTGATAAAGGAGTTAGTCTCGCTGACTATCAGTTAGGACGCATTTATTATAATGGCGATGGTGTGCAGAAGGATGCCAAGACAGCAGTACCATACCTCTGTAAGGCTGCCAAGGAGAATATCGATGCACGTTGGCTGTTGGCCAACTGCTACCTGAAGGGAGAAGGCGTTGCTCAGGACTATTACCTTGCTGTACAATGGCTCTCTGATTCATATGTTACCCATAAGAAAGGACTGAATGACCTACTTGCTGCTGACAACAATGGTGCCTTCACGGCATATCTAACGGGACTCAAGCAGTATTATGTCGATAAAAATATCGTTGAGGCTATCAAGAGTTTTGAACAGGTGGACAAGGCAAAGAATCCAGAAGGTAAGACGATGCTTGGCGTATGTTATGCCAGCAAAGAGAATGCCAAGCGTAATGAGAAGAAGGGTGTCAAGACGTTGACGCAGGCTATTGAGACCAGTGCCGTTGCCAACTATTATCTTGCTCAGATGTATGCTACAGGCACAGGTGTTGATAAGGATGATGCAAAAGCCCTTGAACTGCTGAAGAAGGCTGCCGATAAAGGTATTGCCTATGCTCAGTGCCAGTTGGGTGACAAATATTTCGAAGGTAATGGTGTAACAAAAGACCTTACCAAGGCAGCCTTGCTGTATCTTGATGCAGAAGCACAGAATCGCCTCTCGCCTTCTTCGGCGAAGAATCTGGTCAAGTGTTATGAACAAAAACTTAACGTACTGCCTGACTTGCAAAATGCTCAGAAGCGCATTGAGAAGTTGAATCAGTTGAAGGTAAATAATAACTTATCAGCCCTACTGAAGCAGTTGGAAGAATGATTAGGGATGAAGAAATGATGTAGATAAACTATGGCAAAGGAATATGAGTTTACGCTTCCTATAGGCACTGTCATTACTGGTGACGTGATGCCCGACGGCAACGGTCAGCACTACCAGTACCATATCGAGTCTGTGCTGGGTCAGGGCGGCTTCGGCATCACCTACAAGGTATGGAGCATCGTGAAGAACGGCCGTATCAGTGCGAAGATGCAGTTCGCCATCAAGGAGCACTTCGTGAAGGGCCGCTGCCACCGTGGGTCCGACGGTGTGACGGTGGAGTACTCGCGTGAGGCTGCCGAGGATGTTGAGGACAGCCTGAAGGACTTCATCAAGGAGGGCCGGCTC
>JBGVBD010000097.1:0-1596 GCA_045225255.1 Prevotella sp. | reverse complement strand
GAATAGATGTCAATATAGTTAAGAGGTTCATCCCACACATACAGATGTGCTTGTTCACAAAGGCTTTTTGCTATCAACACTTTTTTCTTTTGTCCCGCTGAAAAATCCTCCATTTTCTTTTCAAACTGTATTCGAGAAAAATCCATTTTCCGTAAGATTGCCTTAAACAAACTTTCATCAACACGATTGGCTTCCGCAAACTCTGATAACGAACCGTTCAGCATAGAAGTATCTTGAGGTACATAGGACAATATCATGCCAGAACCTATTGCAACTGTCCCACGATGTTCTATTTGTTGCCCAACCAGTAGCTTTAGAAGGCTCGTTTTCCCAGAACCATTTTTTCCATAAAGGGCAATGCGTTCTCCCTGTTTTACTGTAAACGAGATTGGCTGGCAGACATTTTTGCCGTCAAAAATCGGTACAACATCAGAGAAAGTCACTAAGGTATCTGAAAAATAGAGAAGCGGAGCGATTTTCAAATCTTCTACGGTTTCCAAATTTTTGAGAAGGCCGGACTTTTCCTCGATTGCACGTTGCTGCCGCACTTTGATAGCCTTTGAGCGTTTCATCATTTTGGCAGATTTGTGACCTATATACCCTCGATCAACCGGGCCGTTCCCATATTTTGACGCTTCAATTCGGTCTGACCAGACAGAAGTTCTTTTAGCTGCCTTTTGCATATTATCAATGCTTTTTTTCAGCTTCACATTTTGAGCGAGTTCAAATTCTTGTTGACGCTGGAAGTTGGTAAACCAAGTAGAAAAATTTCCGCTTTGCACTTCGATGTTTGACCGATTGATCGACAGGATATGGTCAACACAGCCATCTAAAAAACAGCGATCATGAGAGACTAAAATGAATCCCTTTTTCCGTTTCAGGTATGCTGAAACGGTTTCTCTGGCTTCCATATCCAAATGGTTTGTCGGTTCATCAATCAGTAAAAAGTGTCCATCATTCAGAAAGAGGGTGGCAAGCAGCACCTTGGTCTGCTCCCCATTGGAAAGCGTAAAAAATGGTCTCCAAAGCACATCATCACGGACTTCCAGATAGGATAGTTCTCTCAACAGCTCCCATTCTTCCGCCAGCGGGCAGACTTCCGAGAGAATGTCCGCAGTTAATCTGTTTTTATTGCTAACAGGGTATGGAAAGTAATCAAATTGCACAGAGGCTTGTATTTTCCCATGGTATTCGTACTTTCCAAGCAGAAGATTTAGAAAAGTTGTTTTACCTCTGCCATTTCTACCAATGAACCCAAGTTTCCAATCTGTATCAATTTGAAAATTGACATTTTCAAAAATGTTATCATAGCTGGATGGATAGGCAAAGGTAAGGTTCTCGACTCGGATCATCGACATATCGCATTCCTCCTTTATTCCGGGGATAAAGAACATAAAATAAGAGCTGCAAGAAAGTCAATTCTTGCAGCTCGTCACAGCATAATAGTACCACCCCTATCAAGAGTGATACGCCTACGATATATCGAGTGAATAGACTTTTAACTTTCTTGCAATGGGTACAATGGTACTGTAAAACACAGTATCACTGTATATTCCAATTTATTTGCAAGAAAAGTTAATCATCTTTCCACCTCAC
>JBGVBD010000096.1:0-115108 GCA_045225255.1 Prevotella sp. | reverse complement strand
AGAAGCTGTGCAGCAGCCTGCACCTGTTCCTTACGGGCACCGTTCTTTGTCATCTGTTCCATAGCTTGGGCGGCATCGGCTGCACTCTGAGCCTGTACCATCTTGGCCTCCACTTCAGGAGCCTCGATGATTGCCAACGTATCGCCAGCCTTCACGATGTCGCCTTCTTTCACTCGGAGTTCCAGAATACGTCCGGGCACCTTACCCGATACACGATATTCCTCGACCTCCATTTCACCCTGTATCACTTCGGGGTCACGCCCCAGAGCCAGGAAACCAATGAGTGCCACGATGACTACTACTGCTGAGAAACCTGCCACAGCCAGCAGGATATTGTTATGCTGTTCTTTTGCTTTGTCTGCCATAATATTCTTAAATTATCAATTATCAATTATCAATTTATTGAAGCGTTCCGAGTGCTTTCTGGAGTTCCACCTCTGAGAGTTTTACACCAATCTCAGCGTCAATCTTCTGCGATTGTGCCTGCTGCCAGGCTGTCTGCGCCTCCATGACAGTAGTGTATGAGACTGTTCCCTCTTTAAAACCGAGGTTCGCCATGCGCAGATTCTCGTCGGCACTGGCAACATTCGCGTTAGCCATCTCTAACTTCTTGTTGGCTTCGCTCACCTTAAAGGAACTCTGTTTCACCTGTAACTCAATCAGTTCACGGGCTTCATCCAGCTCCATATTAGCCATAGCAGTAGCCACTTTCGAGGCACGTACCTTATTCTTCACTTCGCCCCAGTTCCATACAGGTATGCGCACCAGTACGCCTACGTTCCATACTCCGCCGAACTTCTTTTCAAAGCCATTGAACGTATTCGGATTACTTATCGCATAGCCACCTGTCAACATCACCTGTGGCAGATTACCTGCTTTCAACACGTTCGTCGTCTGCTTACTGAGGTCAACGGTGTTCTGAAGTACCTTCAACTCAGGGCGGTTGTCATAACTCAGAGAATACTGAGAGGGTGAAGAACTCAGCGAATTCAGAGAATTTGATGCTTCGTCTGCCAGCGTGATATCCTCGTCTATTGGTAATCCACACAACTGACAGAGCAGCATCTTCGACAGCACCAGACCGTCTTTCACTTGTGTAAGTGCCATCTCAGCCTCGTTCACCCTCACGCTGACGTTCAGACCATCGCCCTTGGTAGCCACACCTTGGTTGATCATCTTCTGGACATCGCCCTTCAACTTCTTCACCAAGTCCAAGTAACTCTCGGCCAGAATCTGTTTATGACGCAACGACACCACATTCCAGTACGCCTGATCTATATTATATATGGTACCTTGGCGCTTCATCTCCAAAGAGTTCGCTGCCATCTGCTCGTTGATGTCGGAAATCTTATTGGCGGCTATGATAGCACCACCCATAAACACTGGCTGGGTCACCGTTATGGCTCCACCCACCATATTACGCGTATCCGTACGGAAGCCTTCTACAACACCAGCACCGAAGTGGTCAAGTACTCCGGCAAACGCCGACAGGTCGTTGCCAATCTTCTCCTGTATAGCGGGAGACAGCCCCGAAGTCAGTGGCGACAGTGCATCACGCAGGTGCGTTGCTGTATTTGTGCCTAAATTACTCAGCGCAGCCTTCTGGTCGTCGTTCAGGATGGAAATCTCCCTACTCATCCATAAATAGCCACCCAGTGCGTTCACTTTCGGCAGATACTGTGTACGTGTCGCCTTTCTTGTATAGGCACTCATCTCCTGCTTCAACTTCGCCACGCCCATCTGTTTGTTGTTACGTAGTGCCATCGCCCTACAACTGTCAAGCGATAGCACGCGCTGCGCATCTCCGCTCAGAGGCAATAGCATCAATAGCCCGAGCATCATCGCTCGTACCATCACTGTCCATTTTTTCTTTTTTGTCATGTTCATATGGTTTTTTATTCTTGAAATTTCTTTCTGTATTCCAAAGGCGTCATGCCTGTATGTTCCTTAAAGTATTTACCGAAAAACGAAGCATTAGGGAATTGCAGGTCATAGGCAATCTCCTGCATCGTCATGTCGGTGTAGCGCAGGCGGCGCTCGATGGCTTCCATCGTGAAGTGCTCTATCATCATGCTTGGTCGGCGATTGATGGTCTCCTTCAAGATGGTCGACAAGTATTTGGGCGTGACATTCAACTGTCTGGCAAAGTCGTCCACCTTGCGGATGCGTCCATCGCTCTGCTCAACCAAATGTATAAACTTATCCGTCAACAGTCGTTTGTGAACGCTCGGATTAGTGTTCTCTATATCCTTCGACACAGCTTCTTGTTGTTCGTCGCGCCGCATCATGCAGAGCATTTCCAGCATCATGGTGCTGACGAGCGACCTGACAATATCAGGATAAAGCTGCGGGGAACGATCTCTCATTCGACGACATAGCAATTGAAAATACCCATCAAGAAGCGTAACATCGTCAGGGGTAAGATGCACCGTTGGATGCTGTTTGAGATAGGTCAGGTCGGCCAAACTCACCTTACCATGCATATCGATGCTCCATAATTCGCTTCTGGTAAACCAAATCTGACGGCAGTTGAAGTCGGGCGAGGACATAAAATTAGAGGCAACGCTATGCGCCATATAGAGGAAAAGGTCGTTCTTGCGGAGACGGATCTGCTGTCCGTCGTAGTCGAACTGCGCCATGCCCTCGGTGCAAATCACGATGAGTCCCTGATTGTTGAGACGAAGTTTACCCTTGGGCAATGCCCCAAAGTTCTCCATCACCACCAAATCGTCACTATCGCCTATTCGCAGGGTATCGTCACCACCTCTTGGTATGAGTGTTTTTATCTCCATGATGTTCGTTTTTTCTTTTCAAGGTGCAAAATTCGTAAAAAATATCCGATTTTCAATGTTCGATTTATCACTAATTCTGCTCTGTATCATGAAAATATCTCAAAAAGACAGAAATCGGTAATAAATGAAGAAATAAAGAGCATTGACCAAATGGCAGGTAAAAAGAATATGTTTCCTAAAGCTATCAAATTATATGTCGTTTTCAGGTCTTTACTCTCTATAGGCAAGAAATGGACATATTATAGAACTAACTATTGGAATAGGTTCTGGAATATTGTGGAAGTGGGGGAAATTACTCCTGGCGATGCCGACGGTGATGGGAAGGTAGACGTGAACGATGTGACTTCTACTATCAACCATATCTTGAATAAGCCTGTAGCAACTTTCATCGAGAAGGCTGCCGACATGGATCAAGATGGCAAGATAGACGTCAATGACGTTCAGGCAATTATCTACAAGGCGTTGGGAAAATAGTAAACCAAGTGAATTTGAATAGAATTATTTGGTAGTCTCATTTTAAATGTATAATTTTGCGCCTGTAAATTAATTAAACATAAATATTATGAAGAAAATTATGATGACAACAGTCCTGTTGCTTACAGTAGTAATGGGACTTCAGGCACAGAGTTTGGACGGTTATTGGATGGCGGTAGAAAAACAGGACAATGTCGCCATGTCCATCGTCTTGTATTTCAATGGTCAGGATAATATTGTCCAGTCAGTATATAGTGAAATTGACGACGAGAGCGTTGGTACGATAGGTGTGGCGTACGTTGCCCAAGATATCCCATTTAAACGTAAAGGCAACACACTGACATTTAACTTCGATGCCAACAAAATGCTTGTTCTCATCAGGAAGACAGAATGGAATGAGCAGGTAAAACAGAAAATCGCAGATAATCCCGAATTAGAGGATCAGTTAAAACAGGCTTATATGAATGGTTTCCAGCAACAGAAATCAGGTATGGCGGAAGCCATGCTGCATGGTGACATCAAGATTGTTGAACTAACAGAAACGAAGCTCTCTCTGGAATACGACGACGAAGTTTACGATTTCGAGAAACAAACCGACTAATACAGAAAAAGGGTATGAAGAGAATGATAATATTTCTTTTACCCTTTGAATACATATTGTCCGCGTTTCATCTTACCCCAATGAATGGCATGCTTGGGACAATGATGATAGCAGGCAAGACAATTGGTGCAGGAACCATCGTGCTTCCAACGGGGTGGGGTGCCTTCGATATCATCCACAGGACAGAGTTTGGCACATAAGCCGCATTGGATACAAGCATCCTCATCAACCCAGAAAGAATGGTCGTTGATGAGGTGTTTATTGTAATAACCACCAATCACATAAGTAAAGGTAAAAGGGATGGCTCCCTTAACGAGTTCTTCTATTCCTTTCTCTTGATTCTCAACAACTTGGCAGATATGCTTCATGCGTTCCTTTGCTGCTTGTATCTTGCGTTTTTCTCCTTCTGGGGTGTCAAGATGAAGGAAGGAGAAACATACGTTGGATTCGGGCATAACGACGGCAAAAACGGCATCGGTATGCAGTCCTTTCTTGCTCAGTTCTTTATTAAAGATACGCATGGCATAGCCCATATTGTCGCCACAGGTAGTCAGTGCATAGACGTATGAGACGTTCTTAAACGTCGATTTCCCGATGAAATCGCGTACGATATGTGGTGGTTGCCACCCATGAGTGGGGAAGCAGAAGCCCAGTCGCTCTCCTTTCTGAAGCGTATATTCGCAATTTTCCTTCCTGATTTCATCGGGAATATAGCGCAATTCCTCACCAGTAGCAAGTGCCAATTGCTCTGCCGCCCATTTCGTATTACCTGTGCCTGAGAAATAGAATATCATGCTGCGAAGATACGATAAAATCGTCATACAGCCAAATTATGTCTTTATATTTTGGCTATTTTGATAAAAAATAGTACCTTCGCAGCCGATTATGAGATACTTCATCTGGTTTAGTTACGACGGTACCCGGTATCACGGTTGGCAATTACAGCCAAACGGAAACACTGTGCAGGCAGAACTGCAACGGGGTTTGTCGCTGTTGTTACGTGAAGAGATCACAGTAACAGGAGCGGGAAGGACGGATACAGGAGTACATGCTCGACAGATGGCTGCCCACTTTGATACGGATGCTGTTTTCGATAAGGAAATCCTCGTCATGAAGATGAATGGGGTGCTACCACCAGATATCAGTGTGAGTAAGGTAGAACAGGTGAGTGACGAGATGCATGCCCGTTTCTCGGCTATCGCGCGTACCTATTATTATTATATACATACGAAGAAGAATCCCTTCCGTCGTCATTATTCGCTGGAACTACATTATGTGCTGGATTTCCCGCTGATGAACGAGGCAGCGCGTATCTTGATGGAATATGAGGACTTTGGTGCTTTCTGCAAGGCTGGTAGTGATGTGAAGACGACACTCTGTCATGTGACAGCTGCCAAATGGCATCAGACAGCGGAAGATGCCTGGTATTTCGAAATCACCGCCAACCGATTCCTCCGCAATATGGTACGTGCCGTGGTAGGAACGCTGATAGAGGTGGGAAGGCATCGCATGACGCTTGACGAGTTCCGACAAGTGATTATCGGAGGTAGAAGGACACAAGCAGGAGAGTCGATGCCTGCACAGGCACTCTTCCTTGAACGAGTAGAGTATTAGAAAGGTAAAAAGGTAAAAAAGTAGGGATGACTTGGTTAATATTGGCTTTTATGTCGGCAGCATTGTTAGGCTGCTATGATTCCTTTAAGAAACAGGCATTGAAAGAGAATGCCGTTATACCCGTATTGTTTCTGAATACCTTGTTCTCTTCGTTGATATTCCTGCCATTCATCGTATTGAGTGAACAGACAACAGTGCTTGACGGCACACTCGTTCATGTGGCATCAGGAGGATGGGATATGCATAAGTATATCCTGTTGAAAGCACTTATCGTACTGAGCAGTTGGCTGCTTGGCTATTTCGGAATGAAACATCTGCCGTTGACCATCGTCGGACCGATTAATGCCACACGTCCTGTGATGGTGTTGGTGGGAGCCTTGTTGGTCTTTGGCGAAAGACTCAATGTTTGGCAATGGATTGGTGTGCTACTCGCTATCATCTCGTTTATGATGCTGAGTCATAGTGGAAAGAAAGAGGGTATCGACTTCAAGCACAACCATTGGATATGGATGATAGTAGGTGCTGCTGCATTTGGTGCTATCAGTGGACTCTATGATAAATTCTTGATGGCACCAGTAGAGAACGGGGGAGTCGGACTTGATAAGATGATGGTGCAGTCGTGGTATACTATCTACCAATGTGGCATGATGCTGGCTATGCTATTGTTACTATGGTATCCCCATCACGACAAGACGACACCGTTCCATTGGCATTGGTCGATTATCGGAGTGAGTGTGTTCCTTTCCACTGCCGACTTCATGTATTTCTATTCTCTGTCAATGTCTGATGCGATGATTAGTATTGTCTCGATGATTCGTCGTGGTTCCGTCATCGTCAGTTTCCTGTTTGGAGCAGCCTTCTTCCATGAGAAGAACCTGCGTTCAAAAGCTATCGACTTGGCCTTGGTTCTTTTGGGTATGGTATTCCTCTATATCGGCTCAAAGTAACAATTATTTACGTTTTCAATCAAAAAACTTACGATTTGTTTGGCAGTTCATTTGAAAAGTTGTAATTTTGCAGCGAAATTAGAAAGATATGAAGAATCTGAACCTACTTAACAGCATTATTATTATTCGACTGCGTAAAAGTGGCCGGAAGTGATGAAGCGTGTCTATAGTAAGTAAACCAGATAAATGATATGAGCCTTTCTCACTTCCGGGTGTAGAGAGGCTTTTTTAACGGTTAAAGGTTAAAGAATTGAAGAATTGAAAAATTGAAGTTAAGAGTTATATGAGTGACAGATTGTTTATTTTCGACACGACACTGCGCGACGGTGAGCAGGTGCCTGGTTGTCAACTGAACACCATTGAGAAGATTCAGGTGGCAAAGGCACTGGAGCAGTTGGGCGTTGACGTGATTGAAGCAGGATTCCCCGTCAGTTCTCCTGGCGACTTTAACAGTGTGATTGAGATTTCCAAGGCCGTTACATGGCCTACTATTTGTGCATTGACACGTGCCGTTCAACACGACATTGACGTTGCAGCAGAAGCGCTGCAGTATGCTAAGCGCAAACGTATCCATACGGGTATTGGTACGAGTGACGAGCACATCCAGTTTAAGTTCAATTCTACACGTGAGGAAATTATCGAACGTGCTGTTGCAGCTACGAAGTATGCTAAGAAATATGTGGAAGACGTAGAGTTTTATTGTGAGGATGCTGGTCGTACAGATAATGAATATCTGGCTCAGGTTGTCGAGGCGGTCATCAAGGCTGGTGCTACGGTGGTCAATATTCCCGATACGACGGGTTATTGTCTGCCACAGGAGTACTTCGAGAAGATCAAATATCTGAAGGAACATGTAGATGGTATTGATAATGCCATTATCTCTACGCATTGTCATAACGACCTTGGTATGGCAACGGCAAACACCTTTAATGGTGTGATGGCAGGTGCGCGTCAGGTAGAAGTAACCATCAACGGTATTGGTGAGCGTGCAGGTAATACGTCGCTTGAAGAGATTGCCATGATTCTGAAATGTCATAAAGGTCTGGGTATCGAGACGAATATCAACACGACGAAGATCTATCCCACAAGTCGTATGGTATCAAGTTTGATGAATATGCCCGTGCAACCTAATAAGGCAATCGTGGGTCGTAACGCTTTCGCACACTCCAGTGGTATTCATCAGGACGGTGTACTGAAGAATGTGCATACCTATGAGATTATGGACCCCAAGGATGTGGGTATCGATGATAACAGCATCGTATTGACAGCTCGTAGTGGACGAGCAGCCTTGAAACATCGTCTGATGGTGAATGGTGTTGACGTGAGTGAGGAGAAACTCGACAAGATATACGAGAAGTTCTTGCAATTGGCTGATCAGAAGAAAGATGTAACTGATGCCGATGTATTGATGTTGGCTGGTGCCGATACTGCCGAGGCTCATGCCGTACGTCTTGACTTCCTGCAAGTAACAACGGGTAAGGGCGTGAAGAGTGTGGCATCTATTGGATTGGATATCAGTGGTCAGAAGTTTGAGGCTGCCGCATCAGGTAATGGTCCTGTGGATGCAGCCATCAAGGCACTGAAGAAGATCATCATGAAACAGATGACACTGAAGGAGTTTACCATTCAGGCTATCTCTAAAGGTTCGGATGATGTGGGTAAGGTTCACATGCAGGTGGAATACGACGGCAGCCTGTATTACGGTTTTGGTGCCAATACCGATATCGTTACTGCCTCTGTAGAAGCATATATTGACTGTATCAACAAGTTTAAAAAGTAATTGACAGTTGATAATTGACAATTGATAATTATGAATACGTTATTCGACAAAATATGGGACAAGCACATGGTGCAGAAGGTAGAGGATGGTCCTACACAACTCTATATCGACCGCCTGTATTGTCATGAGGTAACTTCACCTCAGGCGTTTGACGGTATGAGGGCACGAGGACTGAAATGTTTCCGTCCCAAACAGATTTACTGTATGCCCGACCATAACACGCCGACGCATGATCAGGATAAACCCATCGAAGACCCTGTATCCGCCAAACAGGTATCAACCTTGGCACAGAATGCCAAAGATTTCGGATTGACACACTATGGCATGTACTCGAAAGACAATGGTATCATCCATGTAGTAGGTCCTGAAAAAGGACTCTCCCTACCAGGAATGACTATTGTCTGTGGTGATTCCCATACTTCTACGCATGGGGCTATGGGTGCTATAGCCTTTGGTATCGGTACTTCAGAAGTAGAGATGGTGATGGCATCACAGTGTATCCTCCAGCAGAAGCCAAAGTCCATGCGTATCAACATCAACGGTCAACTCGGAAAAGGTGTGACGGCAAAGGATGTTGCCCTCTATCTGATGAGTCAGTTGACGACCAGCGGTGCCACAGGCTATTTTGTAGAATATGCAGGTGATGTTGTGAAAGCACTATCAATGGAAGGACGATTAACACTCTGTAACCTCTCTATTGAGATGGGTGCCCGTGGTGGACTTATCGCTCCAGATGAGGTGACCTTTGATTACGTCAAAGGGAAAGAATTCGCCCCCAAAGGTGAAGCATGGGATCAAGCATTAGCCTATTGGAAGACCTTGAAGAGTGGTGACGATGCCGTATTCGATAAAGAACTGACCTTCGATGCCAAGGATATCGAGCCACGCATTACCTATGGTACTAATCCGGGTATGGGTATCGGTATCACAGAGGCAATTCCTACAAAGAGTGGGGCTGGCTTTGAAAAAGCGTTAAACTATATGGGATTCAAAGCAGGAGAACGCCTATTGGGTAAGAAAATAGACTATGTATTCCTCGGTGCCTGCACCAATGGACGCATTGAAGATTTCCGTGCCTTTGCCTCTATCGTTAAAGGACGTAAGAAAGCGGATGATGTTGTAGCATGGCTCGTACCAGGTTCATGGGTTGTAGACCGTCAGATTCGTGAAGAAGGACTTGATAAAGTGCTTGAGGCTTCAGGCTTCGAGATCCGTCAGCCAGGCTGTTCTGCCTGTTTGGCTATGAATGACGACAAGGTTCCTGCTGGCAAGTATGCCGTATCTACCTCGAATAGAAACTTTGAAGGTCGTCAGGGACCGGGCTCTCGTACCATCCTCTGTTCACCACTTGTTGCCGCAGCAGCTGCAGTCACTGGAGTAATCACTGATCCAAGAACACTCTTATGAAACAAAAATTTGATATCATTACATCCACTTGTGTTCCCCTTCCATTAGAGAATGTGGACACTGACCAGATTATCCCTGCCCGTTTTCTGAAAGCAACGACGCGTGAAGAGAGTTTCTTTGGTGATAACCTCTTCCGTGATTGGCGATACAATGCAGACGGCACTTTGAATAAAGACTTTGTGTTGAACAATCCAACTTATTCTGGTTGCATTTTAGTTGCAGGTAAGAACTTTGGTTCTGGCAGTAGTCGTGAACATGCAGCATGGGCGATTGCCGGTTATGGTTTCCGTGTGGTCATCAGTAGTTTCTTTGCGGATATCCACAAGAACAACGAACTGAATAACTTCGTGTTGCCAGTTGTTGTAAGTGAGGATTTCCTGCAGGAATTGTTTTCGACAATTCAGAGTAATCCAAAAATGCAAGTAAGGGTAGACCTTCCTCAACAAGAAGTGACGAACCTTGCCACTGGTCGCAGCGAGCATTTTGAGATTAACAGTTATAAAAAGCATTGTTTGATGAACGGTCTCGACGACATTGACTTCCTCGTCGCCAACCAAGATAAGATTATAACATGGGAACAGCAGAACAAGTAAATACATACCAACGCATTCCACCCTTCGTCGAGATTATGGACTCGACACTGCGTGATGGTGAACAAACCAACGGTGTGTCATTCTTGCCTCACGAGAAGGTGGTCATGGCACGTAAACTACTCTACGATTTGAATGTCGATCGTATTGAGGTCGCTTCGGCACGTGTCTCTGAAGGTGAGCGCGAGGCAGTAACCAAGATTTGTCGCTATGCCCAACAGATTGGACGTTTAGATAGGGTAGAGGTGCTTGGATTCGTTGACGAAGGTAAGTCTGTCGATTGGATCTACGAGTGTGGAGGACGTGTACTGAACCTGTTGGCTAAGGGTTCGTTGAAACACTGTACGCTACAACTGCACAAGACTCCCGAGGAGCATATTAGCGATATTCAACGCGAAGTGACGTATGCAGCCGAGCGAGGTGTCAGTGTTAACTTGTATTTAGAGGATTGGTCGAACGGTATGAAAGACTCACCCGACTATGTCTACCAACTGATGGATACGTTAACAAAGGAAGAAGTCATTAAGCGCTTTATGTTGCCTGACACATTAGGTGTGATGAATCCCCTGCAGGTCATTGAGTATTTCAGAAAGATGCTGAAACGCTATCCGGATGTTCACTTCGACTTCCACGCCCACAATGACTATGACTTGGCTGTATCCAACTCATTGGCTGCTGTACTTAGTGGTGCTCGTGGACTACACGTTACTGTTAATGGTTTAGGTGAGCGTTGTGGTAATGCACCTTTGGCTTCCGTACAGGCTATCTTAAAAGACCAGTTCCACGCCAAGACGAATATTGTGGAGAGTCAGTTGAACGACCTCTCGCGTATGGTAGAGAGTTTTAGCGGTATCTCTGTAGCTCCTAATCAACCCATCGTAGGTGAGAATGTATTTACACAGGTTGCTGGCGTTCATGCTGATGGTGATACGAAGGATAAACTGTATTATAACGAGTTAATTCCTGAACGTTTCGGACGTAAGAGGGAATATGCATTGGGAAAGAATAGCGGAAAAGCAAATATTGCCAAGAATCTGGAAGAATTGGGGCTTGAACTGACTCCAGAACAAACTCGTCGTGTCACCCAGCGCATTACAGAACTGGGGGATAAAAAAGAGATAGTAACACAAGAAGACCTGCCATATATTGTCAGCGACGTGTTGAAACACGACGGTTCTGAGGATAAAGTCAAACTCATCAGTTATGTCGTATCAACTGCATACGGACTGAAACCAGGTGCCAATATCAAGGTAGAAATCAACGGTCAGCAGTATGAAAGCAGTGCTGTAGGTGATGGTCAATATGATGCCTTTGTCAAAGCCCTGCGACATATCTACAAGAAATACCTTGACCGTACATTCCCCACGTTGGCAAACTATCAGGTATCCATTCCACCAGGTGGACGTACGGATGCTTTGGTCCAGACAGTCATCTCGTGGCATTATAATGATGGTATTCTTCGTACTCGTGGTTTGGATGCAGACCAGACGGAAGCCGCCATTAAGGCCACTTTCAAGATGTTGAATATAGTAGAAAGTAACTATCGTAATAACGAAACAACAGAATAATAAATATGAACTTAAAAATTGCAATTCTTGCGGGAGACGGAATAGGACCCGAAATCATGAAACAGGGTGTGGCAGTGCTTGATGCTATTGCTGAAAAATGTGGTCACACGTTTGAGTATACGGAGGCTCTTTGCGGAGCCCATGCTATTGAAGAGGTCGGTGACCCATATCCTGATGCCACTCATGATATCTGTATGCAGGCTGATGCAGTACTGTTTGCAGCAGTCGGAGATTTGAAATACGACAATAACCCTACTGCAAAGATACGTCCGGAGACAGGACTGTTGGCTATGCGTAAGAAGCTTGGCTTGTATGCCAATGTCCGTCCTGTAGCTACCTTCGACTGTTTACTCCATAAGAGTCCTCTGAAGGAAGAGTTGTTGAAAGGAGCAGATTTTGTGGTTATCCGTGAGTTGACAGGTGGTATGTATTTCGGAGAGAAATATCAGGATAACGACAAGGCTTACGATACCGATATCTATACTCGTCCAGAGATTGAACGTATCCTAAAGGTTGCCTTCGAAATGGCGATGAAACGCAAAAAGCATTTAACGGTGGTTGACAAGGCGAATGTGCTTGCTTCTAGTCGCTTGTGGCGACAGATTGCCCAAGAAATGGAACCTCTGTATCCAGACGTAAAGACAGACTATATGTTCATCGACAATGCTTCGATGCGTGTACTGACAGAGCCTCGTTTCTTTGATGTTATCGTAACGGAGAATACTTTTGGCGATATTCTGACAGATGAGACTTCTTGCATTACTGGTTCCATGGGATTGCAGCCATCATCCTCTTTGGGAGAACACACTCCATTATTTGAACCTGTTCATGGATCATGGCCTCAAGCAAAGGGACAGAACCTTGCTAACCCATTGGCACAGATTCTCTCTGCCGCTATGTTGCTGGAACACTTTGGACTCAACAAGGAGGACGCTTTGATACGTGAAGCTGTCAATGCATCACTTGATGCCAATGTACGCACTCCTGAGATTCAGGTTGAAGGTGGTGCGAAGTATGGAACAAAAGAAGTTGGAGCATGGATTGTAGACTATATCAAAAAGGCATAGTCCTGGCTATTGGCTGTTGGCTGGTGGCTATTGGCATGCAAGCACAGACTAATGTACAGTGGCGTGACTCTTTGGATGTCATCAATCAGAAGATAGCCACTTCTCCATATAGTACAGATTTGCATCTTCGTAAGGCTGCTATCAATTTGGAATTACAGCAGTGGGAATTTGCCGTTGATGAGTATAAAACGATTCTTCGTCATGATGAGGATAATCTCACGGCATTATTTTATCGGGCTTATGCCTATACTCATCTTCGCCGATATGATTTGGCAAAGAATGATTATAACGATATCCTCTTGAAGGTCCCCACACACTTAGAGGCCCGTCTTGGGCTGTCGTATGTATATCAGTTGATGGGAAAACGGAATGATGCACTTGACTTGCTGAATATCGTCGTGGAACAGCATCCGGATTCCATTGCCGGTTATGTGGCACGTGCTTCTTTAGAAACAGATATGCAACGATATGAGACAGCACTCTATGACTGGGAGGAGGTGATGAAACGTGATCCAGAGAATACGGATTATCATCTATCTTATGTTGATGTTCTAATCCGTTTAGGAAGAAACGAGGCAGCGCGTCGAGAACTTGATATATTAGCGAGTAGGGGAGTCAATCGAGGAATACTCCGAGACTTCTACAAGAAACTAAAATAAGGAAAACTAATAAAAGCAGAAATCCCAAACCGTTTGGTTTGGGATTCTGTTGTTTGTTTGGAATAAATTATTCTTTTTGTTCTCGTCGGTGTTATGCTTCGGGGATAACTGATACAACACTCTTGTCGCGCTTTCCCTTGTGGAACTGAACTGTTCCGTCAACGAGCGCATACAATGTATCGTCCTTACCCATTGCTACATTGTTACCGGGGTTGTGCTTAGAGCCACGCTGGCGAACAATAATGTTGCCTGCAACAACCTTCTGGCCACCGAAAATCTTAATGCCGAGTCGCTGTGATGCTGACTCACGGCCGTTCTTAGAACTACCTACACCTTTTTTATGTGCCATTTCTTGTTCCTCCTACGTTTTAAGCAATTACTGATTTAACTTCTACCTGTGTGTACTGCTGACGGTGTCCGTTCTTCTTGCGATAGTCCTTACGACGCTTCATCTTGAAAACGATCACTTTCTCACCCTTTACAAGGGGATTGATCACCTCACACACAACTTTAGCACCACTTACGGTAGGTGCACCTACCTGTACTGAACCTTCATTGTCGACAAGCAGTACCTTGTCAAATTCAACAGTCTTACCGGCTTCCACGTCCTTCATGTGGTTGATAAAGAGCTTCTTTCCCTGCTCTGCCTTGAACTGCTGACCGTTAATTTCTACAATTGCGTACATTATTATAATGTTGTTTAAACGGGTTTTTCCGCATGGCGTATGGCTTCGTGCCACGACTTAACTGAGCCACCACGGACTAAATCGGGCGCAAAGGTACGAAAAAGTGAGTAAAAAACCAAAAGAAATTGCATTTATTTTGTTTTTAGGTAAAAAAAACAAAGCGATGACCCTCACAGGCGATCGCTTCATATCTTCAATAGGTATTAGTACCTTTAAGGTAAAAAGATTGTTTTCAGGATAACTGCTGCAAAATTACAACAAATTTTAATACTGACAAAACTTTTTACCCCTTTTTTTTCGACAAATCGACTGTGTTCCCACACATAACAACATTTTTTAAGAAAAAAGTGCAAAAATAGTTGTGCAATCGATTTACTCTTTTCTCTTATGATGATTATTTCGATGGTTATTACCTTTGTTTTTTCTTGAGTGATAACCGCTACGTCCTCTACCACCTTTTCCCCTTGTTGTTTTTCGTGGTGCTGCCATTTTGTATTCAGGGGCTTCACCCAAATCTTCAGGAAGTGGATTCTTAGTGATATTCTTTTCTAAAAAACGCTCAATGTTCGAGAAGTAGCGTATATCATTGTCAGAGACAAAAGTGATTGCCACACCATCACGTTGTGCACGGGCTGTGCGTCCGATGCGATGTACATAATCTTCAGCATCACGGGGTACATCATAATTGATGACCATAAGGATATCATCAATATCGATACCACGTGCTACAATATCTGTGGCAACCAGTACATCTACTTGTCCTGCCTTGAAACGGTACATCACCTCGTCACGTTCCTGTTGACTGAGGTCACTATGCATCTGTGAACAATTAATGTGCATTCGCTGAAGTTCTTTGGTAATATCCTTCACTTTATCCTTTTTCCCAGAGAAGATAATGACACGTTTTAGTTCTCCTGCTTTGAAGAGATGTCGAATAATGCCTAATTTCTGTGGTTCATAACACACGTATGCCGATTGTTGTATCTTTTCTGCTGGTTTACTGACGGCTATTTTTACTTCTACAGGATTCGTCAATAATGTACGAGCCAGTTGTTGTATCTTGCTGGGCATGGTAGCAGAGAACATAATGGTCTGGTGGTTTTCTGGCAATAATTTGGCTATCTGTAGAATATCGTCAGAAAAGCCCATGTCCAACATGCGGTCAGCCTCATCAAGTACAAAGAATGAAAGACGAGAGAGATCCACATGTCCCATGCGAATGTGAGAGAGCAGTCGTCCTGGCGTAGCGATTATCATATCGGCTCCCATCTTCAAACTGCGCATTTCCTGATCAAAACGTGTTCCGTCGTTGCCACCATATACCGCTACACTCGACACACCGTCTAAATAATAGCCAAACCCCTGCATTGCCTGGTCAATCTGTTGGGCTAGTTCACGAGTAGGAGCCATCACAATACAATTGATTGCATCCTTTGGAAAACCGCCATCATCCAATAAACTAAGAATAGGTAACAGATAGGCTGCCGTTTTCCCTGTTCCAGTTTGTGCTATACCAATCAAATCTCTTCCGTCAAGAATTTGAGGAATACATTTTTCTTGAATAGGAGTCATCTCCTCGAAACGCATATCATATAGCGCATCAAGGATATTATCATTCAAATATGTTTCTTCAAAATTCATTTAATTAGGTGCCTGTCGGTAACAGAAGTAGGCAATAATTGCATATAATATATTAGGAATCCACGCTGCCAGTAAGGGTGGCGTATCGGCATTAATGGCAAAAGTAGAACTGATAGTCTGTAATAATATATAGGAGAACGATAAGGCGAGACCGATACCCAGATACATACCCATGCCTCCTTTTCGTTTACGGGAAGAAAGCGATACACCGATAATCGTCAGGATAAACGATGCAAATGAAGTGGCTATTCGTTTATGATACTCTACCTCATACTGTACCACATTGCTTGAGCCTCGTTCCTGCTGTTTCGAGATATATCGCAGTAATTCTGGAGATGTGAAAGTTTCTTGTTGTCCTTTGGAGAAAATGAGATCCATAGGCTCCATCTGGATAAGCGTATCAATTTCAGGTCCGCTACTAATTTTCTCACGCATACCTTTCAGTTCGCGAATCTTATAGTTACGTGCCTTCCAATGATAACGAGAATCCGAGATAGTATCATATTGGATGATGTTTGCCGTCATATGACTAACGAGTTTCTTTTTCTCAAATTTATAGAGGGAGAACCCGTATCCTGTTTTGCGGATATCATCATATTGTGAAATATAGGCAACGGTTCCTTTATCAACCATCAACTGGATATTTGAGGCTGTTGTATTTCTCTTACTATTTTTATAGAGTGATTCGAAGTCGTGCCTGACCACGGTCCCTTTCGGAATAATATAGGCACCGAGATAGAAATTTAAGACGGCGATCAATGCTGCGGAAATGAGATAAGGACGTAACAATCGCTTAAAACTCATGCCACAGGCAAGCATTGCAATGATTTCAGAGTTCCCTGCCAGTTTAGATGTAAAGAATATAACGGCAATAAAAACAAACAGTGGTGAGAACAGGTTGGCAAAATAGGGAACAAAGTTAGCATAATAATCAAATACGATGGCACGTAAGGGTGCATGGTTCGTCGTGAATTTTGCTAAGTTCTCGTTAATATCAAAGACGATGGAGATAGAGATAATCAGGATAATGGAATAGATATAGGTACCGATAAACTTCTT
The DNA here is from genome assembly GCA_045225255.1 of Prevotella sp. Taxonomy (GTDB): domain Bacteria; phylum Bacteroidota; class Bacteroidia; order Bacteroidales; family Bacteroidaceae; genus Prevotella. The sequence goes on along the minus strand of JBGVBD010000096.1, from coordinate 98,223 downwards.
AATGATATACCAATCCATCCGCTTGATATAAAGAAAAGGATTCAGTTTCTTGAGAGGTTCCAGTTTTTCCCAAGGCAATGCCCGACACTTTTTTATCAATGGATGCAACATGATGAGCAGTCGCAGCCACAGACGACGAATCTTTGTTAATATGTCGGTTATCCTTTCCTTCATCTTCTACGTCCTAAATCTTCTATGACGGATCGTTTCCATTGTACGAAATCACCTTGTTCAATATGTTGTCTGGCATCTGTTACCAATCGTAAATAGAAAGCAAGGTTGTGGATTGATGCTATCTGCATTGCCAATAATTCTTGTGCCTTAAACAGATGATGAAGATATGCCTTTGTATGAATACGGTCTATATCACAACCTTCAGGATCAATGGGCGAAAAATCATCCTCCCATTTCTTGTTACGCATATTCATTGTCCCCTGATAAGTAAACAGCATCGCATTCCGACCATTACGAGTCGGCATCACACAATCGAACATATCCACACCACGTTCAATAGCTTCCAAAATGTTCTGTGGTGTTCCAACTCCCATCAGATAACGAGGCTTATCTTTGGGTAATATCTCATTCACGACCTCAATCATCTCATACATCACCTCTGTCGGCTCACCGACAGCAAGTCCACCGATAGCATTTCCATCAGCACCTTTATCTGCGATATATTTGGCAGCCTCTTGTCGTAAGTCCTTGAAGGTACATCCTTGAACAATAGGGAAGAGGCACTGTTGATGTCCGTAGAGAGGCTCTGTCTCATTGAAACGTTTGATGCAACGGTCAAGCCAACGTTGAGTAAGTCCTAATGATTTTTTTGCGTATTGGTAATCGCTTTGTCCTGGAGGACATTCATCGAGTGCCATCATAATATCTGCACCAATGATACGCTGTGTATCCATCACGTTCTCTGGTGTGAAAATATGGCGTGAACCATCAATATGACTTTGAAACTCACAACCTTCCTCACGTAATTTACGGATACCTGTCAAAGAGAATACCTGAAAACCACCAGAATCAGTCAATATGGGACGGTCCCATGTGTTAAACTGGTGTAATCCACCAGCTTTCTTGAGGATTTCTAATCCTGGACGGAGATAGAGATGATAGGTGTTGCCTAAGATGATTTGAGCCTTAACCTGTTCTCGCAATTCTGAGAAATGCACGCCCTTTACACTACCACATGTTCCCACAGGCATGAAGATAGGTGTTTTGATTTGCCCATGATCTGTGGTGATGATTCCTGTGCGTGCCTCACTTGCTGAGTCAATATGTTGTAACTCAAATGTCATTTGTCTTTGTTTTCCTCTTCAATCTCGAAATTCAGTGGATTGCTGACAATCTCATCCGTCAAGGCAAAATCCCATACATCCTGTACGTTCTCAACATAATGGAAGTTGACTCCTTTCAGATACATATCTGGAATCTCTTCAATGTCTTTTTGGTTATCACGACACATCACAATATCTGTGATACCAGCACGTTTGGCAGCAAGGATTTTCTCCTTGATACCACCTACTGGTAACACCTTACCGCGAAGAGTGATTTCACCTGTCATAGCGGTATTCTTGCGTACTTTCCGTTGGGTGAGGGCAGAGGCAATTGATGTTGCGATGGTAATACCGGCAGAAGGTCCGTCTTTGGGTGTTGCACCCTCAGGTACATGAATGTGGATATTCCAATGATCGAAGATACGATAATCAATATTCAATTTCTCGGCATGTGCCTTTACATATTCTAAAGCGAGCACGGCGCTCTCTTTCATTACATCACCCAGGTTCCCAGTGAGTGTGAGTTTAGAGCCTTTTCCTTTTGATAAAGAGGTCTCTATGAATAGGATTTCTCCACCTACACTTGTCCAAGCAAGTCCTGTGACAACCCCTGCATAGTTATTGCCTTGGTAGATATCACGGTAGAACGGTGGTTTGCCTAATAGATCCTCAATCTCTTTTGGTGTGATTTTGAGATAGGGAAGTGAGCCGTCTTTTGCTTTTTGGAAAGCCATCTTGCGCAGAGATTTATTGATTTGTTTCTCTAATTGACGCACACCGCTTTCACGGGTATATTGTTCGATGATTTTCTCGATAGCAGCTTTGTTGAAAGTCAAGCCTTTATCGGTAAGCCCTGTATTCTCTTTCTCTTTCGGAATCAGATGGCGTTTGGCAATCTCATATTTTTCTTCTGTGATATAGCCACTGACCTCAATAATCTCCATACGGTCGAGTAGAGGTTTGGGAATAGTCCCTAGATTATTTGCAGTAGCGATAAAGAGAACTTTTGACAAATCGTAGTCTACGTCTAAGTAATTATCGTGGAAAGCATTGTTCTGCTCTGGATCAAGTACTTCCAATAAAGCGGAGGCAGGATCACCATTATGTGTCATCTGTGTGACCTTGTCTATTTCGTCAAGGACAAACACAGGATTGCTCGATCCTGCTTTCTGGATATTTTTGATGATACGTCCAGGCATTGCCCCAATATAGGTACGACGATGTCCACGGATTTCCGCCTCATCATGTAATCCGCCTAATGATACGCGCACATATTTGCGATTCATAGCATCGGCAATAGACTTACCTAAACTTGTCTTTCCAACTCCTGGAGGACCGTAAAGGCACAGAATAGGTGATTTCAAATCACCACGTAACGAGAGTACAGCGATATATTCGAGAATACGCTCTTTCACCTTTTCCATACCATAGTGGTCGCGATCCAGTATCTTTTGTGCACGATCGAGATTAAGGTCATCTATCGTGCATTCATCCCATGGTAATGTTACAAAGTTCTGGAGATAGGTGAGTTGAATGTTAAACTCAGGACTTTGCGGGTTGAGTTGGTCGAGTTTGTCAGCTTCCCGATAGAAGATGCGCTCTATTTCCTCGCTCCAACGTTTCTCCATCGCCTTTTCCAACAGTTCTTTTTTCTCAGGCGAACTCTCGTTACCCATCTCTGCTTGCAGGTTTTTAATCTGCTGTTGCAGGAAGTAGTTACGCTGTTGCTCATCAATATCATCCCGTGTTTTATTGCGGATATCAAGTTTCAGAGTTTGCAAATCAATCTCACGGTTGACGATCTTCAATGTATTGAACAAGCGTTCTTTGATAGACGACATCATGAGTAACATCATTTTCTCTTTGACCGAGAACGGCAGATTCGAGCAAATGAAGTTGAGCGCCATGATATTGTTACCTACATTCTTGATGGCAAAAGCAGCTTCCTCTGGTATTTCGTCATTCAGCTTAATATATTCTGCAGTCTGGTTACGCAGATCTTCTATGGCTGTAAGGAACTCTGTGTCTTTTTTATCGGGTTCTATTTCTGGAGCTATTTCTACATGGCCAACTAAATAGGGCTTGTATTTGAGTAACTCCATCAGTTTAATACGTCCTAATCCCTGAATAATGGCTGTGATATTGCCATTGGGCAAAGTCAGTAGTTTTAACACCTTTGCATAGACTCCCATATCATAGAGATCAGCGCGGATAGGTTGTTCCGTCTCTGGGTCACGCTGACAGAATACACCAATCAGTGTATCGTCCTTCTCTGCCATACGTACCAGTTTCATACTTGATTCACGTCCGATAAGAATTGGTGTAATAACACCAGGAAATAATACGATATTACGAACGGTAAGTATCGGGAGTGAATCAGGAATATTCACATTGCTCAGGTCACTATAATCGCCTTCAACATCAGCTATCATAGAGAAGGACCTGTTCTTATTATCCATATATACATTCACTGTTTCTTCCATATTTAGGCTGCGAAGGTACGCATTTTTTTTTGAATAAAAAAATCTACGTCCTAAAATTTGCTTATTTGCAAACTTCTTTGTACCTTCGCACACCAAAATAGACAATATGTTTCAATTCAAACAATTCACCATACAACAAGACCGATGTGCCATGAAGGTAGGAACAGATGGAGTTCTTTTAGGTGCATGGGCTCAAGGCGGAAAGAAGATTCTGGATGTAGGAACAGGAACAGGTATTGTTGCACTGATGATGGCTCAACGTTATCCGGAAGCACAAATCATCGCACTTGATATTGACGAAGGGGCTGTCCATCAAGCAAGTGAAAATGTGGAGAACTCTCCTTTTAAGAACCATATTTTCGTTTCACATGAGGCTGTGCAGATTCATCAAGGTGAATATGATGCGATTGTTAGTAATCCACCGTTTTTCATGGATTCGCTACCTGCACCTAATGAGCAACGAAATATAGCACGTCATTCAGAAACATTGAGTTATACAGAACTGATGCAAGCGTCTTATCGCTTATTGAAAGACCATGGAGAACTATCGGTAATAGTTCCTTTTGATTATAAAAAACGAATGGAAGACGAGGCAACTTTTGTTGGTTTTTTCCCTCATCGAATCTTAGGTGTTAGGACGATAGAGAAGCGACCAGCCAAACGCTATTTGCTTTCATTCGTGAAACATCCTGTAGAAATAGAGCATCGTATTATCACCATTGGTGATGAGGACTACAAAGAACTCACTAAAGACTTCTATCTGTGATACCCCGTCCGTATGAAATCGGCAAACTGTCCTTGATAGCCATTAAATACATTGATATCGACATCACCCGTGATTCCTTGTACTCTACCTGTAGATGACAACTGCCAATAGACGAGTTTGACATCAGGTTTATACTCTCCATAACGAGCAATCCATACATTGTATTTTTGTTTGATGTCTGTTGCATTTGCCATGTGTTTAAAAATGAAAGACTGATTGACATACAGTATAGGAAGTTTGCCAGTACGTCGCTCAACAATCTGCATCCACACCTTAATACGTCGCATCAGTTCCTCATCACCAATACTTTCAATCTGTGCCTCGGTCGGTTCTACATCAAGAACAGGAGGAAAGTCAGATTTGGAAATGATCGAGTTCTTTAGGAAATAGTCTGCTTGTGCCTGTGGTGTCGTACTGAGTGAGAAGAAATGGTATGCACCTACGTGAATATTGTGTTTCTTCGCCTGTTGATAATCCTGTCGAAAGTATTTATTTTGGATAGTAGTACTCTGAGTAGCTTTGATATAAACAAACGAGACAGGAAATGTCTGTCCATCTGTTGGATGTCTTTTACCTAAAGAGAGTATTTTCAAATTCTTCCAATTGATTCCAAAGCGTTGTCGTCCTTTTTCATGTTGATGGCGGGAAATGTCAATACCATATATTCTCTCGGTAGTATATCGTAGTCGTTCACCCATGAATTTCCCCTTTTTCCATTCTCCTACGCGTAGTTGATGATAAGGCGATGATTCAAAGCCGAATCCCTGTCGTTGGTTTTCTTTCCAAAGTCCATCATAGTAACTGCCATCATAAGCATGATAGATACCCTGTCCTGTTGCCGTCATTTGATCGTCCATTTGTCCAAAATATACACCCAACGAGTCTGTCCTTCGTGCAACAACAATAGTATCATGATCCCAGATTCCCCTGACGACATGTTCTTCTGAATCTCGCGCAATACCTCTTCCTGTAAAGGGGTGATTGACATAATACCGTCCAGCATACCAATAGCCTTTTCCTATTTTAACGCCCACGACTTGACGCCTCCATGCAGGAATGGTATCATAGGTATAGAAAATATAGGGCTCTTTCTTTAAGAGTGCCGTGAGATATTGGCGTCGTTGCTGGAGTCTGGTGTGATGAGAGGCTATCAGGTTATAGCCTTCATCTGCCACATCATGATTTCGCAAATAGTATTGTATCTCCTCAATTTCCATATTTGCCATCTGTATAGCGTGGTGAAGAGAATCATCGGTGGGACGTTGATGAACGGCAACAACAATCTTGTCTCCGATGCAGATTGATTGTCGTTGATGAATCAAGGGAGAAAAAGGATGGAGTAGTCCTAATAGTACTACCACACAGATGTCGATGATGGTCGCATTGTATTTCAATTCCTCGCGTTTATTTTTCTTGTTCTTTTAACCAGTAATCTATCAATTGACGGGCAATAGACAACTTTTCAGGTATTTGTGGTAAGTGGTCTTTGTCAAACCAAGAGCCTTTCGATAGTTCTGAGCGTTGCAAATGTATCTTCCCACTATCATATTCTGCAGTGAATCCTACCATCAACCCACAAGGATAGGGCCATGGTTGACTACTGAAATACTGAAGGTTTTTGATATGCAGTCCCGTCTCTTCCATCACTTCCCGATGAACGGCTTCTTCCAAGGTCTCACCCGTCTCTACGAAACCTGCAACCAATCCGTAGAAATCCGTTCGGAAATTCTTGGCGTGAACAAGTAATATCTCATGCCCTTTACGTACCAGAACAATGACAGCAGTAGCCAATTGTGGCCATATTTCCTTACCGCATTCTTCGCATTTCTTGGAGATAGGTGTATCAAAACGCATAGGACCACCACAGACACCACAGAATTTAGTATTGCTATCCCAATATAATAATTCCTGACATTTACCAGCTTTTAGATAGTCTTCCGATGACAGTTTATAAAAACTTTGTCGAAGTCCACACATCTCATAACGTTCCTGATTGGTTAGGGGATGATCTATCCGATAAGCTTTGTCGCTATCGATGTCCATCACGGTAGTCCACGGCTTTATTTCTACAGGAGGTTCTATGGGAATCCTGTAACCATCATTGGTCTTTTCTAAGACTAAGTCACTTTGACAGAAAACAAAATATTTCATTGTCCAAAAATCATTTTACGGTCACGTTCTATAGCTTGTTTCGTCCATGCTTCTGGCACAAATTTCCAATTATTGTATGATTTTGCCTCAACATGGCCTTCCTTTTCAATCTTTTGTGTCAGGTAATAACGCTGATCGCGTTCACTTATAAATTCTATACGTCCTGGAATAGAGTCTAACGGAATACCTGCTCCACGAGTTAATAATTCGCCGCCACCATTACCACGATAACTATTCATAACCACTCTATACCATGCTTGCTCATCAAAAGGATGACCATCGGAAAACCGAAGGATATGTACTTTCTGACCATTAGGTTTTGTTACATCCACTTCATAGTCAATACCAACAGCAGAGTCGAAATTAAAAGTAAGGTTCTTAAATCCCATACGCTGTTGGCCATTACCAGTTTCTTCCGACATCAACATAATAGGATCGTCTGGCGACTGCATGGTATTGACCCACTGGTCGTAACTCATCTCTAAAAGTTTACGAATCTCTTCACCTGTCATACGAAGAACATATACCTGATTCTCGTAACGGTAGAGTTTAAACATGTCGCTAACATAGACTGGACCTGCTTGAATCTCAGTATTATAGGTCAAAGGAGCATTGAACGATACATCAGCTTTTGTCATCTCCATCTGCAACTCATGGATATAATCTGTGAACGGCGCTGGACCGAAGAAAGAGTCACGGGAACGAATAGGTGTTTTGAATATAGCAATCTGACGGTCAACATAAGTTTTCACACTATCTATCTGTGATTGAAAATGTCGCATAAAAACTTCATCGACAGGCTCTGTAGTAATATCTATCAGTCCTGCATCTTTACGTATAATGTTCCAACAACCATCTTGCTTTTTTAATGTTATTGTTGCTTGTGCAACTTTTAATGCGTTACAGGATGGATTCAGACAGATAACGCCGTTATTCAGAGTTTCAAATCTTTCCGCATGGTCGTGTCCATAGAAGATAACGTCAAAACCTTCTACTTCTTCAGCAATTTTCTTTGTGGCATCCTCGTCATAATGAAGGGTGGCAATACCACCGTCCCAGCCACTGTGGAACAGACCGATTATGACATCCGCTTTCTCTTTTTCCTGTAATATTTTTATCCATTTGCGAGCGCTATCCACCATCTCTTCGAAACGCATACCGCTCCACAGGTTCTCATGCAACCAATTAGGGATGGCAGGAGTAAGTAATCCGAGAATAGCAACCCTGATTCCTTCACGTTCTAATAGGATATATGGAGTACAATAGGGAAGGTTAGTTTTTGTATCGATAATATTGGCTCCCAACATTGGACAATGAACCTCTTTCATCCATTTGTCATATACTGCATGTCCTGTTTCAATATCATGATTTCCAAGCGCTTGTGCATCATACTTCAAGTAATTGACTACTTCTGCAGCAACGTTGGGAAGATTGGTCTTTATAAAATTGGTATAGTAACAAGTTGGTTGTCCTTGTAGGATATCGCCATTCTCTAAGAGAATAAGATTTTGACCATATTCTTTCCTTTGTTGGGTAATATAGGAACTTACACGAGCCATCGTGCCTTTCATCGGTCGGCGCTCAATAAAATTATATGGAAAGAAAGCACCATGCACATCGCTGGTTTCTATCAGTCGTAGAGTCACGGTGTTATTTTCTTGTGCAGTCGTTGTCATACATATGGTGGATGCAAAAGCAGCCAATATAAGTCTTAGATTCTTCATATTATGTATGATGGCTCATCAGGAAAACTTCAGCACGTTGTAAGTCTTCTGGTGTGTCAATACCTACCGTTTCAACTTCTGTGATTCCTACACGGATACGATATCCGTTTTCCAACCACCGCAGTTGTTCCAGACTTTCTGCTTTCTCTAATGATGACTGTGGCAACTGTGTAATTTCACGAAGGATTTCTCTACGATAAGCATAAATACCTAAATGTTTCAGATATGGGAAAGCCGTCAACCATTCTTGTTGTTCTTTTCCTCTAATATAAGGAATCACGGAACGACTGAAATACAGTGCAAAACCTTGTTTGTCGGTAACAATCTTTGGAGAGTTGGGATTCATGACTGATTCCATAGAATCAAAGCGTTTTCCCAATGTTCCTATCTGTGCCTGGGCATGATCAAAGAGGTGTTGTAGCGTCTTTAATTGTGAGGGGTGCACGAAAGGTTCGTCACCTTGAATATTAATAATGACATCTGCTCGCGTACAGATTTTCTCACAAGCCTCTTCAATTCGATCCGTACCACTTTGATGATCACTTCGGGTCATCACAGCCTCACCGCCAAAAGCTCGAACGGTGTCATAGATTCGTTCGTCATCCGTCGCTACATAAGCCTCACCCAGTGCTGCCACAGCCTTTTCATAGACATGTTGGATAACGGGGCGTCCTCCTAAAAGTGCCAACGGCTTGCCTGGGAAACGCGTGGAAGCATAACGGGCTGGAATAATCCCTATAAACTTCATAATAATGCAAATTTTTGTGCAAAGGTACGAAATTATCTGAATCTTGCGTTAATATACCCTAATTAATTTTGAAGGTCTCACTTTTTTTAGTAATTTTGTCAAGTTAAATTATAAAATTCAAAGAAAGATGAAACTACGACATATTATATTTACTATTATTATAACATCACCATTTACCCTTCATGCCCAGAAAATCACACTTGGTTCTTGTAAGACAGCCGATGGCGGTGATTACAAGGGAGAAATGGTTTCTGGTAAGCCTCAAGGTAAAGGTCGTGCAACTTATCCCAATGGTGATTGGTACGAGGGAGAATATGAGAAAGGAAAGCGACAAGGAACAGGTACTTATACTTTCTCTGATGGGGAGAAATACGAAGGAGAATGGTATCAGGATCATCAGCATGGACAAGGAACATTCTATTTCCAAAATAATAATAAATATGTAGGATTGTGGTATACCGATGAACAACAAGGTCACGGCGTGATGTACTATTTCAATGGCGATGTCTATGATGGTCAATGGAAACAGGACAAGCGTAACGGACAAGGCACGTACACTTTCAAAGGAGGTGCCAAGTATGTCGGTCAGTGGAAAGATGACATGAAATGTGGAAAGGGTGTTTTCACGTGGCCAGACGGTTCTTCTTATGATGGACAATACGACAATAACCTGCGCCAAGGTAAAGGTGTGTTCCAATATTCTAATGGAGATCTCTATGTAGGTCAATGGAAAGAAGATGCTCCCCATGGGAAAGGTATCTATAAATTCCAAGGAGGTGATGTTTACGAAGGAGATTATTTCCAAGGCGAACGTACAGGACAAGGAGTGTTCCGTTATGCCAATGGTGATAAATACACGGGTGGTTTCGTCAATGGTGACAAACAGGGAGAAGGCATGATTGTCTGGAAAAACGGTAATGTGTATCAAGGGCAATGGAATAACGACAAACCCAACGGTCGTGGAAAACTGTCCATGAAGAACGGAGATGTCTTTGAAGGACAGTTCAAAGACGGAATGATTCATGGTGAGGGTATTGCCCGCTATGCCGATGGCTCTAAATTCAAAGGAGTCTTCAAAGATGGTAAGCGTAACGGTCCTGCTATCGAACAAGACAAAGACGGTAAACGTTTTGAGGGAACGTATGTTGACGATCGCCGTGACGGACGTTTTGTAGAGAAAGATGCCAATGGCAATATCGTTGCACAAGGTACCTATACTCGTGGACGTAGAGAAGTTGATAAGAACTAAAATAAACGAAATACTATGGTAACAACAAAGAAAACTACCGTGAAGAGAGCTACAAAGAAAGTAGTAAAGAGAAAAGAAGAACCCAAACACATTGGATTGGTAAGAGACGACTCTTGGCTCGAACCGTTTGAAGCAGCCATCCGTGGACGTCATGATCATGCGGTTTGGAAAATCAATCAGTTGACACGTAATGGCAAACAGACACTCTCACAGTTTGCTTCTGGTCATTTGTATTTCGGACTTCATAAACTCGCCAAAGGATGGGTATTCCGTGAATGGGCGCCTAACGCTACAGAGATTTATCTGATAGGTGACTTTAACAACTGGAAAGAGTCAGAGAAATACAAGTGCAAACGCATTGAGGGTACAGGAAATTGGGAACTGAAACTTTCTGAGAAAGCCATCAAACATGGTGACCTTTACAAGATGAAAGTCAAGTGGAATGGGGGAGAAGGAGAACGTATTCCTGCGTGGTGTCGTCGTGTCGTACAGGATGACCAGACGAAGATATTCTCTGCACAAGTATGGAATCCTGAAAAGAAATACGAATTCAAGAAGAAGACCTTTAAACCCAACAAGGCACCGTTGTTAATCTATGAGTGTCATGTGGGTATGGGACAGGATGCCGAGAAGGTAGGTACTTACAAGGAGTTCACTAAGAATGTTCTTCCACGTGTCAAGAAAGACGGTTATAATGCTATTCAGGTGATGGCAATACAAGAACATCCTTATTATGGATCCTTTGGCTATCATGTGTCTTCTTTCTTTGCGCCCAGCAGCCGTTTCGGTACTCCTGAGGACCTGAAGGAAATGATAGACACTGCCCATAAAATGGGTATTGCCGTGATTATGGATATTGTCCACTCTCATGCGGTGAAGAATGAGGTGGAAGGACTGGGTAATCTTGCCGGTGACCCCAACCAGTTCTTTTATGCTGGCGACCGTCATGAGCATCCCGCATGGGATTCACTTTGTTTTGATTACGGAAAGGACGACGTACTGCATTTTTTGCTTTCTAACTGTAAATACTGGTTAGAGGAATATAAGTTTGACGGTTTCCGCTTCGACGGTGTTACCTCTATGCTTTATTACTCTCATGGTTTAGGTGAAGCCTTTGGCGGTTATGGTGACTATTTCAATGGTCATGAGGATGATAATGCGATTTGTTATCTGACGCTGGCTAACTGCCTGATTCATGAAGTGAATCCTAATGCCATTACGATTGCTGAAGAAGTATCGGGTATGCCTGGTCTTGCCGCTAAATTTGAGGATGGAGGTTATGGCTTTGATTACCGTATGGCGATGAATATCCCTGACTATTGGATTAAGACCATCAAGGAAGTACGTGATGAGGATATCAATGTATGTAGTATCTTCTGGGAGGTCAAGAACCGTCGTCCAGATGAGAAAACCATCTCTTATTGTGAGAGTCACGATCAGGCATTGGTAGGAGACAAGACTATCATCTTCCGTTTGATAGATGCCGATATGTATTGGCACTTCAAGAAAGGTGACGAGAATGATATGGTACATCGTGGTATTGCTTTACACAAGATGATTCGTCTTGTTACGGCAGGTGCTATCAATGGCGGATATCTCAACTTTATGGGTAATGAGTTCGGTCATCCCGAGTGGATTGACTTCCCACGCGAGGGTAACGGTTGGAGTTATAAATACGCCCGTCGCCAATGGAATCTCGTTGACAATAAAGAACTGTGCTATCACTGGTTAGGAGACTTTGACCGTAAGATGCTGGAGGTTATCAAGAGTCAGAAGAATTTCCAGGCGACACCAGTGACGGAGATTTGGCATGATGATGGTGACCAAGTACTCTGTTACATGCGTGGCGACCTTGTCTTCGTTTTCAACTTCTCACCGATGCGTTCCTATACGGATTATGGCTTCCTCGTACCGACGGGTTCCTATGAGGTTGTTTTAAATACCGATGCCAAGGAATTCGGTGGAAATGGATTTGCCGACGATACGATTACTCATATAACGAATTACGACCCATTGTATGTGGAAGACCACAAGGAATGGCTGAAACTCTACATCCCTGCTCGTTCAGCAGTCGTATTGCGTAAACTATGAGAATAACCATCCGCCAATTATGGCAAACGCTCTTTATTGTGGTCATACTGATGTTTATCATCGGTGTGACCACAGATCGTACTGACGTCTCTAACTATCAGCACCGGATGGAGCGCTATATGGCTGAAGGCAATTATGAGAAAGCATTGGAAGTTGGTGAGGAGGCGGATGCCACTGATGCAAAACTTACTCAGTTACGTATCGAGGCTTTGAGGAAGACCAATCAGTTAGGAGACCGTTTGTTTACTTATCCTGTCGTTGGCAGTAGTAAAGAGATGAGAAATCTCAAAGGTGATGACGAACTATGTGCCTATCTGATAGATCGCCAGTTAGACCAGTTTGCAGAGACCCTGTCACAGTATTATGAAATCAACGATAAACTGCCTCGTCATTATCAAGAGGCGTTGACTCTCTATAACCATAAACGTGCGAACCCTCGTATTGTTTTCCACAACACCGTGATGGAGACTGATTATAAAGATCTACAGGAATTGGAAAAGAAATATATCAATAAGAGAGAACGGAAATTGAATGTGATGTGTCATTATAGAGGCACGTACTGGTATTATTTTGACTATCAGAAATAATCTTTCCTAGTATATTTATACTATTTTGCTCTCTTTTTCTTATTTTTTCGCTCGTTTTGTAACATAATTAGAATATTTTTGTGTAATTTTGCACGGAAAATTATTTTCTTTTATGACACATAACATCTTTAAGGGTTTAGGTATCGCCCTGATAACTCCTTTTATGGAAGACGGATCGGTGGATTATAAATCACTGATACGCCTGATTGAATATCAATTGGATAATGGAGCAGATTTCTTCTGTATTCTTGCAACAACAGGTGAAACACCAACATTGACGGAAGAAGAGAAACAGAAGATTAAAGACTTGGTCGTAAGTCTTGTCGGTGGCAGAGTACCTATCCTGATGGGATGCGGAGGATATAATACTGCGGCAATAGTAGAAGAGTTGAAAACCCGTGATTTCAGAGGTGTTGATGGAATCCTTAGCGTATGTCCTTATTACAATAAACCGTCACAGGAAGGACTCTATCAACATTTCAAGACCATTGCAGCAAATACTTCCTTGCCTGTTGTCCTTTATAATGTTCCTGGACGTACTGGCGTGAATATGAAGGCAGAGACTACTGTCCGTCTGGCTCATGACTGTCAGAATATCGTTGCCATCAAAGAAGCCAGCGGTAATCTGGAACAGGTTGATGAGATTATCAAGAATAAACCCAAGGACTTTGATGTGATCTCTGGTGATGACGCATTGACATTCCCGATGATTTCTTGTGGGGCTGTGGGTGTTATCAGTGTGATCGGTAATGCATTGCCTCGCGAGTTCTCAAAGATGATTCGTCTTCAGATGAAGGGAGAGTACGATGGCGCCCGTAAGATACACCATCGTTTCACGGACCTTTTCTCTCTGCTTTTTGTCGATGGCAATCCAGCAGGTGTAAAAGCCATGCTTCATGAGATGGGATATATCCAGAATATACTCCGTCTTCCTCTTGTACCAACACGCATTTCCACATTGCAACGTATGAGTGAAATCATGAAGGAACTCAAGATATGAGATGAATGGAGGAGAGTAGGGTCATTCGTGAAATTACCCCATTGATGGGTAAAGATTCTCTCTATATTGCAGACCGCAAGAAGAAAGAATTTACCTATCCTATCCATCATCATGAAGTCTTTGAGCTTAATTTCGTAGAACATGCTGCCGGTGTGCGTCGTATTGTCGGTGACTCCAATGAGGTGATTGGCGAATACGATTTGGTGTTGATTACCAGTCCCGATTTGGAGCATGTGTGGGAACAGAACACCTGTACCAGTGAGAATATCCGTGAAGTCACCATTCAGTTTTATTTTGATATGAGTGATGACGGCTTCTTCTCCCGCAATCCTTTCTATTCAGTCCGTAAAATGATGCAAGAGGCTCGTAAGGGACTCTGTTTCCCCATCGATGCCATCATGCATGTCTATAATGATATCGACTCACTGAGCGGTATTCAAGATAGTTTCTATGCCTTCACCAAGTTTATGACCATCCTCTACGAGTTGTCGAAATGTGAAGGCGCCCGTACATTGGCAACCAGCAGTTATGCCAAGGTGGAAGTGGCAAGCGACTCCCGTCGTGTATTGAAAGTCAAGAATTACATCAGTAATAATTATATGGATGAGATCCGACTGGCCACATTGGCTGACCTCGCAGGGATGAGCCCTTCTGCCTTCAGTCGTTTCTTTAAACTTCACACAGGTCGTAACCTGAGTGATTATATCATTGATATGCGTCTCGGTTATGCCGGACGTATGTTGGTTGACACCTCTAAGAGTGTTGCGGAGATCTGTTATGCCTGCGGGTTTAACAATCTCAGTAACTTCAATCGCATCTTCAAGAAAAAAAAGAATTGCTCTCCCACCGAGTTCAGAGAGAATTACCATAAGACAAGAGTTATCGTTTAGAACAAAGAGAATGTCTGTATTGAAAAGAAATATCATGATCCTGATTGGTATCATAGGAGGTTTTCTTTCTATGCAGGCTCAGAATGTATCTTCTGGCGACTTCAAAGAGAGTTTGAAATTTGTCAACGAGCAGATCCAACTTGCCTATCAAAGAAAGGACCTTGATAAACTGGGTGATGCAATATGTAACCGTGCCGTCTTGTTCTACAACTACGATATGGTTGATTCTGTTGTCAAATACATTCCTGATGATTTGAAGGAATTACGTAAGTATGAGCTTTGGGATCGGTATTATGAAACATGGACGCATCTTGCCAATACCTACCTATATAGTGGTCAGCCTAATAAGGCCTTGCGTGAGGTACAACAGATTTTCGATGATGCCAAGCAACGTGGTAACAACTTTGGTATGGGTATTGCCTATTATGCAATGGGAAGTGTATATGCTTCTCTGAATAACTTGGATGAGAGTATCTCTTCCTATCAGAAAGGATTGGACTTACTCTCTGCCATCAGACCCTATCCGACAGTGCTTCCCGACGTATATGCATACTATGGTGACCTCTTGAATCTTAAAAAGGATTATGCCAAATTAGAGAAACTCACGCAGAGATGGGGCATCTTCTTAAAAGAATATCTGGCAACAGCAGATTTGAATGAGGCTTCAAAGAACGTCCTGAATAGCTATTATTATATTGCATGCGGTGAGACCCAGTTGGGACTTGGTAATAATACCGAAGCTGAGAATGCGTTGATAAAGGCGAAAACCTATATAGATACAGAAGATGGATATAGTGGGAAGACATGGTTGCTTTATATGGCAAAACTGCGTTTCCAACAGCATCGTTATCAAGAGGCTCTTGCCTTTAATAACCGTCGCTTCTCTTTGACAAATGATGACGACGATATGACAGCCTATATCGATGTCATCAGTCAGCGTGCCGATATCCTGAAAGAATTAGGACATTATAAGGAGGCTGCCGACTTCTATCGCCAGATGTATCTCATCAACGATTCTGTCAATGGCTTGGAAACGAAGCGACAACTCAATGAGATGAACACGTTGTTCCATGTCGATGAGTTGAAGATGGAACAGGAGCGTGCACAGTTCCGTAATATGATGATTATTGTCGGACTGATTGTATTGGCTTTGATTATCTTCAGCGTCTTCCGTTATATTGCTGCCAAGCGTTTGAAGGTGGCTCACGAGAAACTTCAGACTACCCACGAGGAACTGCTCACTGCCTACGACCAGTTGGAAGAGACTACCACAGCAAAGGAACGTATCGAAAGTGACCTCCGTATTGCCCGTAATATTCAGATGAGCATGGTTCCACATACCTTCCCCGACCGTCCAGATATCGATCTCTATGCAGCAATGACACCTGCTAAGGAAGTCGGTGGTGACCTTTACGGCTATCTGCTACTACCCGCCAAGGAAGAAGGGGAGAGCGACAAACTCTATTTCGCCTTGGGTGATGTCAGTGGTAAGGGTGTTCCTGCTTCTTTGTTTATGGCACAGGCAACGCGTTTGTTCCTGACACTTGCCAAACAACAGATGATGCCTGCGGAAATCTGTACACGTCTGAACGATGCACTTTCTGGTGAAGATAATGAGACGGGCATGTTCGTCACGATGTTCATTGGTCTTGTCGACCTTCAAACGGGACATCTTGATTTCTGTAATGCAGGACATAATCCTCCCGTACTGATTGGCGAAAAGGCGGAGTTCGTAGAAATGATACCGAATGCACCTATCGGACTCTTCCCCGAATTACCCTACGAAGGAGAGGAGATTGCCGATATCAGTGATAAACCCTTCTTTGTCTATACCGATGGACTTAATGAGGCAGAGAACCGTCAACAGGAACAGTTCTCTGATGAGCGTCTCCTTGAGATCATGGAGACCACACCGTTTGAATCTTCCCAGAAGATGATAGAACTGTTGGTTGAAGAAGTGGAGAAACATCGTGACGGCGCAGAGCCTAACGATGACCTTACGATGCTATGTGTTAAAATAAAAGGAAATAAATCAAACTAAATGATCACGCCTATGAAGAAAGAAATTCAGATTAAGAACCAAGTAGATGAACTGGCTCGTGTCAATCAGTTCGTCGAGGAAATCGGCGAGGAATTGGGTCTTGACATGGAGCTGCAGATGAATCTGAACTTGGTCATGGAGGAGATGGTGTCAAACGTCATCTTCTATGCGTACCCCCAAGAGAAGGAAGCGACTATCGAGTTGCTTGCAGAAAGCGACGGGAAAGAGCTTACCTTTGTCTTGAGTGACCGAGGAAAGGAATTCGACCCAACCATGAAGGAAGATGCCGATCCAAACGTCAATCCTATGGACCGTGATATTGGCGGTATGGGTATCTTTATCGTTAAGAATATCATGAATGAGGTGACTTATCAACGTTTGGAGGGCAAGAACCTGCTGACAATGAAAAAAGAAATCAAATAACAATAATAAAAAATTAAAGATTATGACACAGATTTTGAAAGAAGATGGCAAGACCATTATTAAGACCGGACAGCGTATCGACACAATGAATGCCGGTGAGTTTGAAAGAGAGATTGAGCCAGCGTTGGCAGATGGTGGCGTAGACCTCGAAATGGACTGCTCAGAACTGAATTATATGGCAAGTTCTGGTCTCCGTGTGATTCAGAAGACGATGCGTACAGTGATGCAGCAGAAGGGTAAATTCAAGATGACCAACGTAAGTCCTGAGATTTATAAGGTCTTGAATATGACTGGTTTCACAAAGTTCATGACAGTAGAAAAGAGAAAGGAGTAATCACATGACTTGGGTAATTATCGCATTAGTATTAGTGATAGTCGTCCTCTGTGTTGCATTGTTCTTTCAGGTGAAAGGTTCACGCGATCAGGCTGCTGAGCAGGAGACATTGCTGAAGGATTATCAGCGCCGTGTGGACGAGCAACAGCAACTGTTGGAAGACTATCGTGCCTTGGAGAAGAACTTCAACAATGTGGGTGAAGGCTATGAGCAGGCTCTCGACCTCTACGACAAGATTGAGGAGAATAGTCGCAAACTGGAAGAGCGCAATGCTTTCTTGGAGAAGCAGAACAAAGACTTGCAGACTACCAATGCCCGCTATGAGGAGACTTCCCGTACCAATAAGGAATATTTCCAGAAAATCATTGAGGGAATCTCTCGTGAGGCAGGTAGGTTAGATCCGTCCGGCTTCGGTTCTATCAGCACGTTGGTGCTGCAGATGCAGGATATGGTAGAGATGGGATCTGACGCTTCCCTTCCTCGTGAAGACAATGTGGTTGCCGAACAGGTTGCCAAACAGGCTGTTGCTGAGTCAGCCATCGACCAATGTAAGTACTTCACTTTCGAAATGAAAGTCAGCGATCAGGCTGCCTCTATGTTGCAGACCAACTTGAAACAAGCCGGTCACGCTTTGGCTCTCTTGCTCGACAATGCAAAGAAGTTTACTACCGAGGGTAGCGTGACACTCAGTGTTGATGCCAACCTGCGTGACTCGAAGGTGATTTATACCGTTGAGGATACCGGCTTGGGTGTTAATGCTGAAGAGGCAGAGCGTATCTTTGAGCCCAATGTCAAACTGAACAGTTATTTCGACGGTCTGGGACTTGGTCTTACTTTCGCTCGCAGCATTGCCCGCCGCTTGGGTGGTGACATCGTACTGGATACTACCTTTACAGGCAAGGGCGCACGCTTCGTGATGACTCTGCCGATGTAATGATTTGGTTTAGTAACTGAAAACTGATACATTATATAAAATAAAAAATAGGAATTCTAAAGTGAGTTCCTATTTTTTTTCGTATCTTTGTAGCCGAATATATCTTTCTTTGAAAGATTTGACTTGTAATTAATAACAAAAAACCATTAAATATGAAACAAACAGATCGAACAAACAATCATGGGCTTTTTAAGCTTTTGCTCTTCACCTTCGTCATGCTTCTACCCATAGGAGCGTGGGGACAGACTGTCACAGTCGCTAGTTACATGCCTGACTATGATGGTACTATCAGTGGTGATGGCATTACTGGTACAGTTACCTTTGAGGGAGAGACGTTGACGCTTAAAGACGCTACGATTACAGGTAACATTACATGGGATGGATCCTACAACTCGCTCAACGTTAAGCTTATCGGTCATAACACCATTACGGGTGGTTTTGAATGGCTTGTCTCTGGCGGTTATGGAACTGCTCCTTCTGTTTATTTCCAACGGGGAGACAATACTCAAGATTGTTCTCTTAGGATTATCAACGATGCAACGCCTTTCACAGGTTTCACTGGTCCTACGGTTTCTGGCTTGTCGTGGTATGAGGGTATAGGCGAATATATCGTTGCTACAGACTATAAGTTGAGCATTGGCAATATAGCCGTGACGAGTTACAACGCTGGTGCTATTCAGACTGCCGACCCTGATAATATTACTGTTGCTGATGGCGGTTCTGTAAGTTTCGATGCTGTAAACAATACCTTAACGTTAGACAATGCAATCCTGAAGACATCTATTTCAAGTTCACTTGATAACCTGAAGGTAAAGTTCAAGGGAACAAACAAAGTGAATACAGACAAACCTTATGATTATTATAACGGTATTTCTTCAACTGTTAATACCGCTACTTTAACCTTTGAGAAGGATAATGAAGGCACGTTGGAACTGAATGCCAGTACTAACAAATCAATTGTCTACGGCTTCGCCTCTGTTAGTTATAGCAGCGGAGATGGTCAATGCTATTTGCATCCAGAATCTCCTTGTAGATATACTACAACAAATGGCTATTATAGTATTTATGGAGGTAGCGGTATTCAGTTAGCAACCATCTCTGGTGAGACGGCATACCCGCTGTGGCTTATTCATTCTGACAATTCAGGTGAACATATTACACAGGTGACATCAACAAGTATCACATCAGATGCAATTACTAAAGGTACTGTGAACTTTTATCCTACAGACAGCATACTGAGCCTCAGTGAAGCAACCATTGATGGTAAAGTTGTAAGTGCTTTTGGTAACCTGAAAATAAAGATTGATGGTGCGAATATTATTGCCTCTACGGACAGTGGCTCTGTTGTTCGTACTGCTGTTCCTGGAGCATTGACAATTATCAAGAATGGTGATAATGCATCGCTGCAATTGAACACCTCTGACAAAACATGGAATTCTCTACCTGTCATACAAGGCTTCACTTCGCTCTCATACGAAGATTTGAATCTTAGTGCAGTATCAGGTGCAACCTATGGCGAATATCTTCTTTATGATTATGATGCTGATGAAGATGATGTCAAGATATACGGTTTCTATGACCCTAATAAGACGGAGGGTTATGAAATGCGTGTTGCCTCTGCTTTGTTTACTACTGCAGACCTCTATCCTCTGTGGGTAGGAAATACGCAGGTGACGACAGATAATGCCGATGACATCATTGGTACTGCCATCTCAGGAAAAGTCTCATTTGATGTAGACAATAACATCCTGACGCTCCAGCGAGCTACTATCAACATGGAAGATAATTATGACTATCCCATCATGAGTTCTCTTCAAAATCTGACCATTAATCTTGTGGGTGAAAATATTATTAAACTCAATTATGGCTCTCCAAAATTCATTAAATATGTCGGTACAGGTGAAACAGCACCAAAGCTGACCTTTGAAACTACGGAATGGAGTTTGAACGGACAGAAAAATTTGGTACTGGGCTCTTTAAATATTGAAGGTATTTCATCATTGAGTAATCTAACAGATGGTTATGCTGTTCAGAATACCTTTGGTGAACCTACAGGTTGGACGGCTACTGGAGATGTTGATGCCGATTTTCTTTTGTTATCATATCAGGGTGCATACAAACTGACGATTGGAAAAACTCTGGTGACGAGTGATAATGCCGATGATGTCTTGGGTGATGGCACGGTGAAATTCTCTGTTGACGATGGTGGTGTTGCAGTTGTATATACGCTGACATTAAAAGATGCTACTATTACTGCTCCTATTAAGATTGGTTTGAGCAACTTGATTTTCGACATTCAGGGCACCGACTCCATTAAAACGGATGAGACATGCATTCAGAAGATGAATGGTGCCGATCCTTCGCTGACCTTCAAGTCGACCAGTGATGAAGTGGGTAGCCTGATATTGACACATGAGGGTGGTGTAAGTGAGATTGGTGAAGGTAAAATCTCTCTCAGTAGTGAAGTCGCAGTACTTCTAACGGTATATGGTGAAGAGGATTACACTTCCAGACTGTATTATATTAAGGATGGTTCCACATCTGTTGCCAAATTTGTTCCATCGTATGGTGTTACTGTAAATGAGACGCAGGTGTATGCTGGCAATGCTACGAAAGTATTAGGCGACAGAAAAGTTAGTTTCGATAAGGATAGCAATACTTTAACTCTAGATAACGCCTCCTCGATATCATATATCGGAACTTCTCTTAGTACACTAAATATTAATTTGATAGGGGATAACTCTCTCTACCGTTATAGTGATGGTAATATATTCGATAGTACATATGGAGCCGATTCAAAAACCATCAATATCAAGTCAACGAATGATATCAAAGGAAGTCTATCAATTGCCACCAATGACAATTCTTCCTCTGTTTTCTTCAAAGGAGATAATGTTACACTAAACATTGTTGAACCGTTATCCGTTCTTTCTGGTTATTTGGAAAATAATTCCGGAACTGTTGTCATTGGTATGAATTATGGTATCTCCGTAACTAAAAACAATGTCTCTACTTTTATTACCAGTTCTAACCGCAAGAACGTGCTGAACGAACAGACGGAACCATCTGTACAGTTTGATGGAGTAAATACATTGATATTGAATAACGCTGAATTGTCATCTATACAGATTGATGACGCTCAAAATATCTTTAGTACGTCCGGATTGACAATTTATTTGAAAGGTGATAATACAATCAACAACGGAGGTGAGAGTATTATTAATAATGGTAATTCTTCCATCAATCTCACTTTTGCCACAGGTGACGGAACAACTGCTTCACCACAAGGAACATTAACATGTAGTTATAGTGACCCAGGTGGCGGCGGCAGAGCAGCAAATAGTCTATTTGACAACATTGACATCGTTTACGCAAACCGTCTATCTGCAAATCTGGATACAACAGATCCATTACTACTTACTGCAACCATCAGTACAAAGATGGAGCCAATAGTAATGATTGGTGGTGAGATACAAATAAATGATGGTGATGGAGATGGTTTAGGTGAGGATATTGAATTTCCTGGACTTAATGATATTGAAAAAACTGCGTTATTGGCTGCTGGTTATCAAAAGAATGATATTCTGTATACACTTCCAGATCCTGATGACGGTTATATGCAGGAGAACAGCGATAAGTTAGTTGCCATTAACTCTTACATGACAGATGAAGATGTTAATAATATTTTAGCGAACATTAAGTTGGGGGTTAATTTGCCTGGTACCCCAGAATTTGCTGAGGGTATTCCAACAGCAAATCCTCCTGTTCCTGCTTTCCATGGACTTACCTTCTTGTTACCTTCTGGTAAAGGTGAAATCATCCTTGAAGTTAATACAAATGAACATGGTATATTACATGTGAAGGTAGGTGATAATGACCCAGTAGAAATCAAAGAGACTGATGGATTTGAGGAGGTTACCATTCCGTATGCATTGACAAATGAATCGTATGTGTTCATCTATAGTGTTGCCCCAAGCATATCTTCTTCTCGCTTCGATGGTCCTCATCGTGCTCCAGGTAAGAAGTTAACCACAACCACGCAGATTCGTCGTGCTGGTGTTAAAGCAGGTAGTGTTGGCAGTACTCCACCGCCTCCATTGTCTCCAAAGACGCTGACAAAGGCTGACGTTAAGGCAGCACTTGATGCTCTTGATTATATTGGACAAGGACTGAAAATTAATGATACAGAAATTGTTGGTATCGAGAATGATGCTTTCGAAGATCTTACTGGCACACAGGTTACGTTTGTTGACCTAAGTAAAACGGCCATCGTCGACCAAACCATCGACCGTAGGGAAGCACCATTCAATGGAGTTCCTGATGGCGCATTCATCTATCTGCCTACGGGTAATGACTTATCAGCGATTGATGATGCAAAGATTAAGAATGTCGTACTTGGTACAGTATGTCCCGATATGCTGTTGCCAGAAGGTGGCTATCCCTTCAGTGCTGCTATGGATTTCACCGCAAAGAAGGCAGTACAAGAACGAGTATATACACCAGGAGAGAAAGGAACCATCTTCCTGCCATTCGCTATAAACAAGGAAATGGCCAGTGAACTGGGCACGTTCTATCAGATTGCCAGCGTATCAGATAATAAGGTGACGATGGGAACTGTAGAGGAAACAAAGGCTAATGTTCCTTATATGTTTGATCCTGCTAAGGAGACTCTTAGTGTTGAGATGGTAGACGTGAAGACGGACGTTCCTGATATAAGCCCCATCAATGACTTCACTTTCATTGGAACCTATGAGAAGCAGGAACTGACACCTGATAATACTATAGCTACATACTGTTTCATTGACGGACAGTTTGTGTATATCACAGGCAGTGCCACTAAAGTTACAGTCAATCCGTTCCGTGCCTTCATGTATGGTCCGTATCCATCATCAGGTTCTCAAACGCTCGATATCGATTGGGGCGATGACACAACAGACTTGAACGATGTAAGAAGCAAGATGTCAGAAGTAAGAGGTGATGTATTCTTTGACCTGCAAGGTCGTCGGGTTATGAAACCAACTAAGGGTATCTACATCCACAACGGTAAGAAGGTCGTAATTAAATAATTATCAATTTTCAATTATCAATTATGAAAAAGTATATCGCTCCTGAGATGGAGATATTCAATATGCAAATTGAAAGTACATTGCTCGCAGGTTCAGTAACGTTAACACCGAATCCATGGGAAGGTACTGGTGATGCAGGTTCTCGTATGTTTGAAGATGATGGAATTGACATCCTGATGGGAGAAGATTTCGATAAACTATTTGGTATCTAAATAGAGTGGGGCAGACGATGGTGCTTGCCCCACTTTTTTTTGCTTGATAGAAAAGAAATTCAAAAAAAGTTCTGAAAATGTTTGGTAGTTCGCCGAAAAGTGCGTACCTTTGCAACCGCAAAAACAAAAGGATGGCTCCCTAGCTCAACTGAATAGAGCATCTGACTACGGATCAGAAGGTTGTGGGTTTGAATCCCGCGGGAGTCACGAAAGAATGAAAAAAGCAGGCAAAGTTATACTTTAGCCTGCTTTTTTTATGTTGCACGCGTAAATATCAGTTCCTGTTGACGAAGCCTTTGGCCGTTAGCCATTGAATCAACTGAGTGCTCCAAGTCTCTGTCGTTGTCTCACCTGTTTCTGGCATCAGTTCGTATGGACCTTTACCGTCGCCATACATGTGTAATTCTGCGTTTGCACCTGCTTTCTTCCACTCCATAAATAGAGCTACAAGACCTGCTGCCACGTTAGGATGGTCTACACGCGTCATAATTAACAAAGGAGGTGCGTTCTTAGGCACTGTAACGGGCATCAATGAAGGACCGAAATTGGTGCAAAGGAAGTTGGGGTGTTCGGTATCGTTTGCCGCCATTGTAGCAGCAATGGCTACACCACCACCTGCGGAAAAGCCAAGAAAACCAATCTTATCCTTATTGATGTGCCACTCGTCAGCATGCTCCCTCACCATACGGATAGCCGCTTGGGCATCCTCTGCAGCCAGACGGATGATGGAGTCGCCATAGGCAAAGTGCATAGGATTGGCATCGGCCTGTGGAAAGGCTTCTGGATGTGTCACATCCACCATCGGTGGCATCTGCATCCCCTGTGGCATCTGACCACCACCCTTATTCAAATGATAGCGTAAGCCAATAGCGGCAATGCCACGTTCATTCAGAAACGAGGCCATCTTGATAACATCGCTCTCCCATGACAACCACCTCATGGCACCGCCAGGACACAACACAATGGAACACCCATTCGCTAATTCCTGTTTAGGAAGATAGACCTCGATAAGAGGTCTTTCCTTCTCGTCCATCGAACTGTCGCCAGTAGGAAGGAAGTACTGCTTCTGTGCCCCTATTGTCATGGGTACAAAGAGCATACAGAACAATGCAAAATGCTTCATGATATTGATTATTTGCGCTTGTATTTCTTCAAGGTATCGGGTAGAACCTCGAACTCGCCGAACATGGCGCGCTCGTGAGTTTGCTGACTAAGATGCTCGAAGAGTTTCTCGCCTTCAGTCTTGTGACTATCGATAAACTGTTGTATCAGGGTTGTTACTTTTTTGTAATTCCCTGATACCTTATCTTGATTATTATAAGATAGATAGCATTTCTCATTCTTGTAAAAGGCAAAGCCCCATCCTTCGCCACCTGCTTCAATATACTGATTCTCTTTTACCGAGAATTTGATAGCAGAAAGCGCTATTATTAATGCTTCATATTCTTTATAGTCATACTTAAGAACATCGGTCAGTGCCACATCGTTCCGATACTCTGTATAATTCCAGACAATAGAGATTGGGGTTATCTCATACGTCTTATTGATAGCCGTACCGGAATTCGTATAAGTAGCATACGTGATCTTCATCGTGCCCAGTTGGATAGGGTGCGACTTCTGTGCCATTATCGAGGAAAATGGCATCAGTAGCAACGTGATGATTGCAGTTTTGATTGACTTCATAGACTATTAGTTTTGGTATTCATGTTGCAAAGATAAACAATCTTTTTCATACTTCCTAACTTTTTGCAGAATAAAACTTGGATGTGTCGAAAGAAATAACTATCTTTGCCACAAGAATTTATAAGATACGTATATTTGTACCCCATTATGAATCTATATCGAAATGGATATCAAGGAAATATTAAATAAAAATGACCGTTTTGCAGCAAATGCAGGTTGCAAGATTACAGAAGTGGATGAGCGTCATGCTGTTGCTGAGATGACAGTCACGGAATCACATCTGAATGGTGGCAATGTGTGTCAGGGCGGAGCACTCTTCACGTTAGCCGACTTAGCCATTGCCGCATTGATGAATAACCAAGGTCAACTCACCTTCGGTATATCCAACAGCATGATATTCGTAGCCAGTGCCCATGAAGGTGATACGCTACGAGCAGAAGCAATCTTTGTGTGCAATCACCATAAGATACCTTCCATTGAAGTCCGCGTCACCAACCAGGATAACGTCCTGATTTGTCATGTTACTGGTATGGGATATCGGAAGTCCGCACCTATTCTCAAAGGGTAACATTCCCCAGATACACATGCTGTAGACCTTCCTCTATGGCGATACGCTGAGCCTCTTTCAAAGTACTGATAGGGGTAGGAGGGATATCCTGCATCTTATAGCGAGGAAAGAAACGACTGAAATGGAGTGGGTGGTCAGTAAGACCGTTGTCTGCTATCCATCGACACATCTCTCGAATCATACTCATATCGTCGTTGATACCAGGGATGATGAGATTCGTCAGTTCTATCCATACACCAGCATCCCTCATTGCGAGAATCGTGTCAAGGACGGTAGAGAGATGTCCGCCACTGACGCGCTGGTAGATATCATCACTGAATGATTTCAGATCGATGTTGGCTGCATCGAGATAGGGTAGAAGGTCGCTTAGCGGTTTCTTGCAGACATAGCCAGCCGTGACGAGGATGTTCCATAGTCCGTTTTCATGTGCCAACCGTGCCGTGTCCGTCACATATTCTATATAGGTGAGCGGCTCTGTATAGGTATAGGCGATGCCTGGACAGTGATGTTCCAGACAGAGTTCTACGACCTGTGATGGTGTGAGAGAGTGATACCCTACATCCGATGGTGCCACCTGTGAGATTTCGTGGTTCTGACAGTTCAGACAATGGAAGTTACAGCCCGTACAGGCGATGGACAGACATTTCGTGCCAGGATGAAAGTGATACAATGGTTTCTTCTCGATGGGGTCGATGGCCAATGAACATGGTTTGCCATATACCTCGCTTACCAGTACGCCTTCCTGATTGCGCCGACTACGACAGATGCCCGTCTTGCCATGAGCGATATGACAATGGTGCGGACAGAGCAGACACTCTACCTTCCCATCATCCAACCGATGATAATATCTACACTCGTTAATTATCAATTGTCAACTGTCAATTATCAATTAAAATACGATGGCTTCGTAAACATACAGTTCTGCGTCCTTCCAACCGTCCCAGCCGAGTCCAGCCTTGTCTTGCGAACAATGTCCCACGAACTCTTCCTTCGTCCAGTTTACCTCGTCAGCGACCTGTGGCAGGAATGTTCCACTGCGATAGCCTTTACGGATATAGATACCATGACGGTGTAACTCAAACTCATCCAGACTCTGTATGCGTCGCATGGGTGTGAGAACAGATATCTCAATGTCGATGTCATCCAGTTCCTCTTTGGTAACAGGCATAAACCTTGGGTCTTCGAATGCAGCCGCCCTTGCCATCTTTGCCACAATCTCATAGAGTGGATAGTCTTCACCGAAATGTCCGATACAACCACGTAGCCGTCCCTGTTTATGAAGAGAGACAAAGGCACCGCATTTTGATGAGAGGTGAGTGGTGAGAGGTGAATGGTGAGAGATAGATTTTCCGTCCAACGAATCCTTGATACTGGTCAGTGCGATCTCTTTCAGTATCCGTTTGTCGTCAGCAGTCAATGAGAATCCTGTTCCTCGAAGAATGGCGAAGGCGTGATAGCCCACCACACGACTATGGTCATGGTTTTCAATATCCCCTGAGTTCTGATATAACAGGTGTTTCACCTCATCATTACCGTCCATCATCAGTAACAGGGTGATGATGGGGAATTCACCACAGGCACTTGTGGCAAGATTCCGTATTCCGCTGTTGGCATTCTTCTCGATGGTGGCAATAAACTGCTCTACGTCGCCACTCTCTACCGCCTTACCTGTTAGGGCATCCACCTTACAGGCATCCTCATACGAGGGATAGTGAGAGAAGTCGCTACTGATGACAAACAGGTTCTCTTCCGTGAAATACGGTTTCAATGCCTCTGCGATTCGTTTCAGTTTCTGGTAGTCATTGGTGGAAATAATGATAGGTACGATTGGCGGCACTTCGTCGAAACGTCTTTGCAGGAATGGTAGTTGCACTTCCAGACAATGTTCTCTGTCATGGGCTTCAGGACGATAGCGAAAGACGCTATCTGATGCTATCAGTTTCCGTGCCGTCTCACCATCGACCTTCACCTGTCCCAATGGGGTGGCATAATAGTCGGCTTCTGTATTCACCGATGCCACGTCTAACCATTCATGATGACTTGGTCCTAACAGGAATATCCGCTTATATTGCTTATCGATAGGAATCGCTGCGTATGCAGCCGCAGCCACATTGCCAGAGAAATAATAGCCTGCATGTGGCACGATGACGGCAGCCAAACTATCCCATTTCTTGTCTTTGGCATGCAACGTCAGGAAACTGTCAACCTCTGCACTGAGTCGTTGCGCATTACCATCGTAGAACCGTCCTGCTTGAGTGGCAGGTCTTACCGTCGATTCTGTCCGTTGTCCGTTACACGTATCCATCATCATGACTGCAGTGATAAAAATGATCAGTTTTCCCATTTACGTTCATTTCAGCGTCTATTCAAGGTTTTGCCGTCAATTCCTTCAGATAGTTGTCTACCTTATTGATCATCACGGTAGAGAGTTTCACCTGACCGTCAGGTCCTACAACCACCATCGAGGGAATCCACTTCAAACCGTAGGCTTTGGAAATATTCGTTTCCTTGAATTTCTTCAGTTCGCTCACCTGTGGGTAGGTGATGCCATATTGGTCGATGGCTTTCTTCCAAGCCGCTACGTCGGTATCCATAGAAATACCAATAAACTCGATGCCATACTGCCGATAGGTCTCATACATCCGAACGACCTCAGGGGCATCCTTACGACAATCAGAACACCATGATGCCCAGAAGTCGAGCACCACCGTCTTGTCCTTTGCGAATGTTGAGAACTGGATGACTTTGCCGTCGGGGGTCTTCAACGTGAAGTCAGGTGCTACCGTACCAGCCTTCACCAGTTCTGTTGCATATTTGGCATCATAATCCTGTTCAACGGACTGTGCCTTCGTTCCCGTTACACCTACTATCAGCAGTGCGAACAATAATTGAATACTCTTTCTCATCTTGATATATAGACAATAGTTTATGTTAAATTCGGCTACAAAGATAGTGATTTCTCTGTATTTATCACTATCTTTGCATTAAAAAATAAAAATGAAAATAGTCGTAGCAATAGATTCTTTCAAGGGTTGCCTGACTTCAACGGAAGCGAACTTGGCTGCAGCAGAGGGTATGAGGAATGTTTACCCTGATGCAGATATCGTCCAGATACCTGTGAGCGATGGGGGAGAAGGTTTCATGGATGCTTTTCATGTGGCGATTGGTGGAAAACAGGTAGAGATACCAGTAAAGGATCCGCTCATGCGTCCTATCATGGCAAAGTATCTGTTGAAGGAAACGACGGCAGTGATTGAAATGGCTCAAGCCAGTGGACTGACCTTGCTGACGGAAGAAGAACGAAATCCGATGGTGGCTACCAGTTATGGCACAGGACAGTTGGTTGCCGATGCAGTGCGTAAAGGTGCCCGTCATATCATAATTGGTCTGGGAGGCAGTGCTACGAGTGATGCAGGCATCGGTATGCTTAAAGCCCTCATCGATACTTTCGCAAAGAATGGTCAATTCGATGATATTAAGGAACTTAAGGATATTCGCTTTACAATCGCAACAGATGTCAAGAATCCACTTTGTGGCGAGAATGGGGCGGCTCACATCTTTGCACCTCAGAAGGGTGCAACACCTGAAGACGTATTGCTTTTGGATGAGAGGGCAAGGAAGTTTGCCGAAGTCTCTGCCAAGCATTTCGGCTATGATCGTTCGCAATCTGAAGGTGCAGGAGCCGCAGGTGGTCTTGGCTATGCCTTCCTGCAATATCTGAATGCAGTTTGTAAGCCAGGCATACAACTCTTGCTTGAAACTATTCATTTTAATGAGATAGTTAAAGATGCCGACCTCATGATCACTGGCGAGGGCTCTGCTGACCGCCAGACGCTGATGGGTAAACTGCCTATGGGAATACTGAAACAGTCTGGTAATGTCCCCGTTTACCTAATTGCAGGGCATATCAGTGACCATGCAGAACTATTAAAGGCAGGCTTTGCCCATGTCGCATGCATCAATCCTGATGACATCCCCCTCGAAGAAGCCATGCGCAAAGAAGTTGCAATAAGAAATATAGGCGATACTTGTAGAAAGGTGCCGCCTATCGGGTAGATAAGTACGAGCAAACGGGTCGAATGTAAGCTACTTTCGATGTGAATTCAATATATTTTTTACTCTAATGCCTCCTTTCACTTATTCCAAAGCCTCCTTAGGGGGTATTCCAAGCCCTGGAACAACTTGTCCCAAGCCTTGGAACAAACTGTTCAAGGCATCCGGACAAGTGATAGAAGGTATTCCTTTGTTTGCGACGTCAAAAATTACAGTATTACAGTTTCAGTTATTTGACTTCGTAAAAACTCCTCACATCTTAACCCAACACCCTTCAAACCCCGATAAATAAAGGGCGCAAGCCAGGTTACCTGTTGGTTAAACAGGTAACCTACTCCTACTTGTATTGATCAATTTTGAGATGATTTTTCAACACAAATTGACTTCATTTTTTGCAAATACGTGAGAAGTGGGTTACCTGTTCAACCAACAGGTAACCCGATCACTTCCCTTTGTACATCGGCATTTCAGCCCTATTGGGTTAACATGTTAGGAGTTTTGTCGAAACACTCTTTTTTCTCAAATTCCTATTGAAATCCTTGCGACGATAGGAAATAATGATTACTTTTGCAGAACCTATATATTAAATCGATGAAGTTGTTTACGTTATGACAAAGAAACATTTAATGAAGCAATGAGTGAGATTAAGATTGTGGTGGGAGACATCACGAAACTAAAGGTGGATGCCATCGTGAATGCAGCGAACAAAACGCTGTTGGGTGGTGGCGGCGTGGATGGTGCCATACACAGGGCGGCAGGACCTGGACTGTTGGAAGAGTGCATGACACTGGGCGGTTGTCAGACAGGACAGAGCAAGATGACGGATGCGTATAACCTGCCTTGTAAGAAGGTAATACATACCGTTGGTCCTATATGGTTCGGTGGCAAACATGGCGAACGGGAAATGTTAGCCTCATGCTATGATACCGCCATGAAGTTGGCAGAAGAAAACGGCTTGAAGAGCATTGCATTCTCATGTATCAGTACGGGTGTCTATGGATTTCCCAAAGCCGAGGCAGCGCAGATAGCCACACAGGTACTGACCAGACATATAGAAAGTGGTTATCAGGGCGAAGTCATCGTCTGTTGTTTTACAGAAGCGGATAGGAAATATTACGATATTGTAAGTGAGTAGTATCTGACAATATCGGATTTTCGGTTTCTAAACAATAAAAAAGAGAGAACGTTTGGTTCTCTCTTTTTTTTGATGGATATCGTGATTATTTGATTAAATCCACACTGCGTTTCAGGAACTGGTCGAGGGCTTCACCCTTTAGCATACCATTCTGCAAGAGGGCAAGGTCGATCAACTGATGGACGATGTCGTTCTTGGCAGCGAAACCACTCAGTACTTCCTGTTTCTTATCCTTCTGCTCTTGAACAGCCTTCTCGCACTCGGCCTTCATGTCCTTATCGTCTTGTGTCAACTCTTCCGCCTTCTTCTTTTCCTGAGCCTGACGGATGGCTGCCAAACGAGCCTCTTGTCCCTTCAGTTCTGCCTCGATGGGCTGAAGTTCTGATGACAGTTGAGAATCGATGGATGACAGTATTTCTTTCACGAGACGATGATCGCTGTTTAGTACGAGATTCAGAGAGTCGGGCATCTGTGCGTAGAAGTTCATACCCGGCTGGAAGCGGCTCATCTCTTTCATACGACGCATGTATTCGTTCTGCGTGATGACAACAGGGCGAGCATCAGCACCCAACGACTGTACCTCAACCATAAACTCTGTCTTCTCGATCTTCGGCATCTGCGAACGGAATACCGATGACAGATTGGCAGACTCATTGTCTGACAGGGTAGACTTCGGTGCATCGTCCTTAACAATCAGACGCTCGATGATATCGGAATCGACACGGGTGAAGCGACTCTTCTCAAATTTCTGTTCCAGCATCTGGATGGCAGGTACATCGAGTTGTCCGTCGAGCAGCAATACCGAATAGCCTTTGTCCTTGGCACCCTGAATATATGAATACTGCTCTTCCTTATCGGTAGCATAGAGATAAACGAGCGTATCGTCCTTGTCTTTCTGGGCACTCTCAATGAGTGTCTTATACTCGTCGAAGGTGAAGTATTTGCCTTCTGTGTCTTTCAATAAAGCAAAGTCTTTCGCACGATCGTAGAAACTCTCTTCACTCAGCATACCGTAGTTGATGAAGAGTTTCAGGTCGTCCCATTTCTCTTCATACTGCTTGCGGTCTTCCTTGAAAATAGCCTGCAAACGGTCGGCAACCTTTTTGGTGATATAGGTAGAGATCTTCTTCACGTCGCGATCGCTTTGCAGATAGGAACGACTGACATTCAGAGGGATGTCCGGTGAATCGATGACACCATGCAACAGCGTCAGGAACTCAGGGACGATGCCTTCTACCTGATCGGTGACGAATACCTGATTGCAATACAACTGAATCTTGTTGCGCTGCAGGTCGATATTTGATTTGATACGTGGGAAGTAGAGGATACCCGTGAGGTTAAACGGATAGTCCACATTCAGGTGAATCCAGAACATCGGTTCGTCCTGCATGGGGTAGAGGGTACGATAGAACGATTTATAATCCTCGTCTTTCAAACCAGAGGGGGTCTTCGTCCATAGCGGTTCCACGTTATTGATGATATTATCCTCAGCGGTATCTACCATCTTCTTCTCGTCGTTCGACCATTCCTGCTTCTTGCCGAAAGCGATGGGCACTGCCATGAACTTACAGTATTTGTTCAGCAGTTCCTGAATCTTCTGCTTCTCAAGAAATTCTTTGCAGTCGTCATCGAGATAGAGGATGATATCACTTCCACGATCTTCCTTCTCTGCCTCGTCAATCTCGTAGGCAGGACTACCGTCACACGACCATTTCACCGCCTTGGCATCTTCCTTGTATGATTTGGTGATAATCTCTACTTTCTTCGATACCATGAACGAAGAGTAGAAACCCAGACCGAAGTGTCCTATGATATTGTTGGCATTGTCCTTATACTTCTCTAAGAAATCGTTGACACCCGAGAAGGCAATCTGGTTGATATACTTGTCGATTTCCTCTTCGGTCATACCGATACCACGATCCGAGATAGTGATAGTACCCTTGTCTGTGTCAACACTGATATGAACAGTCAGGTCGCCCAACTCATCTTTGAACTCGCCTTGTTCTTTGAGGGTCTTCAACTTCTGTGTGGCATCGACGGCATTGCTGACCATCTCGCGCAGGAAAATCTCATGATCGGAATAGAGAAACTTTTTAATGACGGGGAAGATGTTCTCTGTAGTAACCCCAATATTACCTTTTTGCATACTTATAATTGTTTTTGTTTATTATCGTATGACTTTTCTTTTGCAAATACCGTGCCAAATAAAAAAAGTAGTAATTTTGACCTTCGGTCGAAGGTAGGCTGCATTTCGGAAATACTCAAATAAATTTGGTATTTCACTCAATTTGCACTACCTTTGCACCCAAATATAAAAGAAATGATAAAAAGAAGATGGCATTGTAAGCCAGGAGAACAACCTTCGGAGTTCGACAAGCAAATCATGTACTTGGAGAACAAAGGGGCACTGGTACCTACACGTGAACTAATCAAAACACCAGAACAGATAGAGGGTATCCGACGCGCTGGCGTTGTAAACACAGGTGTACTGGATGCAGTAGCACAGGCTATTCGTCCAGGTATGTCAACCTTAGAGATTGACCAAATCTGTCGTGACTACTGTGAGAAACACGGTGCTATACCTGCTTGTCTGAATTACGAGGGTTTCCCGATGAGTGTCTGTACGAGTATCAACGAGGTGGTGTGTCATGGTATTCCCAAAGCAACAGACATCTTAAAGGAAGGTGACATCATCAATGTTGATTTCACGACCATCCTCGACGGCTACTATGCAGATGCCTCGCGTATGTTTATCATTGGTAAGACGACACCCGAAAAGGAACAACTGGTAAAGGTTACCAAAGAATGTCTCGAAATAGGAATGGAAGCGGCTAAACCATGGGGGTATGTGAATGCTATCGGTAAGGCTATCGAGAAACATGCCAAGAAATACCACTATGGCGTGGTGCGTGATCTCTGTGGGCATGGAGTAGGGTGTAAGTTCCATGAAGAGCCGGAGGTCTGCCATTTCGCACAAAAGGGTGACGGTATGTTGCTCGTGCCGGGTATGGTATTCACCATCGAGCCGATGATTAATATGGGTACATGGAAAGTGTTTATTGATGCGGACGATCCATACGGATGGGAAGTCATTTCCGAGGACGAACAGCCCAGTGCCCAGTGGGAACATACCTTCCTGATGACAGAAACGGGTCTTGAGATACTTTCTTATTAAAAACTCGTAATAACGGTATAACGTAATAACGTGATAACGAAGTGATAATAACGTGATAACAAAAGATATATATATATTAGGTATAGAGTCGAGTTGCGACGACACGAGTGCAGCAGTTCTAAAGAACGGGGTACTATTGTCGAACGTGACAGCATCACAGGCTGTACATGAAGCATACGGAGGTGTAGTGCCGGAACTGGCTTCCAGGGCACACCAGCAGAATGTAGTACCTGTGGTCGACCAAGCCATCAAGAAGGCAGACATCACCAAGGAACAATTATCGGCTATCGCCTTTACCAGAGGTCCTGGACTGATGGGTTCCCTGTTGGTGGGGATAAGTTTTGCCAAGGGTTTTGCCCGTTCATTAGGTATTCCACTCATTGATGTCAATCATCTGCAGGGGCATGTGATGGCGCACTTTATCAAGGAAGAGGTGAGAGGTGAGGATGGAGAGGTGAGAGAATTTTCAAATATTCCGCCATTGCCTTTCCTTTGTCTGTTGGTAAGTGGAGGTAACTCGCAGATCGTGAAGGTCAATGCCTATAACGATATGGAAGTACTTGGTCAGACCATTGATGATGCTGCAGGCGAGGCGATTGACAAATGTTCGAAGGTGATGGGACTGGGTTATCCTGGTGGACCTATCATCGATCGTTTGGCTCGTCAAGGTAATCCGAAGGCTTTCCAGTTTGCAGAACCACATATCCCAGGACTTGACTATAGTTTCTCTGGCTTGAAGACATCGTTCCTCTATAACCTGCGGAAATGGATAGAAGAAGATCCCGATTTTATCGAACATCATAAAGAAGACATCGCCGCTTCGTTGGAATGGACGATTGTGGATATCCTCATGAAGAAACTGAAGTTGGCTGTCAAGCAAACGGGTATCAAACATGTGGCTGTGGCTGGTGGTGTGAGTGCCAATAACGGATTGCGTAATGCCTTCCACGATTATGCCAAGCGATACGGGTGGACTATTTATATTCCTAAGTTCAGTTATACTACTGACAATGCTGCCATGATAGGTATCGTGGGCTACTATAAATATCTGGATGGGGAGACCTGTCCAATTGATGCACCAGCATTTTCGAAAGTAACATTCAAATAAACCACTATGATAGATTTTGAAAGCAAGGTTATCAGCAGAGAGGTCAGCCAACTGCTGTGGGAAATGGAAAAGACCGTTGGAACGGCTGAGAGTTGTACGGGTGGACGTATTGCTGAAGCCCTGATTGCCGTACCTGGTGCTTCCAAATATTTTAAAGGCGGCATTGTGTCGTATGTCGATGAAATCAAGGAAAGACTGTTGAACGTTGATTCAGAAATCCTTGCAGAAAAGACGGCTGTCTGTGAGGAGGTCGCATGCCAGATGGTAAAGGGGGCTTGCAAGATATTGAACACAGATTTTGCCATTGCCGCTACAGGATTTGCCGGTCCTACAGGTGGAACGAAAGATATTCCCATCGGTACGATATGGTTGGCATGTGGCACACCCGAGAAACAGGTTACCTTGAAAGTGGAAGAGGATCACGGACGTGATATCAATCTTGCCATTGCAACCAACAGAGCGATGGAATTGTTCCTTGAATTCCTGAAAGCTGAGCCTCAGACAGATGCAGAGAGTTAAAAAATATTAATTACTAGACAATTGTCAATTATCAATTTTCAATTATCAATTAAAAGTCGTACCTTTGCACCCTGTTTGGAGTAAGTTATATTTTAGGAACAAGTAAAAGTAGATAGAAATGTCTAAAATTTGTCAAATTACG
Source organism: Prevotella sp. (assembly GCA_045225255.1). Classification (GTDB taxonomy): domain Bacteria; phylum Bacteroidota; class Bacteroidia; order Bacteroidales; family Bacteroidaceae; genus Prevotella. The sequence goes on along the minus strand of JBGVBD010000096.1, from coordinate 61,864 downwards.
GGAAAGACGGCACAGCGTGGTAATAATGTGTCGCACTCAAAGCACCGCACAAAGCGCGTCTTTGATGTAAACCTGTTCAGCAAGAAGTTCTACTATGTAGAAGAGGACTGCTGGATTCAGTTGAAGATCAGCGCCGCTGGTCTGCGTATGATTAATAAGGTAGGTCTTGACGCTGCCCTGAAGCAGGCTGTTGCTAAAGGTTATGTAGACTGGAAAGACATTAAAGTAATAGGAGACTAATAATTATGGCAGGCAAGAAAGCAAAGGGCAATCGTGTTCAGGTTATTCTGGAGTGCACTGAGATGAAAGAGAGTGGACTTCCCGGAACAAGCCGTTATATCACGACCAAGAATCGTAAGAACACTCCTGAGAGAATGGAACTGAAGAAGTATAACCCCATCCTGAAGCGCATGACTGTGCACAAGGAGATTAAATAATCTATTTAAAGCATGGCAAAGAAAACCGTTGCTACCCTCCATGAAGGTTCAAAGGATGGTCGCGCATACACAAAGGTAATCAAGATGGTTAAGAGCCCTAAGACTGGTGCTTACATCTTCGACGAGCAGATGGTTCCTAACGAGGCAGTTAAGGACTTCTTCAAGAACTAATATTATTTATTCTATATAGAAAAAGCCGAAATCTTTTAAGGGTTTCGGCTTTTTTTTGTAATTTTGCCGATGAAATCGGAAATTATTGATCAATAATGGGAATATTTGGATTTTTCAATAAGGATAAGAAAGAGACACTTGACAAAGGATTAGAGAAAACCAAATCGAGTGTATTCGACAAACTGGCTCGTGTCGTAGCCGGTAAATCGAAAGTAGATGACGATGTGTTGGATGATTTGGAAGAAGTACTTATCACCAGTGATGTAGGTGTTGATACTACCTTGAAAATCATTCAGCGTATTGAGGAGCGTGTTGCACGAGACAAGTATGTCAACACCAGTGAACTGAACGGTATTCTTCGTGATGAAATCGCGGCTTTGCTTGCTGAGAACAATTCAGAAGACAATGACAACTGGGATTTGCCCGCTGACCATAAACCATACGTCATCCTTGTCGTAGGTGTGAATGGAGTGGGGAAGACTACCACTATCGGCAAACTCGCCTGGCAGTTTAAGCAGGCAGGCAAGAAAGTCTATCTCGGGGCAGCAGATACCTTCCGTGCAGCGGCTGTAGAGCAGTTGTGCATCTGGGGAGAACGGGTAGGAGTTCCTGTAGTGAAACAGCAGATGGGCAGTGACCCTGCCTCTGTCGCTTTTGATACGTTGAGTTCTGCCAAAGCCAATGATGCTGACGTGGTACTCATTGACACTGCAGGCCGTCTGCATAATAAGGTAGGACTCATGAACGAGTTGAAGAAGATCAAGGATGTCATGAAGAAGATTCTGCCAGAGGCACCTGATGAGGTGATGCTCGTGCTTGACGGTTCAACGGGACAGAATGCCTTTGAACAGGCTAAGCAGTTCTCAGCCGTTACTCAGATTACTTCTCTTGCTATTACTAAACTTGATGGAACAGCCAAAGGCGGTGTCGTGATTGGTATCAGTGACCAATTGAAAGTGCCTGTGAAGTATATTGGACTGGGCGAAGGTATGGAAGACCTTCAATTGTTTAACAAGCGTCAGTTTGTAGATTCACTCTTCAAGAATGAATAAGAAACCAACCATAGATTTCATCACATTAGGATGTTCGAAGAATCTCGTCGACAGTGAAAAACTGATGGGACTCTTCGAGGCGCATGGTTATCAAGTGACACATGACAGTGAGAATCCTCATGGGGAGATTGCTGTTATCAATACTTGTGGTTTCATCGAGGATGCCAAACAAGAGAGTATTGATACGATCCTTGAATTTGCACAGGAAAAGACAGAAGGAAGGCTCAAGAGACTTTATGTAATGGGTTGTTTGTCTGAGCGTTATCTCGCAGACCTTGAACAAGAGATTCCAGAAGTTGATGGTTGGTATGGGAAGTTTAATTATAAGGAATTGTTGAGTGATTTAGATGTGAGAGGTGAGAAGCAAGAGGTGAGAGATTACCATAGACATCTTACCACACCGCATCATTATGCTTATATCAAGATCAGTGAGGGATGTGACCGCCATTGTGCCTACTGTGCTATTCCTTTGATTACGGGCAGGCATCAGAGTCGTCCGATGGAAGAGATTCTTGACGAGGTGCGCCATCTGGTCAGTCAGGGCACTAAAGAGTTTCAGGTCATCGCCCAAGAGTTGACCTATTATGGTATAGACATCGACGGCAAACAGCATATCGCAGAACTGATAGAGCGCATGGCAGCCATAGAGGGTGTGGAATGGATCCGCTTGCATTACGCTTATCCGGCTCATTTCCCATGGGATTTGTTGCGGGTGATGCGAGAAAACAAGAATGTTTGCAACTATCTGGATATCGCTCTTCAACATATCAGTGACCACATGCTGGAGCGCATGCAGCGTCATGTGACGAAAGAACAGACCTACGAACTCATCAATAAAATCCGTGAGGAAGTACCGGGCATCCATCTGCGTACTACGTTGATGGTGGGCTTTCCTGGGGAAACCGACGAAGACTATCAGGAACTGCTTGATTTCACCCGTTGGGCTCGCTTTGAGCGTATGGGCGCCTTTGCCTATTCCGAAGAGGACGGTACTTATTCCGCCAATCATTATCAGGACGATGTGCCTACGGATGTCAAACAGGCACGCCTTGACCGTCTGATGCGCATCCAACAGCAGATCAGTGCAGAGATAGAAGGTGAGAAAGTGGGGCAGGTGATGAAAGTCATTATCGACCGTACGGAAGGTGACTGGTATGTGGGGCGCACGGAGTTCTGTTCCCCGGAAGTCGACCCTGAGGTACTGATTCCCATTGATGAGCCGTTGACTATCGGAACGTTCTATGACGTGAAGATAACGGATGCAGAAGAGTTTGACTTATACGCAACAACAAGATATGAATAACAAGGATTTTATCAGTGTACTGTCAGAACGTACTGGGTATGACCAGAAGGACACTCAGAAACTGGTGAACAACATCATCACTGCGATGAGTGATGCCTTTATCACCGACAACAGTATCATCGTGCCGAACTTCGGAGTCTTTGAGACGAAGAAGAAGATGGAACGTATCATCGTAAGTCCGTCTACAGGACAGCGTATGCTCGTCCCACCTAAACTTGTATTAACCTTCAAGCCCAACCAGACTTGGAAAGAAAAACTGAAAGGAGGACGTTGACGATGGGAAAGATGACAATACAGGAAATTGCCAAGATCCTTGTGGAGAAAAACAAACTGACGGCAAAGGAAGCCAACCAGTTTGCGGCAACGATGTTTGAGATAATTCAGCAACGCCTTAACGAAGAGGGACTGGTGAAGATCAAGGGACTCGGTACGTTTAAGATGATTCGTGTCGAGGCCCGTGAGAGTGTCAGCGTACGTACTGGTGAGCGTGTGATGATTGAGAGTCATGCTAAAATCACGTTCACGCCAGATGCTACGATGAAAGAACTGGTCAACAAACCGTTCTCTCAGTTTGAGACCGTTACCTTGAATGAAGGCGTAGAGTTTGATGATTTGTCTGATGACCTGACGGAAGAGGAACTGGCTGAAGCAGATGCCATTGACGAACAGTCTGTAACAGTGATTGAGACACCGGTCGTTGAGGATAAAATCGAAGAAAAGATAGAGGAAAAAATTGAAGAAAGAATAGAAGAAAAAACAGAAGAAAACGTTGAGGAAAACGTTGAGGAAAACATTGAGGAAAACATTGAGATGCAGCCATTGATGGAAGTCGTTGACGATACACCTCAAGAAGAAAAAGAAGAGATTCCTCAAGAGGTTGCACCTCAAGAAGAGGAAAAAGAAGAACCTCTATACATTGAAGATGAAGCATCAACCAGTTCTTGGAAGAAACCTCTGGGATATGGACTGTTGACACTTGCCCTGATGGCAGCCTCGGCATACGGCGGATACTGGTATGGTCAGAAGACCGCCAATGCGATACCCACAGAACCCGTCAAGGAAGAGCCTCAGATGGTAGTAGCAGACAGTATGGCAACCGAAGTCACAGATTCCATCGAAGTCGTAGAAGATGATATCCAACCAGCACAACAGCCTGTAGAAGAAATCAAACCTGAGGTAAAGAAAGAGCCTGAGGTGAAACAGGATGCAGAACCTGTCTGGAAAAAATACGAGGCAATGGATGCGCGTGTGCGCACGGGTGCCTACCATATCATCGGTACCGACCATGAGGTGAAAGCCCGCAAAGGTGAGACTTTGGCACGTATCGCCCGTCGGGAATTAGGCGAAGGGATGTCCTGTTATATGGAAGTCTATAACAACATGAAACCCGATACGGAACTGAAAGAAGGACAAGTCGTCAAGGTTCCGAAACTAAAATGGAAGAAGAGTAAAAGATAGCCCGTGGCTATGTCCGAGTTAGGCGGCACTTATCCATGCGAAAGGTGCCGCCTATCGCATGGACAGGCGGCACCTTTCTATAGGATAGGCGGTGCCTATCTCAGAGTAACCTTAATAGAATAATATCGACAATAGATAAGCGACTATCGTAGAGGTAGTTACACAAATCAGTCCCGGCATCATAAAGGAGTGATTCAACAGGTATTTACCAATGACGGTGGTTCCTGACCGGTCGAAGTTCACCGTTGCAATATCCGAGGGATAGTTCGGGATGAAGAAGTAACCATATACCGAGGGAAGCACACCCAACAGCACTGGTCCTGCAATACCGAGCGAGTAGGCGAGGGGCAACATGGCAACGACCACGGCACCCTGTGAGTTGATGAGTACAGATACCAGGAAGAATACAATGGCTATCGACCAAGGATATTCCTTAACAATATCCGTCAACATAGTCTGCATCGTACTCATATAGTTGGAGAAATAAGTATCGGCAAGCCATGCGATACCATAGATGGCAACGACGGCAACCATACCAGACTGCCATACAGGACCTGCCACCGCTTTCTTCGGTGATGCCTTGCAGAAGATAATCATCAGGGCAGCAGCGGAAATCATCACAATCTGGATGACGAGGTTCATCTTCAAATCAACCATGCCTTTCTCTGTAAATCCTTCAGCCACAACACCAGCCTTAGCCAAATCCGATGCTGAGATGGTAACACCACTTACCAGTGTTAAGTCACCAGCACCCTTCACGGCTTTTACTGTCGGATATGATGGCAGCAAATCAGGAAGGGCAGCAAACAAGACGATGATGACAAGTGCACCCAGGAAGATGAATACGGCGTTCTTAGCAGACTGTGGAATCTGCTTGTCGAGGGTTGTTGCACCAGAACCATAGATATAATCACGCTGTGCAGGATCGGCAATCTTCTTCTGGAATTCAGGATCTTTATCAAGATCGAGACCACGATGGTAACTGGCGGCAGCAGCAGCCATCAGACCGCAGACACAGGCAGGGATGCTAATCATCAGTACACGGGGAATGGTGATGTCGAAGTGATTCGCATTCGAGATTGTCACAAAAGCCACAACGGCAGCAGCAATAGGGGAGCAGGTGATACCGACCTGTGAGGCAATGGATGCCACACCACAGGGACGCTCTGGACGGATACCTTTCTTCAAGGCAATGTCGCAGATAATCGGCATGAGGGTATACACCACGTGACCCGTACCCACCAACACCGTCAGGAAGAAAGTACACAGCGGTGCCAAGAAGGTGATACGGTCAGGATGCTTACGTAACAGTCGTTCCGCAATCTGTATCAACCAGTCCATACCCCCTGATGCCTGCATAATACCGGCACAGGTAACGGCGGCAATGATGATGTAAATCACATCAGTAGGGGGATTACCAGGTTTCAGACCGAAACCGAAAACCAAAAGGGCAAGTCCGATACCGGAAATAGCGCCAAGGGCAAGACTGCCATAACGTGAGCCTACCCACAATGCTCCTAATACGATGAGGAGCTGCACAATCATTAATATATCCATATAGCTTTAGTTATTAGTTTTCCAATCATGTTGGCAAAGATACGAATAATCGAGAGCAGAACAAAATAATTTATTATTTTTTTTTGCCGAGATATAGTATCTTCGCGATTTTATCGCAAAGATAATGAAAAAAATTGGAATACAAAACAAATAACAAAAAAAAGAGATAAACTTTTCATTTATCTCTTCTTTCGTACGCCTGCAGGGGGTCGAACCCTGGACACCCTGATTAAGAGTCAGGTGCTCTACCAACTGAGCTACAAGCGCATCCTTTTGGTTTTGCGGTTGCAAAGGTACAAACTATTTTTCATTCCCACAAACTTTTCATAGACTTTTTTCAAAAAAAGCAAGAAAAAAGGCTCCGATATTCCCATCGGGGCCTTTTATACCTTATTATATATATAATATTACATAAATGCAATGGTAAGACCAGCCATCACAATGCTGACCATAGACATCAATTTAATCAGGATATTCAGGGAAGGACCAGAGGTGTCTTTGAAGGGATCACCGACGGTATCACCGACGATACATGCCTTATGAGCAAACGAACCCTTACCACCGAAAGCACCTTCCTCGATATTCTTCTTGGCATTGTCCCATGCACCACCGGCATTCGCCATAAAGACGGCAAGGGTAAAGCCACCAGCCAAACCACCGACAAGTAGTCCGAGGACACCAGCCACACCAAGTACGATACCAACAATGATAGGAATCACGATGGCAAGAACAGACGGGATAATCATCTCGTGCTGGGCTGCCTTGGTAGAGATTTCAACGCAACGACCATAGTCAGGCGTACCTGTACCTTCGAGGATACCGGCAATCTCCTTGAACTGGCGACGTACTTCCTGTACCATCTTCTCGGCAGCACGACCTACGGCTTCCATAGTCATACCACAGAACAGGAAGGCTGCCATTGCACCGATAAAGGCACCAACGATGACGCGGGGGTTCATGAGGTTAATCTGGAAGTAGTTCATGAAGTCGGGAATGGTGGCATCGGCAGCATTGATAGTCTGACCAGCCACGTTTGTCAGTGTTTCTCCTGCACGCTCCATCGCAATCTTGATCTCTTCAATATAAGAAGCGAGAAGGGCGAGGGCAGTGAGGGCAGCAGAACCAATGGCGAAGCCCTTACCTGTAGCAGCCGTGGTATTACCCAGTGCATCAAGGGCATCGGTACGATGGCGTACCTCTTCGCCCAACTGACACATCTCAGCGTTACCACCAGCATTGTCGGCAATAGGTCCGTATGCATCCGTAGCCAATGTGATACCCAGTGTAGAGAGCATACCCACAGCAGCGATACCGATACCATAAAGACCATGTGACAGGCTGGCTGACGACATAGAGAGGTCGAAGCCGTTGGCACAGAGATAACTCATCATGATGGCAACACCAATGGTGATGACGGGGATACAGGTGGAAATCATACCCGTACCGATACCTTTAATAATAACGGTAGCAGCACCTGTCTGTCCTGCCTCGGAAATCTTCTGGGTGGGTTTGTAACTGTGAGAGGTATAGTATTCCGTTGCCTGACCGATAATCACACCAGCAGCCAGACCAGAGATGACAGAGAAGGAAAGACCCAGCCAGTTCTCAATACCTAACAAGTAGAGAATTGCAAAGGTGGCAATAGCGATGAGCAGAGCACTGACGTTAGTTCCCAATGAGAGAGAACGCAACAGGTCTTTCATCGTTGCACCTTCTTTCGTGCGGACGAGGAAGATACCCAAAAGGGAAAGAAATACACCAACGGCAGCAATCAACATCGGGGCAATGACAGCCTTCAATTGAATCTCGATACCTGCCACGCCAAAGGCAGCAGCACCAAGGGCAGCAGTAGACAGTACTGAGCCGCAATAACTCTCATAGAGGTCGGCACCCATACCTGCTACGTCACCTACATTATCACCTACATTATCGGCAATAGTAGCAGGGTTGCGGGGATCATCCTCGGGGATGTCAGCTTCCACCTTACCTACGATATCAGCACCTACGTCGGCTGCTTTCGTATAGATACCGCCACCGACACGAGCAAAGAGAGCCTGTGTAGAAGCACCCATACCGAAAGTCAGCATGGTGGTGGTAATCGTAATCAAAGCCATTTTATCACCGTCATAGACAAACGAGAGTGCATAGAACCAGCAGGCAATGTCCAACAGACCGAGACCGACGACAGTAAGACCCATGACAGCACCAGAACGGAAAGCCACTTTCAGACCACTGTCCAGACTCTTACGGGCAGCGTTAGCAGTACGTGCTGAAGCATAGGTGGCTGTCTTCATACCGAAGAACCCTGCCAATCCAGAGAAAAGACCACCCGTCAGGAAAGCAAACGGTACCCAGGGGTTCTGCACATGAAGCACATACGCCATGAAAGAGAACAAAGCACAAAGTACGACAAATACGATGACGACGACTTTGTACTGTTGCCACAGATAGGCCATAGCACCTTTACGCACATAGAGTGCAATCTCACGCATACGAGGTGTTCCCTCGTCGGACTTCATCATACTCTTGAAGAAGTACCATGCCATTCCCAATGCCACAATAGAGGCAATGGGAACAAGCCAAAACACACTTGGAATATTCATACTATATTAATATAATGTTTAGAGTTTTTGCCATTGGTTTAGGGGAAGAATGACCATTACTCGTCACTACCAAACTCAGAGAGTTCTTCTGCCTCCTCGTCGGGATCAGACTCGATGGTAAAGGTCGTACGATAATTGTCTTCATTGATGTCGTCCTCGTTGAACTCATCAATCTCTTCCTCTTCCTGATTGTCATAATGTTCATCATCAGAAAGTTCACCCTCTTCGTCCATATCGAACTTCATGCGTGGCTTAATGATTTCGGGTTTTAGTTTGGCAAAGATAGCCTCCACCCATGTTCCTTTTTCTACTTCCAATACCTCATAGCCGTCAGCCACTTTCTTTTCATACATACCACCTTTCTTATGCAGGCGGTCCTTGGGTAGAGTAGTGGTGGAAATATCAAATCCGCTCTCGATAATATCTTGTATAGACTGTGACAGGGAATCCCATCCGCCACCAAAATTACGTTCCAATACTTCAATGAGTTTAGATGCTGTGATATGGCGGATATTCTCATAAGTCAAATCCGTCACACGCATGATAGGACGTTTGCGAATAGCCAATATCATCTTGGAATTCTCGTCGATGGTAATAGCGCCAACCTTGTAGCCTTGCTTTTCATAGGGTTTACGAATCTCAGGCTTGTCTTCGCTTAATTCTTCCATACTGAAAGCCGAGCGAATAATATCTATATAATGACGTAAGTTGTCCTTTATCTCAGCATCCTTGCTGCCACTGTCAAGCATACGGAAAACATCGTTTTCCTGAATATCCCATACAGTACTTTTTGTCAGCGTTTTAAGGTTAAATGTCTGTTTCGATGATGATTGTTTCATATTTTTATCCTTTATTTTTTAATGATGTTGCAAAGATAATGCAAAAACTATCGATATACAAGTATTTCCATGATAATTTTTTGTTAATTTCCTAAAAAAGTACTACCTTTGAGGCGTAAAAGTATGGAACCGTTAGCCGAAAGACTAAGACCAAGGACCCTCGATGACTATATCGGTCAGCAACATCTGGTAGGAGAGGGCGCCGTCTTGCGTAAAATGATAGACGCAGGACGTATCTCTTCGTTTATCTTATGGGGTCCCCCGGGTGTAGGAAAGACGACACTGGCGCAAATCATTGCCCATCGGTTAGAGACACCTTTCTATACACTGTCTGCTGTGACGAGTGGTGTGAAAGATGTACGTGATGTCATCGAACGTGCACAGAAAGGCAGGTTCTTCAATGAGGCTTCACCAATTTTATTTATTGATGAGATACACCGTTTCTCCAAATCCCAACAAGACTCATTGTTAGGGGCTGTCGAGAAAGGAATTGTTACACTGATTGGTGCCACCACAGAGAATCCTTCTTTTGAAGTGATTCGTCCGTTACTTTCGCGTTGTCAGTTATATGTTTTGAAGTCGTTGGAAAAAGACGATCTTCTGAAACTACTGCACCGGGCTGTGACAGAGGATGTCATTTTAAAAGAACGTCAGATAGAACTAAAAGAGACAGATGCATTGTTGCGATACAGTGGTGGTGATGCCCGTAAATTATTAAACATCCTTGAACTCGTTGTAGAAGCCGCTAGTAAGGACGATACTATTATTGTTACCGACCAACTTGTAGCAGAACGCCTGCAACAGAACCCGCTGGCTTATGATAAGGATGGCGAGATGCATTATGATATTATTTCTGCCTTTATCAAGAGTATTAGAGGCTCAGACCCTGATGCGGCTCTATACTGGTTAGCACGAATGATTGAGGGTGGGGAAGACCCCAAGTTCATTGCAAGACGATTGGTCATCTCTGCATCAGAAGATATTGGATTGGCTAATCCTAATGCCTTATTATTGGCGAATGCCGCATTCGATGCTGTACAGAAGATCGGTTGGCCGGAAGGTAGGATACCTTTGGCAGAGGCTACTGTTTATTTGGCGACATCACCTAAAAGCAATTCTGCTTATCTGGGAATCGATGCTGCATTGGAATTAGTGCGCCGCACAGGAAACCAGCCCGTACCGTTGCCCATTAGGAATGCACCGACACAATTGATGAAAGACTTGGGCTATCATGACGGATATATCTATCCACATGATTATCCTGGACATTTTACCCCTCAACAGTATCTTCCAGACGCTCTTATAAATGAAAGACTATGGCATGGACAACATTCGCCCGCAGAAGAAAAACTCTATGAACGCATGGTGAATTACTGGGGTGACAGATATAAGGAATAAGATGAATTACGACACACTTGTTCAACAAATTATCGAGTTCTTAGGTACGTTTGCCTTTGCAATTTCTGGAATCCGACATGCAGCCGCCAAACATTTTGATTGGTTCGGTGGATATGTCTGTGGTATTGCTGTCGCTATTGGCGGAGGAACCATCCGTGATGTCATGTTAGGCGCAACACCATTCTGGATGACGAATCCCATCTATATGATATGTACGGCTTTAGCATTGTTTTTTGTCATCATATTTGCCCGTCATCTGGAACGCCTGCGTAATACATGGTTCGTATTCGACACTTTTGGACTTGCATTGTTTACCATTGCAGGAATTCAGAAATCACTGGCATTTGGACAACCATATTGGGTTGCAATCATCATGGGATGTATCACAGGTTCTGCAGGTGGAGTTATTCGTGATATTCTGCTAAATAATGAACCCGTCATATTCCACAAAGAGATTTACGCAATGGCAGCGGTATTAGGTGGCGTAACATATTGGTCTTTAGATATATTAGGAACTACAGTGGAAGTAACAGTTATAGCATCGTTTATTGTTACTTGTTTGATAAGATTCCTTGCAGTCAGATACCATTTATCATTACCAACATTAAAAGATGAATAGCGTATTTCAGAGATTATTAATAGGTTTATTTATAATTGTTATTTATCATAATGCCTATTGTTTTATAAAAGTGATTTATGCTGCAAATAGAATGAAAAAAGCATGTAAAACCTATGGTTTAAGCATTTTTAAGAAAAAAAATATACTTGAAGAGAACAACGTATTAGTATTTTTTGTAATTTTGCAACGTTTTACGATTATAATCGATACACACACTTGATTTTCAGATAGTTAAGCAAAAAGAGAGAAGTTTAAATGAGACAGTTAAAGATTCAAAAAAGTATTACGAATCGTTCAAGTGAGGCACTGGATAAATATCTGGTGGAAATTGGTCGTGCTCCTTTGATTAGTATTGATGAGGAAATCGAACTTGCTCAAAAGATCCGCAAAGGCGGTCCTGAAGGTGAACGAGCCAAGGATAAATTGGTAACGGCAAACCTCCGTTTCGTAGTATCTGTAGCCAAGCAGTATCAGCATCAGGGATTGACGCTGACTGATTTGATTGATGAGGGTAACATTGGCTTGATTAAAGCCGCACAGAAGTTTGATGAAACACGTGGTTTCAAGTTTATCTCGTATGCTGTATGGTGGATTCGCCAGAGCATTCTTCAGGCTATTGCAGAGCAAAGCCGTATTGTTCGTCTTCCTTTGAACCAAGTTGGAAGCCTCAATAAGATTAATCATGAGATTAATAAATTTGAGCAAGAGAATCAGCGTCATCCTTCTGTATCAGAATTGAGTGACGCCACAAATCTCGATGAAGAAAAGATTGGTCAGAGTCTGATGGCAGATGGACATCACGTTTCTATTGATGCCCCTTTCCAGGATGGCGAGGATAACTGTATGCTTGATGTGATGGCAAGCGGTGATGATTCTCGTACAGACCGTCAGGTTGACCATGAATCGATGGCACAGGAACTGAATACCGTTCTTCAGAAAGTGCTGAAAGACCGTGAGATAACCATTATCCGCGAGTGTTTCGGTATTGGTTGCCACGAGAAAGGTCTTGAAGAGATTGGTGACCGTCTGGGACTCACCCGTGAGCGTGTCCGTCAGATTCGTGAAAAGAGCATTGCCAAACTCCGTGAATCCGGAAATGCTCGTATATTAATGAAATATTTGGGCTAAAACTTTGCTTCCTCAAAATTATTGATTAATTTTGGGGTCGTGAAATCAAGAGCACATATCATACTATTGATGCTGGGCATGTTGATATTCATGCCCAGCATTAGTTTTTCCCAGAAGTCTGACACGCTTCATATTTTAGAAAAGATATGGGAATACAGACGTAATTTCGCCCACGATGTAGAGGGTGAAACACCCAATGTATATATGCGCTATACCATCAATACAGAACGTCGTAACCCTACCCTCTTCCTCGTCCCTACCCTTTATTCGATTGCCAAAGGCGACCGGAAGTTTATCAGTGAATCTTACGGAAAGTTTCTGTATGACGATGAATACAACTACAGTATGAATCGACAACTCATCTCTGGAACCATTCCTCATGATCGACAAGTCAGTTCGATGCTCATCAAATATCAGACTCCCAATATCTATGGAATGACGCTTTACAAGGATTTTCTGTTGTCTCCGTTCCATCGTACCAATCGAATCTATTATCGTTATAAGATCTATGATGTTGGTCGTCAGTATGCCCATATCTCTTTCCGTCCGAAGTTAGACAACACGCAACTGGTCAATGGTTTCGGTGTTGTTGACATCAATACCGGACGTATCCTTACTGTTACTTTTGAGGGGGAATACGATATGGTGAGATTTCACGTAGACCTTGTCCAAGAAACTGACGATAACAATTCCACGCTACCGCTACGTTGTAAGACCGATGTAAAGTTTAAGTTCTTAGGCAATCGCATGAATGCCAGTTTTCTCTCAGCCTATCATTGTCCAACGACGCTGCCTGATTCCCTTCATCATGTAAACGACCGTGCCAGAATGGAAACGTTACGTACTATTGAGTTAAATCAGGAAGAAAAGGAAATCTACCGAAAATATGATGAACGACGCCAACTGGCAGAACAAGCAGCAGCCCGTGATACTGTTGTTAAGACAAAGAGAACTCTTGGTGATGTCCTATGGGATGTTGGTGACCGTTTAGTAACCAGCACCTATGCCGATGCTGGTGGTGCCAGTTTACATCTGTCTCCTATCTTGAATCCCCAGTATCTCAGTTACAGTCACAGTCGTGGTCTTTCTTATAGAATTCAGTTAGGTATCAAATACAACTGGAACGAGAACCGTTATTTGACTCTCGAACCTCGCTTGGGTTATAATTTCAAGATCAAGCAGTTCTTCTTCCATGCCCCCTTACGTATGAACTATAATCCCAAGCGTCATGGATATGCTGAAATCGTATGGGCTAACGGTAACCGTATCTCCAATTCCAGTGTGTTAGAGGCTATTACCAAAGCACATGCTGATTCTATTGACTTCAGTGGACAAGAATTAGACTATTTTACCGACAATTATGTGAAAGCCGTTAATAACGTGATGGCTTTCGACTGGTTGGAAATTATGAGCGGTATCGTTTATCATATCCGCCGTCCCGTTAATGTCAAAGGGATGCAAGAAGAGGACATGCCTATCGTCTATCGCAGTTTCGCACCTCTCTTGACATTACATATTTCGCCATGGCGCAAAGGTCCTTATTTCACATTTAATTACGAACGTGCTATCAAGGGCATTTTCAGTTCTAATCTTGATTATGAGCGTATAGAGATGGATGTAAGTCATAAGTTTAAACTGAGTCGTATGCGTCTGATCAATCTTCGAGGTGGCTGTGGATTCTATACTAATGAGAACACCAGTTATTTCCTCGATTATACGAATTTCCACGATGAGAATCTTCCTGATGGATGGGATGACGACTGGACGGGACAGTTCCAGTTATTGGACAGCAGGTGGTATAACACCTCAAAATATTATGTACGTGCCCATGCGTCCTACGAGTCTCCCCTACTCGCCTTCTCCTTTATCCCATTAGTGGGGCGGTATGTTGAGGCCGAACGTATCTATCTGAGTATGTTGTCCATTCAGAATACGCGGGCTTATTCCGAGGTTGGATACGCTATATCCACCCGTTTCATTTCCATTGGTGCATTCGCGAGTTTCCTGAATACCAAAATCCAGAACGTTGGTTTTAAGTTCACATTTGAATTATTTAGAAAATGGTAGAGATACAGAAACCACTTGTAGTCTATAAAGCCAGTGCCGGTAGCGGAAAGACGTTTACGCTTGCCACTGAATACATCAAACTCTTGGTGCGCAATCCTCTGAACTATCGCACCATCCTTGCCGTTACCTTTACCAATAAGGCAACAGAAGAAATGAAGATGCGCATCCTGAGTCAGTTGTATGGTATCTGGAAACAATTACCTGACTCTGTCAGTTATGCAGAGAAAGTAGAAGAAGAAACAGGTCTTTCCAAAGAAACCGTTAGAGAACGGGCTGGCGAGGCACTTCATCTCTTGTTACATAACTACAATAGTTTCAGGGTTCAGACTATCGATGCCTTCTTCCAGAGTGTTCTTCGTAACCTCGCCCGCGAACTGGAACTGACTGCCAATCTGCGTATTGGACTCAATGGTGACCAGATAGAGGAAATGGCTGTCGACCAGTTGATAGACCAACTCAAACATACGGACGCTATGTTACAATGGTTGCTCCGATATATTATGGACAGTCTCAACGAGGAAAAGAGTTGGAGTAGCAGTGACGATAAGAACACCAGTTTTATCCGCGAGATCAAGAACTTCGGAAAGACCATCTTTCGTGACTATTACAAGGACCATCGGAAAGCGTTGAACGAGAAGATCAACGAGAAAGGATTCCTCGAACGCTATACCAAGACACTACGGCAAATCCGTGATGATGCAAAGAAACGGATGACAACTATTGCTGCTACTTATTTCGATACACTGGAACAAGAAGGGCTTACTATCCAAGACATCAAGAATGGCTCTCGTGGTGTGTCTGGCTATTTCCTGAAAATCAGTAAAGGACAGTTTGGTCCTGAAATCCTCAATGACACTGCTGCTAAGGCCATGGGTATGCCTGAGTCCTGGTATAAGAAAGACCATCCCCGTGCGGAAGAGATACATCTCTTAGCCGATCAGACTTTGATGCCGATGTTGCGACAAGCAGAAGAGGAACGGGAACGTCAATGGAAACTCTACCAGTCGGCACACTTGACACTCAGTCATCTTAACAATCTACGTCTTCTCAGTAGTATTGAGCAGAAAGTGAAAGACCTCAACGACGATGCCAATATCTTCCTGTTGGGCAATACCCAGCATCTGCTCCATTCGCTTATTCAGGAAAGCGACTCTCCATTTATCTTTGAGAAGATTGGTGCTCAGTTACATCATGTGATGATTGATGAGTTTCAGGACACCAGTACGGTACAATGGCAGAACTTCCGTGTGTTGATGCAAGAATGCATGAGTCATGTAGGTTCTGAGAACCTGATTGTCGGTGATGTCAAACAAAGTGTCTACCGCTGGCGTTCCGGTGACTGGCGTTTACTGAACAATATCGAACAGCAGTTCTCACCTCAGATGATGGAAGTACGGCCTTTGAACACCAACTATCGTTCCGAGCGTCATATCGTCAATTTCAACAATGCCTTCTTTACCATCGCTTCACAGTTGGAACAACATGACATCAGCGAACATAACGAGCAAGGCGCCCGTCAGTTGAAAGATGCCTATGCCGATGTTGCACAGCACGTTCCAGAACAACGTGACGCTAAGGGTTATGTCGATATCCGACTATTACCTGCTACAGACTATCGTGAGCGTACCTTACAGCAAATAGTAGAAACTATCAAGATGTTATTGGCAGAGGGTGTCTCTCAAAACAAGATGGCTATCCTCGTCAGGACCAACGACATCATTACGCTGATTGCCAACTACCTGAAGGAACAGATGCCCGAAATCAGTATTGTGAGTGATGAAGCGTTCCGATTAGACGCTTCCGTCTCCGTCCAATTGTTGGTCAATGCGCTGCATCTGCTCACCCACCCCACGGACTCTCTGACGAAGGCTCATATCATCAAAGCCTACCATCGTGACATTTTGGGTGAGAACGCTACCGATGCGGAACTGTTGCTGAAGACTATCAATCCCGACGAACTGTTGCCTTCTGACTATATCACTAAGATGGATGAACTCCTGATGCTGCCACTCTACGAACTGGTAGAGAAACTATATGATATCTTTGAACTCCATCGTCTGAAAGACCAGAGTGCGTATGTCTGTGCGTTTTTCGATTATCTGACGGAATTCACACTCGACAACAGCACAGGTATTGATGCCTTTATCGAGACCTGGGAACAAGACCTGTACAAGAAGACCATCCAGAGCGATGAGATGAACGGTATCCGTATCCTGACGATTCATAAGAGTAAGGGCTTGGAATATGAGCACGTCCTTCTACCCTTCTGTGACTGGCAGTTAAATCGTGGGGATATGCTGTGGTGTGAACCCTCCGAGGCACCGTATAATGAGTTGCCCGTGGTTCCTATCAACTATAGTGAAAAGAATATGATGGGGACGATTTATGAGAACGACTATCTCAACGAGCATCTTCAGTTGACCGTCGATAATCTCAATCTCCTGTATGTCGCCTTCACCCGTACTTGTAAGAACCTCTTCGTCATCGGTAAGAGAAAGAGCAAACAGAGTCGTTCGGCCATCATTGAGCGCGTACTGCCCGATCTTCAGAAACAACTGGAAGGAACTGTGCTCAACGGGATAGAAGACGAGCATGCCGATATCACGTTCTCATACGGTACACTGTTTGTAGAGAAAGAAGAACAGAAGAAATCTTCCGAGAATGTCTTCCTCCAACCCTCTGCCCCACTGCCGATAGACATAGTGACCTATGGCAATCAAACAGAGTTCCGCCAGAGTAATAAGAGTCGTGAGTTCGTGGCGACTGATGAGGAAGAGACACAACAACAGGGATATATCAAGATGGGCAGTGTGTTGCACCATGTATTTTCTACCATTCGTACCACAGATGATATCGAGGCATCCCTGCGTCAATTGGAACAGGATGGTATTCTCTATGACGATGATGTAACGGTGGCAAAAGTCAAGGAAATGCTTCGCAAGCGACTGGAACATCCGCGTGTGAGTGATTGGTTCTCTGGTAAATGGACACTCTACAACGAATGCACAATACTCTTTACGGATGCCGACGGACATGTGGTAGAGCGTCGTCCCGACCGTGTAATGACTGATGGCAACCGTATGATTGTCGTCGACTTCAAGTTCGGACATCCTCGTGCTGAGTATCAGGAACAAGTACGTGAATATATGAATCTGCTCCACGAGATGGGCAACCGTCAGGTGGAAGGCTATCTTTGGTATGTATACAGTAACAAAATCGAACCCGTAGCATGAAGACTTTCTTAGAATATGTCGCAGAGGATATCATCCGTAAGTACGGACACGACTTGTCGCGTACGGCTATCGTCTTCCCCAATAAGCGTGCCTCGCTGTTTATCAACGAGCATCTTGCACGCTTGACTGGTCGTCCGATATGGTGCCCTTCCTATATCACCATCAGTGACCTGTTTCGTTCCCATTCCTCGCTGACGGTGGCGGATCCCATCAAACTGGTCTGTGACCTGCATCGTTCTTTCGTTGCCTGTACAGGTATTGACGAGACACTCGATCGCTTTTACGGTTGGGGACAACTCTTGCTCTCCGATTTCGATGATATTGATAAGAACATGGCGGATGCCGATCGTGTCTTTGCCAATCTGCGTGACATCCATGAACTGGATGATGTCAGTTATCTCACAGACGAGCAACGAGACATCATCCGACAGTTCTTCAGCAACTTCTCTGACGACCATAACAGTACGCTGAAGGAACGCTTCCTGAAGCTATGGTGCCATTTCGCCGATATCTATCACGACTTCAACCACCGCCTGACTGAGCAGCAGTTAGCCTACGAGGGTGCTATGTATCGTCAGGTCGCCGAGAATGAAGAACTCTCTTTCGAATACGACCGCTATCTCTTTGTTGGTTTCAACCTCTTGCATAAAGTCGAGCAACGACTGTTCTCTCGACTGAAAAAGGAAGGAAAGGCATTCTTCTACTGGGACTTCGATCATTACTATATGCAACAGCATGAGGCAGGACATTTCATCGCCCAGTATCTCAGCGACTATCTTAATGAATTGGATATCCACGACGATGCCATCTATCGCCAGTTCCAACAGCCCAAGGATATCACTTATATCTCTGCACCGACAGAGAATATTCAGGCACGTTATGTCAGCACGTGGTTGAAAGAGCATCAGCGTTATGCCGATGGGAAGCGTACTGCCGTTCTTCTCTGTGACGAGCAACTGTTGCCCGTCGTTATCCATTGTCTGCCTACAGAGGTCGAGAAGGTGAATATCACCACTGGTTATCCGTTGGTTCTGACACCTGCCGCCTCACTGGTCAATCTGCTGTTGACCTTGCAGATTGGGGGTTATCGTCCCCGTTTGATGGCTGCCATTCGCCGACATCCCTATTATAAGTATTTAGATGATGAACTGTTGAAGGGATGTGATACTTCTGGACTGTTCCCGACAGAGGCAATCCTTCAGTGGATAGCCCGTCTGCTACGGCATATCGCCCAACAGGCTCATAGTAATACCGACGAGAATACGGATCCTCTGCGTGAAGAATCGCTCTTCCGTACCTATACACTCATCAACCGACTGGCAGGATTGACGGGCAGTGGTGACCTGACTGTCGACCTTCCTACCCTGCAACGTCTCGTCACTCAGTTGATACGTGCTGCCTCGATCCCCTTCCACGGTGAACCGGCAGAAGGTATTCAAGTGATGGGTATTCTGGAATCGCGCAACCTCGACTTCGACCATGTGCTGATGCTTTCCTGCAACGAGGGTAATATGCCCAAAGGTATCAACGACAGTTCTTTTATTCCCCATAGTCTGCGCAAGGCGTACGAGTTGACGACCGTCGATCATAAAACGGCTATCTATGCCTACTATTTCCATCGTATCCTGCAACGGGCAAAGGACGTGACACTCGTCTATAATAATACGGCGGACGAGAGACATACTGGCGAGATGAGCCGTTTTATGCTTCAACTGATGGTAGAGAGTGGACACCCCATCACGCAATATGCCCTCAAAGCGAACACAGAATTATCAATTGTCAATTGTCAATTGTCAATTGTCAAGAAGACTGCTGCTGTCATGCAAGTGCTGTTGGATCGTTTCACGAAGACACCCGACACCGAACATGCCCTGTTGACACCTACTGCTATTAACAGTTATCGCCGTTGTCCGTTGCGTTTCTTCTATCGCTATGTAGGCGGGTTGAAAGAGCCCGATGATGATGAGCCACAGATTGACGACCGTATCTTCGGACTGGTGTTCCATGCCGCTGCCCAGCATATTTACGAGCAACTGATGCAACGCAGTCATCGCATTGAAAAGGTACAGTTACAACAGTTATTAGATTCTAAGACGGCGATAGAGATGGCTGTTGATGAGGCTTTCCGTCACGAACTACCCAACATGAAGGAATATAACGGTCTACAACTCATCAATCGTGAGGTGGTCATCCATTATGTGCGTCAGTTGTTACAGATAGACTTACGTCTTGCCCCCTTTACCGTCCATGCATTGGAATACGAGGTGGTGGATGACTGGCAGGTGGACAATGGACAGGTGGCGTTCACCACGACGATAGGCGGTAGTATCGACCGCTTGGATGCCATCGATGTAGATACCGACCGAGAACGCATCCGCGTGATAGACTATAAAACGGGCGGTGGAAAGATCAATAAGACACCTGCTGACGTAGAGAGTATCTTCACTACCACTGACCCGCATAACGGCTACTACCTGCAGACCTTATTATATAGTAGTATCGTGCGCCACAGCAACAAACTCAATGATAGTCATCTTCCCGTCAGTCCTGCCTTACTGTTCATTCAGCATTCCGCAGGTGACGACTACGACCCCACGCTGTGCTTTGGGGATGAAAAGATTCTCGATGTTGAGCCACATTTTCCAGACTTCACGAAAGAGTTGAAGACCTGCATTGATGAGATCTTCAATCCTGAGATAGCGTTTACGCCTACCGATGACGAGAAGAACTGCCGTTACTGTCCGTATGCGAAACTCTGTGGAAAGGGTTAGCGGTTCTTGTGTTTCATGAACCACCCATGCGTGAAGACGTTATACATCAGCAAGGCTGCGATAGTAAGGGCTAATGCCAGCCATATCACGCGATACGGCATCCTCGTTGCCAATAGGTAACTGAGACCTACACCCAGTGCCAGTCCCGTTTCCCATGCCAACATAAACGTGCTCTGTGAGGTGCCACGTTGACAGTGACGACTGAGTTTGATGAAGAACAACAGGAAGCGTGATCCGATGATGCCTGTTGCCATGCCCGTGAAGGCAGATGAGATATACGTGGATGTCGGTGTATGCTGTGTCAGCATGATGAGTTGTGCAGCAATCAGTAGGATGAGTCCTGTGACCGCCTCACTTTTCAGTTCTGCATTCTTGAACGCGAAACGCTGAGCCAACAATGCCAGCAGGAAACCAACCATCAGCATACCATAGGCAACGGTATCCATCCGACTCAGCATGATACCTATGGCGAGCGTAATCAGCAGCAAGTTGACAAACAGTGCCCCACCCTGTCCTAACATAAAACGGTCGTTGCTGAATAGGTGGACATGTTCTTCCGGTGCACGGAAAGGGAAGTCTACCGCACTGATAAGCAACATAGCGGCAAAGGCACAACCCATCGCCGCGAAGATGACAATATGGAAGTCCCAGAGGTGCAGGATGAGCAGTCCTGTCAACGGTCCCAAAGAGAGGGCAAAGCGTCCGAACCATGAGGCACTGTGATTCGCTTCGGTACGTTGGAACGATTCGCAGGTGTCGATGATAAGTGTGCTCGACAGCACCATCTGTGCCAGTCCGAAGGCAGTTCCTAATACGAAGCGTTGCAAAAGTATCAGCCACAGGTCTACGAATTCCGTCCGCTTACTGTTGATATACAGTAGTAATGCCAGTGCCACGACCTGTATGACAATCGCCCATAGACACACCACGTTACGGCGATAGCGTTGCACCAGATACGAGACGAATGGTCCCATCAGGTAGAGTCCTACGGCGAAGACCCCCATCGACATACCGATTTCTGTTGTCGAGAAGTTTTCCTCACTGGTCAACCAGATTGGTAAGACGGGGATGAGCATGTAGACCGACATCGACAGTAACAGGTTTGCCACTGCCATCTGCCAGAATTCACGATGCCAGAGTTTGATATGTACCAGTGTGTTCTGACTGTTCATTAATACGATTCACTTTCGTTGGGGAAGTCACCGCTCTTCACGTCACCGATATAGTTGCCGATGGCATCTGTCATAACGGTGTTCAGATCGGCATAACGGCGCAGGAAACGTGGCGAGAAACCCTGTGTCATTCCGAGCATATCGGCAATGACGAGAATCTGTCCGTCCGTACCGTTACCGGCACCAATACCGATTGTCGGTACACCGATTTCCTTCGATACCTCGGCAGCCAGTTTGGCAGGAACCTTCTCTAATACGACAGAGAAGCAACCGATCTCAGCCAACAGTTTGGCGTCCGACATCAGTTTGTCTGCCTCTTCCTGTTCTTTGGCACGTACGGCGTAGGTGCCGAACTTATTAATCGACTGTGGTGTCAGTCCTAAGTGTCCCATCACGGGGATGCCAGCATCGAGGATGCGTTTCACAGTGTCGGCAATCTCTACGCCACCTTCCAGTTTCAGGGCGTCGCAACCGCTCTCTTTCATGATACGGATGGCATTGCTCACACCTTCTGCTGCATTCACCTGATACGAACCGAAAGGCATGTCGCAGACTACCAAGGCACGGTTGACTGCCTTCACCACCGAACGGGCGTGATAGATCATCTGGTCGACAGTCATCGGCAGTGTCGTCTGATTACCTGCCATCACGTTTGATGCAGAGTCACCAATCAGGATGCCGTCAATACCGGCACGGTCAACGATGCCTGCCGTCGTGAAGTCATAGGATGTCAACATAGAGATTTTCTCTCCCTTCTGCTTCATCTCAATAAAACGATGCGTTGTCACTTTCCGTGAGTCGCTTACTAAATATCCTGCCATATCTGATAAAGTTTAATGTTTAACGTTTAGAGTTTAATGTGAGCGTAGTTTTCAATGACGCTATCACATAATGGGGCGATATCCTCAGCACTGTTCGTCGTGGCGAGACCTACTATCTTCATACCTGCTGCCCTACCCGACTTCAGACCGTTGAACGAGTCTTCGTACACCACGCATTCCTCGGGCTTGGCACCGAAACGGGCAGCGGCTTTCAGGTAGCAGTCGGGATGCGGTTTCGAGTATTCAAAGTCCTCTGACGTTAGAATAGCATCAAACAGTGCCTTGAATTCCGGATGCTGCCGATAGACGCTCTTCATCTTCAGTTGATTGGAACTCGTCACCACTGCCGTTTTCACGCCCTCGCTGCGCAACTGTTTGACAAATGCTTCGAAGCCCTCGATATACTGATAGTCCATCTGCTGCTCGTAGGCATTCAACCGTTCCGTGATGAGCGGTCGCTTTTCCGTCAGTGAGCCCCCAAACCATGCATCGTAGATCTGGTCCAGTGTCTGTCCCTTGATCTCGTGTTCCAGTCCAGGATGCTCAGGATGAAACTCACGACATTGTGCTCCCCAGAACATCGTATATTGCGGCTCAGTGTCGAACACCACGCCGTCCAAGTCAAACAATGCCGCTTTCACCTTTTTCATTTTGCGGGTGCAAAATTACGATTTAGTGAGCAAAAAACCAAGAGAATCTTGAGTTTTTTCGAGCGTGAGTAATTTCAACCGTAGGTCAAAGGTACGATTTAGTGAGCAAAAACGTGCCGCCTATCGTATCGATAGCCCTGAGCAAACGGGTCGATAGGTGCCGCCTATCCCTGCGATAGGTAGGGACTATCTTATAGGTGACAGATGGCTTGAAACAAAAAGGGGGTACAAAAATTGGTTGTTTGCCTTTTTTTTTGTAATTTTGCAGCCGCTTAATAAATATATAAGGTATATAGGAAGATATGATAACAGTTACGAATCTCGCTATTCAATTCGGAAAGAAGACGCTTTATAAGGACGTGAACCTGAAATTCACAGGTGGTAACATCTATGGTATTATCGGTGCCAACGGTGCCGGTAAGTCAACATTGCTGCGTGCTATCAGCGGTGAACTGGAACCTAACAAGGGTACGGTGGAACTGGCACCTGGTGAGCGCCTGTCAGTGTTGGAACAGGATCACTTCAAATACGATGAGTTCTCTGTGATGGACACGGTGCTGATGGGACATCAGCCACTCTGGAAGAATATGAAAGAGCGCGAGGCACTCTATGCCAAAGAGGAAATGACAGAGGAAGACGGCAACAAGGCGGCTGAACTGGAAATGGCTTTCGCCGAGATGAACGGTTGGGAAGCCGAGAGCGAGGCAGCCCAGTTGTTACAGAACCTCGGTGTGCAGGAAGAGCAGCACTACAAGCAGATGGCTGAGATATCAAACAACGAGAAGGTACGCGTGATGCTTGCCAAAGCCCTGTTCGGACATCCCGACAACCTGTTGCTTGACGAGCCTACCAACGACCTCGACTTGGATACCGTACAATGGTTGGAAGAGTATCTCTCGAATTTAGAACAGTGCGTATTGGTCGTATCCCACGACCGTCACTTCCTCGATGCCGTTTCCACGCAGACGGTGGATATCGACTTTGGTAAAGTAACCCTGTTCTCGGGTAACTACTCGTTCTGGTATGAGTCCAGTCAGTTGGCTTTGCGTCAGGCTCAGAACCAGAAGATGAAGGCAGAAGAAAAGAAGAAGCAGTTGGAAGAGTTCATCCGTCGCTTCTCTGCCAATGTGGCAAAGTCGAAGCAGACAACGTCTCGTAAGAAGATGCTGGAAAAACTGAACGTAGAGGAAATCACACCGTCAACCCGTAAATACCCGGGCATCATCTTCTCGATGGAACGTGAACCTGGTACACAGATTCTTGAAGTGGAAGGACTGAAGGCTGTGGATGCCGACGGTACCGTACTCTTCGACAACGTGAACTTCACCATCGAGAAGGGACAGAAGACCGTATTCCTCTCGCATAACCCCAAGGCGATGACTGCCCTCTTCGAGATTATCAATGGTAATCGCGAGGCAGATGCCGGTACCTATAAATGGGGTGTTACCATCACGACCGCCTATCTTCCACTCGACAATACCGAGTTCTTCCAGTCGGAACTGAACTTGGTAGACTGGTTGAGCCAGTATGGCACAGGCAATGAGGTGATGATGAAGTCGTTCCTCGGTCGTATGCTGTTCAAGGAAGAGGATGTGCTGAAACATGTCAACGTACTCTCGGGTGGTGAGAAGATGCGCTGTATGATAGCCCGTATGCAGTTGAAGAATGCCAACTG
Organism: Prevotella sp.; assembly: GCA_045225255.1. GTDB lineage: Bacteria > Bacteroidota > Bacteroidia > Bacteroidales > Bacteroidaceae > Prevotella. The sequence continues at coordinate 36,910 of JBGVBD010000096.1, read as the reverse complement.
TCTCATTCTCGACACACCGACGAACCACCTCGACCTGGAATCTATTCAGGCATTCAACAACAACCTCATCAATTTCAAGGGCAACATCCTGTTTGCCTCTCATGACCATGAGTTCATCAATACCGTTGCCGACCGTATCATCGAACTGACACCCAAAGGCACTATCGACAAACTCATGACATACGACGACTATATCTACGATGAGGCTATTAAGGAAAAGAAAGCCGAACTCTATGCATAAGTATGGCACGGAATTTGCTATAAAGACTGAAAAACAACAAACGCTATGAAAGAAGAAGAGAAAATCAATCTGGAAGAGGAAGAGGTTGAGAACTTAGAGAACTCAGAGAATCCTGAAAACTCTGAATGTTCAGAAGACTCAGAGATTTCTGAAGAATCTGAAGCATCAGAACCCGCTGAAGAGAAAGACCCGTTAGAGGCTGCCCAAGAAGAAATTGAGCAACTGAAGACACAAATCCTCTATAAGACTGCCGAGTTTGACAACTATCGTAAGCGCACCTTGAAGGAAAAGGCAGAACTGATCCTGAACGGTGGCGAGAAGGCAGTGAGCGCTATCCTACCCGTCATCGACGACATGGAACGCGCTATCGAGAACGGTGAGAAGACCGAAGACCCTGTCGTGCTGCGTGAGGGTATGGAACTCATCTACCAGAAGTTCATCAAGGCATTGGAAAGTCTGGGTGTCAAGAAGATTGAGACCGAGGATGCTGACTTCAATACCGACCTGCACGAGGCTGTCGCTATGGTTCCCGGTATGGGCGACGACAAGAAAGGCAAGGTTATCGACTGCCTGCAGACAGGTTATCAACTGAATGAGAAAGTAATTCGCCACGCCAAAGTGGCAGTAGGACAATAATATGGCAAAGAGAGACTATTACGAGGTGCTTGGCGTTGACAAAAACGCTACTGAAGACCAAATCAAGAAGGCGTATCGCACCATCGCCATCAAATATCACCCCGACCGCAACCCCGGCAACAAGGAAGCCGAAGAGAAATTCAAGGAAGCGGCCGAGGCATACGACGTATTGCATGACCCGAAGAAGCGTCAGCAGTACGACCAGTTTGGATTCAACAGTCCTGGTGCAGGCGGCTTCGACTTCGGCGGCTTCAATGCCACCAGCATGAACATGGATGATATCTTCTCGATGTTTGGGGATATCTTCGGTGGTCATGCAGGATTTGGCGGTTTCGGTGGCAGTGCACGTCGTGGTCCACAGCAGCATCGTGGTACAGACCTTCGTTTGAAAGTGAAACTCACACTGGAAGAGATTTCCACGGGTGTCACCAAGAAGTTCAAGGTCCGCAAGGATGTTCCTTGCTCTCATTGTCATGGTACAGGTGCCGAAGACGGAAGCGGTACAGAGACCTGTCCCACATGTCATGGTTCTGGCGTTATCACGCATACCACCCAGAGTATCTTCGGTATGATGCAGACACAGGGCACCTGCCCTACCTGTAGCGGTTCTGGAAAAGTCATCAAGAACAAGTGTCATCAGTGTGGCGGTACAGGTGTCGAGAAAGGCGAGGAAGTCGTAGAAATCAAGATACCTGCCGGTGTTGCTGAGGGAATGATTATCAATGTTCCCGGAAAAGGTAATGCCGGACATAATAAAGGTATTAACGGTGACATCCAAGTCTTTGTGGAAGAGATAGAAGACGAGCGTTTCATTCGTGATGATAACGACTTGATATATAACCTGTTGCTTGATTTCCCGACAGCAGCACTTGGTGGTGATATCGAAATACCCACCCTGCAAGGTACGAAGTTGAGAGTGAAGATGGAACCTGGCACACAGCCTGGTAAGACACTCCGACTGAGAGGCAAGGGACTGCCTGCCGTTCAAGGCTATGGTCGCGGTAATGGCGACTTGGTTGTGAACATCAGTGTATATGTGCCCAAGACCTTGAGTCGTGAAGAGAAAGAAGCCATTGAGAGATTCAAGCAGAGCGATAACTTCCAAGGCGATGCAGCCACTAAGCGTTCTATTTTCCAGCGCTTTAAGAATTACTTCAGTTAATCGTTATTACGTTATCACGATATAACGTTATTACGCTTTTTATGAATTACGAAGAGACCTGCGAATACCTCTATCACCAGATGCCGATGTTCGAACGACAGGGTGCATCAGGATATAAGGAAGGACTGAGCAACACCCTTGCCCTCGATGAGCATTTCGGACATCCCCATCAACAGTTTGCTACTATTCATGTAGGGGGCACTAACGGGAAAGGTTCTGTATCGCATACCCTCGCCGCTATCCTACAGGAATGCGGCTATACCGTAGGTCTTTATACTTCACCTCACCTTGTAGACTTCAGAGAACGCATCCGTATCAACGGAAAGATGATTCCTGAGGACTATGTAGTTGACTTTGTAGAAAAAGAACGTGGTTTCTTTGAGCCATTGTCACCGTCTTTCTTTGAGGTAACGACGGCAATGGCATTCAAATACTTCGCTGACAAAAAGATTGATATTGCCGTGGTGGAAGTGGGTTTAGGCGGTCGCCTCGACTGTACGAACATCATTACCCCACTCGTCTCTGTCATTACCAATATCAGTTTCGACCATACCCAGTTCTTAGGCGATACGTTGGCAAAGATTGCCGCAGAGAAAGCCGGTATTATAAAAGAAGGTGTACCCGTCGTGATTGGTGAGACACACGAAGAGACACGTCCCGTCTTCGAGGCAAAAGCCGCAAATACAAGAAGCAAGATTGTCTTTGCCGATGATGAGCCAGAGATTATCAAGGCAAATCCTCTCGCACATGGAAAGATGAATTATCACACAAGACACTGGGGAGAGTTGAATGGTGATCTGGGAGGCATCTATCAATCGAAGAACCTGAATACGGTATTTGCCGTATTGCAGATCCTTTCTGAAAAAGGATATTTGTCACGCTGTGAGACAGAAGACAGTCGTAAGAAGTATCGCCGAGAGATTGCCGATGCCATCAATAACGTTTATAACCTGACTGGACTCACGGGACGCTGGCAGGTCATCAGTACCTCGCCCTATACGGTATGTGACACAGGACACAATGTGGGCGGATGGGTATATCTCAGTCAACAACTGGCACAGATTCCTTGTCAACGGATGCATATCGTCTTCGGTATGGTGGATGATAAAGACATCAATCATGTGCTGGATATGCTTCCCAAGCATGCTCAATACTATTTTACGAACGCAAACACCAAACGTGCCATCAGCGGGGCTGTCGTCAAGACTTTGGCTGCCCAACACGGACTGATAGGAGAAACCTATCCTTCTGTATACGAGGCATATAAAGCCGCCAAAGAAGCCGCAGACACAACAGATTTCATATTCATTGGAGGCAGCAGTTATTTAGTTGGTGACTTCTTGAAAAATTGCATTTAGTTGTTTTTAACACTCAAATAAACGTTTTTTTCCTCGTTTCCTTCGTTAATGTCGATTTTTTTCGGTTACTTTGCAGCATATATAGTTTTGAACTAAAAACAATCAATTATGGCTAACACAACCGAAAATGCGAATTTGTGTGGTCTGAATCGTAAGGATTTTCAGGCCACGATTAATGGTAAGAAAACTGATTTGTACATCCTGCGTAACCGTAAAGGCTATGAAGTGGCTATCTCCAACTATGGCGGTGCCATCTGTGCTATTATGGTACCAGACAAAGATGGTAATGTAGGAAATGTCGTTCAGGGACATGCCAACATCAAGCAACTCACCAGTGGACAGGAGCCCTACCTGTCTACACTGATAGGTCGTTGGGGCAACCGTATCTGCAAAGGTCAGTTTACCCTGAATGGAAAAGACTACCAGTTGGCACTCAACGATGGTCCTAACCACCTGCATGGTGGAGCCGTAGGCTTCAATGCAAAGGTTTGGGATGCCCGTCAGATGGGTCCTCGTTCTTTGGCTCTGCATCGCGTATCTTCTTATGGTGAAGAAGGTTACACGGGTGAGCTCGACGTAACTGTAGAGTTTACATTCACCGATCAGAACGAACTGGTTATTGAATATCTTGCCACCACGAATAAGAAGACTATTGTCAACTTGACACACCATGCCTTCTTCTCTCTGGCAGGTACTGCAGACCCCACTCCAACCATCGAAGACCAGATTTGTGAGATCAATGCCGACTTTTATCTTCCTACCGATGAGACGGCTATTCCTACAGGTGAAATCCTGAAGGTAGAAGGTACTCCTTTCGACTTCCGTACTCCGAAAGCCTTCGGAAAGGACATCAATGCTGATCACGAGCAGATTAAGTTCGGTAAGGGCTTCGACCACAACTATGTACTCAACAAGCATGAGGAAGGTGAATTGAGTTTTGCTGCAAAGATTACCGATCCGAAGAGTGGTCGTACCATGGAGTGCTACACTACAGAACCCGGTATGCAACTCTACACAGCCAACTATGCAAGTGGATACAAAGGTGCCAATGGCGCTACCTTCCCCTACAGAAGCGCTGTCTGCTTAGAGGCACAGCACTTCCCCGATACTCCTAACCGTCCATACTTCCCCAGCGTAGTACTGAATCCCGGTGAGCGCTACAAGCAGAAGACGGTTTACAAGTTTGGTGTTGAATAAGAAACTAAAACCAATATTGCATTATGAGTAATCAAAAACAAAATGGAAGCATCATAGCCATCGTGACTATGATGTTCCTTTATGCCATGATTGCGTTCGTCACCAATCTGGCAGCACCTATCGGTGTCGTAATGAAAAACGACCCAGAGGTAGGTGGTTCTAACATGCTTGCCATGTTGGGTAACTTCATGAACTTCTTTGCCTATCTGTTCATGGGTATCCCTGCTGGTAAGATGCTGACACGTATTGGATATAAGAAGACCGCTTTGTTGGGTATCCTTGTGGGTTTCATTGGTGTCACGATTCAGTGGATTTCAGGCTTCGAGTCACTTATGGGCTACTCAGACAACGTCATCTATCTGTTAGGTGCTTTCATATCAGGTCTTTCCGTATGTTTGCTTAACACGGTCGTAAACCCCATGCTGAACCTGTTGGGTGGCGGTGGTAATCGCGGTAATCAGTTGAACTTGATGGGTGGTACACTGAACTCACTCTCAGGAACACTGACCCCTATGCTGGTAGGTGCTTTGATTGGTACAGTAACTAAGGATACTGACTTTGTAGAAATCAACCTCGTGCTGTATATTGCCATGGCTGTCTTTGCTGCTGCATTTATCGTTCTGGCACTTATTCCTATCAAGGATCCTGAGATGGGCAAGGTAACCGCTGCTACGACGTTTGAACATACACCATGGTCGTTCCGTCACTGTACATTAGGTGTTATTGCCATCTTCTTATATGTAGGTGTGGAAGTTGGAATTCCAGGAACACTGAACTTCTATATTGCAGATACAACGGATAAGGGTGCAGGACTACTTGCCAACGCTGCTGCTATTGGCGGTTTCGTGGCTGGTACCTATTGGCTTCTTATGCTTGTTGGTCGTCTGTGTTCCAGTTTCATTGCTGATAAGGTGTCTTCAAAGACGATGATGATAGTAACAAACGGTGTTGGTATGATTCTTATCCTGCTGGCTATCTTCATTCCGAAGACCGTTATGACATCGATGCCCCTATTCACAGGCTCATCGTTTGAAATGACAGAGGTTCCTGTCAGTGCCATGTTGCTTGTACTTTGTGGACTCTGCACTTCTATCATGTGGGCTTCTATCTTCAACCTTGCTACTGAAGGACTGGGTAAATATACCGCTCAGGCTTCTGGTATCTTCATGATGATGGTAGTTGGCGGTGGTGTATTGCCATTGATTCAGAACTTTATCGCCGATAATACAGGTTACATGATATCCTACATCGTACCTCTGCTGGCTATGGGCTATATGTTCTGGTATGCCCTCATTGGTTCGAAGAACGTAAATAAGGATATTCCTGTAGAGTAAACTAATAGAATAATCATGGATATTGAATTTGTAAGAAGTCGCTTTATCAAGCATTTCGATGGAAAGACAGGAAATGTATATGCATCGCCTGGACGTATTAATCTGATTGGTGAGCATACTGACTATAATGGTGGTTTCGTATTCCCTGGTGCCGTAGATAAAGGTATCATGGCAGAGATGCGTGCCAATGGTACGGAAGATACTGTTATGGCATACGCTATCGACCTTAAAGACCGTGTGGATTTTAAGTTGTCAGACCCCAATGGTCCAAAAGCCTCATGGGCTCGCTACATTTATGGTATCTCTTTGGAGATGAAGAAATTGGGCGTTCCCGTAAAAGGATATAATATAGCCTTTGCTGGTGATGTTCCCCTTGGTGCTGGCATGTCGTCCTCTGCCGCTATGGAAAGTTGTTTTGCCTTTGGTTTGAACGACATCTTCGGCGACAATAAAGTAAGTCAGTGGGATATGGCATTGGCAGGTCAAGCCACAGAACATAATTACTGTGGTGTGAAATGCGGAATCATGGATCAGTTTGCTTCCGTCTTCGGTAAGGCTGGATGCTTAATGCGTCTCGACTGCCGTTCTCGTGAGTTTGAGTACTTCCCCTTCAAGCCCGATGGCTATCGTCTGGTATTGCTTGATTCTGTTGTCAAGCACCAGTTAGCTGGTTCTCCCTACAACGATCGCCGCAACTCTTGCGAGAATGTAGTGAAACATATTCAGGCCAAGCATCCGGAAGGTAAGTTTGAGACACTGCGTGATTGCACTTGGGAACAACTCGATGAGGTTCGTGCTGAAGTCGGTGAAGAAGACTACAAGCGTGCTAAGTTCGTTCTTGGTGAGAAAGACCGTGTCCTCGCTGTCTGTGATGCACTGAACGAAGGTGACTACGAGAAAGTCGGTGAACTGATGTACAAGACCCATGAGGGACTGTCGAAAGATTATGAGGTATCTTGTGAAGAACTCGATTTCCTCAATGATATTGCTAAAGAAAACGGTGTGACAGGTTCTCGTATCATGGGTGGCGGTTTTGGTGGCTGCACCATCAACCTCGTTCGCAACGATCTCTATGCAAAGTTCATTGCAGACGCTAAACAGAAATTCAATGCAAAGTATGGTCATGAGCCTAAAGTCTACGATGTAGTTATCGGTGACGGTTCTCGTAAGGTTTGTTGATTTTCCGTTTAAAAACGTTAAATAAACAGTCAGAAGTGTAAAAATAACACTTTTGACTGTTTTATTTTATTGTCATATCGAAAAATAATTGTAAATTTACACCCAAATTACTAACATTATAAATAACTTAAAACATTTTGAAAATGAAGAACCTTATGAAAACGATGTTGGGATGCGGTGTTGCATTGGCCATGTTCTCAGCATGTAATTCGGGAGAAAAGAGTACGTTGACCGTTTCCGGACTGGATCCGGCAAAGTTTGACACCGTTATCAACGAGAAGCCAGTCAAACTCTACACATTGAAGAATGCGAACGGCATGGAAGTATGTGTTACTAACTATGGCGGACGTATTGTCAGTCTTGTTGTTCCCGACAAAGACGGCAAGCCTACAGATGTTGTTTTGGGCTTTGACAATATCGCTCAGTATGCTGACACGTTGAACTCACCTACCGATTACGGATCAAGCGTAGGTCGCTATGCCAACCGTATCAACATGGGTAAGTTTACACTTGATGGCAAGGAATACCAACTGCGTCAGAATGACAAGCATGATGGTCGTGATCACTGTCTGCATGGCGGTGGTGCTACAGGTTGGATGAATCAGGTTTATGATGTTGTTGAGGTTAATGATTCTGTCATCAAACTGCAGATTAAGGCTGCTGATGGCGAGAACGGTTTCCCTGGCAACGTAGTGGCTACGACTACATATAAGGTAACCGCCGACAACGTACTTGATATCGTTTGGGAGGCTACTACCGACAAACCAACCATCATCAATCAGACCAACCACAATTACTATAATCTGAGCGGTAATTTAGAGAATGCTGCATACGATCAGGTTCTTTATGTGAATGCTGACAATTTCACAGAGAGTGACGACAGTTACATGCCTACAGGTAAGGTGCTTCCCGTAGAGGGCACACCCATGGATTTCCGTACCCCTCATGCTGTTGGCGACTCTATCAAGTCAGAGTACTACCAGATCAAGAATGCCCATGGCTATGACCATAACTGGTGTCTGAACACTGCTGGTGACGACACACAGGTTTGTGCTTCACTCTATAGTCCAAAGACTGGTATCTTCATGGAAATGTTTACCAACGAGCCGGGCGTACAGGTATATAGCGGTAACTTCCAAGGTGTTGATGGTGAAGAGAACATCGTTCGCAAACTGGGTAAGAAATATCCACAGCACGTCAGTGTATGTCTTGAGAGTCAGAAATATCCCGACTCACCAAATCATCCTGAATGGGCAAGTCCTGTAGTGACTCCGGAGAAGCCTTACAAGAGCCACGCAGCCTATAAGTTCTCAATCAAATAATTATCCATTTTCAATTGTCAAATCGTTTTTAAACGTTTTGTACCTTTAGGTCAAAGAATTATCAATTAAAAAATAAATTATGACATTATTAGACTGGATTGTCATTGGCGTCTTCTGCTGTGCGCTGATTGGCATTGTATTATGGGTCGTTTCACAGAAGAACGACAACTCGGCAGACTATTTCTTAGGTGGTAAGGATGCAACATGGATTGCTATTGGTGCATCTATCTTCGCCTCAAATATCGGTTCTGAGCATTTGATTGGCTTGGCAGGTGCCGGTGCTTCTTCTGGTATGGCTATGGCCCACTGGGAGATTCAGGGTTGGATGATCTTGATTCTCGGTTGGGTATTCGTTCCCTTCTATACTCGTTCGATGGTTTACACGATGCCTGAGTTCTTGGAGCGCCGCTTTAACAAGGAAAGCCGCACCATCCTCTCGGTGATTTCGTTGATTTCGTATGTACTGACCAAGGTAGCTGTAACGGTATATGCCGGTGGTCTTGTATTCCAACAGGTATTCGGTATCGAAGAACTTTGGGGCATCGATTTCTTCTGGATTGCTGCTATCGGTCTGGTACTCATTACAGCCGCCTACACCATCTTCGGTGGTATGAAGAGTGTGCTTTATACCTCTGTGTTACAAACCCCGATTCTGTTGCTCGGTTCTTTGATTATCCTTGTATTGGGTATGAAGGCATTAGGCAGTTGGGATCAGATGCTGCAACTCTGTGACGTGAAGCCCAGCTATGACGGTGCTACAGGTACGATGATTCACCTGATGCGTTCTAACAGCGACCCACAATATCCTTGGCTCGGTGCCTTGGTAGGTTCTGCCGTCATCGGTTTCTGGTACTGGTGTACCGACCAGTTCATCGTACAGCGCGTACTGTCTGGTAAGAACGAGAAAGAGGCACGCCGTGGTACGATCTTCGGTGCATACCTGAAGTTGTTGCCTGTATTCCTGTTCCTGATTCCTGGTATGATTGCCTTTGCATTGCATCAGAAGTATTTGGCAGCCGGTGGCGAAGGATTCCTGCCTATGTTGGCAAACGGTAATCCCAATGCTGATGCAGCCTTCCCCACCCTCGTGGCAAAGATTCTGCCTGCCGGTGTGAAAGGTCTGGTAGTCTGCGGTATCCTCGCAGCCCTGATGTCATCACTCGCCTCACTGTTCAACTCTTCAGCCATGCTGTTCACCATCGACTTCTGGAAGCGTCTGAAGCCAAACACCTCTGAGAAGAGTCTTGTACGCATTGGTCAGATAGCAACCGTTGTCATTGTTGTCCTCGGTATTCTTTGGATTCCTATTATGCGCTCTGTTGGTGACGTGCTTTACACATACTTGCAGGACGTTCAGTCAGTGCTGGCACCTGGTATTGCTGCCGCCTTCCTGTTGGGTATCACCTGGAAGCGTGCATCTGCCAAGGGTGGTATGTGGGGCTTGCTCTCTGGTATCATCATCGGTCTGACTCGTCTGGGTGCGAAGGTATATTACAGCAATGTCACTGACGCTACCGACAACTGGTTCAAGGCAGTATTCTACGACTTCAACTGGTTGTTCTTCTGCGGTGTTATGTTGATTGTCTGCTGTCTCATCGTGATCATCGTATCACTCTGCACCGAGGCTCCGAGCGAGCAGAAGATTCAGGGTTTGGTATTCGGCACCTCTACGCCGGAGCAGATTGCCGCCACCCGTAATAGTTGGAATCACTGGGATATCATCCATACGGTCATTATTCTTGGTATCACCGTAGCATTCTATATCTACTTCTGGTAAACCGAAATGACAACATTCTATCAAGAATTTCAAAAAGTATTCCTGTCTGTCGACTGTATCATCTTCGGCTTCGACGATAACAAGTTGAAGATACTGATAGGCAAGCGACAGATGGATCCCGGACGTGGGGAATGGAGCCTCTACGGAGGCTTTGTCCGCCACAACGAGAATGTTGACGATGCCGCACATCGTACGCTTTTTGAATTAACAGGAATGCGTAATATCTATATGCGTCAGGTAGGTGCTTTCGGTAGTGTCGACCGTGACCCGGGTGAGCGTGTTGTGTCTATTGCCTATTATGCGCTCATCAATGTCAACGAATACGACGACCGTCAGCGTCAGGAACATAGCGTAGAATGGGTAGACATAGAGGATATGCCTCATTTGTATTCCGACCACAGAGAGATGGTTCTTAAGGCTCGCAAACTGATGAAAGACAAGATCAAGCAAGAGCCTATTAGTTTTCGTCTGTTGCCCAGTCTGTTCACTTTAACGCAGTTACAGCGTCTGTATGAGACTGTTACTGGCGAAGAGGTAGACAAGCGCAACTTCCGTAAGCGTATCAAGGATATGGACTATATTGAGAAGACGGAATTGGTTGACAAGACATGTTCCAGACGTGGCGCCTTTCTCTATCGATTTAACAGACGAACCTACGACGAAGATCCGAACTTTAAATTATAGTATTATGTTAGAAGAACTGAAAGAAAAAGTATTCCGTGCCAATCTCGACCTCGTGAAGCACAACCTGGTGATATTCACATGGGGCAACGTGTCGGGTATCGACCGTGAGAAAGGCCTTGTAGTTATCAAGCCATCCGGTGTTGACTACGATAATATGAAAGCATCCGATATGGTTGTTGTGGACCTGAAAACAGGTAAGGTTGTAGAAGGCGACCTTAACCCGTCATCCGACACGCCCACACACCTCGTATTGTATAGAGCCTTCCCTGAGATTGGCGGTGTGGTACACACCCACTCTACCTATGCCACTGCATGGGCTCAGGCTGGTAAGGATATTCCCAGTATCGGAACCACTCATGCCGACTATTTCCATGATGAGATCCCATGTACTGGTGATATGACAGAAGACCAGATGGCAGAATATGAATACAATACCGGTGTGGTGATTGTCAATCGCATTGAGGCGGGTAATATCAATCCTGTTCATACACCTGGTGTATTGGTGAAGAACCACGGTCCTTTCTCTTGGGGCAAGGATCCTGACAATGCCGTTTACAATGCCGTTGTCATGGAACAGGTTGCCAAGATGGCGTTCGTCTCGTTCTCGGTCAATCCGAATACGACCATGAATCCCTTGCTCATCGAGAAGCATTTCAATCGCAAGCACGGACCTAATGCCTACTATGGTCAGCGCAAACGCTAACCATAGTAAGCATTAATGGATAATTGACAATGGATAATGGATAATTATATCGCTCCTATGAAAGGAAATGTTGTAGAAAACAAGAGTTTTGAATTTGCAGTTAGAATTGTAAATCTATATAAATATTTGACTGTAGAAAAACAAGAATACATTATGTCAAAACAACTATTACGTTCTGGAACAAGTGTAGGAGCCAATGTCAGCGAAGCGCAGCAAGCACAAAGTCCGATGGATTTCCTTTCGAAGATGAATATCGCTTTAAAGGAATCCTACGAATCAGATTATTGGCTTAGATTGCTGCATCGCACTGATTACCTGAACAAGGAAGAATATGATAGCATTATTTCTGATTGTCGATCCATTTCAAAGCTATTAGTTTCGATTGTAAAATCGACAAAGAACAATAATAAATAATAACAATGATAAGCGATAGTTGGAAACGGAAATAATTATCCATTATCAATTATCAATTATAATTTGAAAAACTATGTTTGAAAATTTAGAAATTTGGTGGGTGACTGGTGCACAGTTGCTCTATGGTGGTGATGCAGTCGTAGCAGTTGACGGTCACTCAAAGGAAATGGTTGAGGGTCTGAACGCCAGTGGCAATATCCCCGTGAAAATTGTATATAAAGGTACGGCGAACAGCTCGAAAGAAGTAGAGCAAGTAATGCTGGCTGCCAACAACGAGGCAAAGTGTGTAGGTATCATCACTTGGATGCACACCTTCTCACCTGCCAAGATGTGGATCAAGGGTCTACAGGCATTGCAGAAGCCCCTACTTCACTTCCACACACAGTATAACGCAGAGATTCCCTGGGACACCATCGACATGGACTTCATGAACCTGAACCAGAGTGCCCATGGTGATATCGAGTTTGGACATATCTGTACCCGTATGCGTATCGCCCGTAAGGTGGTTTGCGGCTATTGGAAAGACGAAGAGGTTCAGAAGAAGATTGCCGTATGGGGTCGCGTCGCCGTAGGTGTTACTGATGCCAAGAACGTACGTTGTCTGATGTTCGGTATGAACATGAACAATGTGGCTGTCACTGATGGTGACCGCGTAGAGTTCGAACAGCGCATGGGTTATCATGTAGACTACTATCCCGTTTCTTCTCTGATGGAGTATTTAAAGAAGGTCACTGATGCCGAGGCTGATGCTTTGGTAGAGGAATACAAGAAACTCTATACCATCAAGATTGACGAGAGCGGTGAGGAAGTTTACTGGGAGAAGGTGAAGAACGCTGCCAAGGCAGAGATTGCTATCCGCCGTGTCTTGAAGGACAAGGGTGCTACCGCCTTCACTACTAACTTCGACGACCTTGGCAATGCCGATATCAACGATCCTAACTTCGTAGGCTTCGACCAGATTCCTGGTCTTGCTTCCCAGCGCCTGATGGAAGAAGGTTACGGTTTCGGTGCCGAAGGTGACTGGAAGACAGCCTGTCTGTATCGCACTCTATGGGTGATCCAGCAGGGCATGCCTACAGGTTGTTCGTTCCTCGAGGACTACACCCTCAACTTCGCTGGTTCGCAGTCATCATGCCTGCAGAGCCACATGCTCGAGATCTGTCCGCTGATTGCCAGCGACAAACCCAAACTGGAGGTTCACTTCCTCGGTATTGGTATCCGTAAGCAACAGACCGCCCGCCTCGTCTTCACTTCGAAGACTGGTCGTGGTATCAAGGCTACCGTTGTCGACCTCGGCAACCGCTTCCGTCTCATCTCTCAGGAAGTGGAGTGCATCGAGCCGAAGCCCATGCCTCACCTGCCCGTGGCTTCTGCCCTTTGGGTTCCCCAGCCCACCTTCGAGATTGGTGCTGGTGCATGGATTCTCGCAGGTGGTACTCACCATAGTGCTTTCTCTTACGACATCACCGAGGAGTACTGGGAAGACTTCGCCGAGATGGTTGGTATTGAGTATGTCAAGATCAACAAAGAGACGAAGACTTACGAGTTCAAGCAGCAGTTGCAGAACAATGAGATGTACTATATGTTGAACAAAGCACTGAAGTAATATGACTGCAAAACAAACGATTGAGGCTGGTAAAGCCATTCTGGGTATCGAATTCGGTTCCACCCGTATCAAGGCTGTCCTCATCGATGAGGAGAATAAACCCATCGCACAAGGCTCACACGAGTGGGAAAACCAATTAGTTGACGGTCTGTGGACCTACTCTATCGAAGAGATTTGGTATGGACTACAGGCATGCTATGCGCATCTTCGTAAAGACGTACAACAGCAGTACGACTGCGAGATTGAGAGTCTTGCTGCCATCGGCTTCAGTGCTATGATGCACGGCTATATGGCATTCAATGAGAAGCAGGAGATTCTCGTACCCTTCCGCACATGGCGTAACACCAATACGGGTAAGGCTGCTGCAGAACTCTCTAAACTTTTCAACTATAACATCCCCTTGCGCTGGTCTATCTCACATCTGTATGAGTGTATCCTTGAGGGCAATGAGCACGTGAAGGACATCAAGTACCTCACCACCCTCGCCGGTTATGTTCATTGGCAGGTAACGGGTGAGTTCGTGTTAGGCGTGGGCGATGCCTCGGGTATGATTCCCGTTGACCCTGCCACGAAGACCTATGATGCCACGATGGTGGAGAAGTTCGACGGTATCCTCGCGTCTAAAGGATTGACCTATAGATTACTCGACATCCTGCCTAAGTCATTGAACGCAGGTGAGAGTGCTGGTTTCCTGACACCAGAGGGTGCTAAGAAACTCGACGTATCAGGACACCTGAAGGCAGGTATCCCTGTTTGTCCACCAGAGGGCGATGCCGGTACGGGTATGGTTGCCACCAATGCTGTGAAGCAGCGTACGGGTAATGTCAGTGCTGGTACTTCATCCTTCTCGATGATTGTATTGGAGAAGCCTCTGTCAAAGCCTTATGAGATGATTGATATGGTCACCACCCCTGACGGATCACTGGTGGCTATGGTACACTGTAACAACTGTACGAGCGATATCAATGCATGGGTAGGACTCTTTAAGGAATATCAGCAACTGCTTGGTATTCCAGTAGATATGAACGAACTCTATGGTAAGTTATTTAACAAGGCATTAGAGGGTGACACCGATTGTGGTGGCTTGATGGCATACAACTATGTCAGCGGTGAACCTGTTACTGGTTTGGCTGACGGTCGTCCTCTCTTCGTGCGTTCTGCCAACGATAAGTTCAACCTCGCCAACTTCATGCGTGCCAACCTCTATGGTGCTATCGGTGTACTGAAGATTGGTAACGATATCCTGTTTAAGGATGAGATGATTCGTGTAGACCGTATCACGGGTCATGGTGGTTACTTCAAGACTGCCGGTGTGGGTCAGCGTATGTTGGCTGCTGCCCTCAACTCACCTATCTCTGTCATGGAGACGGCAGGTGAAGGTGGTGCCTGGGGTATCGCCCTGTTGGCTGGCTACCTTATAAATAAGAATGGCAAGAACCTCGCCGACTATCTTGAGGAAGTTGTCTTCGCAGGCAATACAGGTGTGTCTATCGCTCCTACTGCCGAGGATGTCGCAGGTTTCGAGAAGTATATCGAGAACTATAAGAAGTGTCTGCCCATCGAGCAGGCTGCTGTTGATCATAAGTAGTGAAGGAGTATGAGAGTGAAGGTATTGAGATATATACTTCTTTGCTTACTGATGTGTATCGTCGTATCGGTGAATGCCCAACAGAAAGACAGTTGGGCACGCCGTACGACGCGTAACATCCAGCAGCGTCTTGACTCCGCTCTCTTCCGAAGAGTTGACACGACCTATATCGAAGTTCCCAAGAAAGCGTGGCGTGTCATCTTGCGTCCGAAGATAAACCAGATAGATACCCGCGTAACTTCCATCATGGACGACGATATGATTGCCAAGATGGGAAACGATTGGGAGATGGACTTAACGGGAGTAAATGTCGACTGGCTTTTGAAACTCGAACAGCCAATGTCTACATCAGTCGGTGTCTGGGTAGGATATCGTGGACTTGGTATCGGTTATTCCCAATCGCTGACAAAGCATTCAGGACAGTATTTCACCCTCAGTTCCACAGGAGCCAGTTATGGTGTGACGTTAAGTGTGCGCAATTTCGAAACAGACGACCTCAGTGCAAAGGTAAATATCTCATACATCGGAGATAATTACACTCAAACTGACGACAACTACATAAGTTATGCCCCCATCAAGGTAACCACTTTGTTCCTTGACGGCTATTATGTGTTTAATGGCAAGCGCTACTCTCAGGCTTCCGCCTATAACCAGTCCGTCATCCAGCGTCGCTCTGCAGGTTCCTTCCTCTTGGGACTCTCCTGGTATCAATCGTCCATTGACTTTTCCAACAAGTTGAATGGTGACATCATCTTTGCCTCCAACAATATCGGAAAAATCAAGGTACATCAGGGCAATATCGGTGTCGGCTATGGCTACAACTGGGTTCCCGCCCGCAATTGGTTGTTTAACATTATGGTAATGCCTACCGTTGCCTTCTATAACCGTGTGAAAGTGACGAAATACGCATCAAACTACAATTTCTTTGTCTCTAATACACACACAGAAGAATACGGCACATGGGATTCCGAGAAACGACAGTGGTCGAATGGTGAGAAAATGAGACCACTTCCTGAGAGTCTTGATTCGGAAAAAACAGACCTCTCCTGGCAGAAAGATGTGGAGAACTGGGAGACAGAGTCGGATATAAAACACACCCGTTGGAAGTTGAACATCAACACCCATGCAGGTATTACTTATTTCGGTAAGGACTGGTTTGCTGGCATCTATGGACAATTGCATCGCTTCTCCTATAACCACGACAACATGAGTGTCAAAATCTACGACTGGTATGTGCGTGGCTCGTTAGGAATGAGATTTTAAGAATGGATAATTGATAATTGATAATTGATAATTGATAATGGATAATTAAACAATAATATATGAGAAAACTACTATCAACAATCGTGATGGCATGCGCGATGACACTGACTGCAACAGCAGGAGACGTTGTCAAGGCTACCCTGCATGCCGACCAACCGGGTGAGAAAATCAACCGTGAGATCTACGGACAGTTCTCTGAGCACCTCGGTTCATGTATCTACGGAGGTCTCTGGGTTGGTGAGAACTCCCCTATCCCTAACATCAACGGTTATCGTAAGGATGTCTTCGAGGCATTGAAGGCTTTGAAGATTCCTGTCATGCGTTGGCCTGGCGGTTGCTTTGCCGACGACTATCACTGGATGGATGGTATCGGTCCCAAGGACCAGCGTCCTTCCTTGCGTAACAACAACTGGGGCGGTACCATCGAGGATAACTCGTTCGGTACCCATGAGTTCCTGAACCTCTGTGAGATGCTCGACTGTGAACCGTATATCAGCGGTAATGTCGGTAGCGGCACTGTGAAGGAAATGGCACAGTGGGTAGAGTATATGACCAGCGACGGTGATACGCCGATGGCTCGTCTGCGCCGTCAGAACGGTCGCGACAAGGCATGGCATGTGAAGTACTTCGGTATCGGTAACGAGGCATGGGGCTGCGGTGGTAATATGACGCCCGAATACTACAGCGACCTGTTCCGTAAGTACAACACCTATCTGCGCGACTATAGCAACAACAAACTCTATCGCATCGGCAGTGGTGCCTCTGACTATGACTACGACTGGACCACCGTCCTGATGGATAAGATCGGTAACCGTATGCAGGGTGTCAGTCTTCACTACTACACCTGTTCCGGTTGGACAGGCTCTAAGGGCTCTGCCACCAAGTTCGATACCGACCAGTACTACTGGGCATTAGGTAAGTGCCTGGAGATTGAGGAAGTCATCAAGAAGCATAAGGCTATCATGGACGAGAAAGACCCGAAGCATGAGGTAGGTCTGCTCGTTGACGAATGGGGCACTTGGTGGGACGAGGAGCCTGGTACTATTGCCGGTCACCTCTATCAGCAGAACGCTCTGCGTGATGCCTTCGTCGCTGCCCTGTCGCTCAATGTCTTCCATCGTCATACCGACCGTGTGAAGATGGCGAACATTGCACAGGTCGTCAACGTACTTCAGTCGATGATTCTCACCGACCAGATAGGCACAGGTCACATGGTACTCACGCCGACCTATCATGTCTTCCAGATGTACACCCCGTTCCAGGAGGCTACCTATCTGCCTATTGACATCGAAAGCGAGGTGATTGCCGTGAGCAAGGAGTATTTTAAGGAGAAGGAAGGTGCCAAGGATGCAGGCTATCGCCCCTGTCCCCTACTCTCTGCCTCTGCGGCAAAGACGAAGGACGGCAGTATCGTACTCAGCCTGACCAATGTCAGTCTCGACCAAGACAAGACTATTGATGTCCAACTCGACGGCTTCAATGCCAAGACCGTCAGCGGACGCATCCTCACCTCTAAGAATGTTGCCGACTTCAACGACTTCAACAATCCTAACAAGGTGGCACCTGCCGACTATAAGGATGCCAAGTTGGCGAAGAACGTTCTCACCGTGAAGGTTCCCGCCAAGAGCATCATCGTGCTCACCCTGAAGTAAAGAAAGAAACGAATCCTTACGAGTCCCGCGGAGCATATACTTCGCGGGACTTTTTTTGTAACAGTTAGTAGTTAAAATTTTGTTATTCCCTTCTCATTGGTCGATACTTTAGACCTTAGTCCAGTCTTTAACCTTTAACCGTTTAGTGAATGAACAAAATAAATAATTCGCTAAAAATTTGGATGTTTCAATTATTATTTGTACTTTTGTGAACTAAAAATACAAATTTTCAAGAAAATGAGTTCACGAATAAATCTTCTACAGACTATATTAAGTAGTCCAAGAACTGTATTCAACGTACAGTCTTTGATGTTGTTGACTGGTAGCGATGATAGTCAGAAACTAACAAAATCGCTGCACTATTACGTGAACGGAGGTAAGATTCTCAATCCCAGAAGAGGTATTTATACCAAATTAAAATATAATGAACAGGAAATGGCTTGCAGTCTGTTCCGTCCTTCCTATATCTCTCTTGAATATGTATTAGGAAAAGAAGGTGTTGTGTTCCAATGGGATGAGACCATCAGCTGTGTCAGTTATCTCAGCCGACAGGTGGAGATAGCCGACAAACAATATCTCTTCCGAAAGATCAACCCCGAACTATGGATTGGAATGGAAGGCATAGAGCAGCGCGATAATGTGGCGATAGCATCTGCAGAACGTGCTTTTCTGGACATGGTGTACCTGAGTGCCGGCAATTGCTATTTCGACAATCTCCGCCCGATATCCATAACGCGCATTCGTGAGTTGTTGCCTCTTTACCGTTCGGAAAAACTCAACGAACGCGTCGCAAAACTATTGAACATTAAACTTTGAATAAACGATGGACAAGCAAAAGCACAAACTTTATATGGCTCAGATACTGAGCCTGATTTACAAGGACAAGGATCTCTGCAACATATTAGGCTTCAAGGGAGGTACGGCTTTGATGTTCTTTCATAATCTGCCAAGATTCTCTACAGATCTTGACTTGAATCTGATTGATACGAGCAAGTTGGATATTGTTTATAGCAAAGTGCGCAAGATTTTGCTACGCTTTGGCACTATTGATGATGAAGCTAAAAAGCTTTATGGCCCTGTGATGGTGCTGAATTATGGAAAAGGCGAACGCATGTTGAAAGTTGAGATATCAACGCGGCAGTTTGATAATCATTATGAGACGATGACGTTAGCAGGTACGGACATTAAGGTGCTTACAATCCCCGATATGTTTGCCCATAAGTTATGTGCTATGGGTGAAAGACTATCTCCACGAGATGTCTTTGATGTATGGTTTTTTCTGCAGAAATTACATGCCAACATTAATGAGCAGATTATTATGGAGAGAACAGGAAAACCCATTTCGGACTATGTTTCGTGGTGTGCTCAGAGAGTGCGTGAAGCCAGTCCGAAGTTGCTGATGCAAGGACTTGGTGAGGTCATAGACGATACTCGTACCAAGACTTTCGTGAAAACAAAGTTGATAGAAGAAACGGCTCAAGCATTAGAGATTTTTGCAACCTTTCCACAAATAGAACCACAATAAGGTAAAAACAATATAGACCCCGAGACGCTGCGGGAGTTCTAATGAATTAGGAGCCTTCGGGCTCCTTTTTTGTTTATCGTTTCTTCTTATACCATTCTTTCAGGACGAAGAAGGCTTTCTTCTTCTCACCACGGTCAGAGAAGAGACCCTTGCGGTTGTAGTAGTCCTGGATGCCGTCGAGGACACGGCGAGGCGAACGGAAGTCTTTTAATATCCAGGGTGTGGTGCCTGCCAGACCGTCGATTTTCTCAATCATGGCGATGTTCTCACGATAGAGGTTCTCTTGGAATTCTTCAGTCCACCGTTGGTTCTTGGCGCCATGCAGTCCATATTTAGCACCGCCACCGAACTCACTGATAATGACTGGTTTATCGTAAGGTATCTCCCACTCCATCTTCGGAGCATCATTGACGTCACGATACCATCCGATATACTGGTTGAACGAGATGACATCCACATATTCGTTCATATTATCTTGCAAACGATTCTTATAGTTGGAAGCCGAGGTGACCTCCATCGCCATCGAAATCAAACGACTATTATCCAACTGGCGGGCATGCTTGGCGAGACGACTGAGGAACACGTCACGCTCCGCACTGTGCGGTGTCTCGTTGGCGATGGACCAAACGATGATATTCGCGCGGTTCTGGTCGCGACGGATCATATCGGTCAACTGACGTTCGGCATTCTGATAAGTCTTGGGATTGTTCCATGCAATGGTCCAGTAGACAGGTATCTCCGACCATACGAGCAGTCCCATGCGCTCTGCCTCACGTACGGCATACTCGTTGTGGGGATAGTGTGCCAGACGTATGTAGTTACAACCAAGTTCCTTCGCCCATGAGAGCAAGGTATGAGCATCGGCAGTACTATTGGCACGACCGCCGCCAAAGGGCTTTTCCTCGTGGATGCTGATGCCACACAGGAAGATAGGTTTGCCGTTGAGCAGTATCTGTTTGCCACGTGTCTCAATGGTACGGAAACCTATCTCGTCTTTCATCACACTACTACCGCCTAACGATAACTCTACTTGATACAATTTCGGATGATCGGGGGACCATAGTTTCAGTTTAGCGTGTTTTAAGTAGACGATACCGTTGATGCGACCGTCTTCATTGGTGATGAACTTCTCTTTGATGTTCAGTTCGGGAATCGACAGGAAGACCTGTTTCCATGCCTCTTTACGATTCAATTGCACCGTGAAGGACAGTTCCTTGTTTTTCAAATCACTCACGCGCAGACTGTAGTTCTCGATATACAGGGGTTCCACCTCGACCAACAGGACATCGCGTGTGATACCGCCATAGTTCCACCAGTCGAAAATCTGCGTAGGCACATTCTCTGCCCTACGTTTGTTATCGACCTTCACGACGACGAAGTTATCACCTGGTTGCAACAGGTCGGTAACGTCGTAGTTGAAAGGGGTGAAACCACCCTCATGCCGCCCTGCCAACTGTCCGTTGACATAGACAATTGCCTCGTAGTTGACGGCACCGAAATAAAGCAGCGTACGGTGGTCGCCATTCGGTTGCCACTGGAACGTGCGTTCAAACCATACCGTACCCTCATAGAAGAACAGTCGCTCGTCCTGCGTATTCCAGTCGCCAGGCACCTGCATCACTGGTGCTTTATCGAAATCATACTCTATCAGGTCTTCTGGCTTCTGTGGCTTGGCATTACGGAAGAATCCCCAAGGTGTGGGATTCATGCGATAGTCGTAATAGCCCTCTTCCTGCACGTCTACGATATAATGCCACTCACCGTTGAGCGAGGTGGTCTTTCTTGCCAGTACATTGGCAATCTGCGGTACTTCCTCTGCCACTGTCGTAACGATGGCGAGGCACCCGAGAATACACAAGGAAAACAGTCTTTTCATACGGTTTTTTGTCAGGTTTGTGGGCAAAGGTACAAAAAACTTTTGTGTTTTTGCTAAATATTCCAAAGAAATGGTGGGAATGTGAAAATAAATGAGTAAATTTGCAAATGCTTTTTGTGCAACAGAATATAACACATATAATAATATAATTAAAGGTTTTAATTATGAACGACAACAAGATTATGAACATGGCAGCGGACAATATCCGTATCCTGGCTGCCTCGATGGTTGAGAAGGCAAAGTCTGGTCACCCTGGTGGTGCTATGGGCGGTGCTGATTTCATCAACACGCTTTACAGTGAGTTCTTAGTGTATGACCCCGAGAATCCCGCATGGGAGGGACGCGACCGTTTCTTCCTCGATCCCGGTCACATGGCTCCGATGCTCTATAGCCAACTCGCCCTCATCGGCAAGTTCACTTTAGAGGACCTGAAGAACCTGCGCCAGTGGGGTTCAGTGACTCCCGGTCACCCCGAGCGCGAGATTGAGCGCGGCATTGAGAATACCTCTGGTCCGCTGGGACAGGGTCATTGCTTCGCCGTAGGTGCTGCTATCGCCGCTAAATTCCTGAAGGCTAAGTTAGGTGACGTGATGAGTCAGACCATCTATGCTTATATCTCAGACGGTGGTGTACAGGAAGAGATTTCACAGGGTGCTGGTCGTATTGCCGGTAACCTCGGTCTCGACAACCTCATCATGTTCTACGACGCCAACGATATCCAGTTGTCTACACGTACAGAGGTGGTCACCTGCGAGGATACTGCCAAGAAGTATGAGGCATGGGGCTGGTATGTTCAGAAGATCAATGGTAACGATGTTGACCAGATCCGTGAGGCTATCAAGAACGCCCAGGCAGAGAAAGAGCGTCCGAGTCTGATTATCGGTCACTGCATCATGGGTAAGGGTGCCCGTAAGGCTGACGGTACTTCATACGAGAGCAACTGCGCTACACACGGTGCTCCTCTCGGTGGCGACGCTTACATCAACACGATGAAGAACCTCGGTGCTGATCCCGAGAATCCATTCCAGATATTCCCAGAAGTACAGGCACTCTATGCTAAGCGTGCTGAGGAACTGAAGAAGATCGTGGCTGAGCGTTATGCTGCCAAGGCTGAGTGGGCAAAGGGTCATCCCGAACAGGCCAAGCAGTTGGAAGAATGGTTCAGCGGCAAGGCTCCGAAGATTGACTGGACGAAGGTAGAACAGAAGGCTGGTTGCGCTACCCGTAACGCATCGGCTACCGTTCTCGGTGTGCTCGCTGAGCAGGTGCCCAACATGATCTGTGCTTCTGCCGACCTGAGCAACTCTGACAATACCAACGGCTTCCTGAAGAAGACCAAGGACATCGTTCGCGGTGACTTCAGTGGTGCTTTCTTCGAGGCTGGTGTGGCTGAGTTGACCATGGCATGCTGCTGTATCGGTATGGCTCTGCACGGTGGTGTCATCCCTGCTTGCGGTACCTTCTTCGTATTCTCTGACTATATGAAGCCTGCCGTACGTATGGCTGCCTTGATGGAACTGCCCGTGAAGTTCATCTGGACACACGATGCCTTCCGCGTTGGTGAGGATGGTCCTACCCACGAGCCCGTAGAGCAAGAGGCACAGATCCGTCTGATGGAAAAACTGAAGAACCACAGTGGCAAGAACTCTGTTCTCGTACTGCGTCCTGCCGATGCCGAAGAGACAACCGTCTGCTGGCGTATGGCAATGGAAAACATCGATACCCCGACTGCCCTCATCTTCTCTCGTCAGA
Organism: Prevotella sp.; assembly: GCA_045225255.1. Classification (GTDB taxonomy): domain Bacteria; phylum Bacteroidota; class Bacteroidia; order Bacteroidales; family Bacteroidaceae; genus Prevotella. The sequence continues at coordinate 13,641 of JBGVBD010000096.1, read as the reverse complement.
ATATCGACATGCTGCCCGAGGGTAATGACTACAACCAGGCTACGAAGGGTGCATACATCGTTGCTGGAAGTGATGCCGACTATGACGTCATCATGCTGGCTTCCGGTTCTGAGGTATCTACCTTAGAGGCTGGTGCTGCCCTGCTCCGTCAGGATGGTATCAAGGTACGTATCGTTAGCGTTCCTTCTGAGGGTCTGTTCCGCAGTCAGTCAAAGGAATACCAGCAGAGCGTACTGCCCGCAGGTAAGAAGAAGTTCGGTCTGACCGCTGGTCTGCCCGTGAACCTCGAAGGTCTGGTAGGTGCCGACGGTACCGTATGGGGTCTTGAGAGTTTCGGTTTCTCTGCTCCTTACAAGGTGCTCGACGAGAAACTCGGTTATACAGGTCAGAATGTTTACGAACAAGTTAAAAAGCTTCTAAGTATTAAGTAATTATTAATTACTAATTTCTAATTACTAATTATTTGAATTATGGAAGTTAAGACAGTTGGTGTAGCCTGCGACCATGCAGGCTACCCTTTGAAGAAATTCGTGCTTCAGTATCTGGAAGAGAAGGGATATCCCTATAAGGACTACGGTACATGGAGTGACGCCTCTGTCGACTATCCCGATTTCGGTCATGCACTGGCTGAGGGTATCGAGAGCGGCGAGGTATATCCCGGTATTGCCATCTGCGGCAGTGGTGAGGGTATCTCTATCACCCTCAACAAGCACCAGCAGGTACGTGCCGGTCTGTGTTGGATTCCCGAGATAGCACATCTTATCCGTCAGCATAACGATGCTAACGTACTGGTGATGCCAGGTCGTTTCATCGACAATAATATGGCGCGTAAGATCATGGATGAGTTCTTCACGGCAACCTTTGAGGGCGGACGCCATCAGAAGCGTGTAGATAAGATCGCGATTAAATGAGAAGTGAGCAGTGAGAAGTGAGAAATAATCATTTCTCATTTAAGAACTGTGCCACCATTTCGGCGCAACGCTCACCATCTACTCCTGCCGAGACGATGCCACCTGCATAGCCGGCACCCTCGCCACAGGGGAAAAGACCTTGAATACGGACATGCATCAGCGTGTCCGTATTTCTTATGATACGTACCGGCGAAGAGGTACGTGTCTCCACACCAATCATCACGGCTTCATTGGTCAGGAAACCGTGTGCATGTTTGCCGAAATACTTAAAACCTTCCTGCAGGCGTTTGGTAATCATCTCAGGCATCCAGAAATGCAAGGGCGAGGATATCAAACCAGGGGCATAGGAACTCTTCGGCAGGTCGTAACTCAAACGGTTATTGACAAAGTCTGCCATCCGTTGGGCAGGTGCCGTCTGTTTCATATTTCCCTGTTGCCAACAGTTCTGTTCGAGTTGCTCTTGGAAAGCCATGACGTTTAAAGCATCGCTTTTCGGTAAATCGCTTTTCGGTAAATCGCTTTTCGTTATATCGTTATTACGGGATAACGGGATAACTTCGGGAACGTCCTCCGGACGAATCTCTACGACCATGCCGCTATTGCTCCACTGACCATTACGATTCGAGGGTGACATACCATTGACGACAATCTGCTGCTTATCGGTAGCCGCAGGAATCACGAAGCCGCCAGGACACATACAGAAGGAATAGACACCATGCCCATTGACCTGTGTCACGAAGGAATACTCGGCGGCAGGCAAGTACTTTCCCCTACCCTGTTTGTTATGATACTGTATCTGGTCGATGAGCATGGAAGGGTGTTCCAAACGGACACCCACAGCAATACCTTTTGCTTCCATCTCAATATCCGCGGCTGCCAGATAACGATAGACATCACGGGCGGAATGACCGGTGGCAAGAATCACGGGACCGCGGAATTCTTTGTCGGCTGCTAAACAGCCGACGACTCGATTGCCTTCAAGAAGCAAACGGGTCATCTTCGTTTGGAAATGAACCTCACCGCCACAACGGATGATGGTGTTACGCATGTTCTCAATGACACGTGGCAACTTGTCCGTACCGATATGAGGATGGGCATCGGAAAGGATATTGGTGGAAGCACCATGTTGACAGAACACGTGCAGGATCTTCTCGATATTACCCCGTTTCTTACTGCGCGTATAGAGTTTGCCATCCGAATAGGCTCCGGCACCACCCTCACCGAAACAGTAGTTGCTCTCTGGGTCCACCTGTTGCGTCTTGGTAATCATCGAGAGGTCTTTCTTCCGCTCATGCACATCCTTACCCCGTTCCAAGAGGATGGGACGCAAACCCAGTTCGATGAGTCTAAGAGAAGCAAAGAGACCGCCAGGACCTGCACCGACGACAATCACCTGCGGACGCCCTGATACATCAGGATAATCGATAGGCTCATAGCCATCATCTTCCGGCATCTCGTTGACATAGACGCGTACTTTCAGGTTGACGAAGATAGTACGCTGACGGGCATCAATACTCTTACGAAGGATACGCAGATGCGTGATAGTACGGACATCCAGTCCTTTCTCCTCGGCAACAAAAGCCTTCAGCGACTGCTCGTTGACAGCCACCTGAGGGAATACCCGAATGTCATACTCGTAGGTCATTCCACTTTAATCTTCCTTAAAGAGATCGTGAATCTCCTCAATCTCGTCATCGTCGAACCACTTAGAGAGACGTGCCTTTGCCTTCTCTTGTATCTCCGGGTCGACTTCCGTCCATACCTTCTTCAAGACATAGATGAGTACGGCGAGGTCGTCGGAAAGTCCTACGATGGGAATCGCATCGGGCAGCACGTCCAACGGACTAATCATATAACCCAAGGCACCGATAATCATCGCCTTGTTCGTCTTACTCACCTTGTCGCTCTGCAAGGTATAATACAGAATTAATGCCGCATACACCAGTTTTGAGCCAGCCCGTTTGGCAATACGGGAAATCTTCTCAACGAAATCCGATTGAGAAAACTTGTTGGCATAACTCATGAAATCAGGTATTTCCATATTCTTTTTGTTTTATTGATTTTGCTTATATCGTTTTCGTTTACCCAAATTATATCCTACGTAGAAGTTCAGACTGCCAAAGATATTATTGGCAGAGAAACGTGACTTATGATAGTTATAGGAACGGATGATGGCACTCGCTCCTGCATACCATTGGGTATTGTTCCACACGACGCTGAAGCGTCCAATACCATCGATATTGAAGTTCTTGAAGTCGAAGCCTCTCTCTTCCTTTGTGGCGGTCTCACCTTGTGAGTTCTTGTAGGCAAGCGCCAACGATGCGCTCGCACAAAACAGACAATTACGGGCAAACACCCAGTTATAGGCATAGCCCACCGATGCATTGATATCGAAGTATTTCACCTCGTTGAACATCAGACTACTATCGAGTTTCACAGTGGCATCTCCCTTTTCCATCACCAGTCTCTCCAATTTCTTATAGTCGAACGACAGACTATTGGAAAGGTAACCTACACCCGCCATCCACGAGCCACAACTAATCTTCTGACAGGTGCTTTGGGCAAAGGCAGCAGGATAAGAGAAACGCTTGTGATTGAAAATATAATAGACGTTGACGCCCGTGATACCTACCTTCAGACCATCATAGGCATGTCCTTCCAAGAGTTCATTCTTCACATTGTCGCCTAATTCTACATCACGTATCTTGTAATCACTACCTGTACGACGCCAAAACAGATCGACACCCACCTGTGCGGCATAGAAACTCAGTTCAAAACCTTGTTTGTTGGAACCGAAATCCAGGTTCTTCAAGTCGAACGTATAACCCAAGAACACCCAACGCCAACCGAAATACGGACCAGCCTTCAGACTGGGTTCCGGTGCAAAGGTCAACGACTGCTTGTGTTGACCGTCAGACGCCAACTTATAGATGTCGTAGTTATAGGTTGCCTGAAGCATTGCCGACCAGTTGTAATGCTGGGGCTCTACATAGTTCTCGTCAATCTCAGTAAAGTTACGAAGGGTACGTTGAAGCCAACTCTCTTTCTTTGGCTTCTCTGCCTCTATGGAATCATCGGCTCTCGCTTCTATTCCCAGACCTAACAGCAATATGACGAATAAATATTTGATCATCAGAATTTTCCTAATATACGGTCCATCGCCCAGTTGACAGGTGTTGCTGACACACTAGTACACTCACAGACACTGATGCCCTGCAAGTGTTCAATGACATTCTTAATCAGCGGGTATTGCACATACGGCGGATTGGGGATGCTGATATCCTGATTCCCTTCACTCGTATGCAAACGGATGGGTGCATAGTCATATACCGAGAAACTCACCGACCCCTGGTCACCAATCAGTTCGATACGATCTTCCCTTGCTGACTCATGGGCAACGAAACACCAAGAGCCACTGCCCGGCAGTCCGTTCTCGAACTCGAAGCAGGCACTCACACTGTCTTCTGCCTGATAGAGTCCTCCGCGATTGGCACAGATACCACGTGCCTCGACAATCACACCGAAGATGTCTTGCAACAAGTCTAACTGATGAGGGGCAAGGTCATAGAAATAACCGCCTCCCGCTATCTCAGGCTGTAAGCGCCAAGGCAACTCCTTCGGTTTACTATAGTCTAACTCACGAGGGGGAACGGCAAAGCGCACATGCACATTCACCATCTTACCAATCACCCCGTTGTTCACGATGTCCTTCACCTTCTGGAAGTATGGCAGGTAACGACGGTAATATGCCACAAAACAAGGCATCCCCGTCTCCTCACTCACACGGTTGATACGGGCACAGTCTTCATAGGATGCCGCCAACGGCTTCTCTACGTAAACGGGTTTACCTGCCTTCATCGCCATGATGGCGTAGGTCGCATGACTGGAAGGCGGTGTTGCCACATAGATGGCATTCACCTCGGGGTCGTCAATCAGTTCCTGGGCATCAGTATACCATCGAGGGATACCATGCTTGACGGCATAGGTACGGGCACGCACTTCCGTACGACTCATGACAGCCACCACGCTGGAACCTTCCACTGCCGAGAAGGCTGGTCCACTCTTGATTTCCGTCACTTCACCGCAACCGATGAATCCCCACTTTAATTCCCTCATGCCTGATTCGCTTTACAATAATCCTTTCGTACTGGGTAACTCGTAATGATAGATGTCACGACGTACCGCCATCTTCAGTGCACGGGCAAGTGCCTTGAAGATACCTTCTATCTTATGGTGTTCGTTCTCACCTTCCGCTTTGATATTCAGGTTCATCTTAGCGGCATCACTGAGGCTCTTGAAGAAATGCAGGAACATCTCCGTAGGCATCTCCCCAATCTTCTCACGATGGAACTCCGCATCCCATACAAGCCATGGGCGACCGCCAAAGTCGAGGGCGACACTACACAGACAGTCATCCATCGGCAGACAGTAGCCATAACGCTCAATGCCACGCTTGTCACCTAATGCCTGAAGGATACACTCACCGAGCGCGATGGCAGTATCCTCTATCGTATGGTGCTCGTCGACTTCCAAATCACCTTTGGTATGTATCGTCAAGTCCATCATACCGTGCTTACCAATCTGTTCCAGCATGTGGTCGAAGAAACCCAGACCGGTAGAGATATCACACTTGCCTGTACCGTCGAGACAAACCTTGATCTCAATATCCGTCTCTTTGGTGGTACGCTTCACTTCCGCATAGCGTTCACCTGCAAAGAGTGTCTCTGCGATCTTGTCCCAACTACCTAACTGTAGGAACTTACAACCGATATTCTCTGCAAACTGGCGGTCAGTATCACGATCACCAATTACATAACTATTGGCGATATCGTATTCAGGATTGTTGAGGTATTTCTCCACCAAACCGATATTCGGCTTGCGTGTCGGAGCATTATCTTCAGGGAAATGACGGTCGATGAGGATATCGTCAAACTCCACACCCTCACTCTTCAGCGTCTGCAAGATGAAGTTCTGCACAGGCCAGAAGGTATCTTCAGGAAAGGATGCCGTACCCAGTCCGTCCTGATTGCTCACCATCACCCATTCGAAGTCCAGACGCTGACGGATGAAGACAAGGTTACGAATCACACCCTCCGTGAATTTCAGTTTCTCAAAAGAGTCTATCTGCTCGTCGGCAGGTTCCTCGATAATCGTTCCGTCACGGTCGATAAACAATAGTCTTTTCATATCTCGTTTTTAATATTTGCTTTTTCTTTCTCGTAGGCTTCTATGGAACCATACATATAGTAATAAACCAATAACAATGGCATATACAGGTACACCAGGATAAAACCTGTGATGAAGAATGTCACGATCGTCAGTAGATTGACATAGTCAGGCATCCCTAACGGATCGCCATTCAGATAACCTTCCTGTGCCAGTACATGCGCCTGTGTCAGAATGATGATAGGCAGACAGAACAGTCCCACCAGGATACTGACTATCATACCAGCCACCAGACATGTCGTGAAGATATGTCCCCAATGACGAAGACCTGTACCATAAGACTTCGACAAGACCGAGAAATAAGCCTGTCCCTTGTTCAGTATGTATTTCATTGCCACATATACTAATGGGAATGCCAACAATATGATGGCAATAGCAAGAATCAAGGAAGTGGTAGTCAGTGTGACAGGTGCAAGGGCGACAAATTTCAACAACGTGATGATCAGTCCTGTGAGAACTAGTACGGGAACCAATATGACGAGAAGACTGAAGATATAACCTTTCAGGGTACGTCCCATCAGTTTTCTGCAAATACTGAACCATTTCGCAGGAACCGTCATCGTATCCGTATCCTGATGCTCTTTCAACTTATTCAACACAGTAGCAAAGGTACATGCCTCGACGATGATATACAACAACGTCAAGATGATGATAGCACCTCCCAACAACAAGTATTCCTGTGCTGTCGCTACAGACAACTCTTGATGCTGTACGACGGTCTGTTTCATAATCTCTGCCGAGATGGCAGGAAGTTTAATCACACATAGAGTACCTAATGCCGCAAAGACAGCCGCATAGAACAGTGCCATGATCCAAGATGCCTTGAAGAAGAGGCGGAAATGGGTAAAGTATAGACCGAATCCCGCAGAGATGACTCCACGATAACTACGGTTCTTAAATAACGTATATTCCATTCTGTTTTGATATTTTGGCTACAAAGTTAATGAAAACCAACCGCAGAACAAAATAAACTTGTTTATTTTTTACTTTTTATACAATTACTTACGCTTTAGGATGACGTAAATGATGACTGGGGCACCCATAATCGGGGTGACAGCATTCAAGGGAATGACACCATTCTCACCTGGCAGAATCGTGATGAGATTACACAACAGGGCAATCACACCACCCATCAGAATTGTGGCAGGAAGCAGAGAACGGTGATTATCCGTCGTCAGCAACAGACGGGCAATATGAGGTACAGCCAGTCCGATAAAGGCAACAGGACCGCAGAATGCCGTCGTAATGGCTGTCAGGATACCTGTCACGATCAATAGCCAGTTGCGTGTCTTGATGATATTGATGCCTAAATTCTCCGCATAGCGGTCGCCCAGCATCAAGGCGTTTAAGGGTTTGATGAGCAACAGACTTCCTACCAGTCCCAACAACGTGATACTGGCAAACACCGGCATCATCTTCATCGAGACACCACCAAAGGAACCCATGCCCCACACCATATAGGAACGCACGCCCTCGTCCGTCGCAAAGAAATTAAGCAGTGAGATGGCGGAATTAGAGATATAACCAATCATGATACCGATAATCAACAGCATCACATGATTGCGGACGATGGTAGAGAAAAAGAAGATGAGCATCATCACCAGCATCGCTCCGACAAAGGCGGCAACAAGGACGGCAACGAAACCAGAGAGACTGACAGAACCAGCAGAGATACTTCCACCCAAGAACAGCATCACCAAAGCAACACCTAACCCAGCCCCACTGTTGATACCGAAGATACTCGGACCCGCCAATGGATTACGAAAGGCGGTCTGAAGCAACAATCCACTGGCAGCAAGGGCACCGCCACAGAGGATTGCTGTCAGTGCCTGTGGCAGACGAGCATCGAGAATGATATACTGCCAAGACGGCTTCACGTCATCCGCTCCCATCAGGATACGAAAAGTTTCCTCGACGGGAATAGAGACGGAACCCATCACCAAGTTGAGTACAAACAACACGGCAATGACCAACGCCAGTCCTATACAATATATCGTTCCCCTATTCAATTACTAATTATTAATTACTAATTATTAATTTTCACAAAGTATCTCAATGGTACTTTGTTTGCCATATTAGGATGCAGTATCTGAATGAAGTCACTCAACAACCAGTCAGGACGGAAAGGCGACTCTTCGTAGAACAGGGTCTGTTCTACATTACAGGAATAGACGTTCTGATCGGCAAATGCCTGCAACTGGTTATAACCACGATGCTCACTCAGCAGTTCCTTGTAGGTCTGTTGATGGTCACTATTATACCGATAGAGCCAGACCTCCGCATCACCAGCCTTTTCCAAGACTGCTTCGAAAGGAAGGGATACACTGCCGCTATGGTCATCGTTTGCCCAAGGATAGCGTCCTCCGGCATCCTTCACCATCTGTCCGATGGTACTTCTGCCACCAGGCACATACCAGACGGAACCCACCATCTTGTCAATCAAGACGGAAAGACCTTGTCCTGCTTTCGCTGCCTCTGTCTTCAACGCATGATAGTTCTCGTCAACTACCGCAAAGAGACTGTCCGCCTTCTCTTCCTCTCCGAAAAGCATTCCATAGAACTTCATCCATTCCGCACGAGCCAGTGGCGAATTTTCCATATATTCCGCACACTCCACCAAAGGGATGTCGATATCTTCCAGTTTACCATAACCACCACTGTTCTCAAAGGGCGACAGCAGGATGACTTCGGGCTTTACTTCGATAATCTTCTCCACCACAGGACTCAGACCATTGCCACAGTCGGCAATACGTCCATTCTTCACCTTTTCCTGAATATACGGAATCTTGATATACTTCAGATCAGCGACACCTACAATATTCTCACCGCGTCCCAATGTTGTCAGTAACGAACAATGTACTGTCGTAAATACAGCGGAACGTTCCACAGGGGTACGGATAATTGTACCATGTGGCAGTTGTTCCGGCATCTGTGCCTCACGCGGAACGAGGATATAGGAATGCAGAATCTTACCCTCTTTCCACGGGTTACGGATATCCACCTCTGTATATCCGTCATATTTGACGATAGAGAGCAGTGTAGAGTATTTCAGATGCAACGTATCACCGTCTTCCTGTGAGAACCCCATTCGGTTCCCACAAGAAGACAGCCATACGGCTAATAATCCTAATATGAGGACTTTACGCATTACTGCTGAAGAAGCTGTTTAGTAAATGTAAAGCCAATCATGTGAGGCTCAATACCTGTCTCGAAATGGGTATTCTTAATATACTCTCCATTCGTAGTGTACATATTTGCATAACCAGGCAACGTATAACTTGCATAACCCGTATCAGGATCTTTCTGACGTGAGGCAATGATGATATAGCCAGAAATAGGATCAATGGCAATGGCAGCAGGACTGAATATCTCAGCACCACTGGGCTCACCAGAGAGAACTAAACTACTGGTCTGACCAGTGTATGTGTTAAGCGTACTGTAAGTCGGTTTTTCACATCCATAAGGATTGTTGAAGGTGACGAACTGATAGCCCACGAGTTCATTATAAAGATACAACGCACCGATAGCCATACCTGTAGCATCTGCAATCAATTTCGTCACATTACCATTGTTGTAAAAATAGAGACCTGCTTCTTTCTGGTTCCATGATTCGTCGTAGTATCCCCAGTCAAGGATAAACAGTTCGTTACCGATAGCGAAAATCTCTTGAGGGTTACGAATTTTCTCGTTCTTAATTTCCTCAACGTTTCCGCTGTTCAAGTTAATCTTAGAGATAGAGGCGTTACCATAGCCGTAATCACTGTTAGCCACGTAGAGGACAGGTTCACTGACACTACCTCCCACGTCAAGTCCTTCTGGAGCAGAACCTACCTGATACTTCGTCTTTGACATTGTCAGTGTCTTCGCATCGATGATACCAACATATCCACCATAGGTAGTAAAGTAGATATTGTTACCATAGCCCGTGATGTGACGTGGAGTATTACCTTCTGCCTCACCCATCGTCTCAGTGGTACTGATACGCTTGATAATGCTGAAGTTTTTCTTGTCAACCACGAAAATGGTGTTCTCTGTAGATCCTACAACAAAGATCGTGTCACCATTGGTAAAGGCATCGTTAGGTGTGTCACCAAGACCGCTGGCTCCGCTTAACAACTGACGTGCTTGCAGTGTTTCGTAGTCGAAATAGGTCAGGCTACCGTTGTTCTGATTCCAAGTACCATTGTTCACCACATACACGCCCGAGGTTACAGTTACTACCTCAGGGTCTTTGTTCTTGTTGTCATCATCACTCAAACATGATGTTACGAGGGCTGAGCCCATCGCCATCATCATCAAACTTAAAAGATACTTTTTCATTGTTTTATTATATTAAATATTTAAAAGATATTTGCCAACTTCGTCCCGGCATGGGATAGAAATGTACGATTTCATAATGTGAGTCAAAGAGGTTCTTCAAGTCAAAACGCGCCTCCAACTTCTGGCATCCCCATTGAAACGTATGCCAAGCCGTGAGTCCCATGTCCCAATAACCATCTACAATCGATCCGTCATTATGTTGATTATTCGCCCAACGTCTGGAGATGCCAGAACCGTGTAGAGTGAGATTCACCCATGGGTTTTCCCAACCCAATGCGACAGAGCCAGAATGCTCCGGGATATAGGCTATCTGGTACTTATAGAATGGCGACTCGGGATTGGTACGGTTCTCCGCACGTTGATAACTGTAACTGCCCGACAAGTTCAGTTTCTGGTTCTTTGCCATCTGCCATTGGCTGTTAGCAGTCACATCAAGTCCCAACACCTTGACTTTCCCCACGTTGATACAAGTCCATATAAACATGTTATAAGGGACGGCGACGATCATGTCCTTCACATGATTATAGTAACCGTCAACGGTGATTTGGAAGGTGGTTTGCTCCGACAGTTTGTCGGCATAGGTAATGCCGAGATTATATTGATCAGTACTTTCCGGTAATAAGTCGGTACTGCCATAATGGAAGTAATAACTCTCATTGAAAGTGGGTGATCGGAAGATATTTTTATACGAAGCGCGTACAAAAAGATTGTAGTCTTGCAACAGTTTGTACGACAAGGAAAGCGATGGTGATAGCCGTCGCATGTTCCGCGCACTCGCTCCATCTTTGGCATCATTTAGATAGAGTGAATAGAGGAGGCGACCTAACACTGTCAACCGTGTGTTGCGGAATCTGGCTGTCGCAGACTGAAGGATGGTATGACGGTAAGGACGAGTGTTGACAGTCCTTGGGGAAGAACCGCTCAAGTTGTTGAACGCATAGTCTGCCGAATAGTCAAAAGCCCAATAACCATCAGGTGCATAGAGTACGGCTGCTGAGGTATAGGCCTCCCGTTGCCAGTAACTGGCGTCGTTGTTACGGTTGGAAATCAGGGGGTCCTCATAGACAGAGGCATGCCAATTAAACTTAGCGTTCCACTCCAACCACCACCCCGAACGATTATGTGTCTGGTAGCGCAACTGTCCGAAGAAGTTCTGATCGTGAAGCGACTCCTTACACAGATTGGTATTATAATGCACTACTCCTGGCAACTGACGGGCATTATCATAATAGTACACCTTACCACTCAAGCGGTTTAAGGTATTAGCATTCCACATAAAGTTCAACTCTCCATGTCCAGTGCTCATCCTACTGTTGGTACGATAATCCGTTTTGTCATACAGTTCAAAAGGATAGTCGTTCTCTGCATAGGTATATTCTCCAACGGCACTGAATGCGAACTTGTCGGATAGATTCTGTTCGTAGCGGATGAAGGGACTGACATAACCGAAAGAGCCTAACTTCACCTGCGTAGTAAGATGCGGACGAGTGTCCTCTGTAGGCAGTCCAATAGTCAGGATATTCAGTACAGCAGGTGTTGATACTTGACGGGCAGGCATAAAGATGTCATCATTGTCACCAATCACCAATGAGAGATTACCTACGTTATCCAACGAGTAACGCGAGAGGTCTATCTCACCACTCTGACACTCAGAGAGCATCACACCGTCGTAGCTCACACCCGTATGCTTGGCACCGAAGCCACGCACGGATACGGTCTTCATGCCGCCTGCACCACCATAGTCACGTAAAGTGATACCAGGCAGTCGATGCAGTGCATCGGCAATGTCCGTCACACCCATCGTCAGCATGTCTTTGCGATCTAACAAATATACTGGTGCCGTACTAGTAACAGTACGTTTGCGTAGTGTCTCCGTAATGGTAACACCCTCCAACTGATGAGTAAGAGTAGTAATGGTGTCTGTTTGTGCCATTGCACCTACCGACATCATCATCAAAATCATATCCGTAACAATCTTTTTCATCTATTGTCGTCAAATGACGAATCTCTTTTGCGATACAAAAGTACATCTATTTCATCAATTGACAAAATAAAAGGGTTACTTTTTATCAATTAAATATAGGTGTGTATAACTTGCCAGTACATTTTTATATCTGAACACTGGTGTATCTACCGCATCACCTTTCGCATTATAGACCTGCGTGATACTCTTTGGCATCTCACCCAAGAACTGCGTATAATGGAACTCATGTCCCCTGTATTCCTTGCCGTCAAGCATGAAGCGGCGATAACCTAACGATAGCTTCCTGTCTGCCTTCCTTGCCGTAATTTTATAAGGCAACACCCCACACATCGGATATTCGCCCTTATCCGTAACTATCGACTCACAGAGATACATCATACCACCGCATTCTGCCTGTATGTGTCCACCACGTTCTGCATATTCCTTGATAGCCTTACGACAGGCTTCATTTCGAACCAATGCCTCTAAATGTTTCTCTGGATAACCGCCAGGCAGATAGAGTAAATCGACATCCGCCAGATTCGGCACTTCCGTCTCTGGATCGAAGAATGCCACTTCATCCAACGAGTCTATTACCTCTTGATAGAGAAAGGAAAACGACTCGTCATTACGTGCTATCAGAGTCTTTATGTCCCCTAAGTTAGGGGACGACAGGGGTCTGGACGAAGAACATGTTGTAATTTGCAACAATCTGTCTATATCTATTCGAAACAATGATGCCATTTCAGACCCCCATCCCCCTAACTTAGGGGGCTTAATGGTCGAGAAATCCAATCCCAAATAGCGGGAATCCTGTTCTAAGGAAACTGACTTAGGTAGATAACCCAAGCATTCAATTTGCAAGTCATCACACACCTGCTGAAGCATCTGATAATGACGTTCGCTTCCTACCTTATTAAAAATAACACCCACAATGCGGACATCCTTATTGAAATGGATGAAGCCCGAGAGCAATGGTGCCATTGAATAGGCTGCCGACTTTGCATCGACTACCAATATAACGGGGATATCCAACACACGGGCTATCTCTGCCGTAGAGCCTTTGTCGCGGTCATAACCGTCAAAGAGTCCCATCATACCTTCCACAACACACACGTCGGCATCCTGTCCATAGCGGACAAACAACTCCTTCACATGTTCTGGTGTAGCCATAAAGGTATCGAGGTTCACCGACGGTCTTCCACATACTGCCGTATGGAA
>JBGVBD010000095.1:0-2964 GCA_045225255.1 Prevotella sp. | reverse complement strand
ATGCCGTTTGCTCCCGCCCGCAAGATGATTGAGGCAGGTCTGCCCGTGGCCACTGCCAGTGACTACAATCCCGGTTCCACGCCTAGCGGTGACATGAAGTTTGTCGTTTCACTGGCTTGCATCAAGATGCGTCTGTTGCCTGCTGAGGCCATCAACGCCGCTACCATCAACACAGCAGCTGCCATGGACTTGAGCAAGGACTACGGCAGCATCGCCAAGGGCAAAATCGCCAACTTCTTCATCACCGAGCCCATCCCCTCGATTGACTTCATCCCCTACTCCTACACCACTCCCATCATCGCGAGGACCTTCCTCATGGGCCAGGAAATAAAGTAAATCATTTTAAACACCTTTACTTGTGAGAGGCAATACCATGATGGCACTGCCTCTCACTGCTTTTCGTACAAATCAAACAAGGCTCAGACATCACATTTGGATGCCTGAGCCTTGCGGTCATTAGAAACGTTATAGTTTAATTAGCACTTTGCAGCAACAAATCTATCAACGCAGTCACATCGGCAATAGATACGTTGTTATCACCGTTGACATCGGCGCAGATTGCGCAACCGTCACCAACGCCAAGCAGCAAGTCGATGAGAGCGGTCACGTCAGCAATTGAAACATTGCTATCGTGGTTCACATCACCAGGAGCGAAGCCATGGCCTTCGCCAAAGAGAGTCACGGTCTTTGCTTTGCTCCATGAGCTCCAACTATCATCTGTATAGTGGGCCTTTACTCTGTAGAAGTATGTGCCGCCAGCAGTCAAGTTCCTTACAGTGTAGAACTTGTCGGGGGTAATACCGGTAATCAAGCGATAATCGGCATCTCCTTCCTCGTTGACGGCTTTGAGTTTTGAAGGCTCGCTAGCATCACCTGCTAGGATTTGGATGTTTGCGATCGATCCATAGTCGTTCGGATAATCATCACCCTTGATGGACACCTGGTCTACGTCGGCACAGTCAAGCACAAACACGTAGTCGGTAAAATTGGGTTCCAGATCAACGTGAATTGACTGGAGACTGGTCGAGATCGTAATACCTGAGTGATACCATGATTTATAACTCTTGGCTTTTATCTTAACGGTAATCTTGTCATAGCCAGCCAGATCATACTCGGGTGTGAGAATTTCACCCTCTGAGTCCAACTGGATGCAACCGTTTCCAGTAAATAACTGATCTCCATTGTAAACCCAACCCTCAGGGAAGTAGTCCTGCCAATGTGAAATGACACTAGAGCTCTGAAAATAGCAGTCACTGAAGTCGGCCTCGCCCAACTCCATAATAATCGATTTGTTCTTCACCTCCAAGGTATAACTCTCCACATTCTTAGCAGGCGTCTCGTCTGTCCAATCGGCACGGAATTCGGTTAATTTGATATAGTCTTCATTTGCATCGAGCATTACGGGATTATGAGTTTCAAAGATAGAGGTACCCGTCAAGTTAACCACCACATCCTCAGCCCCCTCGCTGTGCATAGTGATGGTTGCACTGTGCGTACCCAGTTCCTGGGGAGAATAGGTCACATTGATGTCTTTGCCAGCATCCGCATCACTCAACGACACATGGTCAGCATCAATCGAGAAGACGCCATTAGGATCATTCAATGTCAACGTCACGTCATTCTCCAGATAATAGCCGTAAACCGTGAGAACATCGGTAGCAGTTTTCTCGGCATAGGACTCGATAGCCATATTCTTGACACTGGGCACGATAGTCGGTCCCATATAAGGAGGCTGGATACCGATAATCATCTGCTGATTGTCATCGAACGTGTAGTGACCGTCAGTGAAGTCATTGAGCACGCAATAGCAGTTGCCATCGCCACTCCAACCCCAGTTAATGTGGTAGGTATCGTTGGTTGAATCATAGCCATCGACATTGAAGGCATGGCCACCAGCATTACTATCGTAAGCACAATACACAATGGGGCGGTTGTTCGCCAACTCCTCCTGAATCATGCCAACCCAGCGACTGTCGCTGTAGGAATACTTGTAGTAAAGTTGAGCCATACTGGAGTTGTAACCAAAGAATTTCACTGCACGCAAGATATCGCTACCATAGGCACCACTACCGGTTGGGGAGTAATCCATCTCCTCTTCCTGACCGATGTAACGCATCAACCAAGCCACAGCATCGGCCTGGGCATCAGTATAACCATTCAGGTAGTCGTCAATCATATTGTCCCAATCAAAGGTGATGGAAGGCAGAGGCTCGACTTGGAAATCGTAACTGTCGTAACCCGAAACAGCAGGAGTGGGGCCTACAGGATATTTCCAGTAATAGAACACCATTGCCAACGAAGTGGCAGGGCAACCAGTGACACAGAACTTGCCATTATACACAGGGCAATGGTTGTAGTAGGGTTCCTGCTGATCCCACATGGCCGTGAGCAGCGGAGCCACACTTGCGACACGAGTAGGCTCGTTCAATTTGTTGCTAATAACCAACTCAGGATGCTCCTGCAAATACTCCATCTGTCCCTTGTAATTGGCCAGCCAGTGCCCCATGTTGGCAGGAATGCGTTTCTCATCCAACGGACGGTCACCATAGGCAAGCACCTCTGGCGCACGGTCGTCACCTGAAATGATGTAGAAATGGTCGGCAGTGTTAAAAATGTAATACACTGTGGTACCTGGTTTCACACTATTCATTTCCTGTTTCACCAACGTCATGTCAATGTTCGACGGGTTCATAAAATGGCCTTGGGCCATCTTTGAAGCGGCAAACCTTTGAGCACTGGACTTGGCAGTCGCTAAATCAATGTCGGCTCCCATGGCCTGCAAAGCAATTGCAATGACAAAAACGAATAAAAACAATTTCTTCATAAACTGATTTGTTATTGTTTAATAATGTTAATTATATAAGTTATCTTACAATGTAGGATTGTTCTATCCACACACCTTATTTCATGACCTTGGCTTTGCTCGTGGTGCCATCGGTATAGGTAGTCACCTGGATAGTCATT
>JBGVBD010000094.1:0-7275 GCA_045225255.1 Prevotella sp. | reverse complement strand
GACGGGGTGATGGGGTAGATAGCAGCTACCTCCGAGAACATATAGCTCACGTGAGCCGCAGCCTCGTTACCATCACAGGTGATAAATTTCTTTTCTTTAGCCATTTGTTTAGTAAATTAAAAATATATTTCGTTATATCGTTATTACGTTATTTCGTTATATCGATTAATACAAAAATCCCAACAACCACAAGGGAATCTGATTGTCCTTACCAATCTCCGTATTATAACGGGCATAGATGGTATCGGGTGTATATCTCATCTTGTTATGCGCATCAGCATCACATACACGGAACTTCAGTTTATCGTCCACGATATAGACGGAATCGCGTGAACCCTGATTCACCTTATGGTCCTTCCACAGTGAGTTGACGAAGAACGTTTCCATCGCTGTCTGCTTATCCACATGGATGGGATAGATGGCATAAAGCAGGTTGGAGTTGTGAAGCATCACCTTGGCAGGCTTCTTGGGGAAGTCCTCGCCCACAGGATAAATCATGTTCAACAGACGGGCATCGGTAAGGTACTTGATATAGTTCATCACGGTGGCACGACTGGTACCGATCTGTTTGGCGAGTTTACTGACATTCGGAGCCTTCGGACCCTCTTCTGCCAGTTGGTAGAACAGTTTCTTGATTCTGGTGAGGTACTTTAACTCTATCTGTTTGATGAGCAGGATATCCACCTCTGTCATCATGTTCATCGTCTTCAGCAAGTTCTCGCTGTAGTTACGATCTTCTTGGAAGAAGGGATAGAAACCATGATGGATGTAATCCTGAAAATACTTATTGGGGGAGGCTTTGGGTAGAATCTGCTTGATGATATGCTCGTGGTTGTGAAGGATGTCATCAAGGGTGTAGGGCTTGAAAGTGTTACCTGTCTTCAGGTTGATGAACTCGCGGAACGAGAAACCGCGCAGGTTGTAACTCTTTACGATACCGTTCAGTTCGGGGTTTTCTTCTTTCAGACGCATCACACTCGAACCTGTGAAGACAATCTTCAGCCCCGGATGCTCGTCGTAACATCGACGCAGTTCCGTCGACCAGTCGGGCTGTTTGAATACTTGGTCAATCAACAGTACGCGTCCGCCTTTGTAATAGAACTCTCCTGCAAAGTCGGCAATACCACGCTCCTGAAAGTAGAAGTTGTTCATGTTGATGTAGAGACATTGCTTATCCTGAACATCAAAATGCTCTTTCGCATATTGCAACAGGAAAGTCGTCTTACCAACGCCACGTGTACCCTTAATACCAATCAAACGGTCGTTCCAGTCTATCTCGTCCATCAGGGTGCGATGAACGGGGGCATTCACGTGTTCTACTAAGTATCGATGCGTACGGAAAAAAGCCTCCATTATTATAATAATGTTTGAAAACGAATGCAAAGGTACTAATATTTTTGCTAATTGCAAAGCAGAGATAGCAAAATCTTGTAAAAATGAGTGTTTTTTCTTGTTTTATATCATTTTTTTGTATTTTTGCATTCTATTTAAGGCAACCTGTTTATGGCAACATTACATATTTTCAACCCTGAACATGACATTGCGTTGGCAAGCAACTTGACCAACTTCACCGCTCCGCATGCGGGAAGACAGTTGCGTGCCGACTTGTGTTTCCTGCCTGCTTTGTGGGCAGCGGAGGGCGATTTCGTGTTGGTAGAGGATGTCGATTATGCTGCACGGGCTTTCCGCAGAGCCACCAGAGGACGGAAGTGTCAGGTGGATTATGTGACGAAACATCAGTTGGCTAACCTTCCTATTGATGCCGTAGAGCCTTGGGGATGGGATGCCGCCTTACGTCATCAGTTGTTGAGGGCTGGGGTAGATGAGACGTTGTTGCCTACGGAAACGGCTATTGCTGAGATACGCCAGTTATCCCATCGACAGACATCCGCCGTCTTATTGCGTCAATTGCAAGGCGAAGGACTGATAGGCGAGTCGGTGCTCTGTGAATCGGAAGAGGCAGTCATGCATCAGTTGTTGTTACATCCCCGTTTGGTATTGAAAGCCCCTTGGAGTTCCAGTGGTCGTGGCATCCGTTTTATCGAGGGTGAACTGAACGACTATCATCGCGGATGGCTGCGCAACCTGTTGGCGAGTCAGGGTGGGGTGATGGCAGAACCTTACTATCAGAAGGTGAAAGATTTCGGTATGGAGTTTGAGGCGACGAATGAAGGTATCCGTTATCTCGGTCTCTCACTGTTTCATACTGCCAATGGTGCGTATACGGGAAATATCCTTGCCACAGAGCAGACCAAGCGTGAGATGATGAGTCGCTATGTGTCTCTCGACTTGCTTGATACCATCCAACAGAAGATATGTCGTACGTTATCGTTAGGCAACTATCGTGGTCCCTTTGGCATCGACATGATGATCGTAAGGAATGAGAAATGTGGAATGAGGAATGTGGAATGTGACGGATGCTTCCTGCATCCGTGTGTGGAAATCAATCTGCGCCGTACGATGGGACATGTAGCATTGGCACTTACCCCTACTGACGATGATGTCCGTAAGGTGATGCGTATCGAATATCTGGATAACTATAAACTCAGAATCCGAAAACTTTATCTCAAATAGGGATTGTATTGCAGTTCCTCAGCCAAAGTTGTCTGGGGACCATGACCGCAATAGAACGTGGTATCTGTGGGAAGTTCGGCGAGCCTTCGCAGACTTCCCATCATTTGTTGCCAACTGCCACCTTCGAAGTCAGTACGTCCGATACTCATGCGAAACAAAGTATCACCTGTGAATGCCGTTTTCTCTGCCTCACAATAATAGACGCAACCGCCTGGCGTATGTCCTGGCGTATGTAGGATGGTGAACGTATGACTGCCGAAATGAATCTCTTCGTCTTTCGTGAAGTAGTGTCCTATGGGGGCTTCTTCCTCTTCCAGATGGATGCCAAACAGGTCTTCGCCTTGTTTGTTCAGGTGTTCTATCAGGAAAGCATCCTCGCTCATCGACTCTACCTTCAGACCGAACGCCTCAAAGATGGCGTGGTTGCCCCAGTTATGGTCAAGGTGTCCGTGGGTCGCCAACAGATGGACGGGTTTCAGACCGTTGTCTTTGATATAGTTACAGAGGGCATCGCGCTCGTGTTGGTAGTATGCCCCACAGTCGATGATGACGCACTCGTTGGTCTCGTCACTCACGATGAAGCAGTTTTCCTGCAACATATTACATTCAATTCTCTTGACGTTCAGCATGGCAGATAGATGATGTTTTTCTCCTTAAACCATTCCTCTTGGAAGAAAGTGCTAATCTCGGTGATTTCCACGATGTTACGATACGGATAGGTCTCCGCCTGTAAGTCGCCGCCCTTCAGACAAATCACCCCGTTGGGCAGGGCGTTACGCTGTTCTTTCGCGATGTTCTTCTTCACAATCTTCATCAGGTCGGGCAGGGGCATCACGGCACGACTTACGATAAAGTCGTATTTCCCTTTCTCTTCCTCACCACGCAGATGTGCTGGATGACAGTTCTTTAATCCGATGGCATTACAAACCTCTTGTGCTACACGAATCTTCTTACCCGTTCCGTCAATGAGTTTAAAGGTACATTCTGGGAAAAGGATGGCAAGGGGAATACCAGGGAAACCGCCACCCGTGCCGAAGTCGAGAATCTTACTGCCTGCACGGAAGTTGATGATCTTCGCTATTGCCATCGAGTGCAACACATGATGCTCATAGAGGTTGTCGATGTCCTTACGTGAGATGACGTTGATCTTCGCGTTCCAGTCGCGATAGAGCGCATCCAGTGCTGCTATCTGTCGCTGTTGTTCCTCCGATAATTCCGGAAAATATTTGAATATCCTCTCCATTCCCTTTAACCTATAACCTTTAACCGTTAACCGTTATTTCATCAATTTTTCCAATTTCGAATACGACAGTTTCAACTCCGTATTCCCCTTCGAATAGGGTGCTATCTCGTAGGGATTATAGATGAAGGTAATCTCGTCGTCGCCCAAGATGAAGTTCTGCGGCGCATAGATATCCATTGTCAACAGGTAGTCCTGCTCGTGCAGTTCGTCGAGCGACTTACATTTTGTGACGTTTCTCAGTTCCTCCATCAACAGGTCGTTCAACGGATACTGGTAACCCTGTACGAAGATATCTTCGAGTTTGATTTGCTTACCCGTCTTCTTGTCGAAGTTCATCACGAGTTGTTGATGGATGGGGTGGGCACCGCCTTCAAACATATCGAGGTCGATGGTATATACGATGCAGTCGTCCTTGCCCCTTCTGGCATCCGTCTCAATGGTATAGCGGTATTCATACCATGCACGCTTCGCTTGGTCGCCACGGTCTTCGCGATAGAGCGGCGCCATGTTCTTCTGATACTCGTGGGTGTAGTAGTTGGCAAACGAATCGACTGCCTGTTGCACCGTCAGGTTTGTCATCTGGAATAGTCGTTCCGTGATGGCGTCGTTGATGTTCTTAGCCACCTCGTCATCGCCCTTCATGTATTTCACCTGTAGGTTCATCTGACACTGGGGGGCGTTGTTCTCGTTGACGATAGGTATTGCTTTCGTTGCCTTCGCCTCATCCATATCGATGCTACCGCTGGAGAAGATTCCCCCGCCTGCACCGCTTCCGCAAGCCGCGAGTACAACGGTGATGATTCCGATCAAGTAATGTTTCTTCTTCATATTGGCTGCGAAGGTACGAAGAATTTTTGGGATATGCAAATAAAAAACGGGGTAAAAGATTGGTTATGTCACAGATAATGTGTATATTTGCGACATCAATCTATTGTGTATTAACTAAAAGCGAAATGATATGATAGTTGGAGTTCCCAAAGAAATCAAGAACAATGAGAATCGTGTGGGCATGACGCCGTCAGGTGTTGCCGAGTTGGTAAGACGTGGACATCAGGTCTTCGTACAGCATACTGCAGGGGAGGGCAGTGGTTTCAGCGACGAGCAGTATCAGAAGGTCGGTGCACAGATTCTGCCGACTATCGAGGATGTCTATGCCAAGGCAGAGATGATTGTGAAGGTGAAGGAGCCTATCGCCCCCGAATATCCGTTGGTACGCAAGGGACAGGTATTGTTTACTTACTTCCATTTCGCTTGCGAGGAGGAACTGACACATGCGATGCTGAAGAGCGGTGCTACGTGTATCGCCTATGAGACGGTAGAACTTGACAATCGTGCACTACCATTGCTCATCCCGATGAGTGAGGTCGCTGGACGTATGGCAGCACAGAACGGAGCCTATTATCTTCAGAAAACCAAGGGTGGCAAGGGTAAGTTGATGGCTGGTGTTCCTGGTGTGAAGCCTGCTAAGGTTCTCGTTCTTGGTGGTGGAACGGTAGGCGAGGCTGCTGCCCGTATCGCTGCCGGCATGGGTGCTGACGTCACGATTACCGATGTCTCTCTGCCCCGTCTGAAACAACTCGCTGCCGAGTTGCCTGCCAATGTGCATACACTCTATTCATCAGAACATAACATCCGTCAGGAACTGCCAACCGTTGATGTGGTTATCGGCTCTGTACTCATCCCTGGCGATGCTGCACCCAAACTGATTACGAAGGATATGCTTTCGCTGATGGAAAAGGGAACGGTATTGGTAGATGTCGCCATCGACCAGGGTGGCTGCTTCGAGACATCGCATCCCACTACGCATAGCGAACCCGTTTATGACATTGACGGCATCATCCATTATGCTGTAGCCAATATCCCGGGCGCCGTACCTAATACCTCTACCATTGCCCTTACCAACGCCACGCTGCGCTATGCTATCGCCTTGGCGGACAAGGGTTGGCAACAGGCTTGTCGCGATGACCGTTCTTTGGCTCGTGGTGTCAATATGGTGGATGGCAAGTGTACCTACGAGGCAGTTGCCAAAGTATGGGGATTGGACTATACGCCGTTGGAACTATAATCTTATATTTCTGATATACCGCCTGTCAGGTGCTTGTTCAGGTTCTTTTTCTTAGGATGACCAGCATATTTGAGTCCTCCTACGCCTGTTATTTTGCCGTCGATAGATTCAGAGGCATAGCATGAGATACCACCTACGCCAGTAACGCTGGCGTTGACGTTGCGTGCCTTCAGGTGCTGGGCATCAATGTTGCCCACACCGCTACATGACAGTTCTGCATCGAGCGTCTCGCCGTCTATCGTGATGTCGCCCACGCCACTGCATTTAACATACACCTTGTCTGCCAAAATCTTCTTCAGACTGAAACTACCTACACCTGAGTTAATCACTTCCAGCGTGTCTGTATCCAGTTTGTCGAGTGATACGGTGGCAGCACCGCTGTTGTTAATCTTCAGCAAGTCGGCGGTATAGATTGTCATCTTGATGTTATTTCCTTCGATATTGACATTGTCTTTTGCAAACTTGATATCCAATGTCTCGTCCTTGCTTTCAAATTTAAACAAATCGATGTAATTATCTGGGGCAGAGAATACTACAAGACCGTCTTTGGTTTCATCATGAACGATTTTTACCTGCGCCATCACATGGATGGACACTTCCGTAAACTTGTCGAGTTTATATTCTTTCTTGACGATGTTATCACTCGGTTTGATTGTTTCCAAACCATTCATACTAAACCTACATGCTGTCAGAACCATCATTCCACAGACAATCAGTAATACTGCTTTTTTCATACACATTCTCTTATTTTAAGTTATTCTTTTATCTATTAGACGTAACAAATAGCCAAAAAGTTGCAGTACCCGCCACTTTTCTATGAGAAAGGTGCCGCCTATCCCCTCGATACCCCGCAGCAAACGGGTCGAAAGGTGCCGCCTATCTATGGGATAGGTAGGGGGTATCTCATAAAAAGTGCATTTTTTAGCCCAGTTTTTGCCACTTTTTTACTCGTTTTTTGTACAAATTTGTTGTAAAAACGCCATTTGTTGTCACTAATGTCACTTTAATGTCACGCGTAATTCTCTGATTATCAATGAGTGTTACGTTGTGACGACGGTGACATTGATTTTAAAACTTTTCAGTGCGCGCGTACGCGCGAAAGGAAATTCAACCCGAATAAAGCCTCTTTTTGACATGAATAAAGCCTTCAAACGGGTCGAATGTAAGCTACTTTCGAAGTGTTCCAAGGCTTGGGACAAATAAAATCAATGCAAACATAAAACTGCATATAATTCTGACGCGTTTTGTATATTTATTCTTCGCAAACAAAGGAATGCCTTCTATCGGTTGTTCCAAGGCTTGTTTGGGGGGTAAAGGAATGCCTCCTTCACCTCGTTCGAGGGCTTGTTATGGGGGTATGACAGGCTGTGGAACGAGTGATAGAAAGCCCTCG
>JBGVBD010000093.1:0-20490 GCA_045225255.1 Prevotella sp. | reverse complement strand
GCCTTGATGGCACGAGAGAACTTAGAGTTAGGATATTTAATGAAATCGAACTTGTTGTCAACGTCCTTACCATTCAAGGTGTTACCTGTCTTCACGTCTTTCAGTTTCACAGTACAACCGATATCACCAGCCTTCAGTTCGTCAACCTGAATACGGTTAGCACCAGCGCAGGCATAGAGTGTACCCATGCGCTCCTTCGAGCCACGGTCAGCATTGGTCAGATCGTCGCCGCTCTTCACAACACCACTCATTACCTTGAAATACTGTACCTCACCGATATGGGGCTCAACACCCGTTTTGAAGAAGTAAAGGGATGTGGGAGCACTGGCATCAGCAGGAACTTCCTTACCAGCAGCATTCTTAATGACTGGCATCTCGCTGACGAAAGGAACCACGTTGCCCAAGAACTCCATCAGACGACGAACACCCATGTCACGACCTGCACAAACGCAGAATACGGGGAAGATGCTGCGTGTAACGAGTCCCTTGCGGATACCCTCACGCATCTCGTCTTCGGTAAGGTCTTCGGTCTCGAAGAACTTCTCCATCAGTGTGTCGTCACCAGCGGCAGCAGCCTCTACGAGGGCAGCCTTCATCTCCTTTGCCTTATCCAACTGGTCGGCAGGAATGTCCTCGATGATGGGAGCACCACCCTCGGGCTTCCAAGAGTACTTCTTCATCAGCAGCACGTCGATAACGCTGTTGAAGCCAGCACCTGTGGCGATAGGATACTGAACGGGAACGCAGTTGTTACCATAAACCTCCTTCAACTGATTCAGAATCTGGTCGAAGTCACAGTTGTCGCGATCGAGTTGGTTAACCAAGAAGATAACAGGCTTCTTCAGTTTCTCCGTGTTGCGGAACGCATTCATCGTACCTACCTCAGGACCATACTGTCCATTGATGAGGATAACAGCCTGGTCGGTCACGTTCAGGGCAGTGATAGCACCTCCCACGAAGTCATCGGAACCCGGACAGTCGATGATGTTGAGCTTCTTGTTATTCCACTCTACATGAAAAACAGTAGAGAACACCGAGTAGCCGTATTCCTGTTCAACAGGGAAATAGTCGCTCATGGTGTTCTTACTCTCTACGCTACCGCGGCGCTTGATGATGCCAGCTTCGTAGACCATTGCTTCGGCAAGAGTCGTCTTGCCGCTACCCGCACTGCCAAGCAGTGCGATGTTTTTGATTTCGTTTGTTTGATATACTTTCATATCTTTAATGTTTTAGGTGTACTTTTTTATAAGCGACGCTAAAGGTAGACATTTTCATGCGAAAAACCTAAAATTTCTTTCAAATATTAAACTTTATTAGTACTTTTGTCTACGAAATGGCAGGTATTTACATCCATATTCCTTTCTGTGCGAGCCGTTGCATCTATTGCGGTTTCTACTCCACCACCATGCTGGAGTGGCGACAAAGATACGTGGATGCGGTATGCCAAGAGATCAGAAGTAAAAAGGAAGACGTAAGAGGTAAGACCATTGATACCATCTATCTCGGGGGTGGTACACCAAGTCAGTTGACTGGTGAACAACTGCAGCAACTTTTCGAGGCGGTATATATATATAATAAGGTGGCTGAAAATGCAGAAATCACTATTGAATGCAACCCCGATGACATCACTGTCGAGTATGCTGCGACGCTGTCGCAACTTCCCATCAACCGTGTCTCCATGGGAGCACAGACGTTTGACAACGAGCGACTCCGTTTCCTCCATCGCCGTCATACAGCAGAACAAGTATCTCTTGCCGTCAAACGGCTGCGCGATGCAGGTATCCAGAATATCAGCGTCGACCTGATGTACGGTTTTCCCCATGAGACATTAAAAGATTGGGAACACGACATTGAATCCGTCCTCGCGCTGGATGTGGAACATCTGTCTGCCTATTGTCTGATGATAGAAGAGGGAACTCCACTCTACCAATTAAGAATTAAGAATTTAGAATTAAGAGAAGCATTTCCCTCTGAGGAATTAGAGCGACAGATGTATGAACTGCTCATCGACCGACTTACTGCTGCCGGCTATGAGCACTACGAGATTTCGAACTTCGCCAAGCGTGGTTTCCGTTCCCGTCATAACAGCAGTTATTGGCAAGACGTTCCCTATATCGGACTCGGTGCTGCCGCTCATTCGTATGACGGAAAGAGCCGTTCATGGAATGTCAGCGACATCCGCCAATATATAGATGCTATTGAGAAAGGCGAGAGCCCCTGCGAACGAGAGATGCTTGACGATGATACCCACTATAATGATTGCATCACTGTAGCATTGCGAACCCGTGAAGGTCTCGACCTCAATCGTCTAAAGGAAAAGTATCAAACCTATTGCCAGCAAGAAGCACAACGATTCATTGACGATGGTCTGTTGGCACTTGATGATTCTCATCTTCACCTCACGAGGAAAGGACTCTTCGTCAGTGATTACATCATGAGTGCCCTCATCTACCTCGACACATAAGAAAAGGCTGAATTATTTTGCGCTTTACCCACTAATTTGTATCTTTGAGACAAGTCTCGAAATTACTTTCGTTCGAGAAAACTCAAATAAAATTAGGTTTTCTTCTCACTTATTCGTAATTTTGCACTATCAAAAAACGAGATGACAATGCACTTGGATATTTCCGACGAACAAGTACTCGACAATGCGGGCATCCGCGTAACGGCAGTGCGACTGATGATCTGGCGACAGATTCGTCATGGTTTCCACGATGCTTTCAGTCTGGGTGACCTTGAGGAAAAGATGCCGACAGTAGACCGCTCTACTTTGTTCCGTACGCTTACACTACTGACTGATGCCCACCTATTGCATGACATCGACGACGGCTCAGGCTCGCAGAAATATTGTGTCTGTCACTTAGACGATACACGCCAGTGTCAAGGGCATGTCCATCTGACTTGTAGCGAATGTCATCGCACCTATTGTCTCACCCATGTACGCATCCCTGCCGTTCCCTTGCCTGCTGGTTTTATACAGGAAGAGACGGAATATATCGTCAAAGGTATCTGCCCCGTTTGTGCAGAGAAGCTAAAGAGATAAAAAGGGTATTAAAAAGACACCAGAATCTCACCGAGCGTGGGATGGATATGTACCATATCACGCAACTCACTGAGTGTGGTATTCTTGCACATCAGCACACTGACTTCCTGTACGATATCGGCACTATGGGCACCATAGGCATGGCAACCAATAATCAGACCATCTGAAGAAGTGAACAGTTTCAGCATTCCCTCCGTCGCTCCCATCGCCTGCGCCTTACCGTTAGCACGCCAGAAAGACTTGTGGCATTCGTAGGCGATACCTTGCTCTTTCAACTGGTCTTCCGTAGGACCAACACAAGCAGCCTCGGGTTCGGTGAAGATGGCAGCAGGCATGATGTCGAAGCGAATAGCATCCTGCTTACCTAATATATGGTTCACAACATGAACAGCCTGCATCTCTGCAGCATGAGCAAGCATCTGTTTACCGTTGACATCACCAATAGCATAGATTCCCTTGACGGTCGTCTCGAAATTGGCATCGACAGTAATACCTTTGCGTTCATCATACTCAAAGCCTGCATTTGCAAAGTCTGGCTGTACACGAGGCTTACGACCTGTTGCCATCAAAACGACATCGGCATCAAGGTCGGCGATATTCTCTACAGCAGTCTTCATTTGGAAGGTGATACCCTGTTTCATTCCCGACGTGCCGTCGCCTACCCGTGGCCTTTCAAGATACTTACGCAAGCGCTTGGCAATGTCACTATCAAGGGCGGGCAAGCACTCCTTCAGGAACTCTATTACCGTCACCTCAGAACCGAAACGATGGAAGATCGAGGCAAACTCCATGCCTATCACACCTGCACCAATGATGCAGAGTTTCTTAGGCAAGGTATCAAGGTTCAGCAAACCTGTAGAATCCACCACACGAGGATCGTCAATACCTTTGATGGGCAGCCATTTAGTTTCTGAACCTGTAGCAATGATGATATTAGGGGCTTGAATGTCTAAAGGAAAAGTTGCCTTTTCACGCACCAACGTGATATTAGGATGCGAAAGAATATGCTCTACCCCACTCCGTAATTGAGGTACTACGGTTGCCATACGTTCGCGAGCCTCAGCAAAAGTGGCACTATGCACATAGGTTTTCGTAGGAATACAACCGACATTCAGACAGGTACCGCCTACCTCATCACCTTCGAAGATGACAACTTTCAAACCTTGCTGTGCAGCATATTCAGCGGCACGATATCCACCAGGACCCGCACCAATGATAATCAGATCACATGAGCCCCCTAAGTTAGGGGGTTGGGGGTCTGAATGACCCACATTATTATTTCCACTCATAATTAGAGTCTTTTATGCTTGTTCATACCCCCATCCCCCTAACTTAGGGGGCTAAGAGCCATTTGGCGATAAGTCGTAACGGGATGCTTGGCAGCGAGGACATCATCTACACGTCCAATAGGCGTGGTGTGTGGCGCAGACTTCACTTCATCAGGATTGGTCTTTGCTTCCTCGGCAATCTTGCGCATCACAGCGATAAAGCCATCCAGCGTCTCTTTGCTCTCGTTCTCCGTTGGCTCAATCATCAGACTCTCATGGAAGAGTAACGGGAAATAAATCGTAGGTGCATGATAGCCATAATCCAGCAAGCGCTTTGCTACATCCATTGTTGTAACCCCTGTAGACTTATCCTTCAAACCATCAAACACGAACTCATGGCAACACAAGCCATCGATGGGCAGTTCATAGACATCCTTCAGACTCTCTTTGATGTAATTAGCATTCAGTACAGCCAACGGACCTACCTCCTTGATCTGCTCACGCCCTAAAGAGAGGATATAGGCATAGGCACGCATCATCACACCATAATTACCATGATAGGGCGATACGAAAGGGAAGAACTCTTGTAATCCCTCGCGAACACCTACGGGACCAGCACCAGGTCCACCACCGCCATGAGGCGTTGAGAACGTCTTATGCAGGTTGATATGCATCACATCGAAGCCCATATCACCAGGGCGACACGCACCCAGCATCGGGTTGAGGTTTGCACCGTCATAGTACATCAAGCCACCTACATCGTGAATCAACTTCGCAATCTCTGGAATACGCGTCTCGAAAAGACCAAGCGTATTGGGATTGGTCATCATCATAGCAGCGATGTTAGGACCTTCTAAACTAACAAGACGTTCTAAATCCTCTAAATCAACCAGACCCTGAGCATCCGATTTCACCTCGATAATCTCCAATCCACAAACAGCAGCAGAGGCAGGATTGGTACCATGAGCGCTGTCAGGCACTATCACCTTCTTACGCTGCATATCACCACGAGAACGATGATAGTTGTCAATAACCATCAGACCCGTCAACTCACCATGTGCACCAGCGTAGGGCTTAAAGGTGAAATGAGCCAAACCCGTGAGCGCACAGAGCGATTGTTCTAAGAGTGAAACCAATGCCAACGCGCCTTTTACGGTGTTAGCAGGTTGTTGCGGATGCAGGTTCTGGAACTGTGGCTGGGCAGCCATCTCCTCATTGATCTTGGGATTATATTTCATCGTACAGGAACCCAAAGGATAGAAGCCCGTATCCACACCAAAGTTATTATTCGAGAGGTTCGTATAATGGCGCACTACCGTCAGTTCATCGCATTCAGGCAATTGTGCATCTTCCGAACGCTTCATCGAAGCAGGTATCTCATAGGTACCATAATTATTCCTCGGCAGACTGTAGCCATTGCGTCCCTCTTTCGAGAGTTCGAAAATTAAATTTCCATAGAGTCGATTATTCATAAGGCAGCAATCTTTACGAGGTTATCAATTTCTTCTTTCGTACGCTTCTCAGTAACGGCAAACAGGATACCATCATCCAACTTCACACCGCCCAAGAATCCAGCATCGATAAAACGCTGATACAACGCATCCACATCACCATCGTACTTCATATAGAACTCATTGAAGAAAGGCTGGTCGTAAACCAGATGGAAACGACCCGTCTTCTGAAGTTCGTCACAAAGATAGTGAGCACCAGCGTAAGACAACTGGGCAGCCTCTTTCAGTCCTTGTTTACCCATCAGTGAGCAATAGATGGTGACGAAGAGTGCCATCAATGACTGATTACTACAGATATTCGACGTAGCCTTCTGGCGACGGATATGCTGTTCACGAGCCTGAAGGGTTAATACAAAGGCACGTTGGTCGCGATTATCTTTGGTCATACCCACGATACGACCCGGCATCTTACGAATCAATTTCTCCGTACAACACATATATCCTACATACGGACCACCAAACTGCATAGGAATACCTAACGACTGACCATCGCCTACAGCAATGTCGGCACCCCACTCGCCTGGGGTCTTCAGTACGGCAAGGTCGGCAGCAACGCTATCCACAATAAAGAGTGCTTTCTGCTCATGACAGGCGTCAGCGATACCCGTAAAGTCCTCTACGATACCATAGACATTCGGCTGCTGTACAATCACACCAGCGACACCTTCAAGCGTTGAGAGTTGAGCACTGAGCGCTGAACGGTCGGTCACACCGTCTTTCATAGGTATCGTTACCAACTCGATACCCTGATGGAAGGCGTAAGTGTCAAGCACCTCGCGGGTCTTCGGATTCAAAGTCTCTGAGACGAGTACCTTGTTTTGTTTCTTACCAGCAGCCACCGCCATCATCATTGCCTCAGCCGTAGCCGTCGTACCATCGTACATCGAAGCATTAGAGATGTCCATGCCTGTAAGTTCCGCCATCATACTCTGATACTCAAAGATATAATGTAACGTACCCTGTGATATCTCTGCCTGATATGGGGTGTAGGAAGTCAGGAACTCAGAACGCTGTAGTAGTTGAGGAATAACAGACGGCATATAGTGGTCATAGACACCATAGCCTGCGAAGCAAGTGAGTTGTTTGTTCTGTGAGCCCAGTTTTGCAAAGACATCACGCACCTCCATCTCGCTCATCTCAGATGGAAGTTTATAGTCACCCTTGAAACGAATGCTCTCAGGTATCTGGGCATAGAGGTCATCGAGACCCTTCACGCCCACTTTCTCCAACATTGCCTGCAGGTCATCCTCGGTATGCGGAAAGTACTTATAGGTCATTTCTCACAGAATTCTGAATATGTTTTGGCATCCATCAGATTGTCGAGTTCACTCTTATCACTCATCTTCACTTTGATGATCCAGTTAGCGAAGGCATCTTGGTTGACCAATTCTGGTTGATCATCGAGTGCATCATTGACCTCTACGATAGTACCACTGACTGGTGACATCAAGTCGCTGGCAGCCTTAACGCTCTCTACGGCACCAAACTCTTCCCCAGCAGTTACCTCGTCGTCTACCTCAGGTAAGTCAACATACACCACATTGCCTAAGGCATTCTGGGCATAATCGGTGATACCAATGAAACCATAGTCACCTTCTACTCTCACATACTCATGCGACTCACTGTAATAGAGTCCTTCAATCACTTTTGCCATAATATTTAATCGTTTTATTTTTTGTAATTCTTGTTATAGAACTGTTTCTTGCATACGAAACCAGGAAATACCTTCTTACGAATCTGTATCTGTACCTCTGTCAGCAAATCACTGTATTTCGTATCAATCAGGGCAAGACACACACTCTTGTCTGTAGATATCGTGTGATAACCAGTCGTCACTTCACCAATCTGCTCTCCGTCTTTCAATACAGGATAGCCGTGACGGGGTATCGCCTTATCGCGCAATTCAATACCCACCAGTTTCTTTGCTGGTCCTTTTGCTTTCTGATCAGCAAGTGCCTCTTTACCGATAAACTCTTTTTTGTCGAGTTTGACAAAACTTCCAAGTCCTGCCATGATGGGGGTGATTGTCTCTGACAGTTCATCACCATAGAGAGGCAGTCCCACTTCAAAACGTAACGTATCGCGACAACCAAGTCCACAAGGCTTAATACCAGCCTCTATCAGTTTGTCCCAGCAAGTATTGATATAGTCGGCTGAGGCATAAATCTCAAAACCATCCTCACCCGTATAACCTGTTCTCGACACAATCACCTCCCCCATAATCTTAAACGTGTAGAATGCAAGTTCCTTACAAGGGATGGATAACACCTGCTCCATGACCTTCTCGGACTCAGGACCTTGAATGGCAATTTCACCATATTGGTCACTCTGATGTTCTAAAGTCACATCAAAGTCTGTCGCCTGTTGCTGAATCCATGCCCAGTCCTTATCGATATTAGAAGCATTGATAACGAGGAAGAAACGGTCATCCGCCATCTTATAAACCAACAGGTCATCCACCACGCCGCCATCCTCATAGCACATCATACCATAGACGATTTTACCAACGGGGATACCTCGCACGTCATTCGTGAAGATATGGTTCACATAACGTTCAGCGTCCTTACCTGTGATAAGCACCTCACCCATGTGACTGACATCAAAGACACCACAATGCTGGCGCACTGCCAGATGCTCGTCTACGATATCCGTATAATGGATAGGCATATCAAAACCGCCAAAAGGGGACATGAAGGCTCCCAACGCTACGTGTTTGTCATAGAGACAAGTCTTTTTGTTTTCCATAAGGCTCTACTTATTCTGTAAGTAATTCTATAAAGTCGATTTTCATGAGATTCATGATAATATCATCAATACGGTCGGGCAAGATACGATTGAGTGCTCCAACTTCCAAAGGAACATTCTTCAGTTTGTCAAGTAGCCCTTTATCAAGATCACCTATCAAGAAGAAATCCCCCATCAAATTGATATTCTTGATGATGTCGTTTTTCAGTTCGATGTGTGCCTCAAACTCACCCACTCCCTCAATACGACGTTTCTTAATCAGCGTAGAACGAGGATTCTTACCATAGATAAACTCATCGGAAAGATAGCCTTTCTCGATCTGTTCTATCTCCTGAATATCCTGCTCGCTAAGCATGAAATCCTTATCACAAAGTTGATGATGAACAAAGTCCATGAATTCTGGCAGGCTAATATTGATATGGTTTTTCAGGAAGTCCACATGCTGGTGGATACTCTTCACTCCTTTCGAGATCAATTTAGTCGTTGGTGGAGTGATGGCTCCTGCCATCTTCAGCATATCCGTATCATAAAGCATAGTACCATGTACGATGCTACGACCAGGGATTTTGTAGAAGGCATTACCCGACACCTTTTTGTTGCCAATCATTACATCATTGCGTCCAGATGCAGATGCATCGACTCCCAGTTTATGCAACATCAGCACAATCATGTTGATATAACGATTGAAGGTAAAACCCACCTGCTCTTCACTGGTTATATATGAGAACATTACATTGTTCATATCTGCATACACACAACCACCTCCACTCTTCCGCCGATAAGTTTGAATATGATGCTTACGACAGAAATCAAGGTTCACCTCATTCTCGATGAGTTGGTTACGCCCAAAGATAACAGTGGGCTCTACCTGCCACATGAAGAAGCATTCATCTGCTTTCACGTGTTTCGCCACGTATTCTTCCATGGCTAAATAGAAAGAGAGTCGTCTGACCTGTTTGTCGGGTAGTGTAATGTATAGCATATATTGGTTTTTAGAATCATCGTCCCCCACACCACTGTCGATGCAAGGGACGATGTCTGGTTGAATCATACTACTATTCGTCGAGCAGTATCTTCATCATCTCGCAGGCTGCTTTTGCCACACTGGTACCAGGACCGAAGATTGCAGCGACGCCAGCCTTGTAGAGGAAGTCATAATCCTGAGCAGGAATAACACCTCCTGCAATGACCATAATATCCTCACGTCCAAGCTTTTTCAGTTCTTCAATCAACTGAGGAATGAGTGTCTTATGACCAGCTGCAAGACTGGAAGCACCAACGATATGCACATCGTTCTCCACAGCCTCACGTGCTGCCTCAGCAGGAGTCTGGAACAGTGGTCCCATATCCACGTCGAAGCCACAGTCAGCATAACCTGTTGCTACGACCTTTGCACCACGGTCATGACCATCCTGACCCATCTTCGCTACGAAGATACGTGGACGACGACCCTCACGTTTTGCAAACTCTTCTGTCAACGCACAGGCTTTCTCAAAGTCTGTGTCGTTCTTGCTTTCTGATGAATACACGCCTGAAATAGTTCTGATTACTGCTTTATAACGACCTACGATTTCCTCGCAGGCATCTGATATCTCACCCAGTGTACAACGAAGTTGGGCTGCTTTCACAGCAAGGTCGAGAAGGTTATTCTCGCTCTTCTTACCTTCATTGAAGTCGCGTACACAATCCGTGATTGCCTTCAGGGCTGCCTGACAAGCAGCCTCATCGCGCTTGCCACGAACTTCCTTCAGACTCTCTTCCTGTTGCTTGCGTACAGCGGTGTTGTCGACCTCGAGGATATCAATAGGATCCTCGTGCTCAAGGCGATACTTGTTAGTACCTACGATGGTCTGAACACCCGAGTCAATACGAGCCTGTGTACGGGCAGCAGCCTCTTCGATACGCATCTTAGGCAGACCTGTCTCGATAGCCTTCGCCATACCGCCGAGCTTCTCAATCTCCTGAATGTGCTCCCATGCCTTGTGAACAAGTTCATTCGTCAGGGTCTCTACATAGTAAGAACCTGCCCATGGGTCAATCTGCTTGCAGACTTTCGTCTCGTTCTGGATGTAAATCTGTGTATTACGTGCAATACGAGCCGAGAAGTCGGTAGGCAATGCGATAGCCTCGTCAAGCGCATTGGTATGCAGTGACTGGGTATGTCCCAACACGGCTGCCATTGCCTCGATACAGGTACGACCTACGTTATTGAACGGATCCTGCTCCGTAAGCGACCAACCAGAGGTCTGAGAATGGGTACGCAGGGCAAGAGACTTCGGGTTCTTAGCACCAAAACTCTTCACAATCTTCGCCCACAACAGACGACCAGCACGCATCTTGGCAATCTCCATGAAGTGATTCATGCCGATAGCCCAGAAGAACGACAGACGAGGAGCAAAAGCATCCACATCAATACCAGCATTCACACCTGTACGCAGGTAATCCATACCATCGGCAAGTGTATAGGCAAGCTCAATATCAGCCGTAGCACCAGCCTCCTGCATGTGATAACCCGAGATAGAGATACTGTTGAACTTCGGCATCTTCTGGGAAGTATACTCGAAGATATCAGCGATGATCTTCATCGAGAATGCAGGTGGATAGATATAAGTGTTACGTACCATGAACTCCTTCAGGATGTCGTTCTGAATCGTTCCAGCCATCTCCTCCAACTGAGCACCCTGCTCCAAACCTGCTACAATGTAGAAAGCCAGGATAGGCAGCACGGCACCGTTCATCGTCATGGACACAGACATCTTGTTCAAGGGGATGCCTGAGAAGAGCACCTTCATGTTCTCCTCGTTACAGATAGACACACCAGCCTTACCCACATCACCCACAACACGAGCATTATCGGGGTCGTAACCACGGTGTGTAGGAAGGTCGAAAGCAACAGAAAGTCCTTTCTGACCAGAAGCGAGGTTACGACGATAGAATGCATTCGACTCCTCAGCCGTAGAGAATCCGGCATACTGACGGATAGTCCATGGGCGGAACGGATACATCATTGAATACGGACCACGGAGATAAGGAGGAATACCAGCGGTATAATCGAGGTGTTCCATACCCTCCAAGTCTTCTTTTGTATAGACGGGACGAACCTCAATGTGCTCGGGGGTCTTCCAGTTTTCTACGATACCATTGTCTTTAATCCACTTAGCACCATCCTGAGCCTTGATGCCAGCATAGATATCAATATCTTTAAATTGTTTACGCATAATTCAAGTCTCCTAATTTAAATACCAAGTTTCTGATTATATTCTTTCAATGTCTCAAGCACGTTGCAGCGAACATGGATATAGTTCTCAATGCCGGCAGCCTTGAGGTCCTCCATGCAAGCAGGAGCACCAGCCACGACGAACATGGCACGACCATTCAAATACTTGAAGGCTGGGATAGCATACTCAGCATACTCATCGTCAGAAGAGCAGATGACTACGATGTCAGCCTTAGCCTCCAAAGCAGCATCAACACCTTCCTCAACCGTCTTGAAGCCGAGATTATCAATCACTTTGTATCCTGCACAAGCCAGGAAGTTACAAGAGAACTGAGCACGAGCCTGACGCATAGCGAGGTTACCAATGGTCAGCATAAAGGCGGTAGGCACCTTCGTCTCTTCAGTATGGATGCGCAAATCCTCAAAATCGGCAGCGAGGCGAGTGGTCTCGAGCTTCTTGAAGGGAACATCTTCCTTACTTGCGGCACAACCGCAAGTAACCGAACGGGCGCGCTTGCCTTCACTCTTCTCTGTGAAGTTCGGGAACTGGTTAGTACCCAGCAGGAACTCCTTACGTTTGGCTGCATCACCATGACGCTTCACATTCGTAGCATTGATGTCGTCCTGAACAGTACCAGCCTTGACAGCAGCAAGGAAACCGCCCTCCTCTTCTATCTTGAGGAAGAGTTTCCAACCTTCCTGAGCGAGTGCATCCGTCAGGTGTTCGATATAATAGGAACCTGCCGATGGGTCGACGATACGGTCGAAATGGCTCTCTTCCTTAATCAGCAACTGCTGGTTACGGGCAATACGCTCACTGAAGTCTGTTGGTTTTTCATAAACACCATCGAACGGTGTTACCACCATGGAGTGAACACCACCGAGGGCAGCACTCATTGCCTCCGTCTGAGAGCGAAGCAGATTCACATAAGAGTCAAACAATGTCTGATTATAAGTAGAGGTAGAAGCGTTGATGACCATCTTGCAAGCACAGTCACACTTTGGCTCATACTGCTTGACGATCTGTGCCCAGAGTAGACGGGCAGCACGGAACTTCGCAATTTCCATGAAGTAGTTCTCTGAAATACCCATATAGAACTTGATGCTCTTAGCGGCGAGGTCGACATCCACACCTGCATCAACAAGTTGCTGTAGGTATTCGTTACCCCATGCGAGAGCATAACCCAGTTCCTGTACGATGTACGCACCACTGTTGTTCAGCGCGTCGGAATGCACCATCACGCAACGCAGGTTGGGATAGTCCTTCAGCGTCTCAACGATTTTGGGCAGGTCAGCCAGCAAAGCTGTAGTGTCCTTACCCTTCTGGAGCATAGCGTCGATAGGGTCAAAGCCCACGCCTCCGACAATCTTCTCCTTGTCGTAGCCCTGCTTCTCAAAATACTTAACTAGTAGTTCTGCCAGTTCAACAGCATGCTTAGGACATGTGCGATAACTTACCTCCACGATGTCGAGGCAGATGTCCTTGAGCAGTGTCTCAATAAACTCAGCACTTACCTTGTCGCCGCCAAAACGGAAGCCCAACGAGTCAACACCCTTGTTCAGGATGTCGAGTGCCTTCTTGTTTGCCTCCACTGGATCGTCAACCATGATATTCTGACGAACATACCACTCATTGGAGTCTTTTTTGTTACCACGCACAAAAGGGAACTCGCCCGGTAATGCGTCTGGTGTTTTCAGGTTCGCCAAATCCTCTCGGCGATAGAAAGGCTGTACATTGAAGCCTTCATTGGTTCTCCACACGAGTTTCTTCTGGAAGTCGGCACCTTTCAGGTCCACTTCAATCTTGTCCAACCATTCCTGAGTGGTTGGCGCTTGGAACTCGGCGAAGAGTTTTTCTTTGTTTGCCATAAATGTTGTTTTATTATATAAGTTGTTTTAAGTTCACGTCTTACATTGGGATACGCCCCGTTACAGCCTACAAAGATAACAATATTTTTTCAACTACCGAAGATTTTAATAATATTTTCATATTTATGAAAAATAGTTGCACAAAAATTATTTTATTGCGCAATTTTTGACTAACTTTGCACGCCGTAAAGAGAAAAGTATGTTATGGAATCGTTTCAATGGCTAAAAGACTTATTTCTGACAACTGACTCCGTAGCGCATATCGCATTGCTCTACGCCGTAGTAATTGCCGTAGGCGTCTATTTAGGAAAACTCAAAATAGGAGGCATCTCGTTAGGTGTCACCTTTGTGTTGTTTGCCGGAATCTTGGCAGGACACATCGGTTTTACGGCACCTCTCCCTATTCTGACCTTTATCCAGGACTTCGGACTGATACTCTTCGTGTTTATGATTGGCATGCAGGTCGGACCAGGTTTCTTTGAGAGTTTCGGAACGGCGGGCATCAAACTCAACGGACTTGCCGCTATCATCGTCCTGCTGAACATCTTGGTGATGTTTGCCTGCTACTTTATTTTCTTCGACACTTCTGACGTTACCAGTCTTCCGATGATGGTGGGTACTCTGTACGGTGCCGTCACCAATACGCCTGGTCTTGGTGCTGCCAACGAAGCTTTGGGATCCGTTTTTAGCAGTAATCCCCCTCAGATAGCCTCAGCATACGCCTGTGCCTATCCGCTCGGTGTATTAGGCATCATTGGTGCCACTATATTAATAAGGTATCTCTGTAACATCAAACTGGAGAGAGAGGAAGCAAGGCTGAAAGCCATGGAAGAGACTTCCGCGGACAAAAAACCGTACAAAATGCACTTAGAAGTCACAAACAAGTACCTGGAAGGCAAGACACTGTTACAAGTGCACGACTTCCTGAACCGTGATTTTGTCGTGTCCCGCATTGTACATGACGGTGAGTTATCGATTCCCAACCGCGATACTATCTTCCATTTAGGTGATCAGATGCTAATTGTTTGTGCCGAGGCCGACCAAGAGGCAATTACCGCGTTCATCGGTCCTAAACTCGATATAGACTTTGAGCAACAAGATCAGCCATTGGTATCAAAACGTATCTTAGTCACCAATCCGAACATCAACGGTAAGACATTGGCATCCATGCACTTCTCCAGTGTCCACGGAGTCAACGTAACACGTGTGACTCGTCATGGCATGGACCTCTTCGCTTCAGCAAGTTTGCCCTTGCAAGTAGGAGATAAAATCATGGTGGTGGGTCCTGAGGATGCCGTAGACCGTGTAGCCAACAAGATGGGCAACTCCATTCGCCGTTTGGATGCCCCTAATATCGCTACGATCTTCGTAGGTATTATCATCGGTATCATCTTCGGTTCTCTGCCTATTGCCATTCCCGGCATGCCTGTTCCTTTGAAACTGGGTATCGCAGGCGGTCCCCTTATCATCGCTATTCTCATTGGACGTTATGGCTATAAGATACATCTCGTGACCTACACGACCACCTCTGCCAATATGATGCTGCGTGAAATCGGACTGGTACTCTTCCTCGCGTCAGTAGGTATCAAGGCTGGAGCCTCGTTCTTCTCGACGGTGGTAGACGGTGGAGGACTGCTTTATGTACTGACGGGATTCCTTATCACGATTATCCCCATCCTGATTGTAGGTCCCATTGCACGTATCAGATACAAACTCAATTACTTCACGATGATGGGTATGATAGCAGGTACATACACTGATCCACCTGCACTCGCCTATGCCAATAGCGTTTGCTCCAAGGAAGCACCTGCCGTGGGCTATTCGACGGTCTATCCGTTGTCTATGTTCCTTCGTATCTTTACGGCACAACTGATTGTGCTCTTCTTCTGTGGATAATAAGACATAAAAACAAACATAATACACGTACAGTTAGATTTATGAACAAATTCGGATTACTGTTAGGCGTCACACTACTGACCGGCACCTCTACGATGCGAGCACAAATGGATGCAAGCATCAAACTGAACGAGGTGATGACCAATAACGACGCCAGCCTGCAGGACGAATACGGACAACACAAGGCGTGGATAGAGATTGAGAATATCTCTCACTCTACGTATAATATCCGTGGGATGTATATCACCACCGACCGTTCCGTTCTCGACAAATCGATGAGTGTTCCTGAACGCATCAAACGTATGAGCATCATTCCTAACGGTGATGCACGTACAAACCTGAGTGGTCGGCAACATCTCGTTCTTTTCTGCAATAGCCAACCCAACCTGGGTGCATTGCATCTCTCCGTTTCCGTTGACTCCGCAAAGCCAGTATGGGTGGCTCTCTACAATGGCAACGCTACTCAACTCATTGACTCCGTTACCATCCCCGTTTTGGCTGCCAATCAGTCATTTGCACGTATCGCCAACAACGGCAATGCAAAAGACTGGGAAGTGAAGTCAGGCGACCGCGTAACCCCTGGCATTGCCAATGTGACTACCGTCAGTGAATCGAAAATCGATAAGTTCAAGCGCGAGGACCCGCATGGTTTCGCAATGGCTATCATGGCGATGGGTATCGTCTTCCTTTGCCTTGCTTTGTTATGGATTTTCTTCACGATCTTCGGCATGATTATGCGCCATCGTGAGACAGCAAAGAAAGTCATCAACACCCAACCTATCAAACCGATTACCAAGACAGTAGAGAAGACCATGGAGGTTGGACATAAAACTGGTGTGATGCTGAAAGAAGGTCTTAACACAAAGGGTATCGACAAAGAGGTATATATGGCTGTCATTGGTATGGCACTCAAACAGTATGAGGATGATGTTCACGACGTAGAGAGTGGCGTTATCACCATCAAGTCAAAGGATACGGGTTGGGACGATGAGTATTCTCAGATGACCCAGTTCCACGATCCTATCGTACCGACCACACATACTGCTCCTAATATCCCTACAGGACCTGAGTTAAAATAATGTTTAGAGTATAGAGATTAAAGTTTAGAGATATGAACAAGTATCAATATAAAGTACAAGGTGTTGACTACGAAGTAGAAATCGAGGAAGTAGAAGGCAACATCGCCAAAGTGAATGTCAATGGTATCCCATTTGAGGTAGAACTGCAACAGCCCATCAATGCGGCTAAGCATCCCAATATCGTCAAGCCTAAGGTAGAGGCTCCGAAACCTGCACCTACAGCAAGCGCACCCGTTGCAGCGGCTGCCCCTGCTCCTGCTGCCTCCGCTGGTGCTGGGAATGCACAGAAAGCACCACTGCCTGGAACAATTACCAGTATCAATGTTAAGGTTGGTGACACTGTTGCCGTCGGTGATGTGGTCATTGTATTGGAGGCTATGAAGATGCAGAATAATATCGAGGCAGAATACGCTGGAACCATCACCTCTATCACTGTCAATCCTGGTGATTCCGTCATGGAAGGTGCCGTATTGTTAACGATAGGATAATTGACTATTATGGGATTTACGAATTTTATCATAGAAAACTTTAATGAGTTCCTGACCTATACAGGCTTTGCCAATGCCACAGCAGGAAACCTCATTATGATAGCAGTTGGTGCACTCTTCATCTGGCTTGCCATCAAGAAAGACTTTGAGCCACTGCTACTTGTCCCCATAGGCTTAGGTATCATTCTGGGAAACATTCCCTTCCGTGCCGATGCCGGTCTGGAGATTGGTCTTTACGAAGACAATTCCGTACTGAACATCTTCTATCAAGGTGTCCGTCAGGGATGGTATCCCCCTCTGATCTTCTTAGGAATTGGAGCTATGACAGACTTCTCGGCTCTACTTGCTAATCCGAAATTGATGCTGATTGGTGCAGCAGCCCAGTTCGGTATCTTTGGTGCCTATATGTTTGCACTTGCCCTTGGCTTTGAACCTAATCAGGCAGCAGGTATTGCCATCATTGGAGGTGCCGACGGTCCTACCGCTATCTTCCTGAGCAGTAAGCTCTCTCCTAACCTCATGGGAGCAATTGCCGTTTGTGCATATTCGTATATGGCATTGGTGCCATTGATTCAACCACCATTGATGCGCCTGCTGACCACCAAGAAAGAACGCGTCATCAAGATGAAACCAGCCCGTGAGGTATCACAGACAGAGCGTATCCTGTTTCCGATTATCGGACTGTTACTGACGACCTTCATCGTTCCCTCTGGTCTGCCTTTGCTGGGAATGTTGTTTTTCGGTAATCTGCTGAAGGAGTCTGGTAAGACGACCC
This sequence comes from Prevotella sp., assembly GCA_045225255.1. Classification (GTDB taxonomy): domain Bacteria; phylum Bacteroidota; class Bacteroidia; order Bacteroidales; family Bacteroidaceae; genus Prevotella. The sequence goes on along the minus strand of JBGVBD010000093.1, from coordinate 2,599 downwards.
GTCTTGCTAAGACCGCTGGCGCCGCTTTGAATGATATCGTAGTCATGCTGCTCGGATTGACAGTAGGCTGTTCCACACAGGCATCAGAATTCTTGACGATTAACACCATCTATATCTTCGCCATCGGTGCAGGTGCCTTTATCATTGCCACCATGAGTGGAGTATGTTTCGTAAAGGTGATGAACCTCTTCCTGCCAAAAGACAAGAAACTCAATCCGCTGATTGGTAATGCTGGTGTGAGTGCCGTTCCTATGGCAGCCCGTATCTCCAACAACCTCGGTTTGGAATACGATCGTCATAACTTCCTACTGATGCATGCGATGGGACCGAATGTGGCTGGCGTCATCGGCTCTGCAGTAGCGGCTGGTGCCCTGCTCGGCTTCCTATCATAAGCAACCAAAATAAAAAAAATGGCAATCTTTTAACGGATTGCCATTTTTTTTGTATCTTTGCAGGGATATTTAAAGGAAAAGACATGAAACTGCCTCGCATTTTCAGACATAACAGTTCCATTGCCGATAGGCTGACATGGCGTGTCATCCTATCTGTGACTGTGATATTCACTATCATCTTGGCTTTTATTTTCTTTATTATATGGGCTGTCGGTTTTTATATTCTCCTTGGACTGAACGGCACTGCCATGGAAGTCTCTAATGAGAAGATTAATCGTGTTTTCGTTACTGTCGAGACAGCCGTTTCTAATAACATTCCAGAAGTTGAGGAGAATATCGGCAATGACCGTCGCCTGTATTTCGCCCAGGAGAACCTATTGAAGCTGAATCCTAATATCGTAGGGGCCGCTGTTGCTTATAACCCCAACTATGAACCTAAGAAGGGACAGCCATTCTCACCTTATGCTTATCGCGATAGCACAGGCATCCACACTAAACAATTGAACGACCAGTCATACGACTATCTCCATCAGGAATGGTATCTGCAACCTATCGAACAAGGAAAGGGCGTCTGGTCTGAACCTTATATTGATGAGGGTGGCGGGGATATTCCCATGATTACCTATTCACTGCCACTCACTAACGACAAGGGAGAAATCTATGCTGTCCAGACAGCAGATATCTCATTAGACTGGTTGAAAGACCTCACCCAGAAGATGGACAGCGCCTTCAACAAGAACTTCAATATTTCCATGGATGAAGACAAAGCCAATCATGCCTTCAGTTTCATCGTGTCTCGTAAAGGAACCTTTGTGGTACATCCTGATAAAAAGATGGTTCTCAATGAGAATCTACATAACTTCTTTAGAAAGTACACCAATGACAGTGACGACATAGAGATGGATATCTTGAGTGGAAATGAAGGTAATCTGAAGATATTCTCTACCAAAGACAATAAGAATTTCTTTATGTTCTATGCACCTATAGAACATACAGGATGGGCGATGGGAGTCATCGTACCCGTTAGGAATATTATGAAACCTATCTTTTATTTCTTGGGGGCGATTCTCTTATCGATGATTGTCGGACTAATTATCGTGGCATTAGTCTGCCGTGGGCTCATCCGCAACATTACCAAGCCATTGCAACGCTTTGCCATATCAGCCGACGAGATAGCCAAAGGCAACTTTGACGCACCGTTGCCCATTATCAAAAGCGAGGATGAGATGCGTCATCTGCATGACTCTTTCAAACTCATGCAGTTCTCACTGGTTGAGCGTATCGAAGAACTGAAGACGGTCAATGAAGAAAAAGGTCGTATTGAAGGAGAGCTCACCATTGCGCGTAAAATCCAGATGGCAATGCTGCCCAAGGTCTATCCACCCTACCCCGACCGCAATGATATTGACATCTACGGGCAACTGACTCCTGCCAAGGAAGTCGGAGGAGATCTCTATGACTTCTTTATCCGTGACGAGAAACTGTTCTTCTGTATCGGTGACGTGAGTGGAAAGGGTGTTCCCGCCTCATTAGTCATGGCAATGACACGTGCCATGTTCCGTACAATCTCTGCACATGAGAATCGTCCTTCTAAGATATTAAAGACCATCAACGATGCCATGTCGGAGAACAACGACTCCAATATGTTTGTTACATTCTTCATTGGAGTACTCGACTTACCTACAGGACGACTTAGATATTGTAATGGCGGACATAACGCTCCTATTACCATCTATCAAGATCGCATCCGTTTCTTTGATGTGATTCCTAACCTGCCGATTGGCATTGTCAAGTCTTTCGACTTTAAGGATCAAGAGACCATCATGCCTCACGGAGCCTCTATCTTCCTCTATACAGATGGACTCAATGAGGCAGAGAATAGAGAACATGAGCAACTGGGTGATGACAAGGTCTTGGAGGTTGCCCGGCAAATGACATCGCTCTCTGCCGAGGAACAAACCAATCTTATGACGAAGGCGGTAGAAGAACATATTAACGGTGCAGAACAAAGTGATGACCTGACGATGTTGAGCATCAAGTATCTCCATCAACAAGATGAAGATGCCAAGACGCGCCGTCTTACGTTGAAGAACGATGTGGACGAACTCACGAAACTTCCAGAGTTCGTCGATACCGTCTGCGAAGAGGCTGGTGTTGACATGGCTTTGATTGCCAGTCTGAACCTTGCTTTGGAAGAAGCCGTTACC
>JBGVBD010000092.1:0-1552 GCA_045225255.1 Prevotella sp. | reverse complement strand
GGCGGATGAACCTTCCCCAGGAAACCTTGGGCTTTCGACGTGTAAGTTTCTCGCTTACATCTCGTTACTCATACCGGCATTCTCTCTTCTGTACAATCCACCAGTCCTTCCGGTCTGGCTTCAGCTCGTACACAATGCTCCTCTACCGCTCGTCTGTATGAATACCACTCTCCGGTGTTTAGCCCCTGAGTTCCATCTGCCGGATTTCCCTTATCTGTTTCATAAGGGCGAAATCCGGGCGATGTAACTCTCTGAGTCCTTCCCACCCGAGTGCAGTATTCATACAGACGAACCCGAAGCTTCGGTGGTGTGTTTAGCCCCGTTACATCTTCGGCGCACGATCACTCGACCAGTGAGCTATTACGCACTCTTTGAATGAATGGCTGCTTCTGAGCCAACATCCTGGTTGTCTAAGCAACCCCACATCCTTTTCCACTTAGATACAATTTGGGACCTTAGCTGTGGGTCTGGGCTGTTTCCCTTTTGACCACGAAACTTATCTCCCGTAGTCTGACTCCCGACCATCATTATCCGGCATTCGCAGTTTGATAAGGTTCAGTAACCTCTCGGCCCCTAGCCTATTCAGTGCTCTACCTCCGGCAATGTTCAGTCGAGGCTAGCCCTAAAGCTATTTCGGAGAGAACCAGCTATCTCCGAGTTCGATTGGAATTTCTCCGCTAGCCACACCTCATCCCCTACCATTTCAACGGGAGTGGGTTCGGCCCTCCATGGGATTTTACTCCCACTTCAGCCTGGACATGGCTAGGTCACACGGTTTCGGGTCGAATACCACTAACTGAACGCCCTGTTAAGACTCGCTCTCGCTGCGCCTACAGTCCTTAAGACCTTAAGCTTGCTAGTGACATTCACTCGCCGGACCATTCTACAAAAGGTACGATATCACCCATTGACGGGCTCTATCTGCTTGTAAGCACAAGGTTTCAGGTTCTTTTCACTCCCCTCCCGGGGTTCTTTTCACCTTTCCTTCACAGTACTATACGCTATCGGTCACCAGGGAGTATTTAGGCTTGGAGGGTGGTCCCCCCGTATTCCCACGGGATTCCTCGTGTCCCGCGGTACTTAGGATACTGATAAGCTGTGTCAGGATTTCGCGTACGTGACTATCACACTCTGTGGTCAGCCGTCCCATGCTGTTCTGCTATCCCTTCACAATACCACGTTTCAGTCCATACCCCGCACAGATTACTCCATGCGGTTTAGCCTCTTCCGCGTTCGCTCGCCACTACTAGCGGAATCTCGGTTGATTTCTTTTCCTCGCCCTACTTAGATGTTTCAGTTCAGGCGGTTCCCTTCCTATGACTATTTGATTCACCATAGGATGACGGGGTATTGCCCCGCCGGGTTTCCCCATTCGGAAATCTACGGATCAAAGCGTGCTTTCCGCTCCCCGTAGCTTATCGCAGATTGCTGCGTCCTTCGTCGGCTCCTGGTGCCAAGGCATCCTCCTTGCGCTCTTTGTAGCTTGACTAAATGCATTGGTTCTTTGGGTATTAGTTCTCGACGATAATGTTGTAGTTGTTACCCTAAACAA
>JBGVBD010000091.1:0-11869 GCA_045225255.1 Prevotella sp. | reverse complement strand
CAGAAAGGGGATGGTCATATGCAGAATACAACACCTATGCGAATTGCAAAGACGGGGTATATTATCCTGTCAGCAGTGCTGTGCATTATAGGGATCAGTTTTATTGCGTATCCTGAAACGGCATCGGTGCTGATCGGCACGGTAATAGGGATTACTTTCTGTGCTTTTGGTGTAATCAAAATTATAGGGTACCTGTCCAGGGACCTGTTCCGGCTGGCTTTCCAGTACGACCTGGCATTTGGAATCCTGGTGCTGACACTGGGCGTCATTTCAATGGTGCATCCGGTAAACACCTGGAGCTATACGTGCATTGCGTTTGGCATCTGTGTCTTGGCAGACAGCCTTTTCAAAATCCAGATTTCCCTGGATGCGCGTGTCTTCGGCATCCGTGCCTGGTGGCTGATCCTGGTCCTGGCAATTGCTGCAGGGACTTTCGGGGTATTGCTTGTATTAAGGCCTTCTGCGTCATCAAACATGATGGCAATCCTGATCGGGGTATCCTTGCTGGCTGACGGTTTCATGAACCTTGCTACAGTTCTGTCGTCTGTTAAGATTATCAGCCACCAGGTCAGTGATAGAGTGATCGACGCGGATTACTATGAGGAGTGACAGGCAGGAGGCTGCTGGGAGAGAGAACAGGCGGCAAGCTGTACCAACAGACAGGACACTTTGAACCTTTGACTTGAAGCTCATAAAAAAAGAAAGGGGTAATTATGTATTACGGAAGCGGGAATTATGAAGCGTTTGCAAGGCCTCTTAAACCGGAAGGGATTGAACACAAATCAGCCTATATCATTGGATCCGGGCTGGCAGCCCTTTCCGCGGCCTGTTACCTGGTGCGTGACGGGCAGATGGATGGTGAGAGGATCCACATACTGGAGAAAGAGGAAGTGGCAGGTGGGGCATGTGATGGCATGCGGTACGACAAAGTAGGTTATGTGATGCGGGGCGGCAGGGAAATGGATAACCATTTCGAATGCATGTGGGATCTGTTCCGGTCAATTCCCTCTATAGAAACGGAAGGGGTTTCCGTCCTGGATGAGTATTATTGGCTGAACAAGAAGGATCCGAACTTTTCCTTGTGCAGGGCAACAGAAAACCGGGGTGAAGATGCCCATACGGATAAGAAATTCGGCCTTTCTGATAAGGCGTCCAGGCAGCTGATGAAGCTTTACCTGACCCCGGATGAACAGCTGTACAATAAGCGGATTACGGACGTTTTTGATGACGAAGTGCTTGGTTCCAATTTCTGGCTGTACTGGCGTACGATGTTTGCTTTTGAGAACTGGCACTCCGCGCTGGAAATGAAACTGTATATGCAACGGTTTGTACATCATATCAGCGGCCTGCCGGATTTCACAGCTTTGCGCTTTACGAAGTATAACCAGTATGAATCCATGATCCTTCCGATGACCAGGTATCTTGAAGGACATGGTGTGCTGTTCCATTATGGGGTAAAGGTGGTCAATGTACGGTTCACTATCACAGATACCAAAAAGGCCGCCCGAACCATTGAAATTCAGAAGGACGGAAAAGCAGATACAATCATGCTGACGGAAGACGACCTGGTATTCATCACCAACGGCGGCTGTGTGGAAAACTCCACCATCGGAAGCCAGGAAGAATGCGCCGGTTTCAATAGGGAAATCCAGCCTGGCGGCGGATGGGACATGTGGAGGAAGATCGCCGCACAGGATGACTGCTTCGGGAATCCGGATAAATTCTGCTCCAATCCCGAGCAGACCAACTGGATGAGTGCCACCGTGACCATCATGGATCATAAGGTTATCCCGTATATCAAAAATATCTGCCACAGGGATCCGTTCTCAGGCGGCGTGGTTACCGGTGGGATTGTCACCTGCAGGGACTCATCCTGGCTCCTGTCCTGGACGGTCAATCGCCAGCCGCAGTTTAAGGAACAGCCGAAGGACCAGTGCCTGGTCTGGGTATATGGCCTGTTCACAGATAAACCTGGCGATTACGTGAAGAAACCAATGCGTGAGTGTAGCGGGAAGGAGATCTGTGCCGAATGGCTTTACCATCTCGGGGTGCCGGAAGAACAGATTGACGAAATGGCGGAATACAGCTGCAACACAGTCCCGGTCATGATGCCCTATATCACAGCATTCTTCATGCCCAGGCAGGCCGGGGACCGACCGGATGTCGTCCCGGAAGGAGCTGTAAATTTTGCTTTCCTGGGCCAGTTTGCTGAAACGAAAAGGGATACCATATTCACGACGGAATACTCCATCCGGACCGGGATGGAAGCGGTATATACCCTTCTGGATATAGACCGTGCGGTGCCTGAGGTGTGGGGTAGCACATACGACATACGTGACTTGCTGCACGCAACAATTGCCCTGCGGGACGGGAAACCGCTTTATGACGGATTGGACACGGGTGAAACTAATCCGGTCGTAATGCTGGCGGCCAGGCAGGCTTTAAAGAAAATCAGTGGTACGGAGATCGAAAAACTGCTCCAGGAGTATGGGGTGATCATAAATACGGGAGAATCTGACGGTAGCACGGTCAGGAAAGCTGTATCCGGTGCCCTGCATTCAGTGGGATCGAAGGCGGAAGAGATTCGTCAAATGCCAGACGATAAGAAAAAAATAGCCAAGGCAGCCGTGGCAGGCGCAGCGGCAGTTGTTGTGGCTGGAAAAATCAGGAAGAGGAGGGGATGATATGTTTGAAAAAGTAAATCCTGCCCACCCGGATAAAGTGGCTGACCGCATTGCGGGGGCCCTCGTGGATCTGGCTTATCAGAAGGAAGAAAATCCAAGGATTGCCGTGGAAGTTCTGATCGGCCATAGTGAATGCAGCATTATTGCTGAGACATCTGTTCATCTGGGTGAGGGGGATGTGCAGTCAGTTGTGGAGAGGATTGCCGGGCATGTCCGTACGGATTATAAGGAAGTCCCGCAGGATGAGCACCTTGCCAGAAACCAGGAACATGGCCTCCGCTGCGGAGATAATGGGATCTTCAGGGGGACGCCCGTCACAGAAGAACAGAAACGGCTGACCAATATTGCACAGGAGCTTTATCAGCAGTATGAAAGCGATGGAAAATATATTCTTTCCGGGAAACGACTGATCCTGTGCCAGAGCAATGCGGACAGCGACCGGATCAGAAATATGTATCCTGACGCTGAAGTGAACCCCCTTGGAGAATGGATCGGCGGTACAGGTGTGGATTCTGGTGCCGTCAACCGGAAGCTGGGCAGTGACATGGGGGATTCGGTCACGGGCGGAGGGCTGCACGGCAAGGATCTGTCCAAAGCAGACGTCAGTGTTAATATTTACGCATGGCTGCAGGCCCAGGCGCAAGGGCAGACGGTGGAATATACGTGCGCGATCGGGGACAGCATGATTGCAGGGATCCCGTATGAGGGCATTGTGGATACAGCACGCAGGTATATAAAAGAAATCGGCGGATTCGAAAAGTTCGCGGAGTGGGGGTTGATCAGGTAGGAGCGGACTTTTCCAGCGGTCTTTTGGATGCGCAGGAGCATGGGACGTGGAAAATGAGGGGAAAAAGCCGGATCTGCAGGCTCACAGGAAAGATATGGGGAAAGGAGATTGCTATGGCAGGAAAAATCGCGCATGCGGCGGAGAGGAAAGGGTTTGAACTGGCCCTTAATGGTGTCATGAAGAGGGCACAGGGAAAAAGGAACGAGGGGTATGTCGAGGTAATCAACGCGATCGAAAAGGTGTTGGGGGATGGCTGGCCGCCTTCTGCCTATGAAAGCCTCAGGGATGCTTTTGGCAGTGACGGGAAATGGTCACAGTATTTTGACAGACTGCTGGAACGCGCGGATCTGCAATATCTGAAAGGACTTGTCATGGCCTTTGGTTTTGAAGGAGGCTTTACCGGCTTCCGGCAGACCCGAAAAAATGCAGAAAAATATGGATGCGGGATCCCGTGGATCATCCTCTTTGATCCGACAAGCGCGTGCAACCTCCACTGCACGGGATGCTGGGCATCAGAGTATTCCCGGACGCTGAACCTGTCCTTTGAGGAGATGGACCGCCTTGTCACAGAAGGAAAGGAACTAGGGATCCACGCCTATATCATGACCGGCGGGGAGCCGATGGTGCGGAAAAAGGATATCGTCAGGCTGGCGGAGAAGCACAGCGACTGCGGTTTTATGCTCTTTACGAATGGAACGCTTGTAGACCAGGATTTTTGTGATGACATGAAGAGGTGCAGAAACATTGTACTCTCCATGAGCATTGAAGGAAACAGGGATGCTACGGATTTAAGGCGCGGGGACGGCACGTTCGATAAAGTGATGGCGGCTATGGACCTGCTCAGGGAAAACGGGCTGGTCTACGGTACCTCAATCTGTTACACAAGAGCAAACTGCGAAGCGGTCACATCGGATGAGTTCCTGGATTTCCTGATTGACAAAGGAGTTTCTTTCAGCTGGTATTTCCATTTTATGCCCATCGGGATGGATACGGGCATGGAGCTGGTACCTACTGTAGAGCAGCGGGAATACATGTACCACAGGATCCGTGAAATCAGGGGATTTGAAGGCGGGAAGCCTATCTTCTGCATGGATTTCCAGAATGACGGGGAATTCGTCAGCGGATGCATAGCCGGAGGCAAGTATTACTGCCATATCAATCCAAACGGGGATGTGGAGCCCTGCGTCTTCATCCATTATTCCGGCGCAAACATCCATGATAAGCCTCTGCTGGAATGCCTGCAGCAGCCGCTGTTTAAAGCTTACCAGGAAGGACAACCTTTCAATGAAAACCTCCTTCAGCCCTGCCCCATGCTGGAAAACCCGGAGAAGCTAAAGGAAATGGTGATCCGGACAGGAGCGAAGAGCACGGATATGATGGAGCCGGAAAGCTGTGACCACCTTTGCACCAAATGCAGCCATTATGCGGAGGAATGGGGTGAAAGAGCGGAAAAACTCTGGAGAGCCAGCCATCCGGGCATATAGATTCCTTCCTGAAAGCACGGACATGAGGAGACAAAGATCTTTATTATAGGATCAAGGCACATGGGTAGAAATGATATAGTGCTTAAAAAAAGCATTAAATATGCCACAAGGATGGTGATTCCTGTATGTTTGGCAGGAGTTCTGTATCTTCTTTTCGTCTGGTACGAAGAAAGCGGGCTAGGTGAGAGCCTGGACTTTGAAAACTCGCTTTTATAAACTGGAGGAAGGCAGAGCAGAATTCAACTGGATAAAGAAACCACAATGAAATAATGCGATGGGCTCTGGCCGGGAAAGGAAATGCAGCCTATGAATATGGACATTGCTGATATATCCAATGAATTGGTATACCGAACATATCTGATCAATAAAGACAGAATATGGGAAAAGCTTTCTGATCTCAGCATCATAGAATATGTCGCCCTTCACCGGATTTCGGAGGTTGGGCAGAAAGAAGACCGCACATATTTTAAGGATCTTTCCGACAGCATGAAAATCACTGAACGGCAGGTTTCGAAACTTACCGGTGAATTGAGAGACCGTGGACTGATCCTATGGTCCTATGAAGGTGATGGCAGCAGGGGAACCTATATTACAATAACGGATGCAGGCCAAATGCTGCTGGAGAAGAACGAAAAACTGTTAAGAGATTATTTTGTGCGGGTAATTGACAGGTTTGGCGCAGGTAATGTTTCGGAACTTCTCCGACTGATGAAACAGCTTGAAGAAATCATGGAAACGGAGTTTTCAAACGGAGGATAGATTAGATGACAAAAAGACTTATCGATTATGCTGAAAAGCATGCTTCGATCTGTTTTGAAAACGATGCTATCTCTCCGATCCTGTACAAAGAATATGGCGTAAACACTGGCCTGAGGGATGAAAAAGGCACCGGTGTGCTTACTGGGCTCACGAGAGTATCGGACATTGTTTCTTCAAAAATCATAGACGGAAGGAGGGTTCCGTGTGACGGTGAACTCTGGTACCGGGGTTATCGGATCGAAGAGCTGATTTCTTCTATCGGAGACGATGCGTCTGGTTTTGACAAGATCGCTTATCTGCTGCTTATGGGAGAGCTTCCGACGCAGCAGCAGATTTTAGAATTTTCAGATTTAATCAGTCAGTGCAGAACCCTACCAACGAATTTCACACGTGATGTGATTATGAAGGCTCCCTCGGAAGACATCATGAACTCAATGACAAGGAGCATCCTTACGCTTGCATCCTACGATGAAAGAGAAAAGGATACGGATATAGCCAATGTCATCCGGCAGAGTATGCAGTTGATCAGTATTTTCCCGCTTTTGGCAATATATGGATATCAGGCTTATGTACATTATGTGAAACATGGAAGCATGGTTCTTCATCACCCGGATCCGTCACTGTCAGCTGCAGAGAATATTCTGATGTTGCTCAGGACGGACAGACAATATACATGGACAGAGGCAAAAGTACTGGATACGGCACTGATTCTGCATATGGAACACGGGGGAGGCAATAATTCGACGTTCACAACAAGGGTTGTGACATCCTCTGGTTCAGATACCTATTCAACGATTGCGGCGGCTATGTCTTCACTCAAAGGACCAAAGCACGGTGGTGCAAATATCAAGGTGATGGAGATGATAGAATACCTTAGCCGCCATGTATCCGATTATTCAGATAAGGATGAAATAGCTGCATATCTTGGAAAAATCCTGGATAAAGAGACATTTGACCGGCAAGGCCTGATCTATGGCATGGGACATGCTGTATATTCTCTTTCGGATCCAAGAGAGCGTATTTTAAGAAAGTATGTTGAGGAGCTTGCAAAAGAAAAAGGCAGTGAAAACGAACTCATGCTATATCGGAACATTGAAGAAATTGCTCCTCAGGTGATCGCTGCAAAGAGACATATCTATAAAGGCGTGAGTCCGAATGTGGATTTTTACAGTGGATTTGTATACAAGATGCTTGGGATTCCAACAGAGTTATACACTGCCATCTTCGCGATTGCCCGTATTATTGGATGGAGTGCTCACAGAATTGAAGAGTTAGTCAACATGAGTAAAATAATACGGCCAGCTTATATGAGTGTCATGAGAAGAAACACTGATGTCTTGTCCTGAAAGGCATATATTTCCAGTCGGTCGCAGGTATCCTGGCAGGCGCGATGTCTGCCCCGGGATATCTGTCAGGCCGGATCGCAAGGATCGCTCAACCTGGGACACAGACTGTCATATTAAAAAGGCAAGTTCGGTACAAGGCTATTTACGAATTGTTTTCAGCTTCTTTGCCCGGCTTCGGTCTGTTTTTGTATCCATTAACCATCGTAGGTTGTCAAGAAAGGTGGAACGTCCCTCGTCGGTTAATTGGAAATAGCCGGCGATAACCTGATCTAATTCCGGCATTTTTTCATAGTCAAAGAGCATAAGCAACGGCGTAGTCCTGTTTTTTATATATGTCTGCTTATTAAGGTTCGTGGTCAGCCCATTCAGATCAGAGAGCGGCTGCGGAAGTACTTCTCCCTCATCATAAGGATTCTCCTTACAGATCTGAGTAATATCAATTCCTAGGATATTCGCTATACGCAAAGCATGATCAAAGCGGACAGAGGTATCCCGCTGAATGATTGAGTACAGTGTGGTCGGTGCAATGCCGGTGAACTGATCTTTAAGAATCCCTTTGATGATTTTCAGCTTCATGAAGTGACTGTAAATGATACGGTGAAACGGGATGCGCTTTCACCGGCCAATAAGCGCCGCTTTCTCGAATTCGTGCGTACGGATCCTCATTTTAGCAGATATTATGAGGGTATCTACATTCTGTTCCATACGGGAATGCGCATCTCTGAATTCTGCGGTTTAACGATTGAAGACCTGGATATGGATAAGGGAACAATACTTATCAGCAAACAGCTTCAGCGGGTCGGCACTCGGGTCTATATTGAAGATCAGGCGAAAACGAAGTGTGGGACACGGATCATTCCCATGGAGCCTATGGTGAAGGAAGCATTCCGGACAATTCTGGATCGGCGGATTACTCCGGCTGTCGAACCAGAAGTGGACGGTGTGAGGGGTTTTCTCTGCCTGGATAAGGACGGACATCCTATGCTTGCTCTGCACTGGGAACATTATTTCCAGCATACCCGGGAGAAATTCAATAAAATCTACCGTGACCCGATGCCGTATGTCTCGCCGCATGTATGCCGGCATACCTACTGTACGGAAAAGGCAAAAGCAGGTATGAATCCGGTTCATCTGGCTTATCTGATGGGGCATTCTCCGGAGGATATCAGGGTAACGATGGGAACCTATACCCATATTCATTACGAGGATGCGGCGGAGGAACTGCGTCGTCTGGGCAACCAGAGATCATGTCGGAATGGGAGAAGGTCAAGCGGGATTTCTATGAGTCCAACGGCCTTGAGGATGATGAGCCCGCGGAAAAGCCCGTGCAGCGCGCTTTTGATAAGAACAAAAAGCAGGATACGGGTTCCATGTATACCAAGTCATGGGACCGCAGGGAAGTACAGAAAGCACTGCAGATCAAGGACGACGATAAAGACAGCGCCGGATTTGACACAAGCCTCTTTGTGACAGAAGGCGGCGGCGAATTCCCGGGAGAGTTTGTTGTCGAGAAGATGACGATCAACAATCCGGAGCAGGCCGGAAGAGGAAGCAGCCAGATGTACCTGCACTCGGAGGATTCCATACGCCAGCTCACGGACGCGCTGGGAAGGATCTTTCTTGAGGGCGGCACCGGGAACGTTGTGATCACCGGCGATGAAGGCGCGGGAACCCTGAGCCTTGCCAGGGAACTTGTGAGGAGATACCGTCAGATCAATCCCAACTTTGTCGGACAGATCGCCAAGTCGGAAGGCAGATATATCACAAGAGAGAATATGCTGCGGGTCATTCCCAGGATGCCGTTCGGCGCTCTGATCATTGAGAGAGCTTCCATGATGAGCGAGGAAGGCGTGGCGGCAATGTGTGAGCTCCTGAAGGCGCCGGAGCGAAGTATTCTGATCATCATGATCGACCGCAAGGGCGTTATGGACGCGTTTCTGCATGATCATCCCAGGATGCGTGATATGTTCCCGGCCAGAGTGGACATCGCGGCTTTGAGCGTTGATACACTGTTGGGATATGCGCGGGAATATGCCGGCAAGCAGCAGTGCGAGATCGACGAATTCGGGATCAGCGCGCTGCAGAGCCGGATCCTCTCTTCCCAGACGGTCAATCACAGCGTCACGCTGGAGGATATCAGGGATATCGTCGATGAGGCGATCTATTACGCGAGCCGCAAGTCGCTCTCCAGTCTTGTGGATTCGTTTTCACGCAGAAAGTCGGGCACCGGCAACCGGATCATTCTTCGGGATAAGGATTTTCTGCATTACTGATGGAACGATGTGTTCAGGAAAAGAACACTTTAAATGTTATTGAGTAACAGGTCAGCGGACGGCTCTTCAGTTGCGGGAGTCATTCGCAGGGCATTCTGTGCGGGAGCGCCGCAGAATACCCGGGCAGGAAACAGGGCAAATGGGGAACTGCCGTTTCCTGCAAAGCAAATGCGTTCCGGATTGGAGTATAGTATGGCATCCAGAAAAACAGCAGCGACCAAAAAGAGCAGTACAGCAGCTGCTAAGAAAACGCCGGCTAAGACAAAAGCCGGGACGAGGGCCGTGAGAAAAGCACCCGCACAGCCCGCGGACAAGAGAGTCTTCATTTCTAATGACGACGCTTACTGGTACGGCAACGGAACGCATTATCAGATCTACAAAAAGCTCGGCGCGCATCTGTCGGAAGAAAACGGCGAAAAGGGTGTATTCTTTGCCGTATGGGCGCCCAACGCGAAAGCGGTCCACGTGGTCGGTACGTTTAACGGATGGAACGAAGACCAGCATGCCATGACCCAGTTCAATGCAGGCGGCATCTGGACCCTGTTCATTCCCGGCATTGGAGAAGGTGAACTGTACAAATACTGCATCACTACAACAGACGGATCCAAGAAATATAAAGCAGATCCTTATGCCAACTGGGCGGAGCTCCGTCCCGGAACGGCTTCCAAAGTCGTGGACCTGTCCGGATACAAGTGGGGCGATGCGCGCTGGCTGAAAGCGCGTGCCGGCAAGGATGTGAACCGTGAGCCTCTCGCTATCTATGAGTGCCATATCGGCTCCTGGATGAAACACCCCGACGGAACCGAGGACGGTTTCTATAATTACAGAGAGTTCGCAGACCGTCTCGTCGAATATCTCAAGGTCATGAAGTTTACCCATGTTGAACTTATGGGTATCTCCGAGCACCCCTTCGACGGATCCTGGGGCTACCAGGTTACCGGTTACTACGCACCTACTTCCAGATACGGCCATCCCAAGGATTTCATGTATCTGGTAGATACCCTGCACAAGAATAATATCGGCGTCATCCTCGACTGGGTTCCCGCTCACTTCTGCCCCGACGCGTTCGGCCTTGCAGAGTTTGACGGAACCTGCATCTACGAAGATCCCGATCCGCGCCGCGGCCAGCACCCCGACTGGGGAACCAGGATCTTCAATCTGGCCAAGAAGGAAGTCTCCAACTTCCTGATCGCCAACGTGAGCTACTGGATCAACGAATACCATATCGACGGCATCCGCGTGGACGCGGTCGCTTCCATGCTGTACCTTGACTACGGCAAGAAGGATGGACAGTGGGTTGCAAACCAGTACGGCGGCAACGAGAACCTCGACGCGATCGAGTTCTTCAAACACCTAAACTCGGTGATCCACAGCACATACCCCGGATTCCTGACAATTGCCGAGGAATCCACAGCATGGCCCAAGATCACAGCTAAGCCCGAGGACGGCGGCCTTGGATTCTCCTTCAAGTGGAACATGGGCTGGATGCATGATTTCTGCGAATACATGAAGCTGGATCCGATCATGAGAAAGGGCAACCACAACGGGCTGACCTTCGCGATGAGCTACAACAGCGCCGAGAAGTACATTCTTCCTCTTTCCCACGACGAAGTTGTTCACCTCAAGTGCTCCATGGTCAACAAGATGCCCGGCTACAAGGTCGACAAGTATGCAAACCTCCGTGTGGGCTATACTTTCATGACAGGTCACGAAGGCAAGAAGCTCCTCTTCATGGGCCAGGAATTCGGCCAGGAGCATGAGTGGAACGAGGCGACTGAGCTTGAATGGTGGAGACTCGAGGAAGGCAAGGACGACAACTATCTCAACATCGGCCTTAAGTACTATGTGCAGAAACTGCTGGAGATCTACAGAAGCCACAAGTGCCTCTATGAGATCGATGATGACTGGTCAGGCTTTGAGTGGATCAACGCCGATGACGCGGACAGAAGTATTTATTCCTTCTTCCGCAAATGCCCTTCCCAGAAGAAGAGCCTTCTGTTCGTCCTGAATATGACCCCTGTCAAACGTGAAGGATACAGAGTGGGCGTACCGGTCCGCAAACAGTACAAGCTTCTTCTCAACAGCACGGACCTGGTATTCGGCGGATCCGGTGAGACCAGCGTTCCCGAAGTGATCAGAGCTAAGAAGGGCGAGTGCGATCACAGGGATCAGTATATTGAATTTGATCTTCCGGCATACGGAGCAATTGTTTTTGAGTTTTCCTTATAAGGTGGTGCGACATGAAAAAAGTCATGAGTCCGCAGAGGATTATCTGGAAAACATACTGATCCTGCGTGAGCGAAACGGAAATGTAAGATCCATCGACATTGTCAATGAGATGAATTATTCCAAGCCCAGTATCAGTATCGCAATGAAGAAACTCCGCACAGAAGGTTATGTGGAGATGGATCTGAACGGATACATCACTCTTACGGAAAGCAGAGAAGAGATCGCACAGAGGATCTATTCCCGCCATCAACTCCTTGAGAAGGTGCTGGTCGCGATCGGCGTCGATCAGGAAACTTTGAGAGAGCAT
>JBGVBD010000090.1:0-2282 GCA_045225255.1 Prevotella sp. | reverse complement strand
AAATGTTTATTTCCATTACCAGTTTCCAGATACACAAAGCCATATTGTTTGCCTTCACCTTGCTGGGTATTCAGTAAATAGAAGGACGCGCTAGTATTGTAGTCAGCGCTACCACCGCCGGGTGAAGGAGCTGTAATGGTACGAGACGCAATACTAAGGTGGCCATAGTCATTAGTAGCAGTTACAGATACACTTTTAATTGGATACGTAATAGAACGACCAGAATCGCCGTCGGTAATTGACCGATCCGACCAGTAGTCAATAAAGTGTTCCATGACCGACACCGGACGGCTTTTGTCGAGCTTACGACTGGTTCGTCCATTGCTAAACAGTTCGAACAAGCGGTTCTTAACAAGGTATTCGGAAGCATCTTCACCACTAAACCATTGAGGGATAGTGCGGCTATTGAGCGCAATGTCCTGTTTCACATACACCAACTGATGCTGCTCATTATAAGTGCCACTGTTAATCGGTGCAAAGAACACGTCGCCTTCCTTGAATACATATCCGGTAGTTGTATTGCTATAATAGATATCAGCAATATCATCCAATCGCTGAGACGTATTGACCGTATATGGAGTGCCATCATAATTCACACCAGTTTTCGGCTCATGCGTATATTCGAATTTCACGTCACTATGGTTCTGCAATCCCCAAAGCGGAAAATATGCATCTTTAATATGGTCATTTCCATCATTATACTTGATGTGCATGTAGTAGCTATCTGTATTACGACTACCTTCAATCAAGTTCATCGAAGTAGCTTTAAGCCCAGTGGAATACGAGCTCGATTCGCGGATGTTAGAATAAGTCGTTACTGTGACCGGATCTGGAGTAACCCACGAAATCGCATTATTTTTGTACATCAAAATGTCGCCTTGATGGTTTGCTGGAGACGGCACCAAATAGCCAGACAATACAGTCTCACCACCAGACTGATAGTCGACATACAGTCGATTGTCGCCAGCAGAATCTTGAGACCAGACAATCGGATAGTGACCATCCAAGGAATATAGCTGACTTCTTGCAGTTATCGGAGAAGTCAAGGTCAAGTGGCCATTGCTATCCGACGTGACGTTAAATCCGTCACCAATGATCTTATGCGCGGACACGACCGAACCATTTTCGACATGGTTCATGTATGCGGTATCGCTCGCCGTAACTACCGCGTTTGCGGTTCCTGAACTGGTCTTGCAGATAACCGTTTTAGATGCATAGTGCGTATTCTCCCACGGCACATTCACCTTCATTGTTCCATCGGAATTAACTTCCACACTATAGTCACGGTTGGCGGTAGTTCCAGTCGTCGTAGACTTGACGCCGCCAATATTGCTCGACGTCGCTACAGACAACGTCTTCTTAGTGACAGAGATTTTACCAGTCGCGCTCTGCGAAATCGTGTCGATGAACGCATTTGTATTTCCGGATGCCGATGGCGATGACACACTCAAGTCTTGTGTACTCAAGTGCTTGGAAGAATCCGTAACCACCGCAACACTCGCGGTTCCCAATGTCATTGCGCTACCGCCGATGGCGATGTCTTGGAACGTAGCAGCGATCTTACCGTCGGTTTCGGTCAAGCTAGCAAGAGTCTTACCAGCGCCGAATCCAGTGATGCTGCTGACATCGAGCGATTCGATGGCATCCCATACGCCAGCCGGGGTAACAGACACGTTGGTCGACTTGTCTTTGGTATTTTCATAGAAGATGTCAGACTTCAATGTAGTAATACCAGCGGTATTTTCCGTTGCCGTCGTAATCTTCTTTGTGGTCACATGGATTTTGCCATTACCGTCTTCGGTAACGCCAGACACAAAATTGATGTCCGTGTGCGTCGACGTCTGATCGATTTGTTCAGCCGAAAGAGCAACTGCGACAATGTTTCCGTCATTATTAGTCACTATGGACTTGTTCTTCTCGCCGCTGCCAAGACCTTGCAGATCCGATAAGCTAGGCTGCAACACGTTGACCTTCAACTCGCCGTTGGATTCACGTGTCACATGAGTTACGTATTTATTGTTCGTCTTCGAAGTCTTGACAAAGTCAGACCCAAGGCCAACATTCTTCTGGGCAGTTTCGCGACCGTCCTTACCAATCACGTCGCCAGTCTGGTCAACCGTCCACAATATCGACGAATTCTTTTTTGACATACAAAAATCCAAGTATTACTGACACCTAGTTTATCAATTTGCTTTTTACTATCTTTCCGCCGCACCGATAAACTATGCATGTATCATCAAGGACTCCCTATGACGATCAAGCAACAGAACTGGATGGACGAG
>JBGVBD010000089.1:0-5667 GCA_045225255.1 Prevotella sp. | reverse complement strand
GTGAACTGGTTGCCGAGGGTGTAGGCGTTGCCGGGGTCGCCGTGCATGCCGTAACCGGACGGAATGGAGTCGCCGAGGACGACCATGGTGTCTGCGGTAAGGTTCTGCTGCGGGCCGCGTCCCCATCTCGCGAAGGCCGCTACGCTGACGCAGCTGACCATCATGACCATGGCGACAAGGACCGCAAGAAGTTTCTTCGTGGTCTTTTTCATGTTCAATTGTCCCTTCTGATTTTCATACTTTGTTTGCGTGTGCTGAGGCGATGTGCCCCTTCTGTTCATAAAACATTCATTATTATAGGACAGTCGTCCTCCAAGGTCAAGGTTGCAAAGACATAACAAACGACGAAAACCGCGCCGAATTTTTGGGCGATTTGCCACCTTGACCTATCGCTTGTTGCCCGGGCAAACAGAATATACTATAATTGGTAGCAGAGAGATCCATTCCAATGTTTCAACGCTTTTTCAAGGAGGACACCCCATGGAAGTCATCAACGGCGGCAAGACCAGACCCGGCGAGAGCGACCAGCAGATCGCCCGCATCGAGCAGATGGAGAAGTACCTGGACGACGCGAAGGAGGCCGTGAAGAACGTCTCGAGCGCGCTCGAGGACTTCATGGAGGCGCAGAAGAAGATCATCGCCCTCGAGCACTACTACGAAGGCGGTTGCTGGAAGAAGGACTTCGAAGACGACGAAGCCGGACTCCTCCCCTCCTACCTGAAGCGCGGCGTCCTCACGGAAGACGCCATCTACGACCTGCTCACAGACAACGACGAACTCCTCGAGATCATCTCGATGGACCAGTTCGAAAAGCTGTGGTAACAACTAAAACCAACATACACATCAAAAGGCCTCTGCGTACCCATCACGCAGAGGCCTTTCTCATCACAAGAAAAAGGAAACATCCGCCACGCGTCAGCCCACCACCCAAGTGATACCAACTCCTCACCTGTATATCTGTTTGACGTGTACATGGAAAGAAGGTAGAATATAGTCGGAACTACCATCCGCACTTGAGAGGTGAACCACATGTCCAAGAAAAGAATTGAGACTCCGAAAGTCAGCGAGATTTTACTGGAAGAATTCATGGAACCGTTTGGCATCTCCGCCTACCGTCTTGCGAAAGACATCAATGTGCCAGTCTCCCGCATCCAGGATATCCTCCATGATCGTCGTGCCATTACGGTCGACACCTCCCTTCGACTGGGAAAATACTTTGGTGTTTCCGACATGTACTTCCTCAATCTTCAAAACGACATAGACATCCGTAACGAAAAACAGCGATTAGCTGACGAGCTTAGCCAGATCCAACCAGTCGTCGCTGCCTCTTAAACTCTGGTGACCGTTCGTTAAAGTTTTGTTTTTGTGAACATCTTACAAAGAAAAAAAATCCTTTTGGATATCCATCCAATGGAAAAGATTGTTAAAAAGTGCTAAACTGTATGCGGACTCAAATAAATTGAACGCAACACAGATTAGCACTTTCTGTTTTGCAATTAACACCCAAGGAGTGGATATCATGAAACAGTATTTCGACCTCAAAGGACAGGTCGCCATCGTCACCGGTTGTTCCGGCGGACTGGGCGTCCAGATGGCCAAAGCCCTCGCGAACCAGGGTTGCAACATCGTCCCTGTCGCCCGCAGACTCGACAAGCTCGAAGAGATCGCCAAGGAGATCTCCGAGGAGTACGGCGTTGAGTGCCTGCCCCTTCGCCTCGACATCACAGACACCGAAGCCGTGGACCGTGTCGTGAAGGAAGCTTATGACCACTTCGGCCGCATCGACATCCTCATCAACAATGCCGGTACCGGCGCGGTCGCTCCCGCGGAGGACATCACCGATGATCAGTTCGCGAACGAGATGGAGATCGACCTCTTCGGCACCTTCAAAGTGGCCCGCGCTGTCGCGAAGACCGCGATGATCCCCGCGAAGTACGGCCGCATCATCAACATCGCGTCCATGTACGGCCTCGTCGGCAACAAGGTCGCCGGTTCCGCACCGTACCACGCAGCCAAGGGCGGCGTCGTCAACCTGACCCGTGCCCTCGCGGCAGAGTGGGGCAAGTACGGCATCACCGTCAATGCCATCTGCCCGGGTTATTTCTACACCCCGCTGACCAAAGAGACCCTCGACTCCGACTTCTTCCAGGCCAACGCCCGGACCATGATCCCCGAAGAGCGTTACGGCAACGAAGGCGAGCTCGATACCGCGGCCATCTTCCTGGCCTCCCCAGCCTCTTCCTATGTCACCGGCGTGAACCTGCCCGTCGACGGCGGCTACACCTGCATGTAAGCAGGGCCCTCCCAAAAGACAACACAAAAGCACCCTGCCTCGGTGAACCGCGCCCCGTCAAGTGGACAAATTAAATAATGAAAATTATTTCGTGCCGGCAGACCAGCAATCTGCTGGCATTTTTTTGTGTTCGGCATCCTTGACAGAACCTACATAGGACGCATTGTGGGCTTCGCCGACGGCGAAGAACTCAGGAACAATCAGGCTATTGAACTCTCCGTCGAGAAGAATATGGTAGCGTCCAATGCAGAACCTGTAAAGGACGAACGCCCTTCGGGCGTGCCTCACTTAGCCTCTGGCTCTGGCGCCTAGGAACAATCAGGCAGCCAGGTAGAAGAGCTCGTACTTTTCCATGGGAGTGAGGACTCCGAGGTTGCGTTGGTAACGCTGGTTATTGTAGTAGAAAATGTAGTTTTCAATCATGGCAACCAGTTCTTCTCGGTTGGTGAAACGTTTGCCGTAGTAACGTTCTCTTTTCAAAATGCCCCAGAAACCTTCCATTGGACCGTTGTCAATGCACTTGCCCACACGGGACATGCTCTGGGTCATGCCGGCAGCCATGAGCATGCCGTGAAAAGTGTTGTTGGTGTATTGGAAACCGCGGTCGCTGTGGAACAGCGGGCGTGCATTCGGATTCAGCCGAACTGCTTCATTGAAGTTTTCAAACACAAGAGAATTATTGTTGCTGTCGCCAATGTTGAAAGCAACAATTCTCCGGTCATAAAGGTCCAGGATGGCACTAAGATAAATCTTGTGGACGGCGAGACCCTCATAGTACTTGAACTCCGTCACGTCGGTCAGCCACTTTTGGTTCGGTGCTTCTGCCTTGAACTTCCGTGCAAGAACATTCTCGGCAACATGTTGCGGATTCTTTGCCGAGATAGTGCAGCCATGGTTCGAATACTTTATGGTGGACTTAATCTGAAGGTGTCGGCAAATTCGAAGCACACGTTTGTCGTTCACGTAAACATGGCATTCTCGTTTCAGAAAGTCATTAATTCTCCGGTATCCCATCTCAGGGAAAGTTTCGTGAATTTCCCAAACGAGAGCGGCAAGGCCTTCGTTGTACTGCTCTTCCGGAGAAGGCTCACGCTTAAGCCAGTCGTAGTAGGCGTCCCGGCTAATCTTTGCGAGTTTGCACAGACGGTAAATGGGGTAACCTTTCTCCTCATGAAGTTCTTTAATTGCAAGGTAGAGGTTAAGGTTGCGACATGGGTTCAGCCCCACCTCCTCTCTATTTCCTTCAATTTTTTTAGGAAGTCAATCTCCATTTGCTTTCTTTCGTTCTCTGCTCGAAGAAGTCTATTCTCTGCTTCCAGCTTCTCCATCTCTGTCATTTCAGAGATGTCCTTCTTCTTGCCTCGTCGGTCTTCTAATGCTTCCACGCCGCCATCTTTGTACTTTCTCACCCAGCTGTAGGCTTGTTGGTATGAAACCTTGTACTTGGCGGCCAGGTCATCATAGCTGGCCTTGGTTGCTACATACTCTTCAACCAAGGCGATCCGTTCTTCCAGTGTTGTCTTTCGTCCGTTAGTCATGTTACGTTTTCCTCCTCCACGAGTCGGTTTTAATGTTTCATGACTATTATACTTCTTTATCCAGTTTCTTAGAGTCCAAGTTGATTTAATTCCATACTTTTTACAAGTACTTAGCAATGAACCTTTGCCCGCTAAATAAAACAACACTGCCTCCTCTTTTTCTGTAGACGATCGTCTTGTCCAAGCCCCTGGCTCAAAGGCCTTGGCACCTAAACTTTCATAATTTGCCACCCATAGCCGAATTGTGGAAAGCTGAACTCCATAAATTCTTGCAAGACTTCCATAACTAAATTTTCCTGACAAATATATTTCAGCAATTTGCATCTTTTCTTCTGGACTATATTTGGACATAAAGAATCTCCCTTCAAAGTCGACAAGTTTTATTATTTAACTTGTCGGCTCTAAAGGGAGCATATCATTTCGCGAAGTGCTTTTGTTAGTTGAGGAATCTGGCGAGGCTACAGGGGTTCAAAGAAGCGGGTTGTTGTCGTTGAAAAGCGTCAAAAGGTCCCGGTGGAATTCCTCCCGGATGCCCATTTCGGCGTGGACCTCGTGCATCGCCCGGAAGTAGAGGTGGAGTTCCGTCTTCTTGCCGGCAGCGAGCAGGTCCCTGTGGATCAACTTTGGGCCGAGACCGAGGAGGCCGGGAATGTCCCATTGACCGCAGCCGTGGTGGAGGACGATGTCGTCCGGAATCTTCTCCGCCCAGCCGGGACGGTCCGCGTAGGCGAAGCAGGAGAGCGCTTTCAGGACGAACCCGATGACGTGCTTGAAGTCCGCGTTCGCGCCGCCACTGTAGGGGTTGCTGATGTAATTGATGATGTCCTGCCGGTCGAAGGCCAGCCAGAACAGAGGGATGCGGCGCAGGAGCGGCGGGTTCTGGCCGTAGTCGGTCAGTTCAAACGTTGCCCGGCGTTTCTCGAGGTCTTTCGGGTAGCGGGAGATGATCCGCCCGAGGAGGTTCGCCGCCGGCACCAACTTGTGCAGGAAGGACGGCAGGTGCGAGTCGCCGGTGAAGAAGCAGGCTTTGATGTCGAGCTCTGGCCCGTACATCGCCAAAAAGGTGCGGACCATCATGGAGCCCATGCTGTGGGAGAAGGAGAAGAGAGGCAGGTCCGGGTACTCGTCCTTCAGGAGGTGGTAGAGGGTGAACATGTCTTTCCAGATGGCCTCGTTCGTGTCATCCGGCGCAATGCCGACGCAACCCGGTCCGTTCGTGGTCCCGTGGCCGAGGAAGTCCATGCCGGCGCAGATATACCCGTGCTCCGCGAGGAAGACGGCCTGGTCTTCGAACATCTCGATGTTCTCGGAGAGCCCGTGGGTGATCATGACGACGCCGACGGGGTCCTTCGCGTCATCGAGGTAGCGAAAGCAGTTGAGCGTGACGCCCGCTTTGGACGCCGAGGGGAAGGTAAAGTTGGTTTTCTGTACTGCCATTTTCATTTCCTTTCTCCGGGAATGCTGTGGCGATTTACCGCCGTCTCCCGAACTGGTTTGTCAGATTTCGGAACCATTCTAAATCAGGCAAAAAAATAAGAACGAACATTCCGAATCGAAATGTTCGTTCCTCTGTTTTTCTATTCGTGTTTTTATATTCAAATGCTCTGGGTTCACCGCTCTCCAAACAGGTCGGTCGCGATGGCGATGGACTCAGTCAGTACATCGCCCAGCTCCTCGGGAGTCTTGTCGAAGCCGTTTTTTGCCCAGAGACGCAGGATGCTGTACACGTAGCTGGTGCAGGCGTCAGCGCTGTACCGGAGGAGTTCCGGGTCATTCTGGGGAAAGTCCGCCAGGTACTGGTCGTAGAGGTACTCCCGGATGCCGGACAGGAAGACC
>JBGVBD010000088.1:0-26816 GCA_045225255.1 Prevotella sp. | reverse complement strand
TGTGGATGTACATCTTCTTCATGTTCTCACGAGCGGGCTTCAGATACTGACGAGGATCGAAGTCTCCAGGATGCTCAGCCAGGTGCTTGCGGATAGCAGCAGTCATAGCCAGACGAGAGTCGGAGTCGATGTTGATCTTGCAGACAGCGCTCTTCGAAGCCTCACGCAGCTGCTCCTCGGGGATACCGATGGCGGCCTCGAGATGGCCTCCGTACTGGTTGATGGTGTTCACTTCGTCCATAGGAACTGAAGAAGAACCGTGGAGCACGATGGGGAAGCCGGGGAGCTTCTTCTCAATCTCGTGGAGGATGTCGAATGCCAAGGGAGGCGGAACGAGCACGCCGTTGACAAGTGTGCACTGCTCGGGAGTGAACTTGTGGGCACCGTGAGAGGTACCGATAGAGATAGCCAGAGAGTCGCAGCCCGTGCGGGTAGAGAAGTCGATCACCTCCTCGGGCTTGGTGTAGTGAGACTCAGCAGCGCTGACCTCGTCCTCAACACCAGCGAGCACACCCAGCTCAGCCTCAACGGTCACGTCGAACTGGTGAGCATAGTCAACCACCTTCTTAGCGAGAGCGATGTTCTCCTCGTAGGGGAGGTGTGAACCGTCGATCATCACTGAAGAGAAACCGTTGTCGATACAGTCCTTACAGAGCTCGAAGCTGTCACCGTGGTCGAGGTGCAGCACGATCTCAGGATGAGCGCAGCCCAACTCCTTAGCATAAGCTACAGCACCCTCAGCCATGTAACGCAGAATGGTAGCGTTGGCATAGTTACGGGCACCCTTAGACACCTGCATGATAACGGGTGACTTTGTCTCAACTGCAGCCATTACGATAGCCTGCATCTGCTCCATGGTGTTGAAGTTGAAAGCGGGGATAGCATAGCCACCGGCTACTGCTCTCTTGAACATCTCGCGAGTATTTACGAGACCTAAATCCTTGTAGTTTACCATAATTGTTATATTAATGAATATTGTTTGTGAAATTTCGCTCGGCAAAGGTACGATTTTCTTTTCTTAATTACAAAAAAATAAGGCACGGATTCTGCGGTTTTCACGGATTTTAAGTTTTCCGTATGCTCCGCACAATCCATGCCCAGAAAAATGCAAACTACGTGTTGCAAAAGTCAATCAGAACTGCCATCGATTGGGCAACTGACGTTCAGGCCATAGATGCTTGGCATAGATGTAGCCCTTACGTTCGAAGAGCAGCGTCAGACGAGTGAGACGCTGAAGAAAGGCTTCGTATTTTTTCTGATTAGGTTGTGTCCACTGTACCTCAGCCAAAGCTGACATACGGGGCAGAGCCTGATATTCTGCCATTTCTTCGTTGGTGACATATTCTGTCCAGAGGTTTGCCTGCACACCCAGAATATGCGCTTGAGCCTCTGCTGAGAGACTGTCAGCCACAGGATCAAGGCTATATACCTTCTCGACAGGAATAAAACCTCCACAGCGGCTAGGCTCAAACTGAGGGTCTTCAACTTGCTGATAATCGAAATAACAATGTGTGGTAGGCGTCATCACAACGTCATGACCTAATGCAGCTGCCTTAGCACCAGGCTCGGAACCACGCCACGACATAATCATAGCATCCTGCGGACAGCCGTCAAGAATCTCGTCCCAACCCATCGCCCTACGATGGTGAGCAGTAAGGAAATCGAAGACACGCTTGGTGAAATAGGCTTGTAAGGTTGGAAGCGTCTGACATTTCGGACACTGTTGCCATTTGTCAGTGGGTGCCTCATCGCCACCAATATGAATAACCTCTGAAGGGAAGATGTCCATTACCTCTGTCAATACGTCGGCTACAAACTCATAGACGCGCTCGTTGGCCACACAGAGCACATCCTTGTAGACACCCCAATAATGCCCCACTTGATAGGGGCCACCCGTACAACCCAATTCTGGATAACTGGCGAGTGCTGCCAACATGTGGCCAGGCATATCGATTTCTGGGACTATGGTAATATGACGAGCCTTTGCATAAGCTACAATATCACGAGCCTCTTGCTGGGTGTAATAGCCACCATAAGGCGTATGGTCGTCGAGATCGGAATTAGTGCCGATAATAGTACCACTGCGCTGTGACCCCACAGTCGTCAACATGGGCCATCGCTTGATTTCCAAACGCCAACCCTGATCGTCAGTCAGATGCCAGTGGAACACATTCATATTGTGCATCGCCAACAGGTCGATGTACTTCTTGACAAATGTCACTGAGAAGAAATGACGCGAGCAGTCAAGGTGCATACCACGATAGGAGAAACGCGGAGCATCGACGATATTGACAGCAGGTAACAACACACTACCGCCTTTCGTCTGTTCTTCATCAGCCAGTGCCTTGCGAAGTGTCTGAATGCCATAGAACACACCTGCAGCAGTACTACCCACAATGGAGACGCCTTTCTTGTCGACGATGAGCCAATAGCCTTCAACACCTTTCACTTTGGAGAAAAGGGTTAGTTCGATATAGTTTACCTTCTTTTCCCGTTTCTGACTGATAGTCAGTGACAGACCTGTCTGTTCCTTGATATATAATTGTAAGAACTCTGCCTCCTGCTGTAAACTATCGTCAGCAAGAATCTGCACATCACTGTTCAACACAAATGGTTCTCCTTGCAGCAAGGTAACCTGTTGCGGCATAGGCACTACGTCGAAGTTCACAGCACATAAAGGTAAAAGGGTAAAAAGGAAAAAAAGTAAAACAGCCTTTCTCATAATTCTTCATTTAAAAGTGGTACTCCACAAAAGCCTCCATTGCCTCGTAGCAGGCCAGTCCGAGATTGTCATAACGTTGTGCCGTCTGGCGGTTACGGTCTTCGGCACGTTGCCAAAACAGACGTTCGTCATTACCCATAAAAGGGGCACTCTCCATCTGACTCTGATGGCGCAGAATAGCATTGCGCTTTTCACGCAATTCCTCTGGACTCATCGGCACACACATTTCTATATCGGCTACCTCCCATTCGGCCCAAGCACCACGATACATCCATACGCGACAGTCTTTCAGCCATGTGGCATCAATCTTCTTCTCCTCATCAATAGCAGCCAACACAGCATCCGTACATTTACGATGAGTACCATGAGGGTCAGCTAAGTCGGCAGCTACATAGATTTGATGGGGCTGCAACTCTGCCAATAAACGCTGTATAGGCAAAACATCCTGCTCTGTCATAGGCAACTTCTCTATCTTGCCACTCTCGTAGAAAGGCAAGTCTAGGAAATGGATATGACTGCTATTGATACCATTATACTCACAAGCCAGACGAGCCTCACCCCTACGTATAAGTCCTTTCAGACGCAGAATCTGTTCGTTGTCGAGGTCACCCTCCTTCTTATTCTTGATGAAGTTCTTCACTACCTGATAACTATGTTTGATAACCTCGTCAGAACCGTTAGCAAAGATCGTATTAAAGCCGTTAATGAAATGCATGAAGCGCGATACCTCCTCGTCGCCTACGGCAATATTGCCAGAGGTCTCGTAGGCGATATGTACATCGTGGTGCTGCTGCATTAATCGACGGATGGTGCCACCCATTGAGATGACGTCGTCGTCAGGATGGGGCGAGAAAACAATGACACGTTTCGGATAAGGCGTAGCACGCTCAGGGCGCGTCGTATCATCCACATCAGGCTTACCGCCAGGCCATCCCGTGATGGTATGCTGCAACTCGTTGAACACTTCAATATTCACCAGTCCTGCTTGTCCATCAAATTCCTTGACGAGATGTCCGAGACCATTATCTACATAGTCCTTCGTCGAGAGCTTTAACAGGGGCTTTCCTACTTTCTCACATAGAGCAATGACCTGCCTCCGTAACGTATGGCTAGGCATCGTGATGTTTTCTGTCAGATTGAAATTCATAACTTCTCAACTAAAAACCTTCTACTTCAAAATGTACTTCCGTATTTTTATCCGTAGCGGGTAGCATACAAGTAATGGTGCGCGATTCACCAGGAGCCAGCGATATGTAGTTATCTGACCAATAGGCAGGGCACACCAACATGTCTTTCGCATCCTTGACCATCAAACGTTGGAAGAATGCAACCGTCTGCGATGGATTGCTAAGGGTGATTTCATAACCGTTGTCGATACGTTTTGATTCCAAAAGGCAGGTGACGCGCAGCAGGCTGTTCAGCGTACGATAGGATGCATAGCGAGTGATAGGCGTAGTAACCCAGTTGGTCTTCTCCCAATCGTATTCATCGCGCTCAACAGGCAAGAAATAATCGTTGACTGCAATTTCACTGCCTGTCGGATCAGTTGCTTTAAGGAATAGGAAGGCATCGGACGTATTAGGAATGTCGAAAACCTTCTGCACAGCACCAGCCTCCAGCGTCAATGTCCTCTGGTCTTGTTTGTCTGTTGTTCCTGCTATCAGCCGCATGGCAGCATTCAAGGTAACAGGATTCAACGTCTCGTTGACGGCAAAGACAGCATGATGCTGATAGTCGTAGATGAGTTGTACGGGCTGATTGCCACGCTTCACGGCATAATAGGCAGCATTGGGTTGCAGATAGTAGTCGTAGAGTTGCCAGTAGACACTCGGGCGGGCACTATTCAGCATCCATTGGATAATACCTGTAGCACGAGGCACGTTGATGCGGAATGCCTCGAACATCACCTTCGTACCCTCATAATTAAGCAAGTCGGCACGATGCAAATATTCATCGATATTCTTCGAAACGCCGAAGCGGGCATTAATCACCTCCGTAAGCCTTGCCAGTGTGTTCATCTCAGAACTGGAGGCGGTACACAGAATATTCCAACGCTCGTCAACAGGCCATAGCGGTCCACGTAACATCTTCTGCAACGACTCCCTGACAGGCAGTTGAGCACCAACACCCGTCTCGGTATTGAAACCAAAGGCACCGCCAGGAGCCTGCGGATCATACCAGTAAGCAGGTGCCACATAGTCGTAAGGACCTTCCATCTTCGAGCCTGACAGACCAGAGATTGTACTCTCCATCTGTTTGGCAGAGATAACGACAGGACGGTCATCGCAGGTAGCCAAGAAATCGCGATAGCGCCATTCCAAATCTGGCACAGGCAAACGGTCACTACCCAAGAACCATGCAATGATACTGGGATGATGACGCAACCAAAGTACCTGGTCATTAAATGACTTGCTTATCAGTTTGATATTCTCCTCGCTGGTGATACCCCCATAATGCGGATCACAGGGAGCTCCCAGATACTCTTCCCATTCCCAGTGACAACTCCAGCCTGCTAACAACAACAGTCCTAACTCGTCACAGATATCATAGAGGTTTTGTGATGTACCCCAGAAACCTTCCAGACGAACGGTATTCATATTCATGTCACGCACATATTCTAACTGCTGACGGTTCCTTTCCGGGGTATCGCGCAGATAGATGTCGTCTGTCCATCCAGCACCACGTATCAGCACATCACGTCCATTAAGCGTATAGGTGCGATAGCCTTCTGGTGTCAGATGGCTCTTGATGTCGCGAATACCAAAACGTATATGCTCGGCATCTGCCACTACTCCACCCTGTTCGAACTCCATACGCAGCTCATAGAGTTCCGGTTTGCCTAATGTATGACACCACCATAGACGTGGTTTGTCGATATGTGCATCGGCAGCCAGCATCACCATACGACGCTCATGAGGTGCCAACGTAACAGATGTCGTTAACTGTCGACCGTCAAAAGTACCTCGTAATATACCCTTGACAGTCTTATCTGTATGATTTGTCAACTCTGCATCGATAGTCAACCAGGCTTCCTCAAGTGTCTCTGTGTTCACACGTGAACGAACGGACGAATGACTGACGGACACATCGCCACAGGTCTTTATCTTCACTTCACGGAAGAGTCCCATACTCTCATCGGCTGGACGCGGGTTCCAATCGACGAAACCGATATTCGGTTCACCTGGTTGGGCACGGAACACCTCTACCGCAAGCACATTCTGTTCTCGGACATAGGGTGTCACGTCAAACGTGAACTGACGGTATGTACCAGCCACCTCATCCTTGCCCGCCACCAAATGACCGTTCAACCAGATGTTGGCACGATAGCAGATACCATCGAAGGAGAGCAGAACATGTCCCTTTGAGCGCGATTCAACTTTGAATGTTGTGCGATACCACCAACTGACATCAAAACGTGTCTTATCGATACGTTGGTAGTCTTCGGCTGTCAGTGCCTCAGGTTCTACGCCGTCAGTGGTCAATACGCCCATGATGGTTGAAGGGACTATTGCTTCGTACCACCCAGCGACATCCGCTTTAGGCGTAGATACGACATCACCCGTTGCCGACACTTTCGCTGACGACTGCACCAACCAACCCTTTGATAACGTCTGTGTTTCTGCTTGAGCCTCTAAGGCAAGTATCACGGTCAGTGCCGTTACACAATATCTTTGTAACCTGTTCATCTGAAACGAAAAAATATCCCGATAGCCTTGTATCCTATCGGGATAGTTATATTTTGGTTAAACCTATTAAGATTTATTTCTTCTCTTCTGGCTCAATGGCTTTCCAAATCAAAGCAGCAAGAGCGCCACCTACCAATGGACCAACGATGAATACCCAGAGCTGGCTCAGAGCCTTACCACCCTCGAAGAGAGCAGGACCGATAGAACGGGCTGGGTTCACGGATGTACCAGTATAGTTGATGCCTACGAGGTGAATCAGAATCAGTGAGAGACCAATAGCAAGACCAGCGAAATTGTTAGTAGCACCATTCGTCTTAGATGTAGCACCCAAAACCACCAGCACGAAGATGCAGGTGAGGATAATCTCAGCCACCAAACCGTTGACTACATTCTCCGAAGCACAGGCATTGGCACCTGTCGTTGTGCCACGAGCCAAACCAGGATCAGTAGACACCAAGAAGTACAACAAGGCAGCAGCGATGATAGCACCAATCACCTGGAACAGCATATACATGCCGCAGTCCTTCGAGTTCATCTTACCACTCAGGAACACACCCAGTGTGATGGCAGGGTTGATATGACAACCAGAGATACCACCAATAGCATAAGCCATAGCCACAACAGAGAGACCAAAGGCAATTGCCGTTCCCACTACAGATGCTGTGTCAACACCACAATTCAGGCTTACGGCTGCACCGCAACCCAAGAACGTAAGTACAAACGTACCCACCATTTCAGCTAAATACTTTTTCATAACTCTTTTGTTTTAGGAATTAAAAGGTTTATTAATCTAACGCAAAAGTACGCATTTTATTTCACATCTGCAAGAAAATGCTAAGAAAATTACAAAGAAATAATTTCACGAAGTACTATACGAATAAAAAATGCTATGTTTGGGCTTTCAGCCATAGGTGAAAGATCTTTCGCCTATAGGTGAACGATCGTGCAGCCGTAGCTGAAAGACTGTGCGGCTGTAGGTGCAAACTCGTTTGAACGTAACTTTCTTCTCGATAGGCGGCACCTTTTGCCTTGATAGCCCGTACCTTTCGCCCCGTTTGCTTGGGGGTATCGGGTGGATAGGCATCACCTTTCTCTGAGCAAAAAAGCATCGGGAAATAAAAATAAACTGAGAATTATTTGGATAACAGTATCCAAATTAGTATTTTTGCAACCAATTGAGCATACAATGACGCAAGAAAATCCTTATATCAAGCAATTTCCGGAACTGATGGCAGGCAAGACAGTGCTATATTGTCACGGCTTTGCCTCCAGCGGACAGTCGGGCACTGTCACGCGTCTAAGGACCGTGATGCCTAACGCAAGGGTGATTGCCCCTGACCTGCCTATCAATCCCCACGAGGCGATTGCTTTGCTTCATATGATATGTGAACAGGAAAAGCCCGACTTGATTATCGGCACCTCGATGGGAGGTATGTACACAGAACAATTGCGCGACTTTGACCGCATCTGTATCAATCCTGCATTGGAGATAGCAGAGACCATGAGGGCACATGGTATGACGGGCAATCAGCAGTTTCAGAATCCTCGACTGGACGGCATACAGGAGTTCTACGTTGACAAGGCACTCGTCAAAGCCTATCGTGATGTTTCCGAACAACGCTTCGTAGGCATTACGCCAGAGGATGAGCAACGTGTCTATGGACTCTTTGGCGATAAGGACGACCTGGTGGATACTATCGGCATATTTAGTGAGCACTACTCGCAATATACCAACTTCCATGGCGAGCACCGTATGGATGACAAAAGTTATATGCACTCCGTCGTACCCGTCATCCGCTGGATAGATGACAAGCAGGAACATCGGCAGCGTCCAATCATCTATATCGGTATAGAGACGATGATGGATGCTTATCAGAAGCCCTTATCATCGGTGCAGAAAGCCGTGAGACTACTGATAGAGCACTATGAGGTATTTTTCGTGGCACTTCCTTTACAGTATGCCACGACTGAGTCGTGGCTTGCAGAGTACATCAATGTACCTGCTTGGCGACATACCATCTTCACGCCACGTCGTGAGTTGCTGTATGGCGACTACCTCATCAGTAAAGAAAAAGAGGGCGACACCATGGCGACCCTTTTGGAATACGGTTCCGACACGTTCAAGACGTGGGAAGACATCATCGACTACTTCTCACACCTCGGAGGACAGTAACACTACTGAATATTACTCACCCAAACAATATAAAACTATGAAGAAATGTTTTTCTACGTTGGCAATCATTGCCACCATGTTGCTGACGCTGACAGCGTGCGGCACAAAGACTGAGACAACAAATGAAGTGAACAATTTCCGCATCAAACGTGGCACCAACCTCAGCCACTGGCTGTCACAGTCAGAAGAACGAGGCGAAGCCCGTCGCATACACATCCAAGAAGATGACTTCGCTCGTCTGGACTCATTGGGCTTCGATTTCGTACGTATTCCCATTGACGAAGTACAGTTCTGGGATGAAGACGGAAAGAAAATTCCTGAGGCTTGGGCTTTGCTGAATAATGCTCTCGACTGGGCACGCAAGTACGACCTTCGTGCTATCGTCGATCTGCACATCATCCGTTCACACTATTTCAATGCCGTGAATGAAGAAGACCAAGCTGCTAATACGCTCTTCACGTCGGAAAAGGCACAACAGGATCTTATTAACCTATGGTATCAGCTCTCCGACGTACTGAAAAACTATAGCAACGATTACGTTGCATACGAGTTCATGAACGAGCCTGTAGCAGAAGACCATGAGCAATGGAACCAACTGGTGGCAAAAGTACACAAAGCCCTTCGTGAACGCGAGCCACAACGCACACTGGTCATCGGTTCCAACATGTGGCAAAGTTATGGGACCATTAAATATCTAAAGGTACCTGAAGGCGACAAAAATATCGTACTGTCATTCCACTATTATAACCCGATGATCCTGACGCACTACGGTGCTTGGTGGGCACCAATTGGCAAGTATACTGGTAAGGTAAACTACCCTGGTGTACTAGTATCGAAGGAAGATTATGAGGCGGCTCCAGACTCTGTGAAGAAGGTTATTGACGATAACCATTTCACTACCGAGGTATGGGACATCAACAAGATCCGTGCTGAATTTAAGGATGCTATTGAAGCTGCTAAGAAATACAACGTACAACTATTCTGCGGCGAGTGGGGTGTCTATGAACCCGTGGATCGAGAGTTAGCCTACAAATGGACGAAGGACATGCTCACCGTCTTCGACGAGTTCAATATTGCATGGACTACTTGGTGCTATGATGCCGATTTCGGTTTCTGGGACCAAAAGAAACACGACTTTAAGGACAAGCCGTTGGTTGACTTGCTCATGAGCAGCAAGGGATTAGAGAAATAGACTAAGCAGGCAACAATACCACGCCTTGCTGTTTCTTGCCGTCCATCATAATCTTGAGAGGACGTTCGAAACGCACATGACGGACATACTGAGTTTCCTCGACGGCAGGCATGCTGTCGAGGATTTCTTTTTGGAAGATGCCATCGCCCGTATAGGTGTTAATAGTAAAGTAGCCCACTCCGAAGGAAGTAAGGTTCTGGAAGAAGTGTGTACCCTGAGAGGGATCGACATGATAGTTCTTCAAACCTGACTCTACAATAACACGGGCAGCAGAGATATGAGGCCACTTCACAGGAATGCCTAACCAATAATCGCTACTTCCCCATCGTCCAGGACCAACGAGCACATAAGAACCACCTTCGTCCAAGAACTTCCGATTGATACGTTCTATGTCATCGGCAATATAAGGGTTATTGGCTGCCGTGAAGTCGTCGTTCGTCTTCACATAAACAACATCCACCACATCCTCAGAGATGCCATGTCCTAAAGAATTTGCTGAACGCAACAGACACTGTTCGTCTGGAATAGCGGCAAGGTCTTCGTCCAATACCTGCTTGGAATCGACGATAGGTCGAATCTGCAAGAGATAGAAGTCACCTACAGGCTGTTGGCTATCGGTTGTCAGCCCCTGACTGAATAAGTTGCAGGCAAACTCGATTTCCACAGGACGGCGCATCTCCTCAGAGCCGAGTTTCTGTACCATCTGCAGAATCTCAGGCAAGGGGAAGACACCCTGTTGCAACACGCCACAGAAAGAGATGACCTTACGTCCCCCCTCATAGATACCCTCACGAATCACCTGGTCATAAGGATCATAGGTAGAGGCGATGCCTTGCAGAGAGCCATCCTTGTCGGCTTCCTTCACACGTAAGTTCAGAAGATTGAAACCATCATCCACCTTGAAGTCATCACCAACATGCGACATATCCAACGCATAGAAACGCGTCTGCGTCTCTTTCAATGCCGTCTCCATCTCCGAGGTCTGCAACACCTGCGTAGGATGATAAGGTGACACACGCAACGTCTGTCCACCATCCACGATATACTTACCCAAACCCAGAGCCAACGAGGCAATACCCTCCTCTGCTGTTTCATCACCAATGGGATAATAGTTCAACGAACGCAACACACCACTGAACGTGGGATAATAGTGCGTACCGTACTGATGACCTACCACCTCCTGAAGGATTACGGCCATCTTCTCTTGGTCGATGACATTAGAGGTTGCCGTCATATACGCTTTCGAGTCTTTATAATAGACAGACGCATAGACTCCCTTGATAGCACAGGCAAGCATCCGCAGCATCTCATACTTATCCTCTAAATAAGGAATCATATAGGTACTATAGATACCTGCAAACGGCTGGTAGTGGCTGTCTTCCAACAAAGAACTGGAACGCACGGCAATAGGTGACTTCACCGCATCGAAGAACGTGAAGAAGTCGGCAATCAAAGCATCAGGAAGTTGTGCCTTGAGGAAATGCTCCAAAATCTCTTCGTCAGAGGCATCACTAAGGGCAATGCCCCACAGATTATTATTATCCATGAATTCATCGAAGAAGTCAGTACAGAGCACTACCGTCTTCGGAATAGATACCGACGCATTCTCATACTGGTTCAGTTCAGGATGGCGCTTGATGATGTTATCAAGGAAAGCGAGACCACGTCCTTTTCCTCCCAACGAACCTTCACCAATGCGGGCAAAATGGGCATAACGGTCGAACTTCAAACGGTCGAAGACGGCTACCACACCGATATTCTTCATCCGACGATACTGTACGATGGCATCGAAGATAATCTGTCGATGGGCATCCACATCCTGTAACTTGTGCCACGTAACAGTCTTCAAGAACTGTGACACAGGGAAGATGGCACGGGCACATAGCCAACGGCTCATGTGGTTACGAGAGATATGGTAGAGCATCGAGTCATTGGGAATCTTGAAGATATTATCTTGCAACTCCTTCAACGATGACACGCGAGCCACTTCCTCCTTCGTCTTGGGATCGCGGAACACGAAGTCACCAAAGCCCATGTGCTCCTCAATCAACTGGCGCAGGTCCACATTCATCTTCTTTGAGTTCTTGTCAACGAAAAGGAAATTCTCTGCCTCAGCCTTCTCCTTATTGACAATCTCCGAACTCTGGAGTATCAAGGGAACATACTCATCCCGCTTGCGTATCTCACGCAACAGTTTCAAACCAGCCTCCGCATCCCCTTCTTCCACATGAGAAAGTCTACCAGGCACCGTCTTCATCGGGAAACGCGTATCACTGATAACACCCAGTACATTGTCGTGATACTTCTCATACCAGAACATCGCCTCTTCATAATTCGTAGCCAACACTACTTTGGGGCGTCCACGCTTACGCTGGGCAGCAGCATGGGGATTCAATGCCTCTGTCGAGAAGTTCTTACTTTGTGCGAGGATATAATTATAGAGGTTGGGAAGGACAGAGGAATAGAAACGGATGTTATCCTCCACCAACATAATCATCTGCACACCAGCCTCCTTGATATCGTGCTCAATATTCATCTTATCCTCAATCAATTTGATGATAGAGAGAATCAGATTGGTATTACCCAACCAACAGAACACGTAATCGAAGATCGACATATCCTCGTTCTCAATACGTTTAGTAATACCATGAGAGAAAGGAGTCAGTACGACACAAGGGATATGGGAAGCCAGTTGCTTGACATCGCGGGCAACAGCAAAAGCATCATTATCGGCATTACCAGGCATACAGATGACTAAGTCGATATCCGTTGTCTTCAACACCTCCTCTGCCTCATCTGTCGTAGAAACCTGTGTGAACGTAGGAGGATAACGCATACCCAATTCACTGTATTCATCAAACAGTTTCTCATCTATTCGTCCATCGTCTTCCAACATAAATGCATCATAGGGATTTGCTACGATGAGGACATTGAAGATGCGGCGTGTCATCAGATTGACAAACGACACATCCTTCAGATAGAATTGATTCCACTCGTTGGGTATTTTGTTCGTTTCACTCATAAATTCTGGAATTAATGTTGCAAAGGTATAAAATAATTCATAATTCATAGGTCATAATTAATAATTTCTTCGTACTTTTGTGGCTGAAATTCAAAAACAGCATTATAATTATGGATAAAAAACTACGAACCGGATCCCTTTGCGTACAAGCAGGATATAAGGCGAAAAACGGTGAACCAATAGAGTTGCCCATCATTCAGAGCACTACTTTCAAGTATGATGACTCTGACGAGATGGCACAGTTGTTCGACCTCAAGAAAGAGGGTTATTTCTATACCCGTCTGCAGAATCCCACCAACGATGCAGTGGCAGCGAAGATTGCCACACTGGAAGGTGGCGTAGGTGCGGTATTAACCTCTTCAGGTCAGGCAGCCAATTTCTATGCTATCTTCAATATCTGTCAGGCAGGTGACCATTTCATCACCTCCAATGAGATATACGGTGGTACTTATAACCTCTTCGGTGTAACACTGAAAAAACTGGGTATCGACTGTACGTTTATCTCACAGGAAGCATCCGACGAGGAGATACAGGCAGCCTTCCGTCCCAACACAAAGGCTGTATTCGGAGAGACGATTTCAAACCCTGGCTGTGCTGTCTTCGACATAGAGCGCTTCGCTAAGATAGCCCATAAGAATGGTGTGCCCTTGATTGTGGACAACACCTTTGCTACCCCTGTCAACTGTCGTCCTTTTGAATGGG
This sequence comes from Prevotella sp., assembly GCA_045225255.1. GTDB lineage: Bacteria > Bacteroidota > Bacteroidia > Bacteroidales > Bacteroidaceae > Prevotella. The sequence goes on along the minus strand of JBGVBD010000088.1, from coordinate 13,319 downwards.
GCGCTGATATCGTTACCCACTCTACTACCAAATATATGGACGGTCTGGCTACTCAGGTAGGCGGTGTTGTCGTAGACAGTGGTAATTTCGACTGGCTTGCCAATGCCGAGAAGTTCCCAGGACTCTGTACCCCTGACGACTCGTACCATGGACTGACTTACGTGAAGGCATTTGGCAAGATGGGCTTCACCACCAAGTTGGTAGCACAGTTGATGCGCGACCTCGGCAGTATCCCTGCTCCTCAGAACTCCTTCTTACTGAATCTTGGTTTGCAGACGCTGCATCTGCGTATGGCACAGCACTGCAAGAATGCCCAAAAGGTCGCTGAGTTCCTACACGATAATCCTAAGGTAGCATGGGTTCATTACTGTGGTTTGAAAGACGATGCCCACTATGCGTTGGGACAGAAATACCTGCCGAACGGTTCTTGTGGTGTCATTGCCTTTGGACTCAAAGGCGATCGCAAGACCGCCATCAAGTGGATGGATTCATTGGAGATGATCAATATCGTGACCCATGTGGCAGATGCCCGCACCTGTGTGCTCCATCCTGCCAGTCACACCCATCGTCAACTTAGCGACGAGCAACTGCGTGAAGCAGGTGTGGCTCCTGATCTTATCCGTCTGTCAGTAGGTATCGAAGATGTCGAAGATATTCTGGACGATATCAAACAGGCACTAGAGAAAATTTGAGATTAAATAATCAAATTGTCAAATAGTAAAATAGTCAAGTAAAAAGATGTTTCATATTTATGAAGGATTCCATCTCGTTGATGCCTACCACAAGATGCGCTATCAACGAAAATACCATCCTGACGATGGTACTAAACGGGTTATTAAGATAGCATTGGTAGCCTTAGTTACTCTCTTCCTCTGGAACATACCTACCGAATGGTATGGTATCCAGAATCTCACTGTCATTCAACAGCGTATCATCGCCATCTTTGCCTTCGCCACGCTGATGTGGATTCTCGAAGTAGTATCCTCATGGGCTACCTCTGTGGCCATCATGGTACTGATGTTGGTATTCTGCTCCGACAGTGGTTTCAAATGGATGGTGAATCCTGAAGAGGTAGGCACAGTGCTCAGTCATAAAGGAGTGATGGCAACCTTTGGTGACCCCATCATCATGTTGTTCATCGGTGGATTCATCCTCGCTATTGCAGCTACGAAGACTGGTCTTGATGCCCAACTCGCCAAAATACTGCTCAAGCCCTTTGGCAGTAAGAGTGAGAACGTACTATTAGGTTTCCTGTTGATAACGGGATTGTTCTCGATGTTCGTTTCCAACACCGCCACTGCCGCTATGATGCTCACCTTCTTGGCACCTGTATTCCGCCAGTTACCTCCTGAGGGTAAGGGACGCATCGCGATGGCACTGTCTATCCCTGTGGCTGCTAACCTTGGTGGTATGGGTACGCCGATTGGTACGCCCCCAAATACCATTGCCTTGAAATATTTGAACGACCCTGAGGGCTTGAATCTGCAACTCGGTTTCGGAGAGTGGATGATGTTCATGTTGCCTTTGGTTGTTGTATTATTGTTCCTGAGTTGGTGGCTCATCAAGACGATGTTCCCCTTCACTCAGAAAACAGTAGAACTGAAGATTGAAGGCGAGATGAAGAAAGAGCCGCAGACCTATATCGTCATTATCACCTTCTTTATTACAGTAGCCTTGTGGTTGCTGGATAGCGTGACAGGCATCAATAGTAATACGGTGGCACTGATTCCGTTTGTCGTCTTCGCCCTGACAGGTGTAATCACCAAACGCGACCTCGAACAGATCAACTGGAGTGTCATCTGGATGGTGGCTGGAGGTTTCGCTCTGGGTTATGGTCTGAATGCCTCCGGATTGGCAGACAATGCCATCAAGAGTATTCCGTTCGGAGACTTCTCGCCCTTCCTCATCCTGATACTCTCAGGACTCATCTGCTACATCCTCAGCAACTTCATCAGCAACTCAGCAACGGCAGCCCTGATGATGCCTATCCTTGCTGTGGTTTGTACCGCCATGGGTGATAAGTTAGATGCCATCGGAGGTACTCCTACCGTACTGATGGGTGTCGCTATCGCTGCTTCCAGTGCAATGATACTGCCTATCTCTACCCCACCGAATGCCCTTGCCTTCGCCACAGGTCTGGTGAAACAGAACGAGATGTCGAAGATTGGTATCATCATGGGTATCCTCAGTATGGCGTTAGGCTATGCCCTGCTCTATGTGATAGGCAACTTACATCTTCTCTAAAGCGGCATATTTAACAAATTGTAATCTTTAGAATAAAATTATAGGGAAAGTTCTTTGTCAGTCAAGGAATTTTCCCTATTTTTGCAATATAATTATAGCATAATGTCATTAATAACGATAAAATCTTAAACTATGAACGTAGAGAAAATCATGCAGGACCTGGAGCGCAAACACCCAGGAGAAGCAGAATACCTGCAAGCAGTTCGTGAAGTGCTCATCTCTATTGAGGAGGTGTATAACCAGCACCCTGAGTTTGAAAAAGCCAAACTTATTGAGCGCATCGTCGAGCCGGAACGTGTCATCACCTTCCGTGTACCTTGGGTAGACGATAAGGGCGAGGTACATGTGAACCTCGGCTATCGTGTACAGTTCAATAGTGCTATCGGTCCCTATAAAGGCGGTTTGCGCTTCCACTCTTCCGTCAACCTGAGCATCCTGAAGTTCCTCGGCTTCGAACAGACTTTCAAGAACGCGTTGACGACGCTGCCTATGGGCGGTGGTAAGGGAGGTTCCGACTTCTCTATTCGCGGACGTTCAGACAATGAGGTGATGCGTTTCTGTCAGGCTTTCATGAATGAGTTGTATCGCCATATCGGTCCTGATGAGGATGTACCTGCAGGTGATATCGGTGTAGGAGCCCGTGAGATCGGCTACCTCTTCGGTCAGTATAAGAAACTCACTCATCAGTTCCAAGGTGTCCTTACAGGTAAGGGACTCGAATGGGGCGGTTCTAAGATTCGTCCTGAGGCTACAGGTTATGGTGCCTTATATTTCGTTCATCACATGTTGAAGACCCACGGCCACGATATCAAGGGTAAGACCGTTGCCCTCTCAGGCTTCGGTAATGTGGCATGGGGTGCTGCGAAGAAAGCCACAGAACTGGGTGCCAAGGTCATTACCATCAGTGGTCCTGACGGATATATCTACGACCCTGCAGGTCTTGACGACGAGAAGATTGACTATCTGTTGGAGTTACGCGCCTCTGGTAATGATGTCTGTGCACCATACGCTGAGGAGTTCGACGGAGCCACCTTCTTCGAGGGCAAGCGTCCTTGGGAACAGAAAGCCGACATCTATCTGCCATGTGCTACGCAAAACGAACTCAATGGCAATGATGCCGACCAGATATTGGCAAATCAGCCAATATGCATCGCAGAGGTTTCCAATATGGGATGTACGGCAGAGGCAGCCGAAAAGTTCATCGCTGCCCGTCAACTCTTTGCACCGGGCAAGGCTGTCAATGCAGGCGGTGTTGCCACCAGCGGACTGGAGATGACGCAGAACTCTATGCGTCTCGGATGGAGCGAGAAAGAGGTGGACGAGAAACTTCACTATATCATGTCGAGCATCCATGAGCAGTGTGTGAAGTATGGCAAACAGCCCGACGGCTATGTCGATTATGTGAAAGGTGCCAATGTCGCAGGCTTCATGAAAGTAGCCCATGCGATGATGGCACAAGGCATTGTATAAAAAAGCCTCCCCTAAGTTAGGGGAGGTTCTGTGGGGTCTGAACAGCCATTCCCCTTGTTCGTACCCCCTCTTTCCCCCTAACCTAGGGGGATTTTTCTTATTTCCTACGAGTCACAATAGTGAACTCCTTTTCCTGTGCCGTCAGTTCCTGATTACCAACGGTAGCACCTACGCGAATCTTTGCCGTTCCGTCTTTCAGTTTCCTGTCTGCAAGGATCGTTGCCGTATAGCGCACGCCACTGTTCGGACCAATGCTCTCCACATGAAGGTTAGGTGAGATATGGATATTCTTGTTACCCGTCACGTCATACACGACTGGCTGTATATCATAAAGGGTGCGATGTGTATAGTTCATAATCTCAAAACTTACCTTGCACTCCTCTCCAGCCTTCAGGACCCCGTCTTGATTTTGGTCGATAAACTGTGCATGACGGATAATGATACGTCCAGGGGCATTAACAGCCATAGGGTCTGCCTCAGAAGGACTGAACGTCATTGGCTTCTCATTATCAGGACCCGCCATATCGAGATTGATACGGTCGTCACCGCTGTTGGTCGCATCGAAACCACTACGGTCAGGCTGATAACCGCCCTGTGGGTAGTCATCATCACGCTGGGCAGCACGCTCAGCCCTGCGTTGCTCACGGTCACGCTTATAGGCCTCATATTTCTCTGCCTCCGCCTTATCAGCCTGTGCACCGATAGCTGCACCAACGGCTGCACCGCCAGCCATACCGACGATAGTACCGATATCACTGCCTCGCCATCCACCGGCAATACCTCCGATGGCAGAGCCGAGGATTGAACCGAACGTTCCACCTACATAGGCACCCTGTCCTGTGTAAGTATCACAACTGCTCAGCATCAGAGCAGCACCGATAACCCATATTCCAATCTTCTTCATATCGTTCTCTTTTTAAGTATCACGTTGCAAAGATACGCTTTTTCCATAAATCCACAAGGGACTTTTTCCTAAAATCTCATAGGGGAATCCCTAAAAATAAGTCCCGCCTTGCAGCAGGACTTATTCAGTTACTATGTCTTCACATCATCTATTTACCTAATGCCTTGTAGATGATAGCCTGAACGTCATTGACGTCTATCTTGCCGTCATTGTCCATATCGGCAGCTACGAAGAAGAATTTCTCCACAGGCTTATTCAGGATGTAGTTGATGGTAGAAGTTACGTCATTTACATCTACAGAGCCATCACCGTCGGCATCACCAGGGATAGGACCTTCATATTCAAATGAAACAGTACTTGCAGGTGTCACCTCGTCTTGGTCAGTCACTAACTGGAAGCGTAACTCATGAGTACCGTTCGACTTGAGTTTATCTGTCGCAACGAATACAACCTCGGCAAAGTCTGTCTCTATCACATCAGTGTCGTCGTCGAACCAATAACGCAACGACTTCACTTTAACAGTTGGCTTAACACTGGTCTTGAAGAACATCTTAGAGACAGGAATGTCGGCATTGCCCTTGTCGTCTATAATTTGATAATGCAAGGTGTGAATACCTTCTATAAGTTTCGAAGCGTCGATATTCTGGATCTCAGCGAGGTCTGTCTCTACAAGTGTCTTCTTGTCGGTGTCGAACCAGTATTGCAGTTTGGAAGCCTTGGTATTTACCTTCGCACCAATCTTGATGAACATCTTTGAGGCGGTAGTGTTTGCAATACCCTGATCGTCGATAATCTGGTAGTGTACGGTATGGATACCCTCAACAAGAGCAGAGGCATCAATAGAGGTAGCACCAGACAGGGTCGTGGTGGTCTTGATGCTGTTGGCATCTGTGTCAAACCAGTAGCGGAGCGATTTACTCTTAGCTGTTATCCTTTGATCGAGTTTGATAAACATCTTTGAGGCAGGGGTACCTGCAATATCCTTGCTATCCACAATCTGGTAGTGTACGGTGTGGATGCCCTCAACAAGAGTAGAGGCATCTATAGAGGTGGCACTGGCTGATATAGATGCAGTCTTAACACTGTTAGCATCGGTATCGAACCAGTAGCGTAAAGACTTGGCTGTCGTTTGTTGCGGCAACCCAGACAGGTCTATTTCCGGGTCGGATTGCCCTCTCGCACCTAAACATAGACCAGAGAGCAGTATGATGAATAATAGATATTTACGCATAAGCACAAATGTTGTCTGATATTTACTTATTAACCTCGATTGTTACCTTCAGTTTCCCATCTGAGTCTGTCTGATCGTTGACAGTCATTGTTGAGATAAGAGGATATGACGGGGTCGTGTCGTATGGTATCAGGCCGCCATAGAGACCAATCTGTTTTCCGTCGGTACCCAAGAAAGTGGTTTTGGCTGCGTCATTGAGTTCGTAGCTCTGAGTCTCTTTCTCTTTAGGATTAAAATCCTCCTTGAACATCTGTGCAAATAAGAATCGTGTGCAGTTTGGATGTGAGGACAGATTTCTAAATGGGTCATAATATTGATATCCCCAATCATATTCTTCGGAGAGTGCACAATTTGAAATTTGAGTGCTTGCGGGGAAAGATGATTCTGCATATCTGTGGGAGAAGAAGATACAGTTCTCCCATTTTGTGAAGTGCAGTTCTCCTAACCCTCCTTGGCAGATAACGCAGTTAAATCCATATATGCCTGACTTTTCTGTCTTTTTTGTGATAAAGGCGACGTAACTATTGACAAAGTATGCCGTATTGCTGCCACCAATTATGAATTCATTTGTAATCCTACAGTTTGTGAACATCATATTGGTTATCTCATCTGTATCCCCGTTGCATACTACCGATGTTAAATTACTCTTAACGAAATAGTAGTCGGGAAACGTGCCCCTAATATATATTCTGTTCCTGAGAATGATGCCCTCCATGGTGAATTTTCCTGTTTCTTCCTTGGGGATTTCAATGACCATGTCATTATATTTTGTGGTAATATAGGTAGGCTCGGCACTGCTAACACCTGCCCCGCGAAGAGTTATAGCCTTATTAATGTCCGTTGCATAAAATGTACCAGCGGAGAGATTGATAATGTCTCCACTCTCTGCTTGTTCCATAGCATCTATCAGTGCATTGGATCCATAAAACAACGAGATGTCCGAACCATGACTCAACGAAGCCACAACCGTGTTTTGTGCGAAACTCATGGTCGCAAACATCATGGCAACCAAGGATAATAATACTTTCTTCATAATTTCATCTATTTTAGTTATTTCTTATTTACTTCAATTGTAACATTCAGTTTACCATCAGTAGAAGTCTGTTTATCAACAGTCATCGTGGTTATCAGGGGATATGACGGTGTGGAGTCGTATGGCTGTAGACCACCATAGAGGCCAATCTCTGTACCATCTGTACCTTTAAATGCTTCCTTGAATGCATCTGTCAACTCAAAAGTCTGCTCATCAGAATAAGTGCCGTCAAAGTCTTTAAATACTTCAGTATATTCATATATTTTAGACGGGCAACCTGTATGCTCTGATAAAGCCCCAAAAACATCATAGTAATTCTGTACATTGATGCAATTATTAGCAGTGTTACTATTGGGCAGTACGTCTGAATAATTACAACCATAAAAAATACAGTTTGTCCAGTTTGAATTAATTAGTCCTCTAACAGGATATCTGGTTATCAGACAATTTTGGGCTGTAATGGATGAACTCTCAAAAGTATCGGGTTGTTTGATAAAACTATTTATAAGATAAGCAGAGCATGTGCCTCCGACAGAGAAATCATTTGTGATCTTACAATCTACAACCATGATATTTGTAACAGCATCAGAACCATTATAATTCCTTAAAGAGTAGAACTGACATTTTATGAAATAGGGGTTCGAAAAAGTGCCTGTATAATTCACTTTATTAACGCATTTGATTCCTTCCATCATAAATCGATTCGCGTCGTCTGATGCATTCGCGATGTTGAATTCACCGGCTATATAGGTAGGACTGCTGCTGTCAATGCCTGCGCCACGAATAGTAATAGCTTTCGTTATGTTTGTGGCATTAAAGGTGCCTCCAGAGAGGTTGATGATATCGCCGCTTTGTGCTGCTTCAACTGCCTGCTGTAACGCAGAGACACCATAAAAATACGTAATGTTTTCTCCGTGACTCAGTGAAGCAACTAACGAATTCTGAGCACAGACCGACATCGTGCCAATCAGTGCAAACATTGACAAGAAGAATTTCTTCATAATGGTTAGTTTTTTTAGTTATTAATTAAATATTTGGGACAAAGATAATGAAAAAAACAATACATGGATTCTCATATTCACAATTTTTATTCTCATATTCACAATTTTGCAGATTTACAAGGAGAGTTTTGATACATAAAAGAAAAAGGCATTCCCTATCTGATTTACAGGGAATGCCTAAAAATAAATCCTGCCTTGCAGCAGGATTTATTCAGTTACTATGTCTTCCAACTCACCTATTTACCCAACGCCTTGTAGATGATCGCTTGCACGTCATTCACATCTATCTTGCCGTCCTTATCCATGTCGGCAGCCTTAAAGATGAAGGTTGCCACAGGCTTGTTCAAGATATAGTTGATAGTGGAAGTGACATCGTTCACATCGACTTTAGTATCGCCATCGGCATCGCCTGGGACAATATCCATTAGGGTCACCTTGTAGCCATAAAGCAATACACTGTTCTCTCCAGCACTTGGAGCACGGTTGAGACGGACAGCACTACCCTCTGCTGTCGAAGCATACAGATAGACATAGGTCGGTTCTGTAACACTATAAGGAATATCCACCGTACCACGCACCGTCTTCGTCACCTTCGTGGGCTCGCCCTTTCCTATCTGCACGTTCAATACATGCGTACCAATCGTCTTTGCGTCCACTGTGATTGTTCCTTTTCCTGCTGCCAACTTAATGATAACACCATTGTAATTGTCTCGAATAGCATCATCACCAACTTCTGAACAGGTAACAGCATTCATCTCTTCTGCCGTAGTCGTAGAGTTCAGTATGAGAGCCTGTTCTTCTGCGTCATAGCCATCACCATTGCCTGCATCCATGTTGAAGTAGGTATTTTCGATTACCGTATTCGACAGGTCTGTCTCCTCTGTGATTTCCTCATCGAAGGATACCTCCTCGTCCTCGGCGATAGGAATGATGTTTTCTGAGATAGATTTTTCTATAATACGAATTTCGTAGGGGTATTGATATACTCTGCCCTCTTCACCATCTGAAAGCACTTTACAATATGAAATCAATGTCTCGCCAATATCAATATCGTCTGCTATTTTAACCCGAATCATTATGTCTGATGGACAAAGGGCATTCGTTGTAGAGTAAACGACACATCTCATCAGCCTGTCAGCCTCATTTACATGTACGGATGCCGTATGGGTAGTTTGTGACTCATCTAAAAAGACCAAAAAACTGCCGTCTTCTGTCACTGGGACAAAAGACAATCCTTTGGCAAGGGACAGTTCGAACTGAAAGGCACCGCGTCCAGACGAGGGGAATGTCACCTCTATTGTCTGCCCCGCATAATAGGAATTCATTAATTCCCCTTGAGCCATACACTTCGCTGTAGCCATCATCCACAATATGAGGCACAAATAAAAACATCTATAGTATTTCATCATCGTTCTATTTTTCATTAATCATCTCTGTTAACTCCAACATATCTCTCATGTCAATGAATCCATCTCCATTGACGTCAGCAGACTGAGGATTGACATATTTAGAAGTATCCTTACCAGAAATGGCATCAGACAATACCACAATGTCTTTGGCAGAAACACTGCCGTCACCATTCACGTCACCCAGCAAGACATTCGGTAACTCTTTGATGTTGACAAATTTCTTCCATCCGTCAGTGTTCTGATACTTGCTCTTACATCCAAACGGAACATACAGAATTGCATTCTGATAGATGATGTCAGGAGTCTCAGATTCTTCAACGATATATCCATTAGCCGTGAGATTATAACTAAACATATCATCTGGTATCGGAATCGGATTCTTTGACAACGACGTAATTTCTTTTAGTGGACATCTTGCAAATACATTATCCTCGACATAACTCAGACTTGCTGGTAAGGTAATAGTATTGAGAGGGCAATATAAAAACGCCCAGTGTTCCAATCTCTCAAGTGTGGAAGGGAACGTAACAGTCGTGAGGTCCTCGCATCCTTCGAAAGCACTTTGACCTACCCTCTCGAGTCCTTCAGGAAAGTTCATCACTTTCAGTCCTTTACGTCCTATAAATGCCACATTATCTATATCATAAGTTCCCTCTGGGATAGTCGAGTTGCAGGTTCCAATCATCACTTGTCTCATATAACCCAATCCACGTACAACATTGCTGTTTCCCGGTGAATCGAAATAAAGGTTAGCTGGATCCACAGTAATAGCAGTCAATCCCCAACAATCTTGAAAAGCGCCTGCACTACATTCAATCACATGTTTAGGCACATGTAGTGTTTTTAAATCAGGCAGCCAACTAAATCCTGGTGGACAAATTCGATCAACGCTTTCAGGTACGATGGATTTTAGACCTGCGCAAAACAGTTGGTTTCTCTCCGTTATGATGATAGCACCACAGTTATCTCTTGAGTCATAGACGGGATTCCCCTCTTCCACCTCAAAGAATTCACGGGCAGTACAACCAGAAAAAGCATTTTCATCGATATCGGTAACTGTTTTTGAGATATAAACATTCTTAAGGGATGTACAACTATTAAATGCGTTGCCTTCTATAATCCTTAATCCTTCGTTGGCAGTAAATTCTACAAGACCAGAATTCTGGAAAGCACCATTCTTTATCGTGGTGACAGTACTTGGCAATTTTATGCTTCTCAGATTACTACATAAATCAAAGCAAGTTATTGGTATAGTAGTGATTCCTTCGGGAAGAGAGATGGATTGTAGGTCTGGACATCCCCCATAAAATGCTGCTATACGTATTGATGTCACTTTGTATCCCTCTACAGTCTCTGGGATAACGACATCACCACTAAGTCCATTGCCGGCAAATATATCTACCGTCTTTTTATTTATATCAGTAATGACATATGTAATAGTACCTCCATTCATCTCAACGTCAAACCATTGCCCGATGCTTACCAATGAAAGAATGTTCCCTCTAATCTCTGCCAGAATACGACAGTGATCCGCACCTTCTGCCTTTTGCCAATCTGACGATTCGTCTTCCCGATAGACTGCCACTATTTGGTAGGTGCCGTCAGGATAGTCAGCGCTTAAATCGAAGGACGGATAACCTTGAAAATAAACGCCAGGAACAAACTCTGCTGATTCTTTCTGTAAAATTTCCTTTAAGGTGTTTCCTTGATACAGTGCAAAGCCAAATTCCATGCTTTTCGCTTGTAGCAGGGAATTCTCCATTTTCCAATAAAATGAGAGATCTGAGAAATTATCATCAATGGATGGTCTTTCGACGGCATAGGCTGATGTTACTGTCATTTGGGTTATTGTTAGTGGCTTGTAATCGACAGTCCCACCATTCGGTTTCTGAATACCGATGACAGCAGTTTGTAAAAAAGAATAGCCCTCGCTACCATGAGGGTCCATGGATAGTGTAAAATAACCGTCAAAAAAACCTTCTAAGCCCCATCCCCAGTTGATACAGTACATCCCGTCAGCATATCCGTGACAGACAAACGCATGTCCCTCACCAGAAATCGCTGCTACTCCACCATAGATTACGGGACGGCCATTCTGAAGTTCCTGGTAAATGATGTCTTCCCAGTCGTCATCACTGTATCCATCACGATAAACGATATGCGCCCCTCCATCATAGTTAAAGGTATTAATCAATGCGGCAGGAACTCGTCCGTTCATTGCTGAAGAGGCACCAAGACCATATTCCATCTGTACGGATGCTCCACACAGCAGCATCAAGGTAGATAAAGCACCCGTCTGTTCCTCACTATAAGTTTCCCAAATATAATAATCATTCAGTATCTTATCCCAGTCAATTGTGGTAATGGGTTGAGCAGGCACGTCAATTCCAGACATTGTTGTTGTATAGCCGGGGATGACACTCTTGGTCTGCTTGGGCCATTGGTAATAGTTCATTACCTGTGCCATTGCCGTTGCCACGCATCCTGTCAGACAGTGTTGCCCATCAATAGTTGGGCATTTGTCATTGTAGGGACTTTCCTGTGCCCATTCTGTTGTAATCATCGGAGCGATGGCTGCTCTTTGCACAGAAGAAGTCCTGTTGGATTTCCTCACCGATACACGTTCGTCAAGGCTGTTGATGTATTGACTGTAATATCCCAACCACCACTTCAAATTTTCCGGTGCATGCTCCAAGTCCATGTTGCCATGTTCCGAATAGCCGAGAATCTCTTTCGTACGGTCATCGCCACTAACTATTACGAAGCCACCGTTGTTCTCGGCATTGAACACATAAAAGGCATTCTTCTCACCCTCCTTTGAAGGTGCACGACGCAGATTCCTTTGTTTGAACTTTTTACCCTTCATGAAATTCTGAGCCTTTTGTAAGGCCTCAGCCTCCGTTACCTCTCCTGCAAAAATTGTCAGAGAGGCAAAAAGACTAATGAATAATAAGGTTAGTTTCTTCATATTATTTTGTTTTAGTTATTTACACTTTGATTGCAAAGATAGAGAATAATTTTGAGAGTCGCAAGGATTTCAATAGGAATTTTGAATAGTAGAATAAAAACATATGTTCTATATCACTTCCTGATTTTTCTCCGCTAAATTCTCTAATTATCTGTATGTCAGGAAAAAGATGGCGGAGGAATTTGGTCGCTTTCAGCGACAAGAATAGATATTGATTTTCAATTGGAAACTAAAAATAAATTGATATTTATTTGGTAGTTTGCTCACTTATTCGTATCTTTGCAGTGTGAAAGGAGAAGCCAAGTAGAGCCACGATGTGCGGAACGGTGGCATCTGTGTGATGATGAGCAATTCGACCTTGCCGCTTGGTTTCTTTCACTACGAATAGGCGATTATGTCACTCAACGACATAATCGCTTTCTATTTTGACATATCGTTTACCGTTGAACTCTTTCTTGTCGGTTCTTCGAGTTGCCGTAATAAAATTCACGAGTTTGACCATCTCACGGCTCACCTTCATCTGATAGTTAGGATGAACGATGAATTTCGATTGCCCGTCTGTATAGATAAAACACTCGCCATCATAGTACAAGTCCATCGAAAAACGATTCTTGGGAAAGTTGATCAAATCCTCATCTGACACCACAAGTCCTTTGGCAATTTTTGAAGCACGCATGGAATGCTGTAATTGTTTGACGCTCATATAGAGTTCGTCACTTCCCAATGTCACATGATTATCTCGGGCGAACTGTTCCATTCGCTTTTCAATTTTCCCAATACTAAAAGGAAGTACTGATGAATAGCCTTTCTGATGTATTTCAGTCAGAATAGTTGAAATGAGTTCTTCTGTTGTCATCGATATTTTCTATTTCTGTTTTATCGGAACGCAAAGGTACTCATTTATCTTGAAAGTCGCAAGGATTTCAATAGGATTTTACGAAAAAGAGTGTTTCGCAGAAACTCCTAACGTCCTAACCCAATAGGGCTCAAATGCCGATGTACAAAGGGAAGTGCGCGGGTTACCTGTTGCTCGAACACTTAACCCACTTCTCACGTATT
>JBGVBD010000087.1:0-1573 GCA_045225255.1 Prevotella sp. | reverse complement strand
AGTTCGCGTCACCAACCAAAAGTATTCTCATATTTTGATGATTTTAAGATATTCGTTCCAGTCGCCGATGTCGGTCCACGACTTCTCGCTCACCGGGAAGCAGCCCACGCGACCGCCGTTTTTCCTCACTTTTTCAATCAAATCGGTGATATGATAGAATGTGTTTTCTGGAATCTCGTTAATCAACTGAGGCTCAAGGATATACACACCGGTATTTATCATATAACTCATGTCAGGCTTCTCCGAGATGCCTTTCATAAGGCCATTCTCGCCCGTCTCAATAACTCCGTAAGGGATGTGGAACGACTTTATTGCCGTCACAATGGTGATGTCGTTTTTGTTATTTCTATGATAATCATACACATCGCGGTAATCCTGATCGACGATGATATCGCAGTTTGACACGAAAAACGGCTTGTCGATCTTGCCTTTCAGAAGCGAGACGCTGCCGATAGTGCCAAGCGGTTTGTCTTCTTTCAGGAACGTGATGTTATGTTTTTTATCAAGATTTGCCAAATAATATTCAATGACCTCGCTCTTGTAATTCACTGACAGATAATACTTTGAACATCCTATCTTCTCAAACTGGTCGATGATGGTTTCAAGTATCGTCTTCTCGTTCACCGGGATGAGCGGCTTCGGTATGATGTTGGTGAGCGGCTTCAGCCTTGTGCCTAATCCGCCTGCCATGATGACCACGGGAACATCAATCTTGTCGAGCCTTTCCTCTTTTTTGCCATCGAACATGTCATTCCAGAGATAGACATCCAAGAGCTCGCCGTTTTCATCCACCAGAGGCATACATTCCGCGCGGAGGTCGTACATGTTTTTCTTTATAACCTCAACGCTATCAGTCGTTTTCGCATAGATCTTGTTTTTATCCAAGATCCGTGAAACGGTGGCGTTCATGTCCACATTTCTGATTATGGCACGCTGTATGTCGCCGATGGTGAGAAGGCCCAGAAACTTGTCGTTTTCAAAGACGAAAAGCAGCTTCACGCCTTCTTTGTCCATCTTTTTCATGGCATTGATGATAGTCTCGTCAACGCCAATGATTCTGTTCGATATCTTTGATAAAACGTCTTTCATATATCGTTTTTCTTCAAAAGTCGTGTTGGTGTTCCTATGTAAACGCCTTTTTCTTCAATGGTTTTCAGCACTGTGGCCCCTGCTCCTATCGTCGTGCCGCCCACGATTTTCACGTCAGGGAGCACCGTGGCGTTGGCTCCGATGTAACATTTCTCCCCAATGCCGATTCTTCCGAGCACGCACACGTTTGGCGCGATGGTGGTGAAGTTACCCACATTGCAGTCGTGCATCACGTTCGACATGGTGTTAAGCTTCACGAAGTCACCGATTGAGGTATGCGACGACACGTTGACGCCGTCTTGCACTATGGTGCCCATGCCAATGGTTGCCGTCCTCGAGATTCTTGCCGTCGGACTGATGACAGTCTTAAAGCTGAAGCCGGCGTCTTTGTAGAGATGATACAGCTTCTCGCGGATGGCAGGTTTGTCGGGAGTCAGCACCACTGGCACGTCGCCATATCTCTTGAAGAGCTCGTGCCTGTCGT
>JBGVBD010000086.1:0-9948 GCA_045225255.1 Prevotella sp. | reverse complement strand
CTTCTCTGTTGCTTCTGGTGGTGGCACGGGTCGTACTTTGCACCCAGATAACATGGCTGCTGGTCCTGCTTCTTACGGTATGACTGACACGCTGGGTCGTATGCACTCTGACGCTCAGTTTGCAGGTTCTTCTTCTGTTCCTGCTCACGTAGAGATGATGGGCTTCCTCGGTATGGGTAATAACCCGATGGTAGGTGCTACCGTATCTGTAGCCGTTGCTATCGACCTTGCACTGAATAAGAAGTAATTTTGGCTATTAGTTCAATAAGAAAAGCCTCGCCGATTGGCGGGGCTTTTTGTTTCCTAGGATATCTAGGATGTCCTAGATTTCAAAATCTAAGCAACTGCGCTGAACGGTATAAGGTCTTACCTTTCCATTAGCAACTGCCACATGCTCAGGATGCTTGGCATAGCCCTTCAGTGCCTCTTCGCTTTCGAGGGTACTGTCGAGCATCACATCAGCATTTGAGGAAGCCAGACGACCGTCGATATGCACTTTCACATCAATAAGTCCTGGCACTTTTCCTACCAAGCCTTCCAAACCTGCTTTAATACCTGCCTTAACGGCTTTCTTCTCTTCTTCTGAGAGTTCTGGATTCAATGTCCAGAGAATAATGTGCTTAACCATATTTATATTAATTGAAAATTGATAATTGACAATTGATAATTAATCACTCACTATTAAGAAAGGGGGCAGGCGAGGTGAAATGCATTTCCTCACCCGATACTGGATGACGAAACCATATCTGTTCTGCATGCAGATACAACCGATCGGCCTTCGTACCATAGAGTTCATCACCCTTGATAGGACATCCTAAACCATCAGGATGGGCACAATGAATACGCAGTTGATGCGTCCGCCCTGTCTGGGGATAAAGGGCAACTAAATGAGAGGTTAGAGGTGAGAGGTTAGAGGTGAGAGAAGTGTTAAAAATTTCATAATCCGTCACTGCCCGTTTACCATGTTCATAATCCACTATCTGACGAGGGCGATTCATGGGATCAGGGCGCAAGGGAAGGCTTATCCGACCTTTGGTCGGAAGTGTAGAGTTGAGAGTGTAGAGTCGAGAGGTTTCTAAAAGTGCAATATAGCGCTTTTTCACCTGATGCTTCACAAACTGCTCTTGCAAGGGATGATAGGTTTCCATCGACTTTGCCACAATCAACAAACCAGAAGTCCACATATCCAAACGATGGGCAATGACAGCATTAGGATAGCGTTGACGCATCACCGTCTCTACACTATATTCCTCTGTCCTTCCTGGTGTACTGAGCATCCCTGAGGGCTTATTCACTACCAACAGGGCATCGTCCTCATAGATGGTTTCTATCTCTAAGTGTGGAAAACCCAATGTCTCTGGATTTACGTCGACATCCAACCCTTCCATCATCCATGTGAGGATAGGCTTACATTTTCCTCTACAGGCAGGATAGAAGTTGCCATGTTGTCGCACTTCCTCTTTCGTAGATTGTCCCCACCAAAATTCCGCCATGCAGACAGGCTTCAGTCCTTGTTGATAGGCATATTGCAAGAGTTTAGGGGCACAACAATCACCTGTGCCACCAGGGGGCAGCGGATACTTTGCCCTTAATTTAGGGCGATCGTAATAGTTTTGCCAAATATCCACCAAGTCTTTCGTTTCACCCTTCGCATTCAACAACCGATACTGATGGAACAACCATAATTGCAGGTCTTGAGACATCTGTTTATCTCCACCTTTCTCTGATATCTCTCGCTCTGTTGTCTTAAAGTGTCCGTCAGGCTGTTGGGCGTCATAAACGGGTGGTACAAAATAATCCCAGTCATTGCGTCCAGCAAGTAAGCCGCTATAAGCGGCAAGGAAAGAAAGGGGTGAGTGGTTAGTGGTGAGTGGTGAGTGGGATTCGCTAACAACGAGAACCCCAAACATCTTTCCTCGATCGGCATCCTCTTTGATTTCCTCATGACTGGCGATATATGCCTGCACCTCTTTCGCTGCCAACTGGCACAACGGATGAGGGTCGTAGCAGAAAGGATAAGTAAACCTCTCTGGCGGAGCAATCTCAGAATATAACGGATGCAGATGTTTCATATCTGCAAAGATACGATTAAGTGAGCGAAATGCAAAAGGAAAACTTGTTTTTCTTTTCATTTCCGAATGAAAGTATCTTCGGCGAAGCCAAATGTACAAAAAAAACTCGAATTATTTTCATTTATCCTTTTGAATTCGTATCTTTGCAAAGTCATAATGAATAAGGAACTATGAAGAAGTGGATGCTTATATTGTCAGTGCTTGCCTTTGTGGCATGTAGTACGTTGACGCCTGCGGAGAAGGAGGCTCAAAGAGTAGCAAGAGCACAGGCTGTGGAGAAGATGTTGGCTGACCGACATTATACGATAGATGTGCAAATGATGTATCCGCATAGGGGAGCAGCCAAGAATGTTTCAGGTACTTACTCGTTGGAAGTGCGGGGAGATACGTTAGTGTCGTATCTGCCATACCTCGGAAGGGCTTACCAAGTGCCATACGGAGGCGGAAAAGGTCTGAATTTCTCGGAAATAATTAGTCACTACTCGTCAGCCAAGGACGCTAAAGGACAAACCCACGTGACAATCGGATTGACCAACGACGAAGACACCTATCAGTTTACATTGAGTATCTTTGACGATGGCAGTACCACGATAGATGTCCTTTCGAAGCAACGTGACCCCATCACCTTTAGCGGCATGATGTCTTCGGAATAACCTTTCACTGATGATTTTTATATAGAATATTATGGCAAGCAATGCAGATTTTGTACAGTATATCGCCGACCAGTGTGCTGGGGCAGGTGAGATAGTCGCCAAGAAGATGTTTGGTGACTATGGTATCTATTGTGACGGGAAGATTTTCGGACTCATCTGCGACGACTGCTTCTATCTGAAACCGACAGAGGCAGGAAGGAAGTTATTGCGTGTGATAGATATGCGTCCACCCTACGAAGGGGCGAAAGACTACTTCTATATCGCTGACGTAGATGACCGTGATTATCTCTCTACGCTGGTACGCGAAACATGTAAAGAGTTGCCCATGCCCAAACCTAAAAAGAAGTAATATATGGAAAAGTTTGAATTAATGGCGTTGCCATACGCACCAGAGGCTTTAGAGCCAATTATCAGTCGCGAGACCATTGGTTTCCACCACGGAAAACATCTTGCTGGCTATGTGAATAATCTGAATGGACTGTTGGAAGGGAGTCCATTAGCAGGACTTCCATTAGAAGAGATTGTGCTGAAAGCAGAGGGTGGTATGCTGAATAATGCTGGTCAGATATTGAATCACAACCTGTACTTCGGACAATTCCGTGCACCTAAAGAGGATAATAAACCCATTGGCAAACTCGCCGAGGCTATCAATAAGCAGTTTGGTTCATTTGAGGCTTTCAAGGATGAGTTTCAGAAGAAGGGCGCTACCTTGTTTGGTTCTGGCTGGGTTTGGCTATCGGTAGATAAGGATGGTAACCTTATCATCACACAGGAAACGAATGCTGCCAACCCTATACAGAAGGGATTAAAGCCTCTATTGACTTTCGACGTATGGGAGCATGCCTACTATCTCGACTATCAGAATCGTCGTCCTGACCATCTCGCCGCCCTTTGGCAGATTATCGACTGGGCAGTGATAGAGGGGAGATATTGAAAAATACCTAATAAATTTGGTGTTTCATTCTATTTACACTATCTTTGCACCTTGTATTAATACATTATTTATAGATAAGGGATGAAGATAGCGTTAATCGGCTATGGTAAGATGGGTAAGATGATAGAGCAGATTGCCCTCGACCGTGGCCATGAAATTGTGAGTATTATTGATATCGATAATCAGGAGGACTTTGATTCTTCTGCGTTTGCATCTGCCGATGTCGCCATTGAGTTTACGGCGCCACAGGCTGCCTATGGCAACTACCTGAAGGCTTGGGAAAAGGGCGTGAAGGTGGTTTCTGGTTCTACGGGTTGGATGACGGAGCATGGTGATGAGGTGCGTAAGGCGTGTTCTGAAGGTGGTAAAACTCTCTTCTGGGCTTCCAACTTCAGTATCGGTGTGGCTATCTTCTCTGCCGTCAACCGCTATCTGGCGAAGATTATGAACCAGTTTCCTCAATACGACGTGGAGATGGAAGAGACGCACCATGTGCATAAACTCGATCATCCCTCTGGTACTGCCATCACACTGGCTGAGGAAATTGTAGAGAATATCAACCGTAAGGAGGCTTGGAAGGAAGATACTACTGACAAGAAGTATCTGCGTGTGGATCATATCCGTCGTGGTGAAGTGCCTGGTATTCATACCATCCGATACGACTCAGATGCCGATTTGATTACGATAACGCACGATGCTCACAGTCGTAAGGGCTTTGCCCTCGGTGCTGTATTAGCAGCAGAATATACCAAGGAACATCAAGGCCTGCTGACCATCAGCGATATGTTTAAATTCTGAAACGTAGGTTAAAGAAAAAATATGATGCAACTTGCTGAAACACCGTTGCGTCAAATCTATGTGAATTAATTTTATAACAATGGAAAAGCGAGAAAAGAAGAAGTTGAATATGAAGGTGCAATGGGCGAAGTTTATCATCGTATTGATACTCTATCTGTTGTTCCTTTATTGGGTGAAGTCATGGTGGGGACTGTTGGTAGTACCTTTCATCTATGATGTCTATATTTCCAAGAAAATCAAGTGGCAGTGGTGGAAAGACTCGGAAGGTCCCATCAGGTTTGTGATGTCATGGGTCGATGCACTGGTATTTGCCCTCGTCGCCGTGTATTTCATCAATCTGTTCTTCTTCCAGAACTATGTCATCCCTTCCAGTTCTTTGGAAAAGAGTCTGTTGACGGGTGACTATCTCTTTGTCTCGAAAGTCAGTTATGGTCCTCGTATCCCAGAGACACCACTGACAATGCCGTTGACTCAGCATACGCTTCCTCTTTTCCAGTGTAAGAGTTATATTGAATGGCCCCATTGGGATTATCGTCGTGTGAAGGGCTTGGGCAAGGTGGAACTGAACGATATCGTCGTGTTCAACTATCCGGCTGGCGACACTTTATGTAGTGCACCACAGTATCAGGCTTTCGACTTCTACCAGATGTGCTATTCATTGGGTTATCAGATGTATCCTCAGCGTCCAAATCCTGATTCATTGACTGTAGAGCAGCGTCAACAGTATTTTAGTTTCATCTATCAGTCAGGACGCAGTGAGATTGTACGTAATCAGGCAGAATATGGTTTGATAGATACTCGTCCTACCGATCGTCGAGAGAATTACGTGAAGCGTTGTGTAGGACTGCCTGGTCAGACCTTGCAAATCAAGAACCGTATCATCTATCTCGATGGTAAGGCAAACAAAGAACCCGATAACGTGCAATATACCTATAAGGTGAAACTACGCCAGCGTCTGGATGATGATATCATGAAGGATTTGGGTATCACGATGGAAGATATCATGTCTTTGAATACGACAGGTGCTATGCCGATGACGAAACATGCTGTAGCAGAGTTGTCGAAGCGTAAAGACTTGGTAGAGAGTATCGAGATCAATACCGAAGCCAACGACCTTGACATCTATCCGTTGAATGGTAATATGCACTGGACACGCGATAACTACGGTCCTATCTGGATTCCTGCTAAAGGTAAGAGTATCAACCTGACAATGGAGAATCTGCCCGTCTATGAGCGTTGTATTCGTACTTACGAAGGTAACACGTTAGAGGTGAAAGACGGAAAGATTCTGATCAATGGCAAGGCTGCAACCTCTTATACCTTTAAACTCGATTATTACTGGATGATGGGTGATAACCGTCATAACTCTCTTGATTCCCGTTACTGGGGCTTCGTTCCAGAAGACCATATCGTCGGTAAGCCCATCTTCATCTGGTGGAGCAGCGATCCTGACCGTGGTGGTTTCTCTGGTATCCGTTGGAACCGCTTGTTCCGTTTCGTCGACAATATCAAGTAAGATATGCCCAACTGGCTGAAGTTCGCGATAGCCTTCGCATCAGCTTTTGTGCTGATGTTGGCTTTCCGTGCTTTGGCTTTTTCTGTCTATACTGTTGAAGGTAAGGGCTTACAACCTGTTTATATCAGTGGTGACCGCCTATTGGTGAACAAATGGAGTTATGGTTTGCGGATTGACGGAGGCGGTATCATTCCTTATAGCCGTATGCTACGAAAACCTGTACAGCGTGGTGACATCGTGCTTTTCGACCTTCCTAACGATACCATTCAAGGCGAGTTCATTGCCCGTTGTAAGGCTGTGCCTGGTGATACCATACAAGTACAAAACAGAATGGTGGTGATTCCTGGTTTGAAAGACTGTGCCGATGCTGATTACTATTGGCTGGAGTCTATCTATCCGAAGAATCCAGCAGACTCCAGATATTTTGGTTTTATCTCAGAGCGTAATATCATTGGCAGGGTGGTGACGATACTATACAGTCATGACGACCAAAGGGATTTCTGGGAAGGCTATCGTGAAGAAAGGATCTTGCAATGACTACCGCCTTATTGCAGACTACCTATTTTGGTCCCGTGCAATGGTATCAGAAACTGTATCGTTATGACCATTGTCTTATCGAACAGTATGACTCCTACCAGAAACAGACCTATCGTAACCGTTGTGTCATTGCCACAGCAAATGGTTTGCAAGCACTAACCGTACCCGTAGAGCATAACTCTCAATTATCAATTATCAATTATCAATTAGTCAAAGACCTTCGCATCAGTGACCACAACCAATGGCGACGCGTTCATTGGAATGCTTTACAGAGTGCTTATAGCGAGAGTCCCTTCTTTGACTATTATGCTGATGATATCCGTCCCTTCTATGAACGCAAGTATGAGTTTCTGATAGATTTCAACGAAGAGATCCGACAGAAGGTTTGCGAATTGATAGACATTCATCCAAACGTGGAATATACAAAAAACTATATCCACTCACCACTCACCACTCACCACTCACCACTAGATGACTTCCGTGAAGTCATACATGCCAAGCATCCTCAGGCAGATGCTGACTTCGAGCCTCGACCTTATTGGCAAGTGTTCCAGCATCGTTATGGATTCCAACCTAACCTTTCCATTCTCGACTTGCTCTTTTGTATGGGACCTGAGTCCATCTTCTACCTTTAGAAGACTTTCTTGGACGGATAAACGTGTTTATAAATGTTAAAGGTGTCGTTGGCCGTCAAGAACGAAATAAAAAATAACTATCTTTGCACCAAATTGCGTTTTGCCAATACTTAAATATTAACTCAATAACAATGGAAACAAACGAAACAAAAGGCTTTTACAAGCTCTCATGGGTGCAACGAATCGGATTCGGTTCTGGTGACCTTGCACAGAATCTTATTTTTCAGGTAATCTGTACTTACCTGTTGTTTTTCTACACTGATATCTACGGACTTACGCCGTCAGCAGTGGCTGTCATGTTCTTAGTAGGTAATGTGGCTAACGTGATTTGGGACCCCATCGTGGGTGCGTTAATCGACAAGAGTAACCCTCGTTTCGGAAAATACCGTTCCTATCTGCTTTATGTAGGTATTCCGCTTTCGGGTTTCGCCATCTTATGCTTCTATAACGGTTTTGCACCGTCACTAATCTATGCGTATGTTACCTATATTTCCATGCAGTTGCTCTATACGTTCATCAACGTACCTTACGGAGCACTGAACTCTTCACTGACACGTGACACCCACGAAATCACGGTGCTCACCTCAGTACGTATGTTTATGGCGAACCTTGGTGGTTTGGCAGTAAACTCTGGTCTGCCACTGTTTATCGCTTTGATTGCAGGTGCACCATCAGACAGTCTTCCCAAAGACTCTGGTGCCTGGTTCACCACAATGACCATTTATGCCATCGTTGGTTTCTGCCTGCTTTTCTTCTGCTTCACACAGTGTAAGGAGCGCGTCGTAATGGATGCGAAAGCCACTGAGACGGTAAAGGTCAGCGACCTTTGGATGGAGTTCCTTCGCAACCGTCCCTTGCGTGTTCTCGCCTTCTTCTTCATCACAGCCTTTGCGATGATGTCAGTTGGTAATGCCGCAGGCGCTTACTTCATGAATAGTAATCTGCATGGCTCTGCTCAGGAACTGTCTATCTTCATGGCTTTGGGTTCTATTCCTGCTTTCTTGTTCATGCCACTTGTACCTTGGTTCAAGCGTATGGTTGGAAAGAAGAATATGTTCTATATCTTCTTGGGTGCTGCCATCCTCGGTATGGCTATGCTTTACTTCATTTCCAAGATGGAACAACCGAGTATGATGATGATCTACGTGGCTCAGTTCATCAAGAGCACAGGTGTCATCGTAGCAACAGGTTATATGTGGGCACTGGTTCCTGAGGTTATTTCCTATGGTGAATACACCACGGGTCGTCGTATCTCTGGTATTGTCAATGCCTTGACAGGATTGTTCTTCAAGGCCGGTATGACCTTCGGAAGTATTGTAGGTCCTGCTGTTTTGGCATACGTTGGCTATAACAGCGAGATTATCGACCAGACACCTTTCGCTGAAGAGGGTATTCTCTGGTTGGTATGTGTCATTCCTGCCATCCTGTTGATGTTAGCGATATTCATCATTTCGAAGTATGAGTTGACTGACGAAGTCATCGACGATATCAACAAGAAGATTGAAGAGCGTAGTAAGGCAGAGGAATAATCTCTTCCTACGTTAACATAATAAAGGCTGCTTTCTGATGAGGAAGCAGCCTTCTTTATTTTATTTCGTGATGGCCAGTTCAAACGGTGCGGCGGGCAAGCCCTTGGGGGAATAGAGATGCGCCTGAACGGGATTGTCTTTCCAAGCATAACGGATGAAGGAAGGTGCTGGGATAGTAGCATCTATGATGACTTGATTTCCCTTGGCAACAGCCTGAACATTCACAAATCTCTTGTCATCACCAGCCAATTCAAACTCGCCTTGTTCACCCTCTTTAAGCGACTGGTCGAAAGTAATCACCACTTGATTGCCTTCCATGGTAGCACGAACAGGTTGGGGCGAAAGAGACACCTTCTTACCAAATACCAGACGGTCTAAACAAAGACCAATACGTTCTGCCACCTCTTTCTTACGTAGTGGGTGGATATCAACGGTCTCACCTAAATCAATCGCTACGGCAAGTTCTGCACGAGGGTCATTGACAGCCACCTGTCGTTGTGCCTCACGCAACTGTGCCCATCCGCTTCTCGTTGGGGTAGTCTGAGGGACGATAGGTGATGGGAAACCTGTCTGTTGACGTCCGTCGTAGTTCGCCAACTGAACGATGACAAAAGGCATCTTTGGATCCTTCCAACAGTCGCGCCAACAACCCATCATCTTTTTCAGATAATCAGCGTATGGGGCAGGATTACCCGTATTTGACTCACCCTGATACCAGACGACACCACTGATGGCAAAGGGTGCAAGGGGATATACGACGGCATTATATAAAGTCGTTGGCAGATTCTGAAGTGAGACATCACTGCTGGGACACGAAGGCATTTCGGCACCTACATGGAACTTCCATGTATCACTAAGAGGTATCACGTCTTTCGGCATCGGATTCTGTGAGAAACGGTCTTCACCGAAAGCAATCATATAGGGTTTTTCAGGAATGAAATGTGCAGCACCGTATTTGTTGATGAAACGGATAGCTATCACATTATCACCCTCGCGAAGCAGTCCTTCAGGAATATCATAGCGACGTGGGGGATACTGATAGTAAGTATGTCCTATCTCTTTTCCATTCAGGTAGGTGATATCTTGGTCAAAGAGTGTTCCTAACAACAGTCGTGCAGGTTTTCCGGCATGAGCCTTGTCAACAGTAATCTGCAGACGAAGCCAGACAGTACCCGTTCCTCGCCAACTCCAACCGTTTTGATTGATGGTCTTCCAGTCAGCGTCTTGACAGGAAGGAAGAGGATAAAGTTGTGTGTCGTCAAGTTTATTGAGCA
>JBGVBD010000085.1:0-158904 GCA_045225255.1 Prevotella sp. | reverse complement strand
ACCTGCAAGATTATACTCTGCAGAGTATTCCGATGAGTTCGGCATACTGATGATGTATGGCATGTTGGCATTAATCTCCTGTACGCTTATCAGACCCTTGTCAGTCAGCGTACGCAACCAGAAATGATAGTTGCCGCTGTAGTTGCCGAACGGACTGATCACGCCTTGGGTGGCATGGGTAATCGTCTGTACCTTGAACGGCAGGGCGATGGTCTCCCATCCACGGCTCACGCCGATCTTCGTCTGCTGTGAGAACGTACGGGTGTAACTGATCTTCTCGGCAGTGAATGGCTGTGGGCAATACCAGTTGTTGTTGCCCTCGGTGACATCCTTCAGGATAATTTCCTTTGCCTGTCCGTCAATCACCACATTCTGTATTCCCTCAGGTGCTACCGATGCCTCGTTGACATAGACCAACAGGTTCGGATTACCAATCTGTGCATAAACGGAATCAGGGATTGCCGCATTACCGGCCTGAACGGCTGCAAGAGAAGAACATCCCGTTAAGAAGTTTGTGAAATCCTCCACTTTAGCCGTATTGAATCCACTAACGTCAAGAAGATACATACCAGAACAGTCACAGAACATATAACTTAAATACGTCACATTGGCTGTATTAAATCCACTCACGTCAAGGCTCGTCAGACCTGAGCAAAAGCGAAACATACCCTGCATGTTCGTTACTTTCTCTGTATTGAAACCCGATACGTCGAGATTTGTCAGACTATAACAGTCAGAGAACATTTGGTTCATGTCCGTCACATTCTCTGTATTGAAGCCCGTCACATCGAGGCTCGTCAAACTGGAACAATTATAGAACATACCTTGCATGGCCGTTACGTTGGCAGTATTGAAATTGCTCACGTCAAGAGAGGTCAAAGATGAACAACCTAGGAACATAAGATTCATGGCCGTTACGTTGGCAGTATTGAAATTGCTCACGTCAAGAGAGGTCAAAGATGAACAACCTTCAAACATACTAGTCATGCCCGTTACGTTGGTTGTATTGAAGTTGCTCACGTCAAGAGAGGTCAAGGATGAACATTTTTCAAACATACAATACATATTTGTAACGTTCTCTGTATTAAAGTTGCTCATGTCAAGAGAGGTCAAGGATGAACAACTTAGGAACATACCAGACATGTCCATTACATTGGCTGTATTAAAGCTGCTCACGTCAAGAGAGGTCAAAGATGTACAACCTGTAAACATCCAACTCATATTCGTCAAATTATCCGTCTTCAGGTTATTAATACCAGAAATGGAGGTCAGATTAGAGCAATCAAAGAACCAATAAGCGGTACTGGTCAACGTAGTGCAGTCTGCAAAAGATGCATCAAATACTACAGATGTAATTGATTCCCGATTCTCATACCATGAAACTTCGTCAAAATCACTGAACGGCCCTACACTTATACCACCACGTGCCGCCTTCTGGTCGTCACAGTAGAAAGTGAGTACGGTATTATTGTCACTAAGGACAGCGTAGGGCTCAGTTGTGATTGAGGGGACGATACCCATCTGCGCCTCTATCTGGTCACACAGGTCATTAATGGTATTGGCAAAGTGCTCTGCCTCAAAATAAGGAGCAGAGCCACGGGCTCCATAAATCATCTCTCCCTCTTCCACTGCCCACTTTAGGTCATCCAATAACGACTCATCTACTGCGGGATTGCCATTGGCTTGGTTATAGACACTATTACCTCGCGTGATCGCCTTACTGAGTTCCACCCATAAGGTGTAGCCATATACCAAAGTGGTAGTGTCAGACTGGACAAGAGTACCTCCTTCGTCCCTAACGGTAATTGCCTTTATCACGACATTACCCTTCACTTCTATTATAGACTGGTCGTAATAGTTGGGTAGCGATATCAGACTATTCCGGACGCTTTCTACTGTCTCGTCTGTCAAGTCTGGCAGGTCTGCTATTCCATAGAAGATACTGGCATTCATTGCCTCTGTCGACATCACGAGGTTATCACCCTCAAATGTGAAAGTTGGCGCTTCTATCTGTGCCCAACCCATCAGCGATACAAGGGCGAATAATATGGTTAATAGCCTCTTCTTCATGATGTATATCGTTTATATGATTTCTATTTAACAACTTGTTTTACTGCTGACGTGACAAATTAGGATTGAGATTGTCGTCATCATTAGGCTCAACAGTCTCCGCAGGAGTCTCGAAAGTCACTACGTTTGGTGTATAGAACACCTGACCGCCCATACGTACATAGCCACGTGCATAATAGGTGGTCTGCGGAGTCAGGTCAACAATATGGCCTTCTACGAAGCCACCCGTGCCGCCATTACCCATCTCTTGCTTCGTATCATTGATGGTAGGAACCTGATTCGTTGTGCTATAGCAGAATCCATAGTCCCCTACCTCCATTGGAGCAGAGAACTCAAAGAAGAGCATCGCCTCCATGAACTCCAAATGATGTGGGTCTATTTCCAAATCAGTCAGTGTAGGATACTCAATATCACCTCCAGAACCTTGCTGTACAAGAACATCAACCTGCTGAGGATTCTGGGTGCCTGCCACAATGACAATCACTGACAAACGGTCGTGATCAGCATCAGGATTAGGCTGGCAATGAACATGAATCTCACCGTTACCGGCACCTACTGCAGGTTCAATATGCAGCCATGACTGTGCTGACGAAGGAACGAAAGCACGCCAAACGGCATTACTGGTGACATGCAGAATCTGCTCACCACCATTAGCATCCATATTAATCTGGTCGGTGTTAACACCCAGACTGATGTTATCACTGTTCATACCCTCCTGTGTCACTAATACATCAGCAGCACTGGAACCATAAAGGATTATGAAAGAGGCAGAACGTGCCACATCACTTTGTATGGGGTCTACAGACACATCAACCGTCGATGCACCCGTACTTCCAGATGTTTTATCCAGATGCAACCAGTTAACACCTGACGGCATCTGTATCTTCCAACCCTCCACGTTACTTTTGATGGTCAAGAGTTGTGAGGCACTGGGATTAGATTTGAAGTTGATATACTTATCCGAGATGTTGATCGTCGGGTCACCACTGACCTGTCGCAGAGCAATCTTCTGCTTGAGTCCACCGTCAGAAGTCAGCATGATAGTATCCACACGGTCGTAAACGGTCATATTCTGATCAGTGGTAATCACCAGAGAACCATTACCCGTACCACGTTGTGGCTGGACAGTCAGTGTGTTCCACATCGTCGGATCGTATGTCATTTCCCATGCGCAGTTGGCAATGATAGGTACATTCTTTGACTCGTCACCCGAGCGCATCTCGATATTACCACCCTCTACTATTAGTATCTCATTGGCGGGCTTCGCCGTCAGTTCTTCATCCGACTTACAACCTGTCATTCCTGCCATGATGGGCAGTGCGGCGAATATTGCGATGATATTTCTTGTCTTCATATCGTTCAGTCTTTATATATATAATAAGGTGTAGGTTAGAAATTGAAGATGGCACCAAGTGTCAACATGAAACCACCTGCAGAGATATCGCTAACGTCTGCAATACGCTCGAAGTTATCATCCTTGCTGACACCTATGGAATAAGCAGGATTAGCAAACACATAAAGGCGCTCCATGGGAGCGAAGAGCAGTTTAGCACCAACAGACAGACAGTTGGCTATGGCACCATCGCCATAGAGGTTCGTTCCGTTCTCTACCGTACCAGAGAGACGCTCTATCTCGTATCCCAACTGCGGCACGATGCCTAAGCGTTCCGTCAGGATAAACTGATATCCTAACTTAAACGCCAGTGTCGAGCGCTTGTAACTAATCGTGCTCAGATAGGTATCATTACCGTCGGTAGAATACCAGGGTACGTCATCAGATGCACCAAGACCGAAGGTGTAACTCACTTGAAGGTCGAAGTTATTATAGGTGGCACCAGCCAGAACAGATATACCTCCCATCGATCGGATGGTATAGCCTGCACCGAAGTAGAACGACTGGGGCTTGATATACTGTACACGTGCCAAGTCGATAGTATCACGCGTTGTCTGATTATGACTGACGGTATATTCCAGTCCCTGTTTACTAACATATCCCTTACGGCTCAGGTTTATCTGGTAAGTACCGATAGGCAGGGTATGTGACTCTGTCAGGTCAATAGGATCAGTACCATTGATTGTTGCCACTGCATTACGCGGACGGGTATAAAGACTCAGTCGACCCGTATGAGGCGTCGGCGGGGCTGCCTGCACGATGTTGTTCGACTGGGCAACTACGGTGAAGGAAGTCTTCTCGGGATCACAGTCAGCCTTGCGGGTCTCTACGACATAAGAACCCTCACGCAACTGGGTCTGCCAACTGCCATTACCCACATTCTTACCCTCAAACCATATCTCAGCCTTGTTCTCAACGTTCACCGTCACATCACCGAAGTGGTCGGACATATCACGCTGTTCCACATTAACCAGACGGAGACTGGTATCGTCATCAGTGGTAATCATAAACGATGTCTCACCCTCATAACGATCTTTCAAGGCGCGAACGGTGTGGCGTCCATAGTTCAGATACTTGTGGTTGATGGGAGCCTGTCCCACAGGTGCACCATCAATGTAGATGGTAGAGTTTGCCATCTGAGAAGTGATGGTGACATAACGACCGATACCGATGTCCAAATACATCTCATAAGTACGGGCACCATCGATAGGTACAGGATAGTAATACTCACGCAGCACACCGTAGTCCTTGTGCTGGATAGTCAGTTTCTTGGCGCGACGAGGCACGTACAGCCAAATCTCACCGTCGTGATCCTCGCTGGCAACAATACCCAACGAACCACCATCAAAGGTAAACCCGCGGTCTGGAGCCTGAATCTTAATCAGTGCTGCCTTTTCGCCATTCTGGTCTAATTTCTGAGTTCCATGCGTGTTGGCTGTCATATCCTTTTCCAGCCTCTCGAATCTAAGGACCTTAATGTTTTGCGCATCCACGCATAAGGTCACCACACTCATTAAAGTTAGTAGAAACAGTTTCTTCATATCACCATTGTTTAATTTTGCTAATTTATCATTTGGCTACAAAGATAGTTAAAATTTCCAAACCGCCAAAACATTTATGTAAAAAAATACATAAATGCATCATATATCCCTTTAGAGAGAATATCTTATTCTGGAATCTGATAACGCTCCCCTGCCTCTTTGATTAAACGACGGACATAAGGCTGCGGATAACCCGGACGCTGCACCGTTGCACCTAATCCCTCTTTGTTACGGATGAAACAACCTTGCTCGTCAACGGGTTTCACAGCCATATCGTTATGACGGACAATAAGGAAGATAGCCAGTTGCTTCCAACGGGAGAGCATCTGCTGTGCCTGGTCAACGCTATAGTCGTTGAGGAACTTTTGCATCTCCGCAGGTTGCATCGTCTTTGCC
Source organism: Prevotella sp. (assembly GCA_045225255.1). GTDB lineage: Bacteria > Bacteroidota > Bacteroidia > Bacteroidales > Bacteroidaceae > Prevotella. The sequence continues at coordinate 153,504 of JBGVBD010000085.1, read as the reverse complement.
TTTGCTTCAATCTCAGGCTGTTGGGTAAGGTAGGCATGCTGCAAAGAGTCGCGTACCTGTTTTAAGTCTGGGAACAAAGAACTATAACGGGGGTAAACCATATTGCTGACCCAGTTGCAAATCCAGTAGGCACTCTTGTCGGAGAACGTAATTGCATCGGCACCAGGAGCATTGAAACACTCTGGGAGACGCGTCATCGAACAATAAACAGGAACATACGCTATCATATTGCCGTCATCATTGCCAAACCAGAAGCAACCGCCTACCTCACGAGGCAACCAAGAACGCATCTGTGAGACAAACGAGAAGGAGGTCTGTTGCGTAGAGGTAGGACGCTCATTGAAATATCTCTTGCCGTCCACCTTATAATATAATGGTGTGGGACGATACGGCATATGCCAAATACCACCACCGATATCCGTAGAGTCTATCTCCATCGGAGTTCCCTCAAAATGGTCACGCATATCGTTCATCACATCCTCTACACTCAGTTTCTTGTCGGGAACAACCCACAACGGCATATCCTCCGCATCCTTGTCAAGACCTAATGCCCAAGGCAGATAACGGTCCATGCCTGCCTTATGATGATTGAAGAAACTCCAGGCACGCGCCTCGCAGATACGACGTCCCTCAAAAGTAGGAAACGCATACGCTATCTTCCAAGAGAAATCCTCATCCTTTCCAGTAAACCATCCCATCTGTCGGGCGTATTTGATGACGTTCTTGGAATAGAGCACATCACGCTTGTCTTTCATATTGAAGCGTCCGATACGACTCTGGTTGGCATGCGCACAGATAGCCTCATCGGGAATACGAATGGCTACCCATACGGTACGCTCTTTAGATTGCTGGCGATTAGAACCACAACCCTGCATCTCCATAATCCATGCCTCGTTGGGGTCACAGATAGTAAAAGTCTCACCTTCAGAACAATAACCATATTCTTCCACCAAGGTCGTCATGACCTGAATCGCCTCACGTGCCGTACGGGAACGCTGGAGAGCAATGTATATCAGGGAACCGTAATCGATGATACCCGTCGTATCCACCATCTCTTCACGACCGCCATAGGTAGTCTCTCCGATGGTCACCTGCCATTCATTGATATTTCCAACTACGTTATAAGTCTCTTCTGCCTCGGCAATCTCACCCAGATATTTGTTGGTATCCCAATCGAATATCTGTCGCTTATCACCCTTCTGGTGCTTAGCCGCGGGAAAATGGTAAAGAGGCATATAGGCTCCATACGAGTCCGCATTATAACTACAGATGACAGAACCGTCAATACTGGCTTTCTTACCTACTATAAAATTTGTACAGGCATTGGCTGACACGACCATTGCTGTGACAGCCAATATGAATAGGAATCGTTTCATAATTATATAATTCTTCAATTCTTCAATTCTTCAATTTTAATTCGTACGTAACACCCAACTCACGGATACGCGTCGTCATCCAACCGTCTTGGTATTCACCACCCATATCCCGTCCGCCACCGTCAACGTAAAGACGGGAAGGATTCACACCCTGGGGCACGGCGATACTCAGTTCCACCCATCCAAACAACGGACAGGTCTGCTGGGCAAAGGTATAACGGGGCGAGATACTCCCCTGCTCCACCTTCGGTTCTATCCACAAGCCTTCTTCCACCATCCCTGCAGGAATCGTCAGTTGCATGCCAGGTAGGGAAATCAGAGAGAGACGGTCGTAATGAACATTAATAGGACGAATGGGTGTTATGGGATTAATAGGTGTTCTTACGCCCTGAACGGTAAACTCATAACGGGCCTCATTACCCATAAAGTCACGAAGGACATACACCATCTGATAAGGACGTTCCTCGTTAAAGTTTACAATCCCCCTGTCCTCGCCAGCCTGCAAGATAGGCAATGTCACTCCTATAGGGATATACGAGCGCATATACCATGTCTTGTGATGCTGCCAATGGTCATAGTCGCCCCATGAATTCACTTGACGGGTGCTATTCACCGGAATACGACTGACATTTGAACGGAACATCTCCTGACCATCTACCAACAAGATCGTCTCACGAATACCATAATGGTTATAGACACCCTGCATATAGTCATCTGACCAAAGAGCAAAACCGACCTTGCCCCATGCCGTAAACTCATGGTCGAGTTTGAGGGAAGAGCGAAACCTAACGTCCATCGACTGCTCCCCAAAACCAAAGGTCTGCTTGCCACTGCCTCCGTTGAACACGCCTTCGCCCGCTACAGGGCAAGCCATAAAGCTATGTGCCTGCGGAGGAACAGAGTCACAGACATAAGCAGTGAGGAAATCCAACGGATCCATCATATCCCATGTACGGGTATCATGAATCTCCAAATGCAGATGAGGTCCTGTACTATGTCCTGTATTTCCGCTCAAGGCGATTAACTGTCCTTGCGACACAGGGAAATCAAGGGGTGTGAAGTGTAGATCAATCTGTTCATCGTGCTTTCCCGTGCGCTTCACCACCTTTTCCAATTTGGGAGCAAAGCGTTTCAGGTGACAATAGATGCTGGTATAGCCTTCGGGGTGCGTTACATAGACAGCATTGCCGAAACCATTCAAACCCACTGTCAGACGACTCACATACCCGTCTCCGATGGAATAGATGTGCTTTCCTTCTACATTATCGGTCTTAACATCTATTCCTCCGTGGAAATGGTTCGGACGCGGTTCACCGAAATTACCAGCCAGCGTAATGGTATAGTCTACTGGTGAGGCGTATGATACCCTTGACGATTGACCGTCAGCCCAAAGGGGATGACTGCCAATCGCCAAGAGCCAACAGCTAATAGCTAAAAGCCTCTTCAACATGCCTTGAAACTCATGTCAAGTCCTTTTACAGAGTGCGTCAATGCACCCACAGAGATGAAGTCCACACCCTGCTCTGCATAGTCGCGAATAGTATCAAATGTGATGCCACCACTCGACTCTGTCTCATAACGGTGGGCTATCAAATCTACCGCTTTCTTCGTATCAGGAACCGAGAAATTATCAAGCATGATACGGTCTACACCACCATGATCCAATACCTGTTGAAGTTCATCAAAAGAACGAACCTCTATTTCAATCTTCAAGTGCAAGCCTTTCGCTTCCAAGTATTTATGACAACGGTCGATAGCATTAACGATACCGCCAGCAAAGTCCACATGATTGTCTTTTAAGAGAATCATGTCAAATAGTCCGATACGATGGTTCACACCACCGCCAATCTTCACAGCCTGCTTCTCCAACATACGCATACCGGGTGTCGTCTTACGGGTATCCAGCACACGGGTATGAGTACCTTTCAGGCGCTCCACATAACGATTGGTCATCGTAGCGATACCACTCATGCGCTGCATGATGTTCAGCATCAGACGCTCAGTCTGTAACAGCGAGCGAACCTTACCTGTTACAATCATGGCAATATCACCCTTCTTTACCTTCGCACCATCCTGCATCAGCACTTCCACCTTCATCTCAGGATCGAAGCGACGGAACACCTCTTTGGCAATCTCTACACCTGCCAGAATACCATCTTCCTTAATCAGCAGATGTGACTTTCCCATCGCATCCTCAGGAATACAACAAAGGGTGGTATGGTCGCCGTCACCGATATCCTCTGCAAAAGAGAGGTCAATCAGGCGGTCGACAAGTTCCTCTACACTTAACATAAGCCTTTTTTACCTTTTTACTCTTTTACTTCTTCAACTTGTACTGGTCCTTGAACAGATAGATACCAATGCCGACACCAAGTCCAAAAGCAGAATTCTCGAATTTCTTCGTTGAGAAATCTATATACAACTCTGGCTCAATGGTCACCGTACGGCTGATAAAGAATGCATAGCCCACCTGTACACCTGGCAACAGGTCGTTATAATCATCAGAATGCTTATACTTCAGAGTGGCACCCAGATAGAGTCCGTTCTGAACGATATAGTAACGGGCACCAGCACCAAGAGTGAGAAAATCGGGTGTATCATCCAAGTGATCATACCCTACTTGTGCTGTTGCCATCAGGTTGTCGGCAAACAGATAACCAGCCTTGGCATTCAGACCAAGATGGAAATGCTTCGCCTGACTACTGATATCAATACTGGAGAGAGAGGCACCGAGATATGCCTTACCTTTCTCAAACTGTGCATGCGAAGCCAATGACACCATCATGGCTGCAACGAATAATACGATCTTCTTTTTCATAAGGATTATTTATTGAATGATTTTTTATGATACTTAATAAGCCATAGGGCAAACCATGTGATAGCGATGCCAAGACATACGATACCCAGACCATAGCCTATCATTCCAGGCAGACAGAGTGCCTGCTTCGATACGAAGAACCATGTTGAGCAGACGGTAGTCATAAACAAGGCAGGAATCAGCGTGATCCAATAGCACTTCTTGTGACGCACCAGATAAACGGTGACAGTCCATAGCGTGAATACACTCAAAGCCTGGTTGCTGAATCCGAAATACTGCCAGATGGTATTAAAGCCATCGGGGTTCTCTATCTGCCAGACAAGCATCGCGATAGAAACGCAAAACATTGGGATACAGATCATCAGACGCTTGAGAATGGGACGCTGGTCGAGTTTCAACCATTCAGCAACGATGAGTCGACCCGAACGGAAGGCTGTATCACCAGAAGTGATAGGTGCCGCAACAACACCCAGCATTGCCAAGATAGCACCAGCCACACCTAACCAGTCGTTGCAGACGAGATTCACCACAGCAGGTGCTGAAGTATGGAAACCGTTGGTGGCGGCAGCAATCAACTCATAACCAGGAGCAGGATCGCCATAGAAGAACCATGCAGAAACAGTTGCCCAGATGAGCGCAACGATACCCTCTGTAATCATCGCACCATAGAAAATAGGACGTCCCATGTGCTCACTTCTCACGCAACGCGCCATCAACGGACTCTGTGTAGCGTGGAAACCAGAAATAGCACCACAGGCAACCGTGATAAACAATGCTGGGAAGATGGCATCCGTCCATTTATCGGGTTCTGTAGCAGCACCCATATTATAAAGGTGTGTCCATAACTCAGGTACCGTCGGCCAATGGATGAACAGCCATATCATCAGGGCACCTGCCATGAACAATAACGAGAAGGCAAACAACGGATATACCTTACCGATAATCTTGTCGATAGGCAGCATCGTGGCAATGATATAATAGCAGAAGATAATCACTACCCACATCATGGTCTCACCACCGATGGAGTGAAGAATCTCAGCAGGCGAATAGACAAATACCGTACCCACCATGATGAGCAATAAAACAGTGAATACCAGCATCACTGCCTTTGTCGTCTTACCTAAATACTTTCCGATGAGTTGCGGTAGTCCTGCACCCTCATGGCGCATCGACAGCATACCACTTAAGTAGTCGTGGGTGGCACCGGCAAAGATACAGCCGAAGACAATCCACAGATAAGCCACAGGACCGAACTTCGCACCCATAATGGCACCGAAGATAGGACCCGTACCCGCAATATTCAGAAACTGAATCATGAAAATCTTCCAGTTCGGCAACACGATATAGTCGATACCATCCGCCTTCAGGACGGCGGGTGTCTCACGATTATCGGGGCCAAACACACGCTCTACAAAGCGTCCATACAGCAGATAGCCCAAGACAAGAGCCACTAAGCTCAATGTAAATGATATCATTTTTTCTGTTAGTTTTTAAAATCTTCTGGCAAAGGTACTAAATAAATATCAATTATCAATTATCAATTATCATTTTTTTCGTACCTTTGCAAACAAAATTAAAGACAAGATGAAACGATACATCCTCATTATACTATTCTTTACGCTCGTACTGACTCTGGGAGCGCAACCCAAACAAGAGTTACGTGCCGTATGGTTGACTACATTGGAAGGGCTTGACTGGCCTTCAACGAAAGGAACGTCTGCCTCTGTGGAACAGCGACAGAAACAGGAACTACGTGATATTCTCGATAAATTGAAGCGCGCCAATGTTAATACCATTCTCTTTCAAGCACGTATCCGTGGAACCGTCACCTACCCTTCACGCTATGAGCCATGGGATGGTTGCATCAGTGGTAAGTTCGGTACAGCCCCTAAATACGACCCCTTGCAGTTTGCTATCGAGGAAGCCCATAAGCGTGGTATGGAGTTGCATGCATGGGTCGTCACCGTACCCACAGGTAAATGGGAGAGTTACGGGGCAAAGAGTCTGCGCCAGCGTCGTCCCGACTTAATGAAACGTATTGGTGTAGATGCTTTCCTGAATCCTGAGAACCGCCAGATTGCCGACTATCTTGCGAATATCTGTGAGGAGATTACCAGTCGTTATGATATTGACGGCATCCACCTCGACTATATCCGTTATCCAGAGCAATGGACAGGTTCCTTGAACCGTGCACAGGGTCGTGAGAATATTACACGCATCGTACGTACTATCCATCAACGAGTCAGGGATCTCAAGCCTTGGGTGAAGATGAGTTGTTCGCCGTTGGGTAAGTTCGACGACCTCACCCGTTTCCCGAGTGGCGGTTGGAACGCTTATAATAAGGTATGTCAGGACGCACAGGGATGGTTGCGCGACGGACTGATGGACCAACTCTACCCGATGATGTATTACGATGGCAAACATTTCTATCCCTTTGCCGCCGACTGGAGTGAGAACCGTTACGGAAGGGAGATTGCTGCAGGCTTAGGTATCTATCGACTGATACGCAGCGAGGGCAACTGGAACCTTGACGCCATCAAGCGCCAGATGAATGTGGCCCGTCTGATGCAACTCGGACATTGTTATTTCCGCAGCCGTTTCCTTACCGACAACACCAAAGGACTTTATGACTTTGTCTGTGACTTTGACGCCTATCCCGCTGTCGTACCAGCGATGCAGAACAATCAGCCTGCACCGACAAAGCCTACTATTCTGAACGTTGAACGTACCAGCAATGGCGACAACCTCAGTTGGGATGGGGCTATGGACACTAGCGACGGAGACTATCTTACGTATAATGTCTATGCATCGATGACACCCAATGTCGATATCCAGAATGCGCGCAACCTCATCGCTACACGACAGATGCAGAAGCATATCTCCCTTCGTCGCTCTGCCGATGAGCCTACCCTTTATTATGCCGTTACCGCCGTCAACCGATATGGCAAAGAGAGTACACCCGTCACCTCAAGCTCTCAACTCTCAACTCTCAACTCTCAACTCTCAACTACTGAGCTCCTCCAGAGTTCAGGCAACTCCCTCCATATCCCCCATTTCAATGAGATAATACAGGCAGACTATTTCGCCATCTATTCAATGCAGGGCAACATTATTAACACGAAGCCCTTTGCTGCCGATATCTATATCTCGGAGATTCCCAACGGCGTCTACGAGTTGCGCACCCTCAACAAAAAGGGCGACACTCATCGCGTCGCCTTCTTCGTAGTCAAAAGAGAATAGAGTCATTAATCCTATTCTTGTTTTCTATATAATTGTATCGTAAATACTTCTTTTTTGCCAGTAGGAGTTTGTTGTTCTTGCTTCATCTTTATCGTATTGCCGTACTGGTCAAATGAGATGATATTGACATCCTTGTAGTCTTGATGTTTTAAATGCTCAGTTAGGTAGTTTTTGGCCATTTCTTTCTTAATCTCCAGACTATCTTTCAGGCGTTCCAAGGCTGTCTTTGGGAAATTGCTCGCATCCAAATCGAACGACAGCATCTTCAATGAATTTCCATCGTAGTCGGTAATCAGTGTATCACCTCTCAGTTCCCATCGTCCTTTTAAGTGGTAGGTCAATGGAGTAAGTACTAATACATCCGTATGCTCTTCTTGGAGGGTTATCTGAAAATTACCCACCATCTGAACGGTTAGTTCGGAGATATTGCCCTCCTTGAATACCAAAGTCCTCAGATCTTGACCCTGCTTGATTTCCCAGGTACCTATAATAAGTTCTTCTGAGGCTAGTTCCAAAACATTATCTGAATTCTTCTTGATATATGCTTCCACATCCTCGTCGGAGATGTCCATCAGCATTTTGTTGTCACGATTCAGGCGTTCCATATCTACAGTTGCTCTCATATAGACATCTCTTCGAGAAAAAAAACGTTTGAGATAGAGCGTTGTCGATTCCTGCGCGAAAATCTGTTTCATCACCCGACGCTGGGCATCGGGGTACGGAACACCGCTTTGATCAATCTCTAATGGATTCAGGCTCTGTAGGAATTTTTCGTAGTCCTCTCTGCTGACAGGACGGCGGAACACTGGAGCCTCCTCCATCCTTTTTATCAGGGAGCGACGCACGTAATAACATGTCTGCACATTGTCATAGAACTGGTTATTGCCTATATTCATACGAGCATCGATACCGCTGTTAAAGGCATTCTCCTTCGTGTCGGCAGTCCAGCCCTTCACTTTCATGGGGTTGTCATACAGATATTCGAATGCCATATCCAGTGTGTCCATCGGCAGCGAATCAATCAGTTCCTGATGCGTTGATACATACATCGCCACCTTGAACAGACTATCCTCCAGAAGCATCTCTTCCTTGAGACCCTGTGTAATCTCATCGATGTCGCACACCGCCATAATCGCCGTCTCGCGTTGGGCAGCCTGCTGCTTGCGAGTATCCACACAGCGGTTCACCGTAAACGTCAGTCCCACACCTATCGAGGTTCCGAGGAGACTGACAAAGAACCCCTTCAACCAAGAAATTCTAGTAAATAAATTACTTATTTTCATTACTTCTTTGATTTCTTCATATAGTTACGATAAGCCTCAACCATTTGTTGACGGCGTTCAGGTGTAACGGTGATCATCCTCATGTTAGTACCCTCCTTTGCCACAACACCCGTTTTGTCGTATGCGAAAGAATATTCCATTTGTCCGTGTAGATTGTCATAGACCTTGCCGTCCTCTCCGTATAATAGTGGGTCATTCTTCTCTCCTTCCATCCATCCCATCAGAGGCTTTTCTATATTCCAGTCGCCTTTGGAAATGAGGATATACTTCTTGCCGTCAAGTTCTACTTCAAAGAGTTTGTCGCCAAACATCTCCTTATACTTCGCCAACAAATGCTCAAACAATATAGCAGTCGTCACATCTGTGTGTTCAATTCCCGACAGGTTGTTCTTGGTGATACGCTCACGAAAATCCAATATATATTTCAATGATGTGACGAAATCCTCTTTAGACATGCTATACAACATACTCATGACACTGATCGAATTCAAATAGGCGACACCTATATCCACACCCTTCTTATCGGCATGAATCATCTCATCGATATAGAACAACGCCTTATCTATGTCTTTTTTTTCAGAAGCCAATGTCATCAACGTTATACCTGTTTCCCGAATGATCGAGTCAGGTATTTCCTTGTTATAGTCAGTGGCAAGGTGATAGATACGTTCATAGAATTTTGCAGCCTGCGACTGATTATAGATTCCGTTTTCCTTGTCAAGCAGGAAGTGACCTGCCTCCAACTGGGCTTTCCAATCTGTAGGATTATCATCAGCCTCTTTTGTCAGTCGAAAGAATTTCTGTCCTTTAGATTCCGTCTCTTCCGTTTGGGCATTCACGTTCAGTGCAGCAATACAAACAAGTGCTGCCATTACCATCATTCTCTTCATTGTACTATTGTTTTAAGTTTCTGTGGGCGAAGATACAAATAATTTCCTATACTTCCAAATTATTGCAGGAAAATATCCCCACATCATCATGAATGTAAGCTTTATTCAACCCGTTTGAAGGCTACATTCATGTCGAAAAGAGGCTTTATATAGGTTGAAAAGAGGCTATATTCTCTTCTGTTTTCCTACATGAAATTTTTAAAACTAATGTTACTTTTGTTACTTTGCAAAACTATTTGATAATCAGAGGAATGTCGGTAACAAAATGGTAACAAAAGTAACAAAATATGGCGTTTTTGACTTATTTTTGTGAGAAGCCCACCACTTTTCTTTGAGATAGGCGGCACCTTTCGCATGGATACATCGTACCTATCGCATGGATAGCCCGTACCTATCGACCCGTTTGCTTGGGGGTATCTACCCGATAGGCAGCACCTAACTTCAAAAAACTCAAGATTCTCTTCGCTTACTCGAAATTTTGCACTACCTTTGACATTGTCCAAGGTTGGCTACATCTCGGAAAATTGCAAATAAATTTGCATTTTCACTCGATTTGCACTACCTTTGCACCAAAAGAAGAAGACATGATGATATTCCCCCTTGCAAAAGTGAACCTCGGACTGAACGTGGTGGAACGCAGAGCCGACGGATACCATAACCTGCAGACGGTGTTCTATCCTGTAGGTATCAAGGATGCATTGGAAATAACACGGATGGACGATGCATTCCCATCGGCAGTTGACTGCGACATCAAGGTGACAAACATTGCCATTGAAGGTGATGAGCAACGTAACCTGGTGGTGAAGGCATACAACCTACTCAAGAAAGACTTCCCTGCCCTGCCCCGACTACATGCGCATCTATATAAAGGTATTCCTACGCAGGCTGGTATGGGCGGCGGTTCCAGCGATGCCTCAGCAATGTTGGTATTGCTGAACGAGGTGTTCAGTTTAGGACTATCGGAACAGCAACTCATCAACTATGCCGCACAACTGGGGGCAGACTGTGCCTTCTTTATTATGAACCGCCCTGCGTATGCAGAAGGAATCGGTGAACGACTAACTCCCATCGGGTTGAGTCTGAAGGGATGGTTTATGGCAGTGGTACGTCCTGACATTCCTGTTCCTACGAAAGAGGCTTTTGCACGTATCACGCCACACATGCCCCAGAAATGCTGTAAGGACATCGTGATGCAACCCGTAGAGACATGGAAAGATGAACTGGTGAACGACTTCGAGCAAAGTGTCTTTGCCGTTCATCCTGAACTGGAAACGATTAAACAGAAACTCTATGAGGAAGGAGCTGTCTATGCTGCCATGAGCGGAAGCGGCAGTGCCCTGTTCGGATTGTTCAAGGAAGCGAGGAATCTGGCAACTGTCTTCCCCGATATGTTCACGGCAACACTCAATCTATAAGAACAAAACAAAAGGATATCATAAAAATATGGTTGTCTCACGACAACCATATTTTTAATTAACCTTAATAATCTAATACCATGAAAAACACACTACAAAGGTAAGAATTCCTCTTACATTTTGCAAGTGATGTTTTATTATCTACTACGTATTTAACGCATTTTAAGAAGTTAAGGCTTCCATTCAATGTATTTTAACCATGGAAGTTCCTCTTTTTGTTCTTCATAGGCAACAGGATCAAGAGCAGTAGACTTGCTTAGCGACAGTCCTACTGTCGTGTCAAACTTGAAAGTTGCCACATAAGGTTCCTGAGGAAGCGACAGATGGGCAGCCACATCGAGCGGCTTCCATTGAACGGAATAGACTTCTACCTTACTCTCTGGCGAGTCCTTGCCATAGGTAGAGATCAGGCATACTACCTGATTACAACTATCTACTGCCTCGTTGACGGGCATCAGGTGCATCGTGATTCGGAGCGACGGACTCACCTGAATGTCTGCCGACATATCGGTGAGTGACAGCATCTCACTCTTACCACCCAGTTCATTTCGAACCTCTGCCTTCATACCGGAATCAATGAAGTCGATGAAATCCAACTTATTGTTTTCCGTCAGGTAAGGCAACATCATGGCAGGCATCCGCTGAAACACCTCCCTCATCTTCGGCTGAGCCTGACAAGGAATCATGAATAGCATGACGACAACCGTCAACAGTACCCTATAAATCTTATAATACATTAAACTCTTTAATCTTTAACCTTTAAACTATAACCGTTAACCTTTTACCGCTAACCATTAACCGTTACTTATCCACGTCCTGGACGAAGGTCTTTCACTCTGACAGCCTTACCTTCGCTGACAGGCAGAGAACCCTTCTTCACCAGTTTCACTCTCGGGGTCAGCAGGATTTCATCCTTCAAAGCACGCTGGATATCCTTCGTCATCTTCTGAAGTTCAGGATATACATCGGTATTCAGTCCATCGAGTTCTACCTCAACTGTCATAATATCGTTATCTGCCTCAGTATCGAGGGTGATGAGATAGTTGCTGCCCAAACCAGGATACTTGACAAGAATCTTCTCCACTTGCATGGGGAATACGTTGACACCCTTGATGATAAACATATCATCGGTACGTCCCTTGATACGGTCGATACGACGATGCGTACGTCCACAAGGACATTCACCAGGAATGACACGCGTCAGGTCACGGGTACGATAGCGCAGGATGGGCATCATCGTACGGTCAAGGGTGGTCAATACCATCTCACCCATCTCTCCGTCGGGCACTGGCTCCAACGTGTCAGGATCTACAATCTCCAGGATATAGTTGTCTTCCCAGAGGTGCATACCATTCTGCTCCAGGCACTCGAAAGCCACACCAGGACCATTCATCTCCGTCATACCGAACGAGTTGTAAGCCTTAACACCCAACAGGCGCTCAATGCGCTGGCGCTGTTCTTCCGTATGAGGCTCTGCACCAATAAACAACGTACGAAGTTTGGTGGAACGGGGATCAACACCCTCCTCTTGGAATACCTCTGCCAGACGGATAGCATAGGAAGGGATGGCATGCAGACAGGTAGTACCGAAGTCCTTGATAAACATAATCTGACGCTTAGAGTTACCAGCAGCGGCAGGAACAGTGGTAGCACCGAGTTTCTCTGCACCATGTTGGAATCCCAAACCACCCGTGAACATTCCATAACCGGAAGAGTTCTGGAATACATCGGTGTCGCGGCAGCCTACCATATACATGTCACGTGCAATCATGTTTGCCCATGAGTCGATATCGTGGCGCGAATAGGTGACTACGGTAGGATGTCCTGTTGTACCACTGGTAGAATGGATACGGATGGCATCCTTCATGTCACCGCCCACCAGTCCGAAGGGATAGTTGTCGCGCAAGTCCTGCTTCGTAGTGAACGGAATCTTACGGATGTCTGCTACGGTCTGAATACTGTCAGGTGTGATACCTAAATCACCCAAACGTTTCTTGTAGAAAGGTGACTGCAGAGCAATCTCAATACTCTTACGTAACTTTTTCACTTGCAATGCCTCTAACTCTTTGCGGGGCATTGTCTCCAATTCTGGTTGCCAATACTGATTGTTCATATCTTTTTGTTTTTATTATTTATAGTTTCAATGTATAATCATACGTTAAAGGAAGGTGCTTGCCAATGCTCGTGACAATAACGCCGCACTGTGTTGACCCCTTCACCTGCATCACCATCTCTGCCATCAACTGGGCATTCACGTCGTCAAGATGGGATATCGGCTCATCCACCACGAGGAAGTCGAAGGGCTGTGCCAACGAACGCATGAAGGCGACACGCTGCTGCTGTCCCTGTGAGAGAAGCCCGGCTTTTTGATGCAACTTCTCGGCAATACCCAACTTGCTAAACCAATCTTCAATCGTCGCCTTACTGACGGTACTGGTCAAGCGGTTCTTGATCTGTACATTCTCCAATGCCGTGAGTTCTGGGAAAAGACGCATCTCCTGAAAGAGCATACCGATATGCTGTTGACGCACCGTCACCCATTGGGATATCTTATAGTGACGTACATCATCCTGATCAAAGAATATTTGTCCCAAATAATCGTGGCGATAGCCTAAGAGGTAACTGCAGAACGTACTCTTGCCCATACCACTCTCTGCCTCTACCAGATAGGTATTACCCTTCTCGAAGTCACATTCCGTGTGCCACACCTGCGAGTTCATGTCTTCGCGGTCGGCAAAGACCTGCGGCACTACTTGATGTAATGATATTATCCTCATACGCTTATTCGTTTTTACTTAGTTGCGCCATCATCACGGCAGCCAGTCCTGCTGTCTCCGTTCTTAGTCGTGAGGTCCCCAGATGTACGGAATGATAACCTTGTGCAAGGGCATCCTTCACTTCGTCCATAGAGAAATCACCCTCCGGACCAATGAGAATGGTAACATCCTCTGTAACAGCGAGGGCTTTGAGTTCATCGAAGAGGAAGGTACGTTCCACTTCCTCGTAACAATGGGCAATATACTTGTCACCACCTCTGTCGGCAGTGATAAAATCCTTAAACGATGTCATCTCATGAAGCACAGGTTTCCATGCCTTGCGGCTCTGTTTCATCGCAGAGACCGCTATTTTGTCTAATCGTTCTGTCTTAACGACCTTACGTTCCGAGAACTTACAATCCAAGAAAGTAATCTCGTCAATGCCTATCTCCACCGCTTTCTCTATCATCCATTCCATACGGTCGATGAGTTTCGTGGGTGCAATAGCAAGATGGATATGTCCTTGCCAAGGACGCTCCTGAGGCATCGTCTCCTGAATGGCATACATACAATGATGATTAGAGGCAACAGTAACCTCAGCCCGATAGAAACATCCCTGTCCGTCCATCAGCATCATCTCGTCACCAGTACCCAGACGGAGTACCCGCACTGCATGCGATGCCTCATCGGACGGCAATTCCTGTAAGTGAGCCGCATTGGGGACGTAGAAGTATCTCGTTTCTTTCATCGTTAATTATACTTGAATCTCTTCTTTTTTAGGACGGAATATCAGAGCGAAGGCAATTGCTACGACCAACGCATAGACGGCGAAGATATACCAACAGGTAGTCCAACCGATTTCGCCTGTACTATTGGTATGCGCATTTACCACTGCCTGTGCTGCTAAAGAGCCTGACGTTGCACCAATACCATTAGTCATCAACATAAACAGACCCTGTGCTCTGGATCGGATACTGGCATCCGTAGACTTATTGACAAAGAGGGAGCCGCTGATATGAAAGAAGTCAAAGGCGACACCATAGACAATCATCGACAGGATGAACATCCACACACCACTGCCAGGATTACCCATGCCTAATAGTGCGAAACGAAGTACCCATGCCAACATCGCAATGAGCATCACATTCTTGATGCCATAACGTTTCATGAAGAACGGGATGAGCAGGATACAGCATGTCTCACTGATCTGGGATATGGAATAGAGAACCACCGGATAGTTCACACCGAAGGAATCCGTGTATTCGGGCATTGTCTGGAAATGGTCAATGAAAGGAGTCGCAAAGCCGTTCGTAATCTGAAGACTTACTCCCAAGAAGATGGAAAAGACAAAAAATATTGCCATCTTCTTCTGCTTGAATAATGAGAAAGCCTGTAGTCCCAAGGCTTCAGCAAAGGATTTCTTGTTACCGTCAGTATTGACAGGACAGCCAGGAAGTGTAAAACTATAAAGGAATAACAGGACACTGAGGGCACCACTCATGATAAACTGGTTTTGGTTCTGTTCAAAATCCAAGACGTCGACCAACCACATCATAGCAATAAAACCGATTGTTCCAAAGACACGGATAGGCGGAAAATCCTTAATCGTATCCAAGCCCGCCTTTGCCAATACACTGTAAGCAACGGAATATGATAAAGCGAGAGATGGCATATAGAAAGCGATACTCATGGCATAGAGTCCGAACAAGACACTGAACTCTGCATGATTACCCTGTTGGTAACCATACCAGCCGGCGAGTATCATAAAGGTACCGGCAAGCAGATGACAATAGCCTAACAGACGTTGGGCAGGTATCCAACGGTCGGCGACTATGCCCATCAGGGCAGGCATGAAGATAGAGACGACACCCTGCATGGCAAAGAAGGAACCGATATGGTTGCCCATCCCAATCTTACTCAGATAGATACCCATACAGGTCAGGTAGGATCCCCATACCGCGAACTGCAAGAAGTTCATCACTGCCAAACGTACCTTCAGGTTCATACCTTTTTATGTTATTGGTTCATTATCTTTCCAGAGGGTCAGTTGCCCTTCATCATCTTTTCGCAGGCTTAAGCTCGACATTTCCCACTCGGTAAACGGAAGTTCCTTCTTTAGCGGGTAATACTGGACTACCTTTCCTTGGGATATTTCCACGACGTGTTGTGTCAGCACTGTTCCCTGAGGCGTCAGGAGTTCTGCGCAGGCTATCCGCCTTGTTTTCTGTGTCATTCTTTGGCTCATCCTTTTCTTCTTTATGATGAAAACGTATCAATTGTATCTGACTGATGAACATCAATTTGCGTATATCTCCTTCTTCACGTGAATCATTATTGAGATAAATGAATCCGTTGAGTTCCTTCAATCGACCTTCCTGATAATGGGGGATACGGAGTTGAGTCATTCCCGAACTGGAAATACGCGAAACAGACTGTGTAATACTGTCGTTCTCATATTTAGCCGTCAAACACAGGACGGCATCTCTTGAACCGTTCTGATAGAGGAAGTCGGACATAAACTGGAACATGAAAGAGTCGCCCTGATAGAAAGAGGTGTCTGCTTCCACATGGATATCAAAACGATTGGCAGTGGGCTTTGGTATGAGTAGCACGTCTGTCTCGTTCTTCCAGATATTGGCAGTATCACCCGTCTCATTATATTGTGAGTATCTGTTGATATCACCCACAGAGGCACCCAATTCCTTCGCATCGTCGTTCAAACGCTCCGCCACACGGGTATAGATTTCCTTTAGTCTGTCGGCATGAGAATAGTAATAGATCAGGGAGGAATCGAAGACTGCCTCCGTCACATCGTACTTCTTCAGAACGGCTTGGAAATAAGCGTTCTGCTTATACTCTGCATCCCCATTTCCATCAGCACCCTTGTCTCTTGCCATTGCCTGCGATACGTGATAGTCGTAGAGTATATCCTCCAAATCACCTGGCTGAATATATTCCGACGGCACTGTAGGTTTACAACCTATCACAAGAATCATCAGTAATGCGATGGCAAGACTATTCCTCATCGGCTTTCACTTTCTCTTTCTTGAACGATATCTCACTGATTTCCTTCCGATAGAAGAGTAACAGAAGGACGACACCTACAGAAATAGCAGAGTCTGCGAAATTAAAGATAGGACTGAAGAAAATAAACTGTTCACCGCCTACCATCGGTACCCATTCGGGCCACGTCGTCACAATCAGAGGGAAGTAGAACATATCTACCACCTTACCCATCAGAAACGGTGCATAGCCTGTTCCGAACGGTACGAAATAAGAAACATAGAACTCTGACGAGGCATTGAAAATCTGTCCGTAGAACATCGAGTCAAACATATTACCAGCCGCTCCCGACAGAATCATCGACAGACAGAAGATATATCCCCAACGCGCCTTTGCCTTTACCTGACGGGCAATATAGTAGCCCAACACGCCAATGGCACATACACGGAAGAGAGAGAGGACCAACTTACTGCCTATCTCCATACCGTATGCCATACCATTGTTCTCGATGAAGACAATCTTAAACCACGAGAATACCTCGATTTGCTCGTGAAGCGTCATATTCGTCTTCACCCAAATCTTGATAATCTGGTCGACAACGAGGATGGCTATTACCACAGCAACAGCCATCCATCCACGCTTTACGATACCTGCGTTACTCATTTACTTCTTGCTTGCCATCTTTGACTCCACGCTCAAGGTAGCATGGGGAACGGCACGCAGACGTTCTTTCGGAATCAGTTTACCTGTGATACGATCAATACCATAGGTCTTGTTCTCAATACGCACCAAGGCTGCTTTCAGTCCCTGGATGAATTTCTGCTGACGGGATGCCATCTGAATCAGTTCCTCTTTCGACTGAGTGACACTACCCTCCTCCAGTGCTTTATACGTGGGGGAAGTATCGTCCACATCATTAGAGTCCTTGTTCATCAGGACGTTCATCATCTGGTCGTAGTCACGTTTGGCAAGTGCCAGTTTTTCATTGATGATTTGGCGGAATTCTTCCAACTCCTCATCAGAATAGCGAGTCTTGTCTGACATAATACTTTTAAGATTTAGTTATTTTTATATTCAATTTAAATTCATCAAAATCCACCTCTGTACCATCATTGGCAGCGATGGTAATCTGGTCTGCCAGTACCTGGGTCTTGATATACTCTCCGAAGCCCTCCACTGCTTTCTGAATCTCCTCGTTGGGAGCCAAGGTGATATGGATACGGTCAGTAATCTCCAGTCCACTATCCTTACGGATATTCTGTACACGGTTGATAATCTCACGTGCCATACCTTCCTGTTTCAGTTCTTCGGTGAGTTCCACCTCTAAGGCAACGGTCAGGTTACCGTCGTTGGCAACAAGCCATCCTGGGATATCCTCAGAGATAATCTCCACATCGGCTACCTCAACAATGAGGTCGTTACCTTCTACGTTAATGCCAATGGTACCGTTGGCTTCCAGTTCTGCAATCTGCTCTTGCGTGAGGGCATCCATTTGAGCAGCGACACCTTTCATCAGTTTGCCGAACTTCTTACCCATCGTACGAAAGTTACACTTCACCTTCTTCACAAGGATGCCGGCACCCTCAACGAACTGCAGTTCCTTCACATTCACCTCGTTCATGATCAGGTCTTTCACTGCCTCGATATGACGTTTCTGCTCTTCGGTGGCAGGTATCATCATACGCTGTAGCGGCTGACGTACCTTGATGTTCACCTTACGACGCAGGGCAAGAATCATTGAAGTAATCTTCTGTGCCATCTCCATACGAGCCTCCAAGTCCTGATCAATCAACGACTCATCAGCCACGGGGAAGTTATCGAGATGTACACTGTCCTTCTCACCGCCAAGGTCACGATAGAGTTGGTCGGCATAGAACGGTGCAAACGGAGCCAGCAGTTTAGAGATGGTAAGCAGACAGGTGTAGAGTGTGTCATAAGCCGAACGCTTGTCATCACTCATCTCCTTACCCCAGAAGCGTTTACGGTTCAGACGGACATACCAGTTACTCAGGTCGTCATTGACAAAACTGTCAATCAGTCGTCCTGCACGTGTGGGGTCATAGTTCTCCAACTCTTCCGTCACTTTCTTAATCAGTGTATTGAGCGAAGAAAGAATCCAGCGGTCAATCTCTGGCTTCTCTGTGTGTTGCGATTCTGTCGCAACAGACGGAACAAAGCCATCCACATTGGCATAGAGCGCAAAGAAAGAATAGGTATTATAGAGTGTTCCGAAGAACTTACGACGAATCTCATCCACGCCCTCGGGGTCGAACTTCAGGTTATCCCAAGGTTCTGAGTTGGTCATCATATACAGGCGAACGGCATCGCTTCCGTATTTCTCAATCATCTCAAACGGATTCACCACATTACCCACATGCTTAGACATCTTATTGCCCTTCGCATCAAGTACAAGTCCTGATGAGATTACATTCTTAAATGCCACGGAATCGAAAATCATCGTAGCGATGGCATGCAGTGTAAAGAACCAGCCACGTGTCTGGTCAACACCCTCGTTGATGAAGTCAGCAGGGAAAGCCTTGTTCTGATCAATCGCCTCACGATTCTCAAACGGATAGTGAATCTGTGCGTATGGCATCGAACCAGAGTCAAACCATACGTCAATGAGGTCGCTCTCGCGTTTCATTGGCTTACCGCTTTCGCTTACCAATACGATATAATCGACATACGGACGGTGAATATCTATCTTGTCGTAGTTCTCCTGACTCATATCGCCAGGCACGAAACCGTTATCCTTCAAAGGATTGCTCTTCATGAAACCAGCCTTGACGCTCTTCTCTATCTCATTATAGAGTTCTTCCACGCTGCCGATACAGATTTCCTCACCTTCCTCACTGCGCCAGATAGGTAACGGTGTACCCCAGAAGCGACTGCGAGAGAGGTTCCAGTCATTCAGGTTGTCGAGCCAGTTACCAAAACGTCCCGTACCTGTTGACTCAGGTTGCCAGTTAATCGTCTTGTTGAGTTCGCTCATGCGCTCCTTACATGTCGATGACTTGATAAACCATGAATCCAATGGATAGTAAAGCACGGGCTTGTCGGTACGCCAGCAATGCGGATAATTATGGACATGCTTCTCAATCTTGAACACCTTGTTCTGAGCCTTCAGATCCATACAGATAGAGATATCCAGTGTCTCGTCCTTGTCGGTCAGCGTATCGTCGTAGGCATTCTTCACATAACGTCCAGCAAACTTATTCCACTCGTCCTTGTTGACATAGCGCTCAACGAATCCTTCGTCGAGATCCTCAATCACAAAGTACTTACCCTGCAAGTCAACAACAGGACGCTCAGCACCTTTCTTGTCGATGAGGACAATCGGACAGATACCTGCTTTCTTGGCAACGAAAGCATCGTCGGCACCGAAGTTCGGAGCGATATGGACGATACCGGCACCATCGTCGGTAGTTACGTAATCACCGGGAATCACCTTAAAGGCATTACCCATCGGTTTGATGGCAGGCATCAGTTGCTCGTATTCCATACCGACAAGGTCTGTACCTTTATAGCGAGCCACGATACGATAGGGAATCAGTTTATCGCCTTTGTTATATTCAGGCATCTCACCACCGTCGGTGATGTTACCTTCAGCAGGCAGATATGCATTCAGACGAGCCTCTGCCAGTACCAAAGTCACTTTGTCGGCGGTATAGGGATTATAGGTCTGCACGGCTACGTAGTCAATCTTTGGACCAACGCAGAGTGCCGAGTTAGCAGCGAGTGTCCAAGGGGTAGTTGTCCATGCAAGGAAGTATGGGGTACCCCATCCCGTCATCTCAGGCTTCGGATTCTTCATCTTGAATTGCGCCGTACACGTTGTATCCTTCACGTCGCGATAGCATCCGGGCTGGTTCAACTCGTGAGAGGAAAGTCCCGTACCTGCGGCAGGTGAATACGGCTGGATGGTGTAGCCCTTATAGAGCAGTCCCTTCTGATAGAACTGTTTCAGCAACCACCAAAGGGTTTCGATATACTTGTTGTCGTAAGTGATATACGGATGGTCAAGGTCTACGAAATAGCCCATCTTCTCTGTCAGTTCACGCCATTCGGCAGTGTACATCATCACGTTCTCACGACATTTCTTGTTATAGTCTTCTGTTGAGATATAACGCTCCGACTCCTTATTGTCGATGTCTGCCTTGGTGATACCGAGTTCTTTCTCCACACCTAACTCTACGGGCAGTCCATGAGTATCCCAACCTGCCTTACGGTGTACCTGATAACCGCGCATGGTCTTATAGCGGTTAAAGGTATCCTTGATACTGCGAGCCAGTACATGGTGAATACCTGGGTGACCGTTGGCTGAAGGCGGTCCTTCAAAGAACACAAACTGAGGACAGCCCTCGCGCTCTTCGATAGAGCGAAGGAACACATTGTTCTCCTTCCACATCTGCAGGATATCATTGTTTACCTGCGTCAAGTTCAAACCGCCATGTTCGACGAATCTCTTTCCCATATTCTATCTTATTTTCTACCTTATTCTTATTTTAGTGTGCAAAGGTACGAAAAAAAATGAATAAGAGGAAATTAAAAAGTAAACTTTTTATGTAGAATGCAAGATTTTATTTCAAGATGACAAAACTATTTCACCTTTACCTTCCTCTTTACCGCCTTGCTCTCGTTCTGCAAACGGTCGAGGGCAGTAACGAAATAGACGTATCTGCCAGGCTCTAAAGTATGAGGTAATTCATAGAAAGTATCAGTGGTGATGGCAACGATATGGGAAGGATCGTTGATGTTGAGGTCCTCACCCTTCAAGAAGCGGTAAACGACATACTTCATTGCCTCATCGTCCCAATTCGTAAACTTCGGGGCAGTCCACATCAATACGCGTTCACTACCCATGTCAATGTCTTTCAGTTTCCTTACCTTGTCAGGTGCCTTGCTGTCGAGATGAGGCATCAACGGCTGTAAGGCTGGTGTGCGCCAATAGGTATTCCTCAGACTCGTACCATAGTTGCCAAGATTGTCAACGGCGACCTTTGCATACCAGAGTACCGTGCCTTTCACGCCTTTGTTCTCCTGATGCAACTGCATCTTCGCAGGCATCTGGTTACGATTCGGATTCTGCGGATCGGCAGCCTTGACGGTACGTTCGATATCTTCACCGATATATAACGGACGGGCAGAGGCATGATTGTTCCACCAACGAATCAATTCGGTATAGTCGGCAGCCTTATGCCCCATCTCCCAATAGAGTTGCGGCACGTTATAGTCAACCCACCCTTTCTCTATCCATAACAGGATATCGGCATAGAGGTCGTCGTAGTTCTGCAAACCGTTGGTCTTACTTCCCTTCGGGTCGCTCTTCTGGTTACGATAAATACCGAAGGGACTGATGCCGAACTTCACCCAAGGCTTCACCCGATGGATGGTGGCGTTGAGTTGTTCGATGAGCAAATCTACCTGATGGCGGCGCCAGTCGCCCTTATTGGTATACCCCTGATTGTCGGCACGATACTGGGCATCGTCGGGTATCTCGACACCAGCCACGGGATAGGGATAGAAATAGTCATCGATATGCAGTCCATCGACATCATAGCGACGAAGGATATCCTCCACGACTGTACAGATATAGTTGCGGTTCTCCTGCAAGGCAGGATTAAGCACCATCAAACCATCGTACTCGAACGCACGCTCTGGATGCTGCTTGACGATATGGTTGGCAGCCAATGGATACGCTGACTTCGTCTTGGCGCGATAGGGATTAATCCATGCATGCAACTCCATGCCGCGCTTATGACACTCGGTTATCATCCACTGCAACGGGTCCCAATAAGGCTGCGGTGCCTTACCCTGCACACCTGTCAGGAAAGAACTCCAAGGCTCTATCGTACTCGGATAGAGGGCATCACAGGCAGGACGTACCTGAAAGATGATGGCATTGGCACCGTCTTTCTGCAACTCGTCGAGTTGGTAAGAGAGTGTCTGTTGCATCTTCTCCGTACCTATTCCCTGAAACTGTCCGTTGACACACTGTATCCAGGCACCACGGAACTCACGCTTAGGCACCTGATAGGTCTGTGCCTGTAATGCTGTCGTGCAGCACAACAATATCCATAAGAGCGTTCTTTTCATAGTCAATCTTTTAAATATTCATAGATTTCTTCCGTCCAGTCGGCACCGTTCTTAGGACAGAACGTGCGGAAACCCATCTGACTGGCGGCAGCCACATTACGGGGACCGTCGTCCACAAACAATATCTCATGGGGCAATGTCTGCTCTGCCTGCAGTACCCGACTGAATATCTCTTCCGAGGGCTTCATCAACTTCAACTGGTAACTCAGATAGCAATGGTCGAAATAGTCGGCAAGCGAATGTCCTTGTCCATCGAACTGAGGACTCATCGCCCACATCATCATATAGGGATTCGTATTCGACAGAAGCACGACACGATAACCCTGTTGGCGCAGCCGTTTCAAGGCTTCGAGGTTACGCATCGGTACATCCTTCGCATAGCCCTGCCATGCATAGGCACACTGTTCGACGGTGACATCATGACCAATCAGTTTACCAAGTTCCAAACGGAAGTCCTCAGCCGTAATCAGTCCATGTTCCAAGTCACCGAAGATACCTGTCTGCGTATAGGGGTCTAACCGCTGTTCCGCATCTGCCAGTCCTATCTCCTTGAAACGGCTCACGGCACGAGGCTGGTCTATCGTTATCACCACACCTCCTAAATCAAATGCTATTGTCTTTATCATCAATCTTTAAACTTTCAATTCTCAATTTTCAATTTCCAAAGAAGTCCTTCTTCTGTTTTCGCGCCTCGTCAATGCTGAGCAGTTGCTGTTGCTCCTGCTCATACTCCTCACGCAAGTGCTGGTATTTCGCCTCTAACTCACGTTCCACCTTCGGTTCCTCGTCTTTGTTCAACAGACGGGCAGCCACCAGTGCGTTCTGCGAAGCATCCTTCATCCATACCACAGGACCGCCATAGACGGGGGCTATCTTCAGGGCAACATGCAGTTCACTGGTTGTGGCACCTCCAATCATAATGGGGATATCCAGTCCTGCGCGCTGCATCTCGTTCGCTACATTCACCATCTCCTCCAGACTCGGTGTGATGAGTCCAGAGAGTCCGATGATGTCCGCCTTCACTTCTATCGCCTTACGGACAATCTGTTCGGCAGGTACCATCACGCCCATGTCCACTACCTCATAGCCGTTGCAGGCAAGGACGACCGCCACGATATTCTTTCCGATATCATGCACATCACCTTTGACAGTGGCAAGCAACACCTTTCCAGCCTTCTTACCGTTGCCTTCCTGTTGCTGTTCGATATAGGGCTGTAGGATCTCTACCGCCTGTTTCATGGTACGTGCCGTCTTCACCACCTGCGGCAAGAACATCTTGCCACTACCAAACAACTGCCCTACCTCATTCATACCTGCCATCAACGGACCTTCGATGATATTCACGGCTTTGGGATATTGCGTCAATGCCTCCTCCAAGTCTTGTTGCAGATAATCACCTACCCCTTTAATCAGTGCATGACGCAAGCGATGGTCTAAATCAGCAGAGCGCCATTCTTCTTGGGGAATATGGGCTGGATGGGAATCTTGGGAAAGAGCAGATGACTCTTGCTCTGCCAACAAACTATTCGCCAATGCTGTCAAGTCGTCGGCAGCACCTGCACGACGGTTCAGGATGACATCCTCTATGATGGTCAGTTGCTCTTGCGGTATATCGCTATAAAGAACTTTCGTAGCAGGATTCACAATACCGAAGTCCATACCTTGTGCAATGGCATGATAAAGGAATACAGCATGCATCGCTTCACGGATATAGTTATTGCCGCGGAAAGAGAACGAGAGGTTACTCACACCACCGCTGACATGTGCTCCGGGCAGGTTCTTTCGGATCCATCCCGTCGCACGGATGAAGTCGGCAGCATAACTGTCGTGCTCTTCCATTCCCGTCGCCACAGCAAGGACATTCGGGTCGAAGATGATGTCTAATGGATTCATGCCAACCTGCTGGGTCAGAATACGATACGAGCGTTCGGCTATCTCTATGCGACGCTCATAACTCGTTGCCTGTCCCTGTTCGTCGAAACACATCACGACGACGGCAGCACCATAGCGCTTCACGTCCTGAGCATGACGGATGAACACCTCCTCACCCTCTTTCAGTGAGATGGAATTGACGATACACTTGCCCTGTACACACTTCAGTCCTGCCGTAATGACCTTCCAGTCGGAAGAGTCAATCATCACAGGGACAGAAGCGATATCCGGTTCGGCGGCAATCATATTGAGGAAGGTCACCATCTCCGTCTGTGCATCCAGCAAGCCGTCATCCATATTGATATCGATCACCAGTGCACCGTCAGCCACCTGCTTACGGGCAATGGCTATCGCCTCATCGTATTTCTTTTCCTTGATGAGTCGCAGGAACTTACGGGAACCAGCCACATTACAGCGTTCGCCGACATTGACGAAACGGACTTCGGGTGTGACTTCCAACAGTTCCAGACCACTCAACCACATATATGGGGATGCCTTTGCAGGCTGATGCGGCTGCTTACCTGCTACCAACGGGATATATTGTTCAATGAAATGTTCGTCGGTACCACAACAGCCACCGATGATATTCACCAGTCCCTCATCAATCATCTTACCCACCTGTGGTGCCATGCTCTCAGGGGTCTCGTCATAGAGTCCCATCGAGTTAGGCAGTCCTGCATTCGGATAGGCACTGATATAGTAAGGTGCCTTACGTGCCAGTTGACGAAGGAAGGTAATCATCTGGGCGGCACCAAAGGAACAGTTCAGTCCTACAGAGAAGATGGGATAACTGCTGATGCTGGCAAGGAAAGCCTCTAAGGTCTGTCCACTCAGGGTACGACCAGCCAAGTCACTGACGGTAGCACTGAGCATGATAGGCAGTTCCACGCCCCGTTGCTGCATCACCGTCATGGCGGCATCTACCGCCACTTTGGCATTCAGCGTATCGAAGATAGTCTCTATCAACAGGATATCCACCCCACCCGCTATCAGTCCGTCGATCTGTTCACAGTAGGCGCTATGCAGTTCATCGTAGGTCATATCGCGGATGGCAGGGTTACTCACGTCAGGCGACATTGAGCAGGTCTTGTTGGTGGGTCCGATGCTGCCTGCCACAAAACGGGGCTTGTCCGACGAACTGAATTCGTCGGCACATTGACGGGCGATGCGTGCCCCTTCGTATGCCATCTCACGGCTGTAGTCTTCCAGATGATAGTCTGCCTGTGAGATGCGTTGCGAACTGAAAGTATTGGTGGAAATGATGTCGGCACCTACCTGCAGGTATTTGCGGTGGATATCGGCAATGACATCCGGGCGGGTCAAACTGAGCATATCGTTATTGCCCTTCATCTGTCCCGGCATGTCGAGAAAGCGCTGTCCACGGAAGTCCGATTCAGTCAGGTTATACTTCTGAATCATGGTTCCCATCGCTCCGTCGAGCACCAGAATCCTTTCCTTGATGATATCGTTAAGTCTCATTTATACACTTTCATCGCCCTATCCATTTCGCGGCGGTCTTCTTTCTCTTTCAGGGTCTGACGTTTGTCAAACTCCTTCTTACCTTTACAGAGTGCAATATCCATCTTCGCGCGTCCATGCTCATCGATGAACACCAATAGCGGCACGATGGTATAACCCGTCTGCTTCGTGGCGGCATGTAGTTTCTGTATCTCTTTCTTGGTGAGCAACAACTTCCTGTCGCGCTTCATCTCGTGGTTGTTATACGAGCCGTAGAAATAGGGCGAGATATTCATACCCCTCACCCATATCTCACCATTGGTGATGAAGCAATAGGTATCCACCAGACTTGCCTTGCCGAGACGGATAGACTTGATTTCCGTACCCGTCAGCACGATGCCTGCGGTATAGGTCTCGATGAAGAAATATTCAAACGAGGCTTTCTTGTTGCGTATCTGTACAGGACTCTTCTTCCTGATTTTCTCTTCGTCTTTGTTCATTGAATGGTCGCAAATTTCTCTAAGTTTGCATCAATATACTCGGCAATCTGAGCAGTCCACTTTTCTTCGTTCTCTACGAACCCATCATCGAGATCGTCGAACTCGGGACACTGCTCAAACAGTGCCATGAACTCTTCCTCGTTGCATTCGCGCTCTATCTGTTCCTTGTATTTCTCGTAGAGCTTATGGGCACTGTATATCAGTTTCGAGAGTTCACGCATGCCCCACAGTTTCACTGCCTTCGCAAACGGATTCTTGAAGATGAAGGGACCATAGCCGTTATGTATCAGTTGTACGAAACCACCGTCCATCACTTCCTCATGCAGCGTGTTCCATGCCAAGAGTGTGATCTGGTCGGCATTCAACTCAGCCATCGTCTCTGCCGTCAACTCACCGCCGATAGCCTCGCGGATGGCATCCACAAAGACTTCAACGAAGGCATCCATACCCTCGCCTGCCGCCTTGCGTAGTTGTTCGTCACTGATTTTTACTGTTATCATAACTCTATAATGACTTCCTCGAAATTACCTTCCTTATTGATGATGTAGCGACAGGCAGCCGTCTCCTGCTCCTCTTCGTCGTCCTCGGCACGGAAATAACTAACCAGTGTTACCTCATACTTGCTCGTAACATAATATTCCTGACGCATCAGTCCCAGCCGTCCGTCCCTGTCCTCTATCTTCTGTTCATAGAGACACAGGCGGTCTACCAGCACATAGTCCTGATTCATCGTACAGAGATACAATGCCGTCTGCGTAGAGTCTATTTTCTCCGCCAATAGCATCATGTGATAGTCCTTATACGACGGCAACTTGGCGGCATAGAGGTCTATGTTACTCTCATAGTCGAAACGACCGTTGAACGCTGCGGGCACCTTCATCATCTGGGGCAGGTAATCGATGAACGTCACATTATACTTCATCGGCACCGACTTCATCTCTAATGAGTCGAAGAAAGCCACCACGGGGTCGCCTGTCGAAGGCTTCAGCAACTCCTTCGCTGCCTCTGCCTTACGGATACTGTCTATCATCTGGTCATAGTCTGCTGCATTCTTCCTGTTTCCGCAGGAATACACCATGACCATTGCCATCAGAATCGCTATATACGTTATCTGCTTCATAATTGTGTGCAAAGATACAAAAAAATGGATAATTGACAATTGATATTTGATAATTATTTTGTATTTTTGCCCACACAATGAAACAAATACTATTCTCTTTGCTGCTCCTCGCAGCTACTGCACAGGCAGGCAACAGGATATATTCGCCAACGGTGAAGACACTGACAACCATCGTCAATGACGACTGGCTGAACAGACCTGTGATGGAATTAGGGACGGACGATATGCTGACCATCGGCTTCGACGAACTGTCGCACGACGCCCATCGCTATATCTGTCACCTTACACGCTGCGAAGCCGACTGGACGGAAGCAACGGAGGTGTTTGAGAGCGACTGGCTGCAGGGCTTCAACGACTATCCGCTGGACGACTATCAGAACTCACTGAACACGACAGTGCTCTATACACACTATGAGTTGACGATACCCAACGACCAGTGTCGCCTCAAGATGAGCGGCAACTATCGACTGAGCATCTACGACGAGGATGCTGGACACGAGAAAGTGCTCGACGCAGAATTCTATGTTGTGGAACCAGCAGTGAAAGTGCAGATAGCGATGACTACGAATACGGATATCGATGCCAACAAGAGTCATCAGCAAGTGTCGATGGCTATCACCTATGACAATATACATGTCACTCGTCCTGACGAGGAACTATATACCGTCGTGATGCAGAACTGGAACGAGAAGACGGCACGCCGGAACCCACGTCCCTCATATATCAACCAGAAAGGACTGCAATGGGAACACCATCGCGAACTCATCTTCGATGCCGGCAATGAATACCATAAGTTTGAGGTACTCGACGTGAGTCATCCCACGATGGGTATCGATCGCATCAGTTGGGACGGTCAACGCTATCAAGCCTACCCCTTCGCTACTGGTTTGCGTCGTAACTACTTGACGGACGAGTCTGCCAACGGTGCCTTCCTCATTCGCAACAGCGACCGCACAGAGATAGACTATACCTGCGAATACGTATGGGTGAACTACACCTTGCAGTCAGACTATTGCGGCGACATCTATATCGACGGGCAATGGACCAACAACAACGACGAGACTGCCTATAAGATGATCTATGACGCAAGTGCCCATTGCTATCGCGCACAGATCATGCAGAAACAAGGTTACTATTCCTATCATTACGTGACGAAGGAAGGAAAGACGGCATCGACGGAAGGTAACTTCTACCAGACAGGCAACACCTATCAGGCATTGGTTTACTATAAAGGACTGAGAGGTCGCACGTGGCAACTGGTAGGCTATCGCGGATTAGACGCACGATAGTCATCCGGTGTCTGACGATACTCGTGATAGAAACTGGCAATGAAGAAGTTCGGGGAAGCAAACTTCAGTTCCTCTGCAATCTCATCCACACCCTTATTAGTTTCCACCAACATCTCAGCAGCACGCTGAAGACGGAAGGTCAATACCAACGGCAGCGGACTCTTATAGAGATTGTCGGCTATCGTCTCATAGAACTGATCCAACTCCATACCAGACATCACAGACAACTCATACATCGTGAGCGGACGGTCTTCATGGGTACTGACATAAGGTACCACCTTACCCATCACTTGCATAAAATTGCTATTTGCCTCATCAACAACATCTGTCTGATTCGTATCAGAAGTACTGGGATGCAACACCTCATCAGTAAGGTCTTCACATCGCTTGGCGTACGCCTTGATCCTGTTCAGTATCGTAATCTCGATATTGCTGCGATTCAGTTTCAAACGCGTGTTACGGTTGTAATAGATGAAGTTGGCAATCAGTAA
This sequence comes from Prevotella sp., assembly GCA_045225255.1. GTDB lineage: Bacteria > Bacteroidota > Bacteroidia > Bacteroidales > Bacteroidaceae > Prevotella. The sequence goes on along the minus strand of JBGVBD010000085.1, from coordinate 123,837 downwards.
TCCTAATAACAGAACACCGAGGGTAATATAGAGGAAAGTCCTGCGCCACCACGGCTGATTGACAGAGATAATCAATTGATAAGTCTCATCAGAGAATTCATCTGGCGACATCGATGCCTGTAACTCCAACAGGTATTCGCCAGGCTCTATGTCGATAACGGGAAGATGAAGCATTCCCAGTTCGTCTACCCTACCGCTCTTGTCATAGTAGGAATAAACGTGCCAGTCGTAGAGTCCCTTGATGCGCACCCGATAGTAGGTCTGTGTCGGACGGAAATAGTTTCGACCCGTGAAGACCATCGACAACGTGTTCTGGTTGTATTTCAGGTTGATCTTCTTGACAAGCGTGATGGCATTATCCAGAATGACGATACCCTCATACTTCTCACCTGTCTCTATCAACTGTCCGTTGACCGACAAGCGAATCATCTTGGGATAGAGTTGCATGTTGATTCTGCCAATCGTATGGAACGAAGCAGGATTGAACTCCACCACATGGTCTAACGACTGCATGATGATAGTACCGTCGGGCAGTTTCATTGCCCTGCCATTGTCAAACGTCTCCTTGGGAATGTTATCCTCGTCGTCATAACTGACAATCTTATCCACCTCACCATTCTCAAACAACAAGACAGAGATACCATTACTGGTGGCTACCCACAGACGATGGGCATCGTCCTCCACAATGGAATGAACTACATTGTTAGCCAGACCGTCATTCATCGTATAGACAATAGGCTCCTTCTCTTTTCCTGTCTTATAGAGTTTCAAACCCGTATAAGTACCATGCCACGTCCAGCCTCGGCTATCATGGAAGATACAGTTTACACGACGAGGCAACGGCTCCTGATTCTCTTGTGCATGGTAGTACATCATCTCACCATACTTCAACGCCTTCGGATTGCTCCAGTCGTAAGCCCTAAAGGGCGACTGGAAAGGTTTGGAATAAAGCAGTCCACGTCGCTCCGTGCCAATCCACATACCTCCTTGCTTGTCAAAAGCAATGTCGTTGATGTCGGTATTGATCTCCTGATAGTTGAAATTCCGAATAGTCTTATAATGCTGTTGCTCTCCCGTCGTCATGTTGTAGGTCAGATAACCGAATTGAGCAGCAATATATAAGAGTTGGTTGTGTATTTCCATATTATTCAAGTGGAAGGACTGTTCCATCACTACCTTCCACTCCCCTTTCATCACGTCAAGATGCAAGAGGATGCCTCCCTCCTGTCCGTTCTTGATTTGATAGATACCATCCGATGCCACTTCCACAACAGACGACTGGTTGTATATCTCCCTGCGTCGTTCATCCAAGCCGAAACTACTGTAGATGCGTTTCCCCGTTGAGGCATCAAACACATCCACACTACTGTCGTCATAGAACAGCAAAAACCTGTTTTGGAACTTCTCCACATCCTGCAACACCCTTCCTTTCTTAACGGGATACGACTTCTTCGTTCTACAGTTATAGAGTTCCTGATTGGTCAACAGCATCACCGAACTGTCTGCACAGACAAACAAGTCGTCGGCTTTCTTGTCGAATCCCATCTTCTTCAACTCTCCCTGCACATCGGTGATAAAGACACCCATAATCAAATCTACGCAGGTTACCTGTTGCTTGTCTTTCAGCCAGAGATGGAAATGGTCATCAAAAAACAGATGATAGTGTCCCAAGTATTTGGGAAGCGGATAGACATTCTCAGGTGTTGGATCGATATGGACGAAATTATAACCATCGTAGAAATTAACGTGTCCGATGGAAGAGATAACGAGACGTCCCGACCGCGTACAGGCAATCGTCTGTGCACTATTGTCAGCCAGACCATTAGATGAGTCATATACCTTGAATAAACGGTCTGCTTCATCTGCAAACAATGGCATACAAACTGTCAACAGTAATGCTGACAACCACCCTCGGAATATGGTTCTAACAAACATACTATTGTAAGGTTTGTAGTCTATACCCTGCAAAGATAAAGAAAAAGTTTGAATCACCAAACATTTTGAATAAAAAAAAGAGTTCCCTCATTAAAAGAGAACTCTCTGAGAAGTCGAGGTGACAGGACTCGAACCTGCGACAGCCTGGTCCCAAACCAGGAACGCTACCAACTGCGCTACACCTCGTTGCTTCAAAAGCGGTGCAAAATTACAAAGAATTCTGCACTTGTGCAAATATTTCCGTAACTTTTTTTATTTGATGATTCCTTGTTCTACGAAGATCTTCTTCAGGGCCTTTACGGAACGGTCAACCTGCTCTTCCGTATGCGTTGCCATCAAAGCATAACGTACCAACGTGTCCTGCGGTGCACATGCTGGCGGAATCACAGGATTGATAAACACGCCTGCCTTGAAAGCAAGAGAGGTAACCAAGAAGGTCTTATCCACATCACGTACATAAAGCGGGATGATTGGACTCTCTGTGTCACCAATCTCAAAACCTTCCTCGCGGAAACGCTTCAACGCATATTTGGTAACCTTCCACAATGCCTCGATGCGCTCTGGTTCCTGCTGAATGATATGCAGTGCTTCCATTGCAGCGGCAGTAGCAGCAGGTGTATTGGATGCAGAGAAGATATACGTACGACAAGTATGACGGAGGAAATTGATGGTATCCCAATCAGCAGCGATGAAACCACCGATAGAAGCCAGCGACTTCGAGAACGTACCCATAATCAGGTCAACCTCATCAGTCAGTCCGAAGTGGTCACAGACACCACGTCCCTGTTTGCCGAAGACACCGATTCCGTGTGCCTCATCCACCATGATAGAACAGTTATACTTGTGCTTCAGTTCCACAATCTCAGGAAGTTTGGCAAGATCGCCCTCCATAGAGAACACGCCATCCACGACAATCAGTTTGATAGCTTCCTGCGGCAACTTCTGGAGCACACGCTCCAAGTCTTCCATATCATTGTGCTTGTAGTGCAACTGCTTGGCAAACGAAAGACGACGACCGTCCACAATACTTGCGTGGTCGCGATCGTCGCAGATAATATAGTCGTCTTTTCCAACTACCATTGCCAGAACGCCCTGATTCACAGAGAAACCTGTAGAGAAGCATAGACAATCGTCCTTTCCTATAAACTCCGAGATTTCCTTTTCCAACTGCACATGCAGGTCGAGTGTTCCATTAAGGAAACGGCTTCCTGCACAACCAGAACCGTATTTATCCAAAGCGGCTTTAGCAGCATCGATGATACGCTGGTCACCTGTCAGTCCCGTATAAGCGTTCGAACCAAACATAAGCACCTTGTGACCTCCCATCTCTACTTCGGTTCCCTGCTTTCCTTCAATAGCGCGGAAATAAGGATAAACGTCGGCTTCCATGAACTTTTGGGGCTCACGATAGTGCTTGTATTTCTCTTGTAACTGTCCCATTCCGATAAGGTATAGTTTCGTAAATTTTTATTTTCAGGCTGCAAAGTTACACATTTTTTATCAAATAGTGCACATTTTATGAGATAATTCGTAATTTTATTGAAAAATATCTATCTTTAACTCTCTATTTCGCCCGAATTTCGTACTTTTGCAAAGCAATTATGAGTAAGAAGATTCGCATAACATTCATCATAAACCCCATATCTGGCAATCAAAACAAGGACGATATTCCTCAAATGATTGCCGAGGAAATCGACAGCGAACGCTTCGATACGGATATCTGTATGACAGACCATAAAGGACACGCCGCAGAGATTGCCAAACAATGTGCCTCGGAGGGTATCGATGCCGTTGTTGCCGTAGGTGGCGACGGAACGGTGAATGAAGTAGCACGTTCGCTGACCCATACCCAAACGGCTTTAGGTATTATCCCCTGCGGTTCTGGCAACGGACTCGCCCGCCATCTGTGTATCCCGATGAATATCCGTAAGGCATTGAAGATTATCAACCAGTGTCAGATAGAAGAGTTCGATTATGGAGTCATCAATGATATTCCTTTCTTCTGCACCTGTGGCATGGGCTTCGATGCTTTCATCTCATTGAAGTTTGCAGAGGCAGGCAAGCGCGGACCGATTACCTATGTGGAGAATGTGCTGAAGGAAGGACTGAAATACAAGCCGGAGACCTATGAGGTGGAAGACGAGACTGGGGCAAAGAGATACAAGGCCTTCCTGATTGCCTGTGCCAACGCCTCGCAATATGGTAATAACGCTTATATCGCCCCTGGCGCCACAATGAAAGACGGCGAAATGGACGTGGTGATCATGGAACCTTTCACTGCCCTTGATGCCCCACAGATCGCTGCCGACCTGTTTATGAAGACCTTCGGCAACAACTCGAAGATCAAGACTTTCCGTGCCAAGAAAATCCAGATCCACCGTAAAGAGCCTGGTGCCATCCACTTCGACGGTGACCCGCTGATGACCGATGCCGACATCAATGTGCACATCGAGCACAACGGCATTCGCATTGTGACCAATCCCGATGCTGTCGAAGATGCCAGCCAACCCAACTTCCTGTTGAATGCTTTTAGCGATCTCTTTAATAATATAAATAATGTAAGGGAAGATATCGAAAAAGGAGGTCGACGCATTCAGGCTATCAATAAACTGATGCTTCGTAAACTCTCGAAACTGTAGTCCCATGCAGATTATTCTCGTTATCATTATTCTTCTCTTGGCAGTAGGATATGCGGCGTGGCGTATCTACAATACCTTTCGAGACCCTTGCCGAGACTGCGAACTGAGAAAAAACTGCCAGAAAAAGCATCAGAATTGTTGTCAGAATACTTGTCATTGCAAATAAATAACAAAAAAAAACACGTTTTTCTTTGGTATTTTACTTACTTATTCTAAACCTTTGAGACGTGTCTCGAAGGTACTTTCGTTCGAAATAACAAAAAAAACTATCCTTTTTTTTGGTTATTTGCTCACTTATTCGTACCTTTGCATCCGCTAAGACGATAAGGTGCCTTGGATGAGTGGCTTAGTCAACGGTCTGCAAAACCGTCTACGGCGGTTCGAGTCCGCCAGGCACCTCTTAGAAAAAGCAATCGGGAGACTCGTATGAATCTCCCGATTTTTTAAAGTAATTGATAACACAAATATAAAATTTGCGTATGGTAAAGATTTCCAAAGAAGCCGCCCTTGAATATCATGAGGCTGGCCGCCCTGGTAAAATTGAAGTAAAACCTACCAAGGCGTATCGCACACAAACAGACTTATCTCTCGCCTACTCTCCTGGCGTTGCTTATCCTTGTTTAGAGATTCAGCAGAATCCTGATGATGCTTACAAATACACAGATAAAGGTAACCTCGTTGCCGTTATCTCTAATGGTACCGCCGTACTGGGTCTTGGTGACATCGGTGCGATGAGTGGTAAACCAGTCATGGAAGGAAAGGGATTATTGTTTAAGATATATGGTGGTATCGACGTCTTCGACATTGAGGTCAACGAGAAAGACCCCGAGAAGTTCTGTGAGGCAGTAGAAAAGATTGCCCCTACCTTTGGTGGTATCAACCTCGAGGATATCAAGGCACCTGAGTGTTTCTATATCGAAGAGCGCCTGAAGAAGAGCCTCGACATCCCTGTGATGCACGACGACCAGCATGGTACGGCGATTATCTCTGCCGCAGGTCTGAAGAATGCCCTCGAAGTGATTGGCAAGGATATCAAGAAAGTGAAGATTGTAGTCAACGGTGCTGGTGCCGCTGCTATCTCTTGCACCAAACTCTATATGGCGATTGGTGCCCAGAAAGAGAATATCGTCATGCTCGACTCAAAGGGTGTGATTAGTGTAGCCCGCGAGGACCTCAACGAACAGAAGAAGTTCTTCGCCACCCAGCGCACGGATATCCATACGTTGGAGGAGGCTGTCAACGGAGCCGATGTCTTCGTAGGTCTTTCCAAGGGTAATGTACTCTCGAAAGAGATGGTGAAGACGATGGCAAAAGACCCTGTCATTTTCGCTTTGGCAAACCCTGTTCCTGAGATTTCCTATGAGGATGCGATGGAGGCACGTCCTGACACATTGATGTCTACGGGTCGTACCGACTATCCCAACCAGATCAATAACGTCATTGGATTCCCCTATATCTTCCGTGGCGCCCTCGACGTTCATGCCACTGCCATCAACGAAGAGATGAAACTGGCTGCCGTTCATGCCATTGCCGACCTCGCCAAACAGCCTGTGCCAGATGTCGTGAACGATGTCTATAAAGTCAATAACCTCACCTTCGGTCGTGAGTATTTCATTCCGAAACCCGTTGACCCACGCCTCATCACTGAGGTCAGTGCCGCTGTGGCAAAGGCAGCCATTGAGAGCGGTGTGGCTCGCAAGAAGATTGTAGACTGGGACGAATACAAGAACTCACTCAGCGTATTGCTGGGTCAAGAGACCAAACTCACACAGAAACTCTATGCTACTGCTGCTGCCCATCCGCAGCGCGTCGTATTCGCCGAGGCAGTCCATCCCACGATGTTGAAGGCTGCCGTTCAGGCAAAGGCAGAAGGTATCTGTCAGCCTATCCTTTTGGGTAACGATGAGTTCATCACCAAACTCGCTCAGTCCCTTGACCTCAGCCTTGAAGGTATCGAGATTGTCAACCTTCGTCATCCTTCTGAGCAAGAGCGACGCGAGCGTTATGCACGCATCCTCACTGAGAAGCGTCAGCGTGACGGTTATACGTTCCAAGAGGCAAACGATAAGATGTTCGAGCGCAACTATTTTGGTATGATGATGGTAGAGACTGGTGAGGCAGACGCTTTCATCACAGGTCTCTACACCAAATATTCCAACACCATCAAGGTTGCCAAGGAAGTCATTGGCATCCGTCCAGAGTTCAAGCACTTCGGCGCTATGCATATCATCAACTCACAGAAAGGTACGTTCTATCTCGCCGATACCATGGTCAATGAGAATCCCGATGCAGAGACACTGGTCGACCTTGCGAAACTCGCTGCCACCAGCGTCCGTTTCTTCAACGAGAAGCCTGTGGTATCTATGATTTCCCACTCTAACTTCGGAAGTTCTACCACTGACGGTGCCAAGAAGGCACGCCGTGCCACAGAGATTATGCAGATGGAATATCCTGACCTCGCTATCGATGGTGAACTGCAGTTAGGCTTCGCCCTCGACCGTGAGTTGCGCGACGAGCAGTATCCGTTCACCCGTCTGAAGGGCAAGGACGTGAATACCTTCGTCTTCCCCAACCTCACCTCTGCGCGTTCATCCTATAAGATGTTGCAGATGCTCGATGCCGATGTCGAGATTATCGGTCCGATCCAGATGGGACTCAACAAGCCGATTCACTTCATCGACTTCGGAGCAGGTGTGCGTGATGTCGTGAATATCGTGGCTATTGCCACCATTGATGCATACGTCGACAAGATCAAGACGCGCATCAATGCGAATCAGCAGTAATCAATAGTAACTATTATAAAAAGAGGAACCATGAAGGTCCCTCTTTTTTATTTCTTGTCGCTGACTAATCCTTTCATGTATTCTTTCAGCGTATCCAAGCCATCGCCACGAGGTCGTGCATTAGAGCCGTGTGAATAAATTTTCTGTCCGTCAGAGAATTTAGCCTCAAAACCCCAAGAATAACCGTCCAGCACCTGAAATGTTGGGCGGTAACTTTCTTTATACTTATACATCTTATGCTCTTTAATCACATTTTGGATATGGGTGAGAACCTCAGCATCCACCTTCTTCTCTATGATAGAGTCATAGTTCTTCTTCATCGCTTTCAGCATCACAGGACCATTCTCAAGTCGTTCCACACTACCATAATACTTATAGCCCGCCGCCGTGCCATGTTCCGTGTACTCTACGCTGACCAGTTCGCCCGTAGGCATTCCTTGATGTGACATGCAACTACTGAATGTTCCCAGCAATCCCGTCAACAAACTCATGATGATTCCCATTTTCTTCATTGATTGATAGTTTCAGTTCGATGCGGCGAAATTACAAAATTTCGATTAAGCGAGAGCAAAAAGAATATATTTTTTTTGCCGTGTATGAGAAATTTATCCAAAATAATTCTGAAGTTTGCAAATTTCACGGAAAAATTGTAACTTTGCCCATAAGAAACAAACAAGCGATATGATAAGACAAAAATTCTACCTCCTGATTCTGACATGGCTGATAACGGCTTATAATGCAACGGCACAGACAAAGACAACGGAAGTACTGTTTGAGACAACGGCAGGCAATATCCGTATTGCCCTCTACGACGAGACACCCCAGCATCGCGACAACTTCCTGAAACTCGTCAAGATGCACGTCTATGACTCCCTACTCTTCCATCGCGTCATCAAGGACTTTATGATTCAGAGTGGCGATATCAACAGCAAGCATGCCCTCCCTGGACAACAACTCGGAACGGGTGACTTCGACTATACCCAAGAGCCCGAGTTCCGTCTTCCTCAGATATTCCATCGTCGTGGCGTAGTGGCAATGGCTCGTGAGGGTGATGATGTCAATCCCGAGATGCGCAGTTCTGCTTGTCAGTTCTATATCGTTTGGGGACGCGTACTTGATGATAAGAAACTCGCTCAGGTACAGGAACGTCTCGACACTACGACACATGGGCGCGTTCAGCTCACTCCTGAGATGATTGCTACCTATAAGACTGTTGGAGGTACGCCTCATCTTGACGGTCAGTACACCGTCTTCGGCGAAGTCGTTGAAGGAATGGGTGTCGTCGATCGTATCCAACAAAGCCAGACTGATAAATATGACCGTCCCCTTGAAGATATCCGCATCCTGAAAGCAACTGTCACCAAGGACATTCCCCAACAACCCAAGGAAACACCCAAGTCCTCTCCTAAACAACGGAAACCAGTAAGGAAGTAATAAAGTTGCAACGAATGCCATCATAGGTATCCCCTTCGGAAAGATGCACTTCCGTCTAGCAAAACTCGCCTTGTCACCCTTCGGAAAAGAACTTGTATAATCTGACAAGAACCAGATACCTGTCAGATTATACCTTCATCCATCACATATTCAAACAATACGCCAGACTTCTTGCCACAGACATAGGCAATAGGTTGATGATTACCTTGAATCAAATGGTCGAGATATAAAGGTTCACCCTCAACTATCAAACTGCATTCAAAGGTGTCACCTACCTTTAAACGAGTATTCTCTGAGGCTATCACCTTAAATTGGAGATCACCCAGATACTCAATGTCGCAAACCCTGTCTGGTTGCCAAGTCAGTCGCAAGCGTTCCCCTTGAGCCAACGTCTTAGCCACACTCAGTCGCCTGCTCATCACAGGACTGCTCTGTTGTTCCTTCGGCAGAAGACTATTCTGACAGTATCCATCCCAGTCCTGATAACCTAAGAATTGTGAAAGGATATCCAATGTTCCTTTGCGTGGAGTGACTCCTTCGTCCACATACCCCCAGATACGCATTAATGTAGTACGACTGACGAGTATATGCAGTCGTGCATAGATACGCTCTCGCAGGAATTCAAAATCCTTCGGAGTACAGAGTTTCTTTCTCAGTGCCGTTTCTATTTCAGAACGGAGTTGTTCGGGTGATATCATTTCGACAGTTCTACTATTTTGTTTTTCCATTTCTCTATGATAGCAGCACAATGCTGATTCATGGCATCAGCAATCTGTGCCCTCTCGTTATCATCAAAAGACGATTTGATTTGTTGCAGATAGGTTTCGGTTGCCCGAAAGCCTGACTGCCATCTCTCGGCAAAGTCTGGCCAGATATAGATGATGTTCGACAGCGTATCAAGGTGCCTGTCTATATTTGTCTGACGCATGGTCCTGTCAACGATAGCAATACCCTTGTCGATGGCATCCTTTACACGCATCCTTTTCATTTTCACTGTTTCTTCGCGCTCTTTCATCTGCTGATTATACGCCTTGAGTTCTGCTATCGAGTCTGTCAGATGTTCCATCTGTTGCTGTTGTGCTTTCTGTTCCTGACGATAGGCAGCATTCATTTCCGATAGTCTTTCCTCTTGTCCTCTTGCTTTCCACATCTGCCAACCAATCAGCAGTAGCAAAGCGGCAACCATCAGCACCCCCATCAATATGAAAGTCTTTTTGATGCGTCCTTCTGTTGAACGCATATCATTCAGCAATTCCTGGGCATTCTGGTAACGACGGTCTATCGACTGCATACACCTATTTATAATAGGTCGGTATCTACGCCCAAGATTCATCTGTTGCAGAATGACGCCAACGCTATAGATATCGTTACGCACATCGGCTACTGCCGTCTGCATCTGTTCAGGAGACATATAGTTTGATGTCCCTGCCGGTTGCTTCAGTATGGCGTAACTATCCGTATCAGCCAGTCCGAAGTCTATCAGTTTGATATTGTCGCCATTGCTGGTCACAATGACGTTCTCAGGTTTTAAGTCACGGTGCACAATGCCTTTGGAATGGATGTATGCCAAAGCGTCGATTATCTCATGTGCAATATGAAGCCGCGACTGTCGTGTAGGGTTTCCGTTAAGCCATTCCTTCAGTGTCACACCATCAGTATATTCCATCACGATGCATCGACCATGGTCTTCCACATCCTCTATTCCGTAAGTGGCAACCACATGAGGATGCTGCAACTGCATCAGTATCTCGAATTCTTTCCGCAGTCGTTGCTGATACCCCATTTCGTTGGCAACTTTATTCTGCAATCCTTTCAGCAGCCACCATCTGCCGTACCTTTTTGCCTTGAGCACGACATTAACTTCCGATGTACTTAGTATCTCTACATCGGTAAATGTCTGGCTAATCCCTTCAAACGACTCTAAAAGGTAGCCCGAGGCAGAAGTGTCATTGTTTTGTTGCACAACCATCAGCTTTACTTGTGGATGTCTTTTAGAAAACGTTTCAATAAGAAAGCGAGGAAATATGGGAAGGTGTAGAACAGCCCGTTCCATCCAATGTTCTTGTAACCGAACTTGATGCCGTATTTCACATCTGGATAAGAATCCCATTTAATGAGATTGTTCAGTGAGGTGGTGGCACCATCCTTTGCTTTCACTTCTATAGGAATCAATGAGTCTGCATCGTGAACAAAGAAGTCCATTTCGAGAGCAGGACTCTCATGTTTATAGAAATAGAGTTGCTCATAGCCCGACTTGCGCAGCATCTCACCAACTACATTCTCATAGATTGCTTCTGAAGTACAAAGTTAATCTCAATAACCGATTCATAGTTGGCATTGTCGAATGCTCTAATGGACACTGTCTTACCAATCTGGCGAGCACCCTTCACAATCAGTGGCTTCCTCTTGGGGTTGTTTTTCCAATCCAAAAGGTACTGGTCTGTCTTTCTTTTAAGTAGTTCCATTTTTCAATAATCACATTTTCGGTTGCAAATATAAGTAAAAAAATCACATTTTCGGGCATATTGAATAGTAAATAATCACATTTTCGCCAAGAAATCGATTTATAAGATTAAAAAGGAACAAAATGGAATCATGTGTTTTGCCTGATTCTTAATAATTTTGTCATAAAAATGAAAAAATCAGCTCACAATGTTGCATCTTTCAAAATTAATTTCTATCTTTGCGATGTGGATTAAAGAAAATCCACGACATCGAGGAGAGCGATTAGGCTTTATCCCGTCTGTGAATCTGCAAAATTCAAGTGATAAGGGAAAGGTTAAAAGTTGCTTCTCCTGCAGTAGCATATATACAGTCCTTCCCTATAGGGGATTGGCTCACATATATACCTGCAGGTGTGAGCTGATTTCATTCTTATTATCACGGGTATTGCAGAACCTACAGGCTAAGGATGGCAAGTAGGCTCACACTCTTTGTACCTAAAACTTAAATGTATTATTTTAATAAATATAATATGGTTTATGATGTAGCTAATCCATGGCTGAATTTGTTAAAGGGGAATGGCATTATTGCAGAGTGCGACAGAGCATTCTTTGAACAAAAAAGAATTACTCCCGTCCAATATGCTAATTCAATTAATATTAAGGACGATAAGGTAGAATTAACATTTGATTGCCTACCAGAACCTTATAGTGGAAATCCTAACAGCAAGGTTTACTGTCTAAATAAGAATCCGGGAAAGCCAGATCCATGCTTTTTCAATGATAAAAATTTCCACGATGCGACATTGAAGAACCTTCGACTTGAACAGGACACCTGTTTTTGGGCTGAGACCATAAAGAATAAGTGTGGAAAATTACATGATGGTGTAAACTGGTTGCAGAAGCGCACAAAAGAATTAAGCATGATTCTCGATGAACATCCTGATATATTCTTTATAGAGTTCTTTCCTTATCATTCTAGTAAAGGATTCCGTTTTCCTGACCATCTACCTTCATACAGTTTTTCAGATGCACTTATAAAACAAGCGATGATGGAAAAGAAGATTATAATAATTATGAGAGAAAAAGATAGGTGGCTAAAAAGAATAAACGGACTGAAAGAATATGAGAATCTTTTTATTCTAAGGTGTCCACAAGGCGGATATCTCACCTCAAATAATATTGTGAGATATAGCTCTGACATTACTTTGACAGAAAAAGAAATAACTAAATATTTTCAAATAAAATGATTTCGACTCAAGTTACGAAACTGTATCTATTGGGAATCATGCGAGTATTGTGGTACAGCTAAATGCATAATAGATAACAATTGTGACAGTCAAAAAATATAAGATTAAAATGGAAGAAGCCGAAAATCCTTTAAAGAGTAGGCAAATTAAAATATAATTTATTATGAATAAAATTTTTTATTTAGTTCTTATTATTGTAAGTTTGGTTGTTGTCTCATGTGGACAGCAGAAAAAATCGACCTCAGAAGTAGCTCCTTCACATCTTGCTATTCTTTCTCCAGAGAATATACTTATACCAGGACCTCTAAAGGACGTAATGGAGGTTGTGCCAGAAGATGATGGTAATATTTATTTAGACTACAGCGAAAATGGATATCCAAATCTCTCTTTAACATTTAGACTCTTGAAAAATGTTTCGATAGAATCATTTAAAGAGAATTATGGTTGGTGGCTTGTTGGGTATCCCCAAGATAACAAAGGAAGAAATATCGATGACTTAATTCCTTCAGTAGGAGAATGGAGATATCTTGGTGGCAAAACTGACATCTTCTTAAACTTTCTTCAAGACAATATAGGTTCTACTATAACTCTAAACTTCAGTGGAGAAAGAAACTATGGATTGAATGAAGAAGATGAAGCCAAAATAGAAGAAGGCAAAAAAATAACAGCAGAAGCAGCAAAAAGATTTGTCAAATTCAAATTAGCAATTACAAGATAAATAACCTGCAATAATTAAAAAAAGGAAAAATGGAATCATCACAACAAGAACAAAAATATGTAATAAAGCCTAATAACAACATGGCTTTAGCAATTTTCACAACAATCTGTTGCTGTCTACCTTTGGGTATTGTAGCAATTATCAAAGCAAATAGTGTCGACTCACTTTATGCGATGAAACAATATGATGCAGCTATTATGGCCTCTAACGAAGCTAAGAAATGGAGCCTCATAGGTATATTCATAAGCTTATTTGTTGTCGTAATATATATAATTTGTGTAGGTATACTAGGTATTGGTAGTTTTGCCTTTATAAATGGACTATAAAATTTACATTAGTTTAGAGAAGTTATCAGTTGCACTAATTGGAATAGCTATGGGTGGGATTATTTTATATAATCTCAATCCTAATCTTTATTGGTTTATGCCAAAATGCCCATTCAAAATAATAACTGGTCTTAGCTGTCCAGGGTGTGGTATTCAGCGTGCAATTTATTCTCTATTGCATGGTAACATTGTCGATGCTATTCAATACAACTACTATCTTCTTTATGCTGGTCCATATGCCATGCTCTTCATTGTAAAATGGCTATTACCAAATGGAAATGCTCGTAATAAATTAAAAAACGTAATAGAGAACAAATACGTTGTTAACTTTTATGTAGTGACTTTTTTGTTATGGCTTGTAACTAGAAATTTATTAAATATTTAATGTATGGACGTAAATCAGGTTAGTCAATTACTATCTTTATATGGAAATAGGCTCCCATTTGAATCCATAGAAATGGTAAAGAACAGATTGATGGACATGGACTACAATGTAGCCTCAATTAGAATGGCTCAATTTAAAGATCCTACTATGGCTTTGATACTTTCTGCTATTGTAGGGTCACTTGGCGTAGACAGATTTTATATTGGAGATGTAGGTCTTGGAGTAGGTAAACTATTAACATGTGGGGGAGCATACATTTGGTGGCTAATCGACATTTTTATGATTTCAGATGCAACTAAAAGGAAAAATCTGGAAATGCTAATGATGTATGGATAGTTTTGTTTATTAACATTATTAACTCTAAAAAATACAATTATGGAAAAATCAAAAGTAGACCAATTTCTGATGGTAAATGCAGACAAATTCCCTGAATTTGCAGTAATGCAGATTCGTGAAAAACTTGAAAAGGCTGATGACAGCAAAGAGAGCATGTTGATAACTATTCCTTGGAAAAGTCCTATGACCTGTTTCTTATTGGCATTTTTTCTTGGAGGGTTCGGAGTAGACCGTTTTTATCTTGGAGACACAGGATTGGGAGTATTCAAGCTATTAACCTGTGGCGGTGCTGGAATTTGGGCATTAATCGATTTGTTTACAGCTTTTGGGCGTGCAAAGAATTATAATTTGAATCGTCTTCAAATGCTGTAAAATTCAAAAATAGGAGACTGCCGAAAATCCTATAAAGAGTAGGCATTAATAATAATAATAACAATTATGAAACTATTTAACATTTTATGGGGTATAGGTTTATTGGTTACATTGACGTCCTGTTCATCATCTAATGTAGTTAAAGAAATTTCACCGACTTCAACAGAATTTACTTCTGGCGAATTAGCAAAGCTTATTGAAGTTGTGGACGAACCCTGTCAGCTTTCCTATGCGGAGAAAGATGGTACAATCGCAACGCAATACATCAAACTAAAAATAAAACTGAGGTTAAGAAAAGAGTCGCCAGAATTAAAGGAAGTAGATGCTCAAAATATCAATTTTACAGGTTTATTGAGCGTTGCAACTGTAAATTTGGTAGATAAAAATGAAACAAAAGTACAGGATCTGAATGTGAAGTCTGAAGATATGCTTAAACTAAAGAAACTGCTTCAGGGAGAGAAAGGAGCAGAAGAGACTATTACATTCGAAGGAGAGTTTCATAATTCGGATGATGCTCCGACCTGGTTTAAAGAAGCAGCAGCCTTTACACCATACTTGACAGGAGATGTTATTGTTGAGAATGAGGGTAATATGGAAGCTTTGAATCTAAAGGGTACGCTAGGTGGTTCTGATGATGCAATTTTTAGTTATAACAATCAGATCGACGAAGGAGAAGTCGTATTCACAGTTAATGGTATAAAGAACGTACGTAAACTAAAAATGAGAACATACGAAAAAAACACCAATAGACTGGTTATGAAGGAATACCTTACTAACGGGGACTATGCTGGAGATTTCGATGGTATTTGGAAGGATGGAATATACCAAGGAACCTTTACAAATGTAAAAGGTAACAGCGTGGAATTCGTATTTCAGGGTTCTGCAAGTAATGTAGACCTCTCATATAATAATAATGAGCCCGATTACGCTTCATCAAATTCTTACGATGAAATAATAGATAGATTTGCCAATTTTGTAAGCAAATTAGAGCGTATAAAGTCTATTGACGAAAGTTATCTTAAATTATTAGATAAGGAGTATAAAGAAATCAATAAGATGACTGAAGGCATTTCTGTGTATGATTTGACTCCTAAGCAACAAAAGCGTATTAAAGAACTAAAGGATAAGTTTGATAAAGAATCTGAAAGGATAAAAGATTTAAGATATGGGTTCTAATAATATTTACTCATAAACTTATTGGGGCTAATAATTTGAAATAAAAAAGAGAATGTCGAATCCTATGAAGAGTAGGCATTAATGAATATACAATCTGTTATGAAAAAAATAGATTTATCATTGAAAATAAGAATGTTGTCAATTTCTAGATTGTCACATTCTCTATTTTGTTCTTTTTAAGAATAATCTAAACATATATAATTATGCCAAAAACAGGTATACAATTAACGAACATATTATAATAACAATTTGTTTTTAAATTAGGATTTTATGAAACATTTAAAGTATTTTGTAATAGCACTATTAGCTATTGGTATGGTTTCCTGCGGAAACAAAAATGAAAACAAGGAGGACACCAATTCAACATTAGAGGAAACAATCGTCACAGAGGAGAATAACACTTCTGTAGAGGAAGTTAATCCGATTTCTGAAGATGCTATAGCCGATTCTGAAAATGCAGAATCTAGTTCGGAAGATTGGGATGCACTGTTAAATTCTTATGAGGAGTTCGTCGATGAATATATAGAATATGCTAAGAAGGCTGTAAATGGAGATATGAGTGCATTGTCTGAATATCCTACTTTAATGCAGAAAGCACAAGATTATAGTCAAAAGCTTTCGTCTGCACAAGGTCAAATGTCAGCTTCTCAGTGGTCTCGCTACACCAAAATTACTGCAAAAATGACTGAAGCTTCTCAAAAATTGAGTGTCGCTGCACAGAAAATGGCTGGTGCTGCACAAGATTTGATGAATCAATAATGTATTACATGCTTACCAAGTGTAAATTTACACTTGGTAAGCTAAAAAACATACTATGAATTCAAAAGTTTACAGAATAATATTGTCGTGTTTTATTTCATTCTTTTGCATCTCGTTATTTGGACAAACTAAAAAGAATGTATCTGTGCAATGGGTAGTTGTTGATGACGATGAAGCAGCAACAATCTCATATAGCCCTAAAATGATAACTGGTAAAAATGGACATCATTTTGTTTGGATTAAAACTGTTTATCACACAAATGAATGGCAGCGTTATTTAGCCAGAAAAATTGGAAGTCGTGTTCCGATTGCTATGACTAAAACAAAAGCAGAATATGACGATATTTATAGTTATGTAAGGGTTCGTCAAGTAATCTGTTATAATAAAGCCGGAAAACAAATATATGACACAGGAGATGACCTGTCTGCAGGATGGGGTCCTGTTAATGCAAGTGATCCTGTAGGTATTGTTGGCGAGTATATAGAAAGGGAAAATAGTCGTAATCCTTTTAGAACTGAAAATAGAACTTCAAGGACAGAAGAGAAAACCAAGGAAGCTGTTGTTCAGTCCGAGCCTCCAAAAAAGGAAGAGACGAAAGTCTACGACGAAGTAGAGCAAATGCCTTCATTCCCTGGAGGACTTGCAGCCCTGATGTCTTTCCTCAGCAACAACATCAATTATCCTAAAGAGGCTTTTGAAAACGGCATACAAGGTCGTGTTGTATGTACTTTCGTTGTTGAGCGCGATGGTTCGATCACAGACATTAGAGTTGTTCGTGGTGTTCACCCCTTACTTGACAAAGAGGCCAGACGCGTCCTTCAGCAGATGCCTTGTTGGATTCCTGGTAAACAGAACGGAGATGCTGTTCGAGTAAAATTTACCGTTCCCGTAACGTTTAGATTACAATAGCCATGGCTATTAATTGAAATAACAATGAGGCGCTGGTATATTGCCATATTATGTTTATTCGCCCTCCCCCTGAGATTGATATGTCAGGCGGAGGGGAATATCTGTACGGACTCATTGGAGACTTCCCTACCCCGTAAGGATATACCAGAGCAGATTCTGAGAAGGATTGGCTATACCGTGTCGTATAATGCCGACCTGCGGATTCCTAATTGGGTGGCTTGGCATCTAACGGCAGAGCATGTGAAAGGGACAGTAGATAGACCTGGAGGTAATGCGTGGCACGAAGACGAAGAGGTGCCCTTTCCTAAAGCCACCTATGAAGACTACAAGAATAGCGGATGGTCAAGAGGACACATGTGCCCTGCAGGTGATTGTAAGTGGGATGAGCAAGTAATGTATGAGTCATTCCTTTTTACAAATTGCTGTCCACAACATGCAAACTTAAATAGTGGAATCTGGAACCAAATAGAGATGTCTTGTCGTCGTTGGGCAGAGAAATACGGGGATGTATATATCGTATGTGGTCCTGTGCTTTTTCGGCAGAAACATGAGACGATAGGACCCAATAAGGTTGTCGTACCAGAAGCATTCTTTAAAGTAGTAATCTGCTTTATTGATGGGAAACCTGAAGGTATCGGCTATATCTGTAAGAATCAGAAGGAAGACAATAAAAGAAGTAATTATGTGAATACCATTCATGAGATAGAACGCATAACAGGTTTCACATTCTTTCTTTCTCTTCCTGCAGAATTAGCAAAGCATGCAAAGGGAGAAATTTCTCCCATTTTATCACATTAAAAAAAGGAAGAATGCCAGATAATATTGCCCATCCTTGTTTTGTAAAAGCATAGGGAAATTTACGAGTACTACCCTAACTTGAAATTCCATTTTGGAAAAACATTTCTGAAAGTCGCAAGGATTACAATAGGAATTTACGAAAAAGAGTGTTTCGACAAAACTCCTAACATATTAACCCAATGGGGCTCAAATACCGATGTACAAAGGGAAGTGAGCGGGTTACCTGTTGCTCGAACACTTAACCCACTTCTCACGTATTTGCAAAAAATGAAGTCATTTTGTGTTGAAAAATCATCTCAAAATTGATCAATACAAGTAGGAGTAGGTTACCTGTTCAGCCAACAGGTAACCTGGCTTGCGCCCTTTATTTATCGGGGTTTGAAGGGTGTTGGGTTAAGATGTGAGGAGTTTTCGTCAAAAGAATTAAAGAATTCTTTGACCAAAAGGTACTAATCGTATCTTTAGCACGCTTATACCTTTTAGGTGTAAGAAAGCGTTACAAGTAACGATTAGAATAACTGAAACTGTAATACTGTAATTTTTGACGACGCAAACAAAGGAATGCCTTCTATCACTTGTCCGAATGCCTTGAACAGTTTGTTCCAAGGCTTGGTACAAGTTGTTCCAGGGCTTGGAATACCCCCTAAACAGGCATTTCTTTAAGTGAAAGAAGGCATTAGAGTAAAAAGTATATTGAATTCACACCGAAAGTAGCTTACATTCGCCCCGTTTGAAGGCTTCATTCATGTCGAAAAGAGGCTTTATTGAGAAACCCACCACTTTTCTATGAGATAGGCGGCACCTATCGCATGGATAGCCCGTACCTATCGACCCGTTTGCTCGTACCTATCTACCCGATAAGCGGCACCTTTCTCTGATAACTTAAAACGATAACAGAAGATTGACAACGGTAGCAACATCCTCGTTGGTCATAGCAGGATGGCATGGCAACGAGAGTTCCTGTTGATGGATGTGCTCAGTAATCTTAAGTGGTGAGTGGTGAAAGGCTACGGGTAGGCGCGTCAGCGGGAATGTGGTGAGTGGTGAGTTTGCCGCTGCCGTGGAATTGGTGAAACATTTCTGCTGATGGGGCGGTATCGGGTAATGAATCTCTGTTCCTACGCCATGCTCCTCCAAATAGTGGCGCAACGCATCACGACGGGGCGACAAGATGGGGAAGATATGCCACACACTGTCGCGGTCGCTCTGAGGTATCAGGATATCGGGATGTTTTATTTTCTCAATATATTGGGCGGCTATCTCCTTGCGTCGTTGGTTGTCTGCATCAAGGTGTTTCAGTTTCGCATCCAAGATGGCTGCCTGTATCTCGTCCATACGACTATTACGTCCCTGATAACCGAAAATGTATTTCTTCTCACTACCATAGTTACCTAAACTGCGCACGATCTCTGCCAGCGAGGCATCATCTGTCGTAACGGCACCAGCATCGCCAAAGGCACCAAGGTTCTTGGTGGGATAGAAACTATGACCAGCGGCAGAGCCAAGCGCACCAGTGCGCTTGGAATGAGGAGTGTGGAGTGTGGAATGTGGAATGAAATATGTACAACCGTGCGCTTGCGCATTATCTTCAATAAGTTTCAAACCATGACGGCGACAGAGGTCCCCTATCCTATCCGTATAGGCACAACGTCCATAGAGATGCACTATCATGATGGCGCGAGTACGTTCAGTGATGGCGTCTTCTATCAGACTATCGTCAATCTGAAGCGTTTGGATGTCTGGCTCAACGAGTACAGGTTTGAGATTATTTTCCGTAACGGCAAGGATGGAAGCAATATACGTGTTGGCAGGAACGATGACCTCATCGCCGTCATGCATCACGCCCATTTCCTTATAGGCACGGAAGATGAGTGTCAGGGCATCAAGCCCGTTGCCACATCCCACGCAATATGACGTACCGATATATGCTGCATAGTGTTCCTCAAAGAGACGGGTAGCCTCACCTTTGAGATACCATCCACTTTGCAACACCTCATCGGCAGCATGCTCGTAGGGTGCGTTGATTGCCTTCAGGTCCAAATACTTCATCGCTTTACCTTTTTACTTTTTTACCTTTAAAGTGTCCATTCGTATCTATCGAAACAAATACCTCTTCCACCAAAGCCTTCCTTTTGGAATATCAGTGACTCGTTAATGACATTCGTATTTCCCAATGCCGACGTACCGAACTCAAAATAAGGCAGATGCCGATAATCGTTATTGATGATACGGTCGTAGATGACATCGATGGCGCCTAACTGTTTGCCAAGAGGTGTGGCAGAACTATATTGCGCACGAGCCACCTGTATACTGACATAAACAAGCATCCCCGCCAAAATCTCTTCGCCTTGTTGTGCCAAGAAGAGGACAATATGATTAGGGAAACGCGATTTCAGCAGTTCTATTTCCTGTAAGGTATGTACTGGTTTGGAATTATATTTTTCTGCCAGGTTATTGTTTAGCACTTCCCAGAAGCCAGCAAGATTATCGCTCTGGGTGACAACGATGCCAGCTTCTTGGGCACGTTTCAAGGCACGGCGGCGCACTCTCTCCCATCTGATGGTGTTTCGCTGAATGATGGCAGTACCCAAATCACGGGCAACCAGTCGGGCATCACACGTTCTAGAAATAGCATAAAGGTCTTCCTCTGATGCCATCTGGTGATATATCCAAGGGATGCACTTATAATAGACTTGGCGGAAACCCTTTGCTCGCAAGTAGTCGTTGAGTTCACTAAACAAGGTTACCGTCAGTGCTGCCGTCGTCTTCTTATCCATCACCAGACCACCATAGGTGAGTCCACGATGCGTACAGAACACCTGACCTTCGGCATTAGCAGGCATCAGACCATAGAGACGACCCTGCAAATAGAACATCAAGGAATAGTCCTCGAAGCGATCGCTATGGTAGTCCATATAGTCACGATGAAAGAGGAATGTTCCGTTCTTCGAGTTGGCAACGAAAGCGTTCCACTCTTCCTTACGGTCAGGGGTATAGCGTATGATCTCGAACATCACTTCGTCAACCTTTGGAATTCATCGTAGTCGTAGATATACTCATCCTCATCGAACAACTCCGATGCTAATACAAGACAGACGGATCCGCTTGAGAAATCTTCCAACGTACGCCATACTCCCGTTCCTACATAGAGTCCCTGGTACGGATGGTTCAGATGGAACGTCTGATGCTCCTTGCCATCAAAAAGTTCCACCTCAAACGAACCGCTGACAGCAATAATAATCTCTTCGCAGGTACGATGGGCATGACCTCCGCGACGTTCACCCGAAGGAACATCATACGTCCAATAGACACGGGCAATGTCGAACGGAATGTTCTTCATCTGCTCCGCTACCGTCAAATTGCCGCGCGGGTCAACAATTTTAGGAAGGTCGATAATCCTTGCTTTGTCTTGTTTCATATACTTTTTTAACGTAAAAGTCGTGAAAATATTATATGGATGCACCAACTCACCATCAGCGTTACGAAAATGCAGACAGCCAGCATCATGGGGGCTGGAATCTCTGGTAGTCGTCGCAACAATATATTGATCAACATCTGATGAGTCAAGAACAACGGCATACTCAGTGAACTAAGAAATAACATAGGGCGCGTCTTCAGCCATCGGGACAAATATCCTCTCTCTTGTGCAAAGATAAAAATCAACGGAATCAGTATCAGCCAATAAAGCGGAGCATTGCGGAATTTGGCATCAACATACGGATAAAGTCCCAACGACACCAACAATAACAACACCAACAGCAGTTCTGTCCATTGAGGAATATCTGTTTCCTTTCTGCGCTCAAAGACCTGGTATAAGAACATACCCAAATAGAAGTCTACAAAACGCACCAACGGATGGACATAGAGAATGGCATTGACTTTCTCGTAGGGAACCCATAGATAGACGAACAGATAAGCCACAAGAACACCCAAAAGCCATCGCACTGACACACGCTTGTAAGCAAACGGGAAAAGGATATAGCAGAAAAACAGGCAAGACAGGAACCACGACACACTATTACAAGAGAAATAGTAATCAGGGTCAGGAACCCATGCCTGTAGTAATAAGACATTCAGAAGGACAGTCCCGTCAAGATGTTGCTTGCTCATGATCAGGAAGAACAGCAAGCAAAGAAGATGCAAAGGATAGAGTTTCAGAAAACGACGTTTCAGAAAACGCCCATAACAGAAAGTGCCATCGGCTATCTGCCGTCCATAACCCATGGAAAGCACAAAGCCACTAAGCAGAAAGAAAAAAGCAACGCCACAATCTCCGCCTGCGTCTAATGCCTGAATATCCCTATAAGCAAAATGCGACAGGAATATCAACATAACAAACACAAATCGCAAAGACTGTAGCGTTGCTATCATGCTACTTATTTCTTCATATAAGGATCTGTACCTAATACGGTCGAGGCAAGGCGCTTGCACTTGTCGCGCAAAGCATTGACATCATCGCCTAATTCACCATAACAGAGGACAACACCCATGCGGCGACCCTTATGAGCCTCGGGCTTTCCGAAGATACGGATGCGCGTACGGTCTTCCTTCAGGGCATCCACAAAGTTATAATCCAGTGGTCCTACTTTCTCCTCTGGTGAGAGGATAACGGCAGAAGCACCTGCATGCTCCAGATGGATACCAGCAATCGGCAAGCCCATCACAGCACGGAAATGCAACTCAAACTCAGAAAGGTTGGTGGTATGTCCTAAGGTTACCATACCCGTATCGTGTGGACGGGGTGACAACTCAGAGAAGATCACCTCACCCTGACGAGTCAGGAAGAACTCTACGCCCCAGATACCATAGCCCGTGAGTGCCTTCGTCACTTGGTCTGCCATATTCTGAGCCTGCTTGAGCGCCTCATCGGAAATCTGATAGGGCTGCCATGACTCACGATAGTCACCACCCTTCTGTACGTGTCCGATGGGGGGACAGAAGATAGTAGGTGCATTCTTCTGCGTAACGGTCAACAGGGTGAACTCCGATTCAAAGTCAATAAACTCCTCGATAATCACTTCCTTCACGTCACCACGACTGCCTTCCATTGCCTCACGGAAAGCCTGCTCCAACTCATCATCGTTGTGAACATAACTCTGACCATGTCCAGAGGACGACATCAGAGGCTTTACCACGCAGGGGAAACCAATCTCATCGGCAGCCTTTTTGAACTCATCGAAGGTCTTGGCATAGAAATACTTTGCCGTACGCAAACCTAAGTCACGACTGGCAAGGTCGCGGATGGCACGACGGTTCATCGTGAAATTGACGGCACGAGCCGAGGGAACAACCTGTATACCCTCTTTCTCGAAGTCGAACAAGCGCTCTGTACGGATTGCCTCAATCTCAGGTACGATGATATCAGGCTGATGCTTCTTGACAGCAGCCGTCAAGGCATCACCATCGAGCATTGAGAATACCTCACGCTCGTCAGCCACCTGCATAGCAGGTGCATCGTTATAGCGGTCGCAAGCCACTACATAAGCACCAGCGCGCTTGGCTGCAATCACGAACTCCTTACCTAACTCACCACTTCCCAGTAATAGAATCTTCTTCATAATCAATATCGTTTTTGTTTATCGGTTAGCATACATATTATCGTAATACTTCTGGTAATCGCCAGAGGTCACATTATCCAACCACTCCTGATTGTCGAGATACCAACGGACGGTCTTCTCAATACCTTCCTCAAACTGCAACGAAGGTTCCCAACCAAGTTCCTTCTGCAACTTCGAAGAGTCGATGGCATAACGCAAATCATGTCCTGCACGGTCTGTGACGAAGGTAATCAAATCCATATCTGCACCTTCAGGACGTCCTAACAGTCTGTCAACAGTATTAATCACCACCTTGATAATGTCGATGTTCTTCCACTCGTTGAAGCCACCGATATTATACGTCTCGGCAATCTTTCCCTCATGGAAAATCAAGTCGATAGCACGGGCATGGTCCTCTACAAACAACCAGTCACGTACGTTCTCACCCTTACCATAGACGGGCAACGGCTTGCGATGGCGGATATTATTGATGAATAACGGAATCAGTTTCTCAGGGAACTGATAGGGTCCATAGTTGTTCGAGCAGTTCGTCACGACGACGGGCATGCCGTAAGTGTCATGGTAGGCACGTACGAAATGGTCTGACGAAGCCTTGGCAGCACTATAGGGTGAATGCGGATTATACTTCGTGGTCTCCAAGAAGAACTTGTCACCATAGGCGAGATGATGCTCTGAGGATGAAGCCGTCGTTGTGAAGGGCGGTTCAATACCCTCGGGATGTGTCAGTTCCAGCGCACCATACACCTCATCGGTAGAGATATGGTAGAAGCGCTTGCCCTCGTATTTCTCTGGCAATGACTCCCAATAGAGTTTGGCAGCCTGAAGCAGAGACAATGTACCCATCACATTCGTCTTGGCAAAGGTGAAGGGATCCTTGATAGAACGGTCTACATGACTCTCGGCAGCGAGATGGATGATACCGTCCACCTTCTTGTCTTGCATCAACTTGTAGAAAGCATCGAAATCACAGATATCCATCTTTACAAACTCATAGTTGGGCTTGTCCTCGATGTCCTTGAGGTTAGCGAGGTTGCCTGCATACGTCAACTTGTCGAGGTTGATGATGTGATAGTCAGGATACTTGTTCACAAACAGGCGCACCACATGACTTCCTATAAAGCCTGCGCCACCGGTAATAACAATTGTACGTTTCATATCTTTTATTTCTTTTTAATGTTTTCCTAATGTAATGACCTCACAGTCCTTAAACTCCTTGCCATCGATGGTGAGACGAACGAGTGTCCGCTCCTTATGCCATCCTTGCATACCTGCAGCCCCTGGATTAATATGCAGCAGGTTCAGCGTCTTATCAAACTTCACTTTCAGGATATGTGAATGTCCTGCAATAAAGAGTTGTGGCGGTGAGGCATAGATCTGTCCGCGAATGCTGTAGTCGTAATTGCCTGGATAACCTCCGATATGTTTCATCAACACTTCCATATCCTCACATTTCCATCGCAACACCTCGGGATACATCAGTCGCAAATCACCTCCGTCGCAGTTGCCACAGACAGCACGTAACGGACGGAACTCCGCCAGACGGTCTGCTACCTCCGTTGAGCCGATATCACCAGCATGCCATATCTCATCGCAAGGCTCGAAATAATGCAAGTATTTATCGTCCCAAAAACTATGGGTGTCACTGATGATACCTATCTTCTTCATAATCCGAATTTCTTTCTAACAAAGTCAGCAATAAACTTCTCAGTGGCTTGCAGTCCAAGGACGCTGGCATCGATACAGAGATCATAAGACTCCGAACTTCCCCACTTCTTGCCTGTATAGTAATTATAGTAGGCGGCACGTGTGGACTCTCTTTGCTGTATAAACTTCAAGGCGGCATTCTTGTCGATTTTCTGCTTTGCCATGATTTGATCGATACGGAAACGTTTCGAAGCAGAGATGAATACGTTCACAACATTGTCGAAGTCACGCAACACATAGTCGGCACAACGACCAACAAACACGCAACTACCTTCTTGCGCCGCCTTACGGATTGCATCACTCTGAAACTTAAACAGGTTCTCCTGAGAGATATTGTTGGCATACATACTACTGTCACTAACAAACGGAATAAACTGGCGCAACGACTTCATGAATCCACGCTGTTCGTCGTTCTGTTCAAAGACCTTCTCGCTAAAACCACTTTCTTTTGCTGCAAGGTTGAGTAATTCACGGTCATAATACTTCGCGTTGAAGTCCATGGCAAGCATACGGGCGATATCATGTCCGCCACTGCCTAACTGTCTTCCGACATTGATGATAATATGCTTTTTCTCCATCGCTTCTATTGATTAACTTTCGATGTTTTTATTTTTCAGTTTTCTGATATACCATATTAATAGAGGTATCGTCATGGCAAACGAGCCGAAGTCACTGGCAGGCATCGCATACCACACACCATCCAAATCCCAGAACAAGGGGAATACGTATGCCATTGGCAACAACAGAATCAACTGACGTGAGAGACTCAGGAAGATAGATATCTTTACCTTGCCAATGCACTGGAAGAAGTTGGTAATGACCGCCTGAGAACCTACCACGAAGAATACCATCATATCAATTTGGATACCACGTGCTGCCAGACGAATCAGCGTCTGGTCGGTAGTGAAGATACGGGCTATCTGACTCGGGAAGAGCATCGACAATCCCCAACCTACCAACAGGATAGAAGTCGCAGCAGCAATGGTCAACCACAAACAACGGAACATACGATCGTAACGTTCTGCACCGAAGTTATAACCCACGATAGGTTGCATACCTTGGATCATACCCATGACGAACATAAAGAACATCATCACCACCGAGTTGGCTATGGAATAGGCACCTACCGCCATATCTCCGCCATAGCGCACGAACTGGTTGTTCATAAAGATAACGATGATACAGGAAGTGACATTCATCAAGAAAGGCGAGATACCTATTGAGATGATATTACGTACCAGATTGGCTCTCAGTTTATAGATGCCCCGTTTCAGGTGCAACAGTTCTTTCTTATCAGAGAGTATCCACAACTGCCAGCACATTGCCATTGTCTGCGAAGTAATCGTGGCAAGGGCGGCTCCACGGATACCCCAGCGGAACCACCATACAAAGGCAATGATTAAGAGGATATTCATGCCCACGGTAAAAAGTGTGGCATACATCGCATGACGGGGTTTGCCTGCTGCCCTCAATACGGCATTCATTCCGAAATACATGTGAGTCACCATATTACCCAACAGGATCACAATCATGAACTCACGGGCGTATGGCAATGTCACATCCGATGCACCGAAGAAACGCAGAATGGGATCAAGGAAGATGAGGCACACGACCATGAAGAGGAAACCGATGATGAGATTGAGTGTCACCGTGTTTCCCAACAGATACTGCGCCCTCTTATAGTCACGCTGCCCTAACTTGACACTGATACACGTAGAGGCTCCCACACCCACGGCTGCACCAAAAGCAGCACTGAGGTTCATAAAGGGGAACGTAATGCCCAGACCGGCTATCGCCTCCGGACCCACTATCTGTCCGATAAAGGCGCGGTCAATAATATTATATAGACTTGAGGCAGTCATAGCCACAATAGCGGGAAGAGCATATTGCGTCAATAGCCTTCCTACTGGCTTTGTACCTAACTCAAGTGTCGCTTGCTTATTATCCATGCAATATTATTTCATAATATTTTGCAAAGATAGTGATTATTTTCGAGTATGCGAAAAGAAAACCAAACAAAATTTGGCTTTTCGCCCACTTATTCGTAACTTTGTGCCAACAATGAGTGAAGAGAGATATACACTGCAACTGCTGAATGCCCTCGTACGCGAGGCAATAGAGATGGAACTACCCGATGAATATTGGGTAGAAGCGGAATTGTCGGAATGCAGGGAAAACAGAGGACACTGCTATATGGAACTGGTGGAAAAGGACGAGACATCAAACACGCCTATTGCACGTGCCTCTGCAAAATGCTGGAAACAGACCTGGGCAATAGTACAACCCTATTTCGAGCGTACTACAGGACAACCGCTACGGGCAGGCATGAAAGTATTACTAAAAGTTTATCCGCAATTCCACGAAGCATTCGGATTCTCATGGATTGTGACGGATATCGACCCGACGTTCACATTAGGTGACATGGCGCAACGCCGACAACAGATTATCCAGAAACTGAAAGAAGAGGGTGTGTTCGACTTACAACGTGAACTTACCATTCCACGCTTTGCCCAGCGTATTGCCGTTATCTCCGCAGAGACAGCAGCAGGCTATGGGGACTTCTGTCAACAACTGATGGAAAACGACTACGGACTGGTGTTCTATCCTACCCTGTTCCCTGCCATCATGCAAGGCGAACAAGTCGAGCAGAGTATCATTGCTGCCCTCAATCGCATCAACGAACAAGCCAATGACTTTGATGTGGTGGTGATCATCCGAGGGGGCGGTTCGACCAGTGATATGAGCGGTTTCGATACACTGGCATTGGCAGAGAATGTAGCCAACTTTCCTTTGCCCATCATCACAGGTATTGGACATGACAGAGATGAGTGTGTACTGGACATGGTATCGAATACAAGAGTGAAGACACCGACGGCAGCGGCTGCCCTGCTGATCAGTCATCTTGCTGATACGCTCCAACACGTCAA
The DNA here is from genome assembly GCA_045225255.1 of Prevotella sp. Taxonomy (GTDB): domain Bacteria; phylum Bacteroidota; class Bacteroidia; order Bacteroidales; family Bacteroidaceae; genus Prevotella. The sequence goes on along the minus strand of JBGVBD010000085.1, from coordinate 95,386 downwards.
CGACCTCCAACAGCGTATCGCTTTCTTGTTCTCGATGGTAAAGACAACTATGGAGCATCAACTGGAACAGCGTTATGAGCGTCTTCTTCATGCCATCAATCAGTGTCTAACACACGAACATCACCATCTGGAACTCGCAGAACAGAAAGTACTGTCGTTTGACCCAACCCTATTGCTCAAACGAGGCTATAGCATCACATTATATCATGGCAAAGTCCTCCGCGACCCAAAGCAGTTGAAGGAAGGCGACGAGATAGAGACAAGAGTAGAAAAAGGAAGCATCAAATCGAAAGTAATATGGAAGCAATAAAGTATGAGGAAGCCCTCCGTCAACTGGACGAGATTGTGCAGAAGATGGAAAACAACGAGTATGGAATTGATGAGTTGACTACACAACTAAAAAAAGCAAAAGAACTCATTAAACAATGCAAGGATAAACTGACAAAAACCGACGAGGACATCAAAAAGATACTCGACGAAGACAAATAAAACCCATTTCGTTTGCAGATTAAATATAAATTGTGTACTTTTGCACCAATTTATAATTTAAGACATTAAAATTATTACGATATGAAAGATTTAGACTGGGGTAGTCTGTCGTTCGGTTATATGAAGACCGACTACAATGTACGTTGTTATTATCGCGACGGCAAATGGGGCGAAATAGAAGTTTGCTCTGATGAGTATTTAAACCTGCACATGGCTGCTACGTGTCTGCACTACGGTCAAGAGGCTTTCGAAGGACTGAAGGCTTATCGCTGTCCCGATGGTAAGGTACGCATCTTCCGTGTTGACGAGAATGCTGCACGCCTGCAGAGCACCTGTCGCGGTATCATGATGCCCGAAGTATCAACCGAACTGTTTACCGAGATGGTGAAGAAGGTAGTTCGTCTGAATCAAGAATGGATTCCAACCTATGAGAGTGGTGCCACCCTCTATATTCGTCCGTTGCTGATTGGTACATCGGCACAGGTAGGTGTTCATCCTGCCAAGGAATACTGCTTCCTCATCTTCGTGACACCTGTAGGTCCATACTTCAAGGGTGGTTTCTCTACGAACCCATACGTCATTGTTCGCGACTATGACCGTTCTGCTCCTCTCGGAACAGGTAAATATAAGGTAGGTGGAAACTATGCTGCTTCCCTCTTCGCCAACAACCTCGCTCACGAGAAGGGCTACGCTTGTGAGTTCTATCTCGATGCGAAAGAGAAGAAATACATGGACGAGTGTGGTGCTGCCAACTTCTTCGGTATTAAGAACAACACCTACGTTACTCCGAAGTCAACCTCTATCCTACCCTCTATCACCAATAAGTCGTTGATGCAGGTTGCAGAAGACCTTGGATTGAAAGTAGAGCGTCGTCCTATCCCCGAAGAGGAACTTGAGACCTTTGAAGAGGCTGGTGCTTGTGGAACAGCCGCTGTCATCAGTCCTATCTCTTATATCGATGACCTCGACACGGGCAAGCGTTATTCATTTGGTGACCAGCCAGGTCCTATCTCCAAGAAACTGTTCGACACCCTGCGTGGCATCCAGTATGGTGAGATTGAGGACAAGCACGGTTGGACAACCGTAGTCATTGAGTAATCCTAACGATACAAAATAAAAAGAGGTTCGAATGAACCTCTTTTTTTATGCTTCTACGTATTTCGGGGAAGGACCGTATTTGTTGGGTTCCGGTTTACCATCCATCAACGTAAAGATAAACACCACCAGACAGGAAATAAACCACAACAGTGACACCAATCCAATCAGAAGGAAGGAACTGGCATTCGCTTCTGCAAACGACATGAGTTTATCAACATTCCCACTCTGAGCAACCTCAATATATTTCGCCATCACATCAGATGTTGCCAGGAGTATCTGGTAAATGATACCCAATCCATAACTGGCATAAACCCAAGTAGCACTCTTTCCGACATCCTGCAAACGACGAGCAGTAACTGCCAATCCCAAGAACATCACCACGATGCTGACGATGGCTGACACTAACATATTGGTGATAAACCACGACAGAATGAAGTTGGTAAGCAATACGATCAACATCCACCACCAGAATTCCGAACGACGACTGCGTCCCTTGAAATCCGTCAAACGACTTGACGCCAATTTAATGGCTTCACCCATTCCCAACTGAGGGAGTTCTTTGTAATTTTCCATTGTTTACTAATATTTTAAGTTGGTATTTGCTGCAAAATTAAACTTTTTTATCTGTTCACCCAAAATTATCCGTACTTTTTTGTACTTTTGCACAAAACAAATCAATATATGGGAAAAGGTAAACTGGCGAAATTCGCTGATATGGATACCTACGAGAACGTATTTCAGTATCCATTTTCCGTCATCGAGAATGTTCCTTTCGAGATGCAGGGACACTGGCATGAGCAGTACTTTCATAACGACAACCCTATCGTGTTGGAATTGGGTTGTGGGAAAGGCGAATATACGGTAGGACTTGCCAAACGTTATCCTGACATGAACTTCATCGGAGTGGACATCAAGGGGGCCAGGATGTGGACTGGTGCTACGCAGGCTATCAAGGAAGGTATTAAGAATGTGGCGTTCCTAAGAACGAATATTGAGATTATCGACCGTTTCTTTGCACCTAATGAAGTGAAGGAAATATGGTTGACGTTCAGTGATCCACAGATGAAGAACCCACGCAAGCGACTGACCAGCACCTATTTTATGAACCGTTATCGCCACTTCCTCATCGACGGTGGCATTATCCATCTGAAGACAGATTCCAACTTCCTATTTACCTATACGACCTATATGGTAGAGAAGAACCATCTGCTCGTGCTACTGCGAACAACAGATTTATATTCTGAATGTTCTGAGAACGCTGAATATGCTGAGGCCGCCTCTATCCAGACCTACTATGAGCAGATGTGGATAGACCGAGGATTGAACATCAAATACATGAAGTTCCACCTGCCACACGAGGGCAAATTGGTAGAACCAGACATCGAGATACCTCTTGACGATTACCGTTCCTACCGACGTGATAAGCGCAGTTCGTTGGAAACCAGTAAATAAAGAGAAAAGAAAAGTGCTTCCTTGTTGGAAGCACTTCTTGTTTTATTGCATGTCGTAAACCACTTGCATGAGTTTCTTGCCGATAGCGTCAGCCTCTTCCATCGTGGCTGCCTCGCTATAGACACGGATAATCGGCTCCGTATTCGATTTACGCAGATGCACCCACTTGTCGGGGAAGTCAATCTTTACACCGTCGATATCATTCACCTGTGCAGTAGCATCAGCGGCAAACATTTCCTTTACCTTCACCAGAATAGCATCCACATCAGTTTCAGGGGTGAGGTCTATACGGTTCTTAGCAATCTGATAATCGGGGAAGGTAGCACGCAGTTCACTGACTTTGCAATCTTTTGCTGCAAGAGAAGTCAGGAACAAGGCAATACCTACCAGGGCATCACGACCATAATGGCTCTCAGGATAGATGACTCCACCATTACCCTCGCCACCGATGACGGCATTCACCTCCTTCATTTTCGTCGTCACATTCACCTCACCAACGGCAGCAGCAGCATATTCACCACCATGCTTACGTGTTACGTCACGCAGTGCACGAGTAGAAGAAAGATTAGAGACCGTATTACCTTTCGTCTTCGACAACACATAGTCAGCCACACTGACCAGCGTATATTCCTCGCCAAACATCTTTCCATCCTCACAGATAAAGGCAAGACGGTCGACATCTGGATCAACCACGATACCTAAATCGTACTTACCCGTCTTCATCTCATCCATGATTCCCTGCAGGTTCTTCTCCAAGGGTTCTGGGTTATGAGCAAAGTCACCTGTTGCCTCTCCATTCAAGATGGTGTACTCCACACCCAGTTCATCAAACAGTTTGGGCAGGATGATACCACCTACACTGTTAATAGTATCTACACATACTTTGAACTTCGCCTTCTTGACAGCCTCCACATCGACTAATTTCAGTTGAAGGACACTCTCAATATGACGGGCATCAAAAGAAGAGTCTTCGATATAATGTCCCAGATGATCTACATCTGCATACTCGAAGTTCTCACGCTCTGCCATATCAAGCACGATAGCACCATCAGCAGCAGTTAGGAACTCACCTTCATTGTTCAGCAGTTTCAGAGCGTTCCACTGACGGGGATTATGTGACGCCGTGATGATGATACCACCATCAGCACCAGACATACGTACAGCAAGTTCTGTTGTCGGTGTGGTGGCAAGACCGATATCAATGACATCATAGCCTACTCCCATCAACGTACCACAGACCACATTCTTGACCATCTCACCAGAGATGCGTGCATCACGTCCTACCACAATCTTATTGGAAGAGCCTTTCCTTGCACGGCGGATAAACTGTGCATAGGCAGTGGTGAACTTCACGATGTCTAAAGGGTTCAAAGTATCGCCCGTAGAACCTCCAATAGTTCCACGGATACCGGAAATTGATTTAATAAGAGTCATGTTTTCTTGGTTTTAAATATCTCGTTCGTAAGTAATTTCGTAGAAACAGGGATAGACACTAGAGGACGCATCTGGCGTTCCTTGGGTATGAGGTACGATAATACGTACCTTAGCCACCTCATCGCCTTCATTCACTGGACGACCGATATTAATATAGGTCAGCGGAACCAACCATCCAGAGGGAACAGATGCAGAACCATGGAAAGCATACATCACACTATTCTCCGCAACAAATGAAGCGGTATATGCCGTTCCCACACGTGTCACACTCATCTTTTCGGGATAGGAAGATATATCATAGTAGACGTTATTGATATAGATGCCACCAGAGATATCGTTTCTGATAATCATTGTGTCTTTCTTGATGTTATACTCAAAGAAACGACAGAGAATCTCCACCTGCTTGTTCTCCTCCAGTTTGGAACCGCAACCCTTACGCACAATTTGCATATAGACGGCACTTTTCGACAGGTAGACATACTCATTCTTGTTAACGTCGGTCGTCTCACCCTGACTGGTAAACTGCTCCTCTCCTATCACCTTGATACCTTTCTTCTCAATAAAACGGTTGATGGCGTCACGCTCTGCCTCTTTCAGGTCAGAATAGGTCTCACCACTATTACAACTGGTTAGGAACAGGATGCTGCAAAACAGGAACAGCAGACTATATATTTTCTTCATATCCAATATATTCTTATTAATTTTGGGCGCAAATTTACAAATAAAATACCAATTATCTGCAATATTAGGCTACTTTAACGTGTCTTCAAAGTGAAGGATGGCACGTTTCACTACTTCTACTGCCTCGTCCATTGTGCAAAGTAGTTTACCACCAGAGGCATTCAGATGACCACCGCCATTGAAGAATTCTTCTGCCATCTTATTGCAGGGGAAATCATCGACAGAACGCAGACTCACCCATATCACATTGTCACGCTCTGTGTCCTCACGCAACGAGATGCTGAGTTTCATTCCTTTAATCTGCAAAGGCATATTCACCAGTCCTTCTGCATCTCCCTTGATGAAATGGAACTTATGCAAGTCATCACGTGTCAGCGTATAGAATGCCACATGATGCATATTGTCCACCACTAACTTATGACAGAGCACATAACCCACCATACGGATGCGGTGCTCACTATAGTTATGATAGACATTACGATAAATCTTATCCTTATCGATACGTTTCGTCAATAACTGACTGATAATATAGAAGATATCCGGTTCTGTAGAGTTATAGGTAAAGCCTCCCGTATCCGTCATCATACCACAATAGATCGGACCAGCAAAGTGTTTCCCTTGTTGCTCGAAGAGTCCCATCTGCCAAACGATACGGAACACCAGTTCACTGGTTGACGACATCTCTGGGTGGGAAATCGTCAGTACTGCATCCACCTGTGGTTCCAGATGATGGTCAATCAGTACCTTCTTCGCAGGCGATGATGCCAAAGCCGCTTCCATCGCCTCTGTACGAGACAGGATATTGAAGTCAAGACAGAACACCAAGTCTGCGATCTTCAATACGGTATCTACATACTCTTTCCGCTTGTCATAGCGCACAATCTTCTCCGTGTTCGGCATCCAGTGCAGGAAGTCAGGATATTGATCAGGCACCACCACCAAAGGTTCCTTGCCCAATCCTCTCAGGACCTCTGCCCACCCCAGCATAGAACCGATGGCATCACCGTCGGGATGCATGTGGCAACAGAGCACTATCGTCTCTGCGTTATCGATAAGGGAGCGCAGTTCGCTGCACTCCCTTTCTGTCATAATCTCTTTCAGCATTAGAACAGTTTATTGGGATAGACACCCTCATCCACCAACTTCTGGATACGGTTCACGGTATCCTCACGGTCAGCGGCATAAGTTACACCAAACCATTTTGAAGTGGTATCAAGCACCTCACAGGTAGCAGTACCCTCTGTAATGAGTTTGTTAACCATCAATGGGATAAAGAACTCTGCTTTCAGGTTCTCCATATTCTTCGGATCACTCAGAAACTCCTTGAAATAAGCCTCTGAATACTCGAAATAGTCAGGCGTGAAGCCCCACATATTCATGGATACGGGGGTGTTGTCGTCTACGACAACCCACTTACCCTCTTCGTCCTTATAGCGAATAGGTTCACTGGCAGCACCTGCGTTAGAACCATCTTCGGCACAACGTACGATTTCTGTGCGCTCTACGACGTCCGTCAGATGTCCCTTGTCATTCTTCGTACAGATACCACGAGCCACCGTACCGTTCTCACTCAGTGTATTGCCTACGCGGAAGCCTACCATGGCATACTGGTTCTTTGCACCCTCGGGCAGTTCTGACAGATACTTACCGATGACCATGAAAGCATCACGATTGTAGAAGTCGTCACAGTTGATGACGCAGAACGGTTCCTTGATAACGTCCTTACCCATCAGTACGGCATGGTTAGTACCCCAAGGTTTTACACGTCCCTCAGGCACTTTAAAGCCCTCAGGCAAAGCATCGATGCCTTGGAAACACAACTCACAGGGAACATGTCCCTCATACTTAGAGAGAATCTGCGTACGGAACTGCTCTTCGAAATCCTTGCGAATCACCCAGACAATCTTGCCGAAACCAGCCTGAATAGCATCGTAAATACTATAATCCATGATAGTCTCACCATTGGGTCCCAGTCCGTCGAGTTGCTTCAAACCGCCGTAGCGGCTTCCCATTCCTGCTGCCAATAAGAATAATGTCGGTTTCATATCTTATTATTTACCTTTTTACTTTCTTACTTTTGACCTTAGTCCTTTGACCTTTGACCTTTATCAGAATTCTTTCGTCATCTCAGCCACCTCAGCATTGATGTGGTCGATGAACTCCTGGATGGTCATGACCTTCTGTTCACCACCACCCTGTGGACGAACGGCAACAGTTCCGTCAGCCTGTTCTTTCTCACCGACAATCACCATATAAGGAATACGCTTCAATTCGTTATCACGAATCTTACGACCGAGTTTCTCATTACGCAGGTCAATGGTAGGACGAACGCCACCGAGGTCGAACTTCTTAGCCACCTCTTTCGCATAGTCGTTATATTTCTCAGACAACGGAAGGATAGCAACCTGATCAGGTGTGAGCCACAAGGGGAAGTGTCCGCTGGTGTGCTCAATCAATACAGCGCAGAAACGTTCCATACTTCCGAATGGTGCACGGTGAATCATCACAGGCGTCTTCTTTTGGTTGTCCTCATCGGTATATTCGAGTTGGAAGCGCTTCGGCAGGTTATAGTCTACCTGAATAGTACCCAACTGCCAACGACGACCAATAGCGTCCTTAATCATGAAGTCGAGTTTCGGACCATAGAAAGCAGCCTCACCATATTCTACCTTGGCAGGCAAGCCCTTCTCACGGCAAGCCTCCACAATAGCAGCCTCAGCCAGTGCCCAGTCCTCATCCGTACCAACGTACTTCTCATGGTCGTTAGGGTCACGCAGACTAATCTGAGCCTCGAAGTTGAAACCAAAGGCACTCAGTACGATACCGATGATATCCATCACGTTCAGGAACTCCTGCTTTACCTGGTCGGGACGACAGAACAGGTGGGCATCATCCTGTGTGAACGAACGTACACGCGTCAGTCCATGTAACTCACCACTCTGCTCATAACGGTAAACCGTTCCGAACTCGGCGATACGCAAAGGCAGGTCACGATATGAACGGGGCTTCCATGCGAAAATCTCACAGTGGTGAGGACAGTTCATCGGCTTCAGCATATACTCCTCGTCCTCCTCGGGCGTATGGATAGGCTGGAAGGAATCCTTGCCATAGTGGGCATAGTGACCACTGGTGATATAGAGATTCTTCGAACCGATATGCGGCGTGATAACCTCCTGATAACCGAAACGCTTCTGCACCTTACGCAGATGGTCTTGCAAACGCAGACGTAACTCTGTTCCCTTCGGCAACCAGATAGGCAAACCCTTGCCCACCTTATCAGAGAACATAAACAGTTCCATCTCCTTACCGATCTTACGGTGGTCGCGCTTCTTCGCCTCTTCCAACATCACAAGATACTCATCCAGCATCTTCTTCTTCGGGAACGAGATACCATACAGGCGCTGCATCTGCTCACGGCTAGCGTCGCCACGCCAGAAAGCACCAGCCACGCTTGTCAACTTCACAGCCTTAATCTCGCCCGTGTCCATCAAGTGCGGACCACGGCAGAGGTCGGTGAAGTTACCTTGTGTATAGGTTGTGATACTGCCGTCTTCCAGATCCTGGTCGATATGCTCGCACTTATAGGTCTGACCATCGGCAGCAAACTCCTTCAGAGCATCAGCCTTAGCCACCTCCTTGCGAACAACAGGCTCTTTCTTGCCAGCCAGTTCACGCATCTTATCCTCAATCTTCGGGAAATCGCTCTCCTTGATCATCTCGCCATTAGGCAACAGGACGTCATAGAAGAAACCATTCTCCACGGCAGGACCGAAACCAAACTGGATGCCAGGATACAACTCCTGCAGAGCCTCTGCCAACAAGTGGGCAGAAGTGTGCCAGAAGGTATGCTTACCCTGCTCGTCATCGAACTTGTAGAGTTCAATCGTTGCATCCTCGTTAATCGGACGGTTCAACTCTACGGTCTCACCATTCACACCGCAGGCAATCACGCTGCGTGCCAGAGCTGGTGAGATACTCTCGGCAATCTGAAGTCCGGTAACGCCCTGCTCATACGAGCGAACAGAACCGTCCGGAAAAGTAATGTTGATCATATCTACAATATATGTTTAAGTTTAAATCGCCTGCAAAGATACAAATATTTAACGAGACTATCAAATATATAAGAATAAAAAACGATGAACTATGAGCCCTTACAACATATCATCGACCAAAGGGAAGGAAATAACAAATATATTTGTGCCTTTCGTTCTCCTCATCCACAGATACAAAGGGAAACCAATAAAAGATGTGAAGACTGTAGAAAGACAAACAAAGATGAAGCAATTCCAGAACCCATCTTTTTTCGGTAAAAAGAGAATGAGTAGCAAACTGATCAAAAAGCTTTAAAGTACAATCATCGTTCTTTCGTTTTTGTTCTCTTCTGCAAATTTTAGTTAGAAGCATCTGTATTAAAAAGGACAACACTTTAGTTACCGAATATCCACCTAAAGAGCAAATACACAGGAATTCCGCAGAATGGTGACAAACTAGCGCAAAGCAGCACGAAAAATGCTTTATATAGCCGGCTTGTTTCCTTTGAAAGAAAGGGAACCAACATCAATCCAAGTATAAGATTTACTATAAGCCACATATCTCTTTCGTTTTAGTCCCTTTTTCTACTGAAAGTTTGTGAAATCACCAAGGGAAAAACTCTATTTTCGTTACGTAACTCCCTATTTCGTTCTGAAACTTTCAAATCCGTGAAGAAATAGAAAAGAATCTGAAATGTGGGGATAACAATTTTATAACTGTATTCCTCTACCATATTATTTCTTTTCTAACAGTTTAATGATATTACCCTTTCGCTCTAAAATCTCAACCGAGATAACATTCTCAACAGCCAATGACCAAAAAGTAGCCTGAATGCTTCTGTTTCTTTTATGGGTGCGTCCCACATCCCCGTTTCGTCTATCAAAATAAAAAATTGCTTCCCAGCTATCTTCAATTTCCTTTCTTATCTCTATAGGATATTCTTTAAAATCCAAACGTCTTCCTGCTTTTTTATCCAATACATTAGTTTTTCTGTCTATACTCTTCCAATTGCTAAGAGGACATTGGTTTAAGACGGCATGCCAGTTAGAAAAATCAGAAAGCAACACTTTATTATCAGGCAAGTCTATCTCCATATAGACAGACACCCCTTCATTAACATTCGATGGTCTTTTGGGCGGTTTATTCTTTTTAGCCGAATCATATTGATACCAAGCCCACATTGGATATTTAATTCCATCAATAGGTGATTCCCCGATACGTTTCTTCATTTGTTCTGTCATCCAATGATAGGCATACATAAATGTTTCATCATCGCCCCACAATGGCTTGGTACAATAAGTAACCCCATCTCTCATCAATTGCTCATATATCTCTATTCCCTGTATTGTCCAAAGTCTCATAAACTATTTTTTTACTTGTTCTGATAGATCAATCCTTTAATTCTTCAAAATAGACTAATAGTGTACTCAATATCATCGTCTTCAGCAAAGTCAAGCATATCTTCATGAGAGGCTCCAGAACAATCTTCTTTGTACGTGAAACCCCAAGGCATCCGTTTATCTACTTTTCCATCATCCGAATTCCATGATTCTTCTTCCATATTCTTGCGTATAGCCTTTAGAATCTTTTTGTGAATCCCCTCCAAGTTTTCTGAGATATAATCGGAATCCAAGAATTCACCTGATGATTCTGCGTTTTCTAACGATTCATAGACACTGTCCGATACATCCGCGTCAAACGATGTTTCTCCAGCTTCATCATAACCGTTAACAGTATATACGATTTCTATAGTATTTTTTTCTTCCATCTGGGTATTCTTTAAAACATTAATATATTCTTCTCCTCTATTTCTTTGAGAATCTGATTGAATTTCTCTATAATCTGATTAACGACTTCCTTCGATATAATTTTCTTAATGATTGAATGATTCCAATTCCATATATCATTGGGTAGATATTCTCTTCCATAAGGACAATCTGAATCTGGTTCCTTTTCGAGGCAATCTAATTTCTGAAAATCTTTCTTTTTTATTCTGCTACGACCTGGCGCTTCATAATAACTGATGCAAATAAACATTTCATTCCAAAAGCGCTTACTTTCTGTCCAGACAAAAATAGCACAATACTTCCACTCTTTTTTATAAATCCAAGCACCAGTCTCATAGCCAGAGTCCAAATCTATCCCTATTTTCATATTGTTAGAAACAGCATATTCCTTGAGAGGTTCCCATATATAAATTTCAAGGATTCGGGGGAGCCATTCATCTTCAATTTCTAATAATTCACTCATTACAATTGCATTATCTGGCTTTACCATAGTGGATAGTAGTTGTTCTTTATATTTTGTTTCCATATCATTATTTGTTATTTGTTTAATGAGTTCTCTATATTGTATAATAACAGCATTTGCCAAAGGGGTCACTTTAGAACTTTCAATACATTCACCAAGCCATTCTACAATATCATTTTTATATGACATTAGTTCAAACGGAATATCCTTTTTTCCTAATGAGTTTTCCTCTGGCTCTCCCCCATCTAATGTTAGATAAATAAGTATGAAATTATCTCCAAATTGCTTTTTGCCATAGTTGTAATATCGTAGTAGTTGATTCTCTTGATCTTCGGCATATATTTTGTTCTCAATAATAACAGCATGATTACCATCTTCGACAATAATATCTATACGACCACCTTCCGTTTTCGTCTTTGGTCCTATACACCTTTCTGTTATTTTACCTTTAGCCTCTTTGACATAATCACGAGGTAGCCCTAATCTCTCAAGAAAGATTTGCAGAAAAAGATTGGATAGACCATGCATGCCATTAGGATTCAACAATTCTGCTATCAAGGCAGAATGAAGTCTTACTTCTTCTGTACGTAGCCCAATAGTGTTGAACACATTAAAGTATTCACCTTGTTTTTCTTTCTGTGCTCGTCTATCCTCTGCCTGTTTGTACAGACTCGTAATTTCTGCAAATAGTTGTTCGTATTTCTTATTCATACAAAGATCCGTTTATTGTATCCAATTTTTTGTTATATATTACTGCCTACAAAGATACTAAATAATCTCATATCTTTCAAATTTTACCTATTTTCATTTAAATAACTCCCCTTCCACCATTTTATCATCATTAGAGAAACGGATGCGAGGTTTAGGGGCATCACGAGGGATGTCACATTTGACTGTGGGGACTTCAGAGGTATGGTCGAACTTGTTGGCAACCTTCTCTGCAAGACCAAAGAGATTGGTCAGGAAACGATCTACTATCTTATTCATTGTACTACTTTTTATTGTATTCTTTTTGTTTTGATGCTGCAAAAGTAAAGGTGGGGTGTCCCAAAAGTCGGGACACCCTCTAACTTTTTTTGTTAAAATTAAAAAATGTTTCAGGTGCTAGAACAACTTGAAAGTAGCTTACATTTGAGATGAATGTAGGTTTTATTCGGGTCGAATTTCCTCTCGCGCGTACGCGCGCACTAAAATAAAGTTTTAAAATCAATGTCACCGTCGTCACAACGTAACACTCATTGATAATCAGGGAATTACGCGTGACGACGGCGTGACGTCAGTGACGACGAATGGCGTTTTTGGCTTATTATTCGTGAGAAACCCGCCACTTTTCTTTGAGAAAGGCGGCACCTAACTTTGGAAGAAAATATAAGAAAGTGAAAATAAATAAGGAATTATTTGGTAGATACAAAAATACTTTATACCTTTGCAGTGTCAATTAGAGGATTTCGCAGAAAGGATGACAACCTTTATGACCTTTAAGGTCGTTTCGAGCCTCAAGCATACAAGCCATCACTCTTCGGATGTGATGGCTTTGTTTTTTGGTTGTTGAGGAACTGTGATACAGTATTGTACTAAGTCTTGGTTTGAGCGTTGAAGTCCCACAGTCAGTTTGACATTACCATATTGCATAATAAGCAATTTCCCGAATTGTTTTTGATTACGAGTATTACGCTTAGCCGGCTGTTCGCCTATTTTGATGGCACCTTCTAAAATTTCTGTAAGACGGAATACTGCCTCTGTGGATTCTTTGCTGCGAGATGCTTTTTCATAGGTCTCGTTGATGGACAAGAACTTTACATGGATAAATGCCTGAAGATTCTTATTCCATATCTTTTTCTCGGGATGTTCAGAAATCCATTGAGCATAGAAATCTTTAATAAGTTTCTCACGAGTCTTTATGTCTTCTTTTGCATATCCTGCAGGTATATCGTTAGTCATCTCCAATGAATATTGTCTAAATTGTTTGTTTACGGAACGCAAAGGTACGAATAAGCGAAGAAAATACCAAATTAATTTAAGTATTTTTGAGCGAGAGTATCTTAAAAACGTGTTTTAAAGGTACTCATTATTTCTGAATGTTGCAAGGATTTCGATAGATATTTATGCAGAACTGAAGAGTATATTGAATTCTCCCCAGTTCTTCTACATGAAGTTTTAAAAACTAATGTTACTTTTGTTACTTTGCAAAACTACTTGATAATCAGAGAAATGTCGGTAACAAAATGGTAACAAAAGTAACAAAATATGGCGTTTTCGTCTTATTTTTGTGAGAAAACCGCCACTTTTCTTTGAGAAAGGCGGCACCTTTCTCATGGATAGCCCGTACCTTTCGACCCGTTTGCTCGTACCTATCGGGTGGATAGGCGGCACTTTCTCATGGATAAGTGCCGCCTAACTTACGAAATATCAGCGGATGATGCCTGCTTGCTGAAGCGTGGTGATGACGACATCGGCGGCTTCCTGACGCTTGCGGTCGAGTTGCCGATACTGAGCGAGTTGCTGGGAATGGTTAGCAAGAAGTTGGACAACAACCTCGGAAGTGACACGTACCATGCGAAGTTCCTCACGCTGTGGATCCCATGCGGCGAGATAGCAGACGAGGTTTTCCAAATGGGAAAGACTGCTAAACGACTTCTTGGAAAAAGGAATACCACTGTCGCCGTTGGCGATACTGAAACGGGAAGGGGCAATGTCCTGACGGGCAAACAACACCTTATCACCCAACTTCCATGCATGGACATAGACGTCACCAAACGTGTTGAAGGGGCGCAGGTTGAGATATAGCGAGTCCTCATACCACATAACACTGGCATTCTTGCGCAGCAGGCTACGCGTCTTCTTATCGGAAGCACTTACCTCAAGTGCCAAACGGTCTTGCTTAGACGAGGATTTCAACTCTACCCCGCCCTTTACCTCTTGCCATTGGTCTGCCAAGAAGTCCTGCCAACTGGCACAATATTTCGTCTGTGCCACACAGCACAGGGGCATCATTATCAAGAAGAAGAATAGTTTACGCATGGTCATTTCTGATATCGTTTAATAATACTATAGGCGGTATAAAGTCCCAGTTCACCGGCTTTCGAGAGGTCGCTGATACCTTCTGCCTGTTGTTTGTTGGCAATACGGGCGAGTCCACGATTAAAATATGCCTCTGCCAGATGCCCGTCAAGTTGGATGGCACGGGTATAATCCTCGATGGCATGGGTATAGTCATTACGCTGCACGTACACGTTACCACGATTATAATAGAGGTAAGCACTCTCGTTATAGCGTATTGCTTCCGTGAGGTCAGAGAACACATTGGCGGTCTTCATACGGATATCCGTACCCTGTGAGGCATTGAAATCATTGAGTTTCGACTGGCAGACGGCACGTTGCCAATAAGCCAGCGACGAAGTGGAATCGATTTGCAGGTAGGTAGACAAATCCTCGATGGCAGCATCGAAGTTCTGAATGACGCTATAGGCAACGGCACGCTTCATCAGCAACGAGGCGGAACGACGGATATCACGCTCACGATCGATCTGTCCCGACAGGCTGTCGATATAAGAGAAATAGCGTTTGGTGTCCTTCTCATCCATCGCAGGATTGCTGTTGATGATATATAACGGAGACTGTTTGCCCTCAGAGGTGTTATATGCCTCCACCTGTTTATCATAGGCGATATACTGTTTCACCTGATTCTGCTCATGCTCCATCGACAGCGCAAACATCGGCAGATAGTCGATGGTCACCCTACGGTTCTGTACCCTACCCCTGTAGTCGCTCTGGTACTCGTGTTCCACCTCCTGTTCATCCGCTACAGCCAACTGGTTGTATTTCTCAATATCGAGGTCGCTACGCTTACGCATCTGCTTCTGCGACAGACGAGGTTGCTTCCCGCCATAGCGTTTGTCCATCTGTGCTTTCAAGATACGGAACTCATCCATCTCTGCCTGCTTTGTCATCCCCAGACGACGATAACAGGAAGCACGGTGTTGCAAACCGAACCAGAAGTTAGGAAACTCTTCGATAACCTTCGAATAGTCGCGGATGGCACCACGAAGATTACCCGTATTCTCTAACAACAACGCACGGTTGAAGAGAGCCATCAGGTTCTCGGGCTCCAAGTTCAGCACGAAATCGAAGTCGGTAATGGCGCGATTGTCGTCGCCCACCTGTGCACGAAGCAAACCTCGGTTATAGTGTGCGAGGAAGTTATTCGGGTCGAGGTCGAGTGCCATATCATAGTCAGCCATCGTGCCTCGCAGGTTATTCTGATTGAAACGAGCCACAGCACGGTTGATGTAGTTGACTGCCTGTTTGGGTTGCAGGTGTATCGCCTTATCGAGATACCCCTCACTCTCCTTCCATTCCTCACGCGACAGGCTGATGATAGCACGCTGGCTCCACAGACTACCGTCATAGGGATCCACCTCCAGACTCTTTTCCAATGCAGCAATCGCCTTGGTAGTGTCCTTCTGCATCATATATACCTCCGCCTGCATGGCATAGGCAGGCGCATGCTTACTCCAACGGGTGATAATGGTATCCAGTTGAAGAAGAGCTGTATCATAGTCTTTATCGTTGATATGACAGAGCACGCGGTTGTGCCAGAGACTCTGGTTCTCAGGGTCGTAACGTAATGCCTGATTATAGTCGTTGATGGCACCAGAGAAGTTTTTCTGACGGATACGACAGAGTCCTCGCAACTCATAGATATTGACGACGTAGGGGTTGCGTTTGATCGCCTCCGAGCAGTCTGCCTCTGCCCCTGCAAAATCGTCGAGATAGAATTTTGCTACACCGCGATAGAACCACGGTTCATAAAGATAGGGTTTGGCAGAGATCGCCTGATTGAAATACTGGATAGAAAGAACGTAATCCTCATAATAAAGTGCAGAGCGCCCTATCATCACCAAGCGGTCGGTCTTGAACTGGGCTCTACAAATTGACACTTGACAATTGACAATTGACAGTTGAAGCAAAGCAAATACCAATAGTTTCTTCATCACCAATTATCAATTATCAATTTTCAATTATCAATTATCCATTACCTTTTGGTCTTATAACCACAACGGTAACGTCCTTGAGTGAGTGCGCGTAACTTACTCTTGATAAGTTGTTTACGAAGTGGTGAAACACGATCAACAAAGACCTTTCCTTCCAGATGGTCGAACTCATGCTGCATCACACGGGTAAGGTAACCCTCTACCCATTCGTCGTGAGGTTTCATCTCCTCATCCAACCACTGCACACGGACACGGGTGGGACGAACTACCTTCTCATGGATGGCAGGAAGTGACAGACATCCCTCTTCCAATGATTCTGTTTCGGAATCATCATACTCGACGATATGAGGATTGATATACACATGACGGAAGCCCTTATACTCAGGCATATCGTCACTAAGCACATCGAGGTCGATAACAACCACACGGATAGACTTACCAATCTGTGGGGCAGCCAGTCCGATGCCCTCACTCTCTGCCAATGTATCCCACATGTCTGCAATCAACTGTTGCAAACCAGGATAGTCGGCAGGAATATCCTCGGCAACCTTTCGGAGCACGGGATGACCATATATATATATAGGTAATACCATTGATAAAGTTGAAAGTTTAGAGTTTAGAGTTTAAAGACGCTTTGAGCGCATATAGTCTTCAAGAATAATGGTGGCAGAGATCTCATCGACGAGAGCCTTGTCTTGACGCGCTTTCTTCTTCAAGCCACCGTCAATAATCGCCTGATGGGCTATGACAGACGTGAAGCGCTCATCATAAAACTCAATGGGAATCTGCGGCATTGCCTTGCGCCAACGGTTTACAAACTGCTGCACACGCTGAAGGTTCTCGCTGGGTTGACCGTTGGGCTGTCGGGGCTCGCCAATCACGATACACTCCACTTCCTCACGACCAACATAGGCTTGCAGATATTCGAATAGTTCTGATGTAGAGACAGTCGCCAACCCACCTGCGATAATCTGCAAGGGATCGGTGACTGCCAAACCGGTACGTTTCTTACCGTAATCGATCGATAATATTCGTGCCACGCTCGTGTAATCAGCCTTTACTGGGCGTTATAGAGCAACCAGGCACCAGCGTATTTCGACTGCAAGTCATTGCGACTGGCTGCAGCATCCTCTTTGTTATCGAATGTCGTAGCAATCACACGATACATGTTACGCTCAACGTTCTTGACAATCTGAGCATCATAACCTGCACTCTTCAACTGCTGCTGCAGACCTGTAGCATTTGCTTCCAGAGAGAATGAACCTACTACCACGCTGAAGTTCTTCAGACCACTACCGCTAATCAAGGAAACCTTCTCCTGAGTTACCCTTACGTTATCGGTATTGTCAACAACCTGAGTCTGAGTAACAGGTTTCTCTTCCAGAGGAACAACCACATTGGTCTCTACCTGCTGAGTCTGAACGACAGGCTGCTGTTGCTGCTGGATTTCCTCCTGCTGCTTAGCCTTCAGATAAGCCTGCTTGTAGGCACTCTCACTTGATTTACAACTTGTAAAAGCCATTGCCACGCAAATACCTGCGCAAAACACGATGTACTTCTTCATTTTTCTTTTTCCTTATTTTTAAATTAAACTTGTTTCAAATTATCACGTGCGAAATTACAAAATATCGCGCAAATGAAGCGAAAAAACGTACATAAAGTTTGTTAAATGAAGAAAAACTAACGTTTTTAACAAAAAAAGTATGTGATTTTGATGCTATTTTCAAAAACTTTCCATATATTTGCACATAGATTCAAATATATTATTAACTCAAAAACAAAACGATTATGAGAAGTTTAGGTTTTTTAGGCGCATTCTTCGGCGGTGCTATTGCCGGTGCAGTGATTGGTTTATTACTGGCTCCTGAGAAGGGCGAGGACACCCGTGTAAAGATCACGGATGCAGTGGATGATTTCATGAAAAAGCATAACATCAAACTGAGCCGCAAAGAAGTGAGCGACCTCGTTGACGATATCGCTGACGCAGCCCCTGAAGTAGACTAATCTCATGTTATCAAGCGACCAGAACGTAGAAACCATAGCGCAACTGGTGGAAATCATCAAGCACTATCTGGGACTTCAGAAGGAATATCTGAAGTTGGATGTGATTGATAAGGTAGTCCGCCTGTTGACGTTCTTTGCCCTTGCTGTTGTATTCTTCCTGATTATAGTGGCAGTGGTGATGTATTTCTCGTTCGCCCTCGCTTTCTGGCTTGCCTCCTACACGGGGACGGCACTTGCCTTCCTCGTGGTAGGTGGCGTTCATTTGCTACTGATTGTCATTATCTTCATCTTCCGTAAGAAATGGATTGAGAGACCATTGGTACGTTTTCTCGCCAATCTTCTATTAAATCAAGACCGTTAATATGTTACCTGTTCAGAAACCCAAGCCCAACAATTACACCACGCTTGACGAGATTCGTGAGCGTAAGGACCAGTTGTTGAAAGAACTCAATGGTGACAACGACCAGTTCACGACTAAGTGGCATCAGTTGTTTGCCCCTCGTGAATCTTCTACCAAGGCAGAGTTTGTGGGCGGTCTGATTACCAAGAGTATCACGGCTATTGACGCCTTCTTAGTCGTCAGGAAACTGATCAAGAATTACGGAAGTATCTTCGGACTCGGAAAGAAGAAGAAAAAGAAGAAATAACCCCTATCCTATACTATTTCTATTACTTGTCCATCGTATGCCATCTGAATATCAGAGGGCAATGAGGCATTGACTTCTGCATGACGACCTATGTCATGACTGGAATGGATTAACCATGTCTGACGGGCTCCTATCAGTCGGGCAAAGTCCACCGCCTCATCCAATGTCTGATGCGAATGATGAGGTTTCTGACGCAGGGCGTTGACGATTAAGGTATCCACACCTTGCAGATAGTCCAGTTCTCCATCATCAATGGTCTTCATATCCGTAATATAGGCAAGTCCACCAATACGATAACCCAGAATCGGTAAACTATGGTGCATCACCTCTATTGGCATGATTTCCATATCACCGATAGTCAAAGGCTCGTGCTTGTGAATCTCATGCAACTGGATGGCAGGTACCCCAGGATAACGGTTTTCCGCAAAACAATACGGCAACATCTGTAGCAATCCCCTACAGGCTTTCGGGTCGGCATAGACATTGATCTCACCAAACTGACAATAAGGACGGACATCATCCATACCTCCCATGTGATCGTAATGGGCATGGGTAATCAGTATTCCGTCAATCTTACGGAAGGGTTGAGACATGATTTGCTGACGGAAATCAGGACCACAGTCAATCAGGATACGAGTTGTCTCTGTCTCTATCAACACAGAGCAACGCAATCGTTTATCGTGCGGATCCGTACTGGTACAGGTATAGCACTGACAACCGATTGTCGGTACGCCACACGATGTTCCCGTTCCTAAAAACGTCAGTCTCATATAATATTCACTTCTGGGTGTATCTCTATTCCAAACTTCTCCTTGACATCGCACTGGATAGCCTCACACAAAGCAACAATCTCTTTACCTGTAGCACCACCACGATTCACCAACACCAATGCCTGCTTGTCGTGAACACCTGCACGTCCCATCGACTTACCCTTCCAACCACACTGGTCTATCATCCAACCAGCAGGAATCTTCTCATGGGTGGCATCTACAGTATAATGAGGCATTCCCTCATATTGCGCTGCCAGTTGTTCGTATTTCTCTTTTGAAACAATGGGATTCATAAAGAAACTACCAGCATTACCCATCACCTTTGGATCGGGTAACTTGGCATTACGGATATCGATAATCGTCTGGCGCAGTTGTAAGGCGGAAGGGTTCACAATCCCCTTTCGCTCCAGTTCCGAACGGATATTACCATAGTCGAGATGAGGTTGGAAGACAGTCTGCAACTGATAGGTGACATGGGTGATGAGGTATTGATTTTTCCATTCACCTTTGAAACGACTCTGGCGATAGGCATAATCACACTCCTCGTTTTGGAAGACACAAAGGTTACCTGTAGCAATCTCTACAGCCTCCACTTCCGTCAGCAGGTCTTTCACCTCTGCCCCATAGGCACCGATATTCTGTACGGCACTCGCTCCTACATCACCAGGTATCAACGAAAGATTCTCTGCTCCATAGAGTTGATGATTTACGGCATAGTCAACCACATCGTCCCAAATTTCTCCGCTACCGCAAATGAGTTGACCTTCGACCTTCGACCTTTGACATCCCTTGATGGCAGAATGTACTACGATACCATCAAAGTCTTGTGTCAGCAACAGATTACTGCCGCCACCTATTATTATATAAGGAAGGGAAGACTCACGCAGGATAGCAGCCACCTGCTGTGCCTCTTCTATCGATGCATACTCCAAGAAGCGACGACATTTTGCATCAATGCCGAAGGTGTTATGCTGTAAGAGAGAGTAATTGCTGAGATTCTTCATCGTCAAGTCACCAGTTTCTCCAATTTCCACTTCCCGCCATCGTGCTTGAAGGTCAGTTCTATCTCCATACCGTTGGCAATACCACGCAGCACGAAGACCTTCCGTCCTGTCTCTTTCTGAGGTGCTCCATACACGATGTTATAAATCATCCCAGAAGGAAGTTCAGGTGCAAAAGCCTCCCACGTATCAGGGGTTATCACGCCCTCCATCTGGCTGAAGTCGTCATCTGGGTCAGGACCGACAAATTTCACGTTGTCCATCAGGTGTTTCGACTGATACTCGGTACTGGCGGCAAACTGCTCGTAAAACTCCAAGAAAGAAGCATTACGTGACTCGCTCAAAGGCATGTGGATGACTTGTTGTAGCATCCATAAACCATTGACACGATCGAAGATATACTGTTTGACGGTCTTCCCATGCAGATAGATTTTCTCCACCACTGCATGCTCTATATTGGTTTCCTTCACTGCTTCCATCTCTTTCTCACTGTCAAACAACAGGGTGTAGAAGTCTTGCTTCATGAAGAAAAACTCCATCTGCCACTCTCCTTTCTTAAGGTAACTGACTTCATCGCCACGCTTAATGAGCAAAGGGAACTTGATACGAGAGGATTGCAGGGTGCGATTAGCGGCAAAATTGAAAATGAAATCGTCAAACAGTTCATCTGCAGCCTTGGGTACTGGGGTATCCTCTGCTATCTCCTCCTCAAGCGATGTGGCAACAGTATCTGCCTGCTGTGTCGAATCGGCAGTCTCCTCTACCTCGCTGTTTCCCGTCTTATTACCTTGGCATGCGGAAAACAACAAGACTACCACAGAAAAAACAAACCAAAAACGTTTCATTCTTCACTTATCTGTGAACCACTACTCTCAAATTTGATGCAAAGGTACGAATAAGCGAGCAAAAATCCAAGAAATCTTGAGATTTTTCGAGCGCGAGTACCTTAGAATTCTTTCAAAGGTACAAAATAATTGAGAATTGACAATTGATAATTGATATTTTTTTTATACCTTTGCACGCAAAATTTTTAATATACTCAAGATATGATACTTGATAAGATAGATGAACTGCTGAAAGAGGTACAGACATTAAGTGCCAAGAATGCAGAGGAAGTAGAGCAACTCCGACTGAAATACCTCAGTAAGAAGGGCGAGATTACCGCATTGATGAATGATTTCCGCAATGTGGCTGCCGACCAGAAGAAGACAGTCGGAATGAAGATCAACGAACTGAAGACACTGGCAACAGAGCGCATCAACCAACTGCGTGAAGACTGTCAGTCTCAAGAGAGTGACAGTGAGGCTATCGACCTGACACGCACCCCCTATCCTATTCAGTTAGGTACCCGTCATCCGTTGACCATCGTGACCAACGAGATTATCGACATCTTCTCACGTATGGGTTTTGTTCTTGCCGACGGTCCTGAGGTAGAAGACGACCTGCATGTGTTCACGAAGATGAACTTTGCTGCCGACCATCCTGCCCGTGATATGCAGGATACCTTCTTCGTCTGTCAGCATCCCAATGATGTCACGAAGAATATTCTGTTGCGTTCCCATACATCCAGTGTTCAGGCTCGTGTGATGGAACACATGCACGATGAGAACGGTAAACTCACTGCTCCTATCCGTGTCATCTGTCCAGGACGTGTCTATCGTAACGAGGCAATCACTGCCCGTGCCCACTGTTTCTTCCATCAGGTGGAAGGACTCTATATTGACAAGAACGTATCATTCACCGACCTCAAGCAAGTACTGTTGTCATTTGCCCGTGAGATGTTCGGACCAGATACCGATATTCGTTTGCGTCCCAGTTACTTCCCCTTCACAGAGCCCAGTGCAGAGATGGATATCTCCTGCTTCATCTGCGGTGGTGAGGGTTGCGGTTTCTGCAAGCACACTGGTTGGGTAGAGATTCTGGGTTGCGGTATGGTTGACCCCAACGTCCTCGAACTCTGTGGCATCGACTCTAAGGTATATAGCGGTTATGCCTTCGGTATGGGCGTAGAGCGTATCACCAACCTGAAATATCAGGTCAGCGACCTCCGTATGTTCTCAGAAAATGATGTCCGCTTCTTAAAAGAATTTGAATCAGCCAACTAAGTATTGGCTTTGAATAAATATCAGTTCGGCTTCGAGCATCGCCAGTTTCGGCATATCGAAGCCGACTTTTTTTGCCTCAGCGACAGGACGGGTATAGAGATAAGGGATCTCCATACGACGATGGTTATCGAAGTCGAGTTTCATGGAAGGACTATAGGGTACCATCGCATCCGTCATCTCCATCATCTTATCCGCAAACTCACTGGTCAGTGCAGAGATACCCAACGCATTGGCAGCCCCTATCACTTCCATCATCTGGTCGTAGATCAACTGACGCGTAGAAGGGTTCTTCAAGAGTTTATCTGTAGAGGTATTCAATGCTACCGTCATTCCGTTGAATGGCATATTCCATACTGCTTTCTTCCATCGTGCCTCTAAGTAGGGCACTTCCGCAGCCTCGATACCAGCCTCTTGGAAATCTGTAAGTATCTGATGGAAACGCTCTTCGGGACAAGAGTAGTTGCCTAAGTTGATAGAACCGTAACACTGATGAGAGATACGTCCAGGACCCACCTTACCAGAACAGATAAACGCCAGTCCTGCCACAATCTGCAAGTCAGGGAATTCTGCCTGTAAATCCGCTTCCAAACCAATACCGTTCTGGATCAATACTACCGTTGTCTGAGAATCAATAATGGGTGTCAGCATATCTTTCAACAGATGGTTGTTGATAGATTTCAAACCTACCAATACCACATCTGCTTTCGGCATCTGTTTGGTATCATTATATGCCTTTACATCATCCAGATGGAAATCACCATCGCAGGAATCTATCTGTAATCCATGTTCCTTCACATACTCATAATCCGAGTGCAGCAGGAAGTGCACTTGTCGTCCTGCCTTCATAAGCTTTCCACCGTAATAACCGCCAATGGCACCGGTGCCTATCACTGTATAATTCATATCGTCTTTTGTAAATGCCCTGCAAATATACGGCATTATTTTGAGAATTGCAAATTTTATCGTACCTTTGCACCAATATGAAGAAAGGATTGGTATTAGAAGGTGGTGCCATGCGCGGATTATGGACGGCAGGTATTCTTGATGTGATGATGGAACATCATATCGAGCCTGACGGACTCATTGGCGTGTCTGCTGGAGCCGCTTTCGGCTGTAACTATAAGTCTCGACAGATAGGACGTGCCATCCGTTACAATACCCGTTTTGCGAAAGACCCCCGCTATAGTGGTGTACGTTCCCTGTTGAAGACAGGCGACTATTTCAATGCGAAGTTCGGCTATCATGTGGTACCCTACGAGTACGACATTTTCGATATCAAGACTTTCGAAGAGAACCCCATGCAGTTTACCATTGTTTGTACGGATGTGGAAACAGGCAAGGCAGTTTATCACGACATCCAACAGGTCAACTACGATGAACTCGAGTGGTTGCGCGCCTCTGCTTCGATGCCTGTGGTCTCGAAAATAGTAGAGGTACAAGGCAGGAAACTGCTCGATGGAGGTGTTGGAGATTCGATACCCTTGGAATTCTTCGAGAAGAATGGCTATGATCGCAACATCGTCATCCTCACCCAACCCGCTGGTTTTCAGAAGTCGCCAAACAAACTGATGCCCATCATACGTATCGCCCTCAGGAAATATCCCCTGATGGTAAAGGCGCTGGAAGAGCGACATATCATGTATAATCAGCAATTAGAGTATGTTGTAGAGGCAGAGCGAGAAGGACGCTGCCTTGTGATACGTCCTGAAGGGAAAATCCCCATCGGACATATTTCCCACGACCCTGAACGCATGCGTCTGGTGTATGACATGGGACGGAAAATGGGAGAAAGAAACGTTGAGAAAATCAAAGCCTTTTATAGTAATCATAATTTCTAATTACTCATTATTCATTACTAATTATTTATGAGAATAGACATCATCACCGTACTGCCTGAAATGATAGAGGGCTTCGTACATGAAAGTATACTGGCTCGTGCCGAGAAGAAAGGATTGGCTGAGATACGACTGCATAACCTACGTGACTATACGCTCGACAAGTGGCGTCGCGTGGATGACTATCCCTATGGCGGTTCGGCTGGTATGGTGATGCAGTGTGAACCCATCGACCGCTGTATCACCGCTTTGAAGGCAGAACGCGACTACGACGAGGTGATTTATACGTCACCTGATGGAGAACGTTTCGACCAACACATGGCGAACGAACTCTCGTTGAAGGGTAATCTCATCATCCTCGCAGGACACTATAAAGGGATTGACCAAAGAGTGCGTGACCATCTGATTACCAAAGAGATATCGATTGGCGACTTCGTGCTGACAGGTGGTGAACTCGTAGCCGCCATGATTGCCGATGCCATCGTCCGAGTAGTGCCAGGTGTGATTGGTGATGAACAGAGTGCCCTCTCTGATTGTTTCCAGGATGATTTGCTTGCCGCACCCATCTATACCCGTCCTGCCGACTATAAAGGATGGAAGGTTCCTGACATCCTGCTCAGTGGCAACGAGGCGAAGATTAGGGAATGGGAATTAGACCAAGCCATGGAGCGTACGCGTCGCCTTCGTCCAGACCTTCTAAAAGAGACTGAAAAATAGATATAAGCATTTTAATGCTTTTTATGATGCAAAATTGATGTTATTCGATAAATAATGTGTATCTTTGCAAATTAATAATATTATTACTGAATTCATGTTTGATAAAGATACATATATCCGACGACGGGCAGAACTGAAGAAACTGGTGGGAGAAGGCGTTATCGTCCTCTTTGGTAATAACGAGGCACCTTGCAACTATCCAGCCAATAGTTATGCGCCTATGCGTCAGGATTCTTCTTTCCTCTATTATTTCGGACAACACCGTGACGGACTGGTGGGTGTGATTGATATTGACAACGACGAAGAGTGGCTTTTTGGTGATGATATTGACGTGGAAGACATCGTTTGGATGGGCTTTACACCAACGGTCAGCGACCTCGCTGCCGAGGTAGGAATTACCAAGACTGCCCCTTTGGCACATCTTACATCTTACATCAAACATCTTACATCTAAAATCCACTTCCTTCCCCCCTATCGTCACGATACGAAGATACAGATCATGGACCTGTTGGGCATTCACCCTTCAAAACAGAAGGATGCTGCCTCACTACCATTGATCAAGGCCGTCGTAAAGATGCGTGCCACGAAGGAGCCGCAGGAGATTGCCGTTATGGATAGTGCCTGTGATGTGGGTTATGTGATGCATACCACTGCCCAGTTGCTGATTAAGCCTGGTATCACGGAGCGTTTCATTGGTGGACAGGTGGATGGTATTGCCCGTAGTCTTTCCAGCGGTACCAGTTTTGCCACCATCTTCTCACAGCATGGTGAGATCATGCATGGCAATCCGTCGGATGCAAAATTAGAGGATGGCAGACTCGTGCTCTGTGATGCAGGTTGTGAACTCGAAGACTATTGTTCCGACCACACTCGCACAATGCCTGTGAATGGGAAGTTCACCCAGCGTCAACTGGAGATATACTCGATTGTAGAAGCGTGTCATGATTATGTACTGGAAGTAGCCAAGCCTGGCGTGAAATATATGGACGTGCATTTTGCCGTATGCCACATGATGACAGAGCGCCTGAAGGAACTCGGACTCATGAAGGGAGATACTGACGAAGCCGTACGTGCTGGTGCCCATGCGATGTTCCTGCCTCACGGTTTGGGACACATGATGGGTATGGACGTTCACGACATGGAAGGACTTGGACAGATATACGTAGGCTTCGATGACGAGACACGTCCCAATCTCGAACAGTTTGGTACCAACTGTCTGCGTATGGGTCGCCGACTGGAAGAAGGTTTTGTCGTTACCGATGAGCCTGGTATCTATTTCATCCCTGCCCTCATCGACGAGTGGAAAGCGAAGGGACATTGCAAGGAGTTCTTGAACTTCGACATGCTGGAGACCTACAAGGACTTCGGAGGTATCCGTATTGAGGATGATGTGCTGATTACGAAAGACGGTTGCCGTTTCCTCGGCAGCAAGCGCATCCCCTATCATCCTGCGGAATTGGAAGAATATATGAATAACAATAAATAAAAACAACAATGAGAAAATTAATGACTTTGGCTCTACTCGCATGCATGGCAGTAGGAGCACAGGCGGAGGAGAAGAATGATTCCGTCAACAAAAACAAGCCGGTGTTCACCGTGATTAAGGAGAACCCCATCACCAGCATCAAGGACCAGAACCGAAGTGGTACGTGCTGGGCTTATTCCACCACCTCCTTCTTCGAGTCGGAAATCCTGAAGAAGACGGGTAAGACCTACAACCTCTGTGAGAGTTTCATAGAGAACAAGAACTACATGGATCGTGCCATCCAGGTAGTACGTCTGCATGGCGACTGCCAGTTTTCACAAGGCGGTAGTGCTTATGATGTGCACTACGTGTTGCAGAACTATGGTATCTGCCCCATCGAGGCAATGCCTTTCCCTGGCTCTCTCTATGGCGACTCACTGAACAACTTCAATGAGTTCTTCTCACTGCTGGAGCCCTATGTAGAGGCAGTAGCAAAGAACAAAGCCAGCAAAATCTCACCTCAGTGGAAGGTAGGTTTGCAGGGTATCCTCGACGCCTATCTTGGCAAATGCCCTGAGACCTTCACCTACGAGGGTAAGACCTATACTCCGAAGACCTTTGCCCAGAGCCTTGGTCTCGACTTCAACGACTACGTAAGTATTACCAGTTATACCCATCATCCTTTCTACACCGCCTTTGCCGTAGAGGTTCAGGACAACTGGCGTAACCCACTGTCCTACAATCTTCCGATGGACGAGATGATGCAGATTATCGATTATGCTGTCATGAACGGCTATACTGTAGCCTGGGGTGGCGACGTCAGTGAAGACGGATTCACTCGCAATGGTCTTGCCTACGCTATCGACGAGAAGAAAGCAGGGAGCATGCAAGGCTCTGATATGGCACGCTGGTTGAAACTGTCTGCTGCCAAGAAGCGCGACATCATCGACTCACTCGGATGTACTGTTCCTGAGATCGTCCCCACACAGGAGTTGCGTCAGGAGCGTTACGACGGTTGGGAACTCACTGACGACCATGGTATGCATATCTATGGCATCGCCAAAGACCAGAACGGTAAGGAGTACTATATGGTGAAGAACTCATGGGGCGAGGCTGGCGACTACAAAGGTATCTGGTATATGACCAAGGCCTTCATCGCTGCCAACACGATGGACTTCACTGTCAACAAGAACGCCATTCCAAAGGATATCCGTAAGAAACTCGGACTGTAGGTTACACTTTAACTGGTTACGTAAATGCACTATCAATGGAATTACGAACCACCTACACCCGAGAGACAACAGGCTGCTAAAGAGTTAGCGGAGAAGATCGGCATGAGTCCGATCGTCGCCGAACTGCTCATAGCACGCGGCATCAAGACGGAATCGGCTGCCAAGCGGTTCTTCAGGCCGATGATGAACGAACTCATCGATCCATTCCTGATGAACGATATGGATATGGCAGTAGACCGACTGAATGATGCGATGGGACGCAAAGAGCGTATCATGGTGTATGGCGACTACGACGTCGACGGGTGTACAGCGGTGGCACTGGTGTACAAGTTTCTACAGCAGTTCTATTCCAACATCGAATACTATATCCCCAACCGTGAAGAGGAAGGCTATGGTGTCAGCATCAAGGGAATAGACTATGCGAAGGAAACGGGTGTGAAACTGATTATCGTACTCGACTGCGGCATCAAGGCCGTAGACGAAATATCCTATGCGAAAGAACAGGGCATCGACTTCATTATCTGCGACCACCACGTCCCCGACGAGGTGATGCCGCCTGCTGTCGCTATCCTGAATCCGAAACGCGAAGACTCTACCTATCCTTTCAAGGACCTCTGCGGCTGTGGTGTGGGCTTCAAACTGATGCAGGCGTTTGCCAAGAACAATGGTATTCCCTTTGCACGACTGATTCCCCTACTCGACCTCTGTGCCGTCAGCATTGCTGCTGACTTGGTATCAGTGACGGGTGAGAATCGCATCCTCGCCTTCCATGGTCTGAAACAACTGAACCAAAGTCCATCTATCGGTCTGAAGGCGATCATCGAAATCTGCGGACTGACAGGACGTGAACTGACCATGAGCGACATCGTCTTCAAGATTGGTCCACGTATCAATGCCAGCGGACGCATGCAGAATGGTAAGGAAGCCGTAGAACTGTTGGTGGAGCGTGACCTGCAGAAAGCACTCACTGAGGCGAACCGCATCAACGAGTATAACGAGCAGCGCAAGGATGTGGATAAGGAGATGACCAAGGAGGCAAACGAGATTGTGGCACGTCTGGAGAGTCAGCGCCACATGCAGGCGATCGTGCTCTATGACGAAGGATGGAAGAAAGGTGTGGTAGGCATCGTCGCCTCGCGCCTCACAGAAATGTATTTCCGTCCTACCGTTGTATTGACCATCATCGACGGCATCGCTTCTGGTTCGGCTCGTTCTGTGGCAGGCTTCGACGTCTATGATGCTATCAAGTCGTGTCGCGACCTGTTGGAGAACTTCGGAGGACATACCTATGCTGTCGGACTGACACTCAAGCAAGAGAATATTCCTGAGTTCCGTCGTCGCTTCCAAGAGTATGTCAGCCACCACATCCTACCCGAGCAGACACTCGCCACACTCGATATCGACGAGGAGGTAGACTTCAAGGATATCTCACGCCGACTGATGACCGACTTGCGTCGTCTGGCACCTCATGGACCCAGCAATCCCAAACCGCTGTTCCTCACACGCCATGTCTATGACTATGGTACTTCCAAGGTCGTTGGACGCCATCAGGAGCATATCAAACTGGAACTCGTCGATTCGAAATCAGCAATGGTGATGAATGGTATCGCCTTCGGACAGAGTGCCGAGGCACATTATATCAAGTCGAAACACTCGTTTGATATCGTTTACACCATCGAGGAGAACACCTACAAGCGTGGTGAGGTACAGTTACAGATAGAAGACATTCGTCCTTCAATTGATAATTGAAAATTGATAATTGATAGTTGATAATGGATCATGGTGCACCCGATAATTGTCAATTATCAATTGTCAATTATCAATTAATTCTAAAGAAGTATTGGGGCTATGATGACTTCCGTGGTGTTCAACGGGAAATCATCGAGTCGATAGGTGCTGGTCACGACACGCTGGGACTGATGCCTACAGGTGGTGGCAAGTCTGTCACGTTTCAAGTGCCAGCCCTTGCCCAAGAAGGTGTCTGTATCGTCATCACCCCTTTGATTGCCTTGATGAAAGACCAGGTGCACCACCTGCGTCAGCGTGGCATCATGGCTGCCGCCGTCTATAGCGGCATGAAGCACGACGACATCCTGCGTGTGCTGGAAAACTGTATCTTAGGCAACACCAAGTTCCTGTATGTCTCACCCGAACGATTAGGCAGCAGCCTCTTCCAGACGAAACTGCGTCACATGCAGGTGAGTTTCATCACCGTCGATGAGGCGCATTGTATCTCACAATGGGGCTACGACTTCCGTCCCAGTTATCTTCAGATAGCCGACATCCGTCGCCTCTGTCCCGATGTCCCCGTCCTCGCCCTCACGGCTACAGCCACGCCCAGAGTGGTCGAAGATATCTGCGAGAAGTTATCCGCAGGACACGGCTTCACCGTGTCCAAGATGTCCTTCGAGCGCAAGAACCTCACCTACCTCGTCAGCCATGCCCCCGATAAATACACAGAACTTATCCGTCTCTTGGACGGAGAGAAAGGCTCAGCCATCGTCTATGTGCGCAGTCGACGCCATGCCCGTGAGATTGCAGAGCATCTGACAGAGGCAGGACTCTCGGCTACCTTCTACCATGCAGGACTCGAACATGCCGACAAAGATCGCAGACAGCGCGACTGGCAACATGACCGTGTGCGTATCATGGTAGCCACCAATGCCTTCGGTATGGGTATCGACAAAGCCGACGTGCGTATTGTCGCCCATTACGACCTTCCCGACTCTATCGAAGCCTACTTCCAAGAGGCAGGTCGTGCAGGACGTGACGGACTTCCTGCGCGCGCAATCCTATTATATAATAATGCCGACGAGCCTCGCCTTCACAAACGCATCAGCGACACCTATCCTGAGAAAGACTATATCCGCAAGGTGTACGACCACCTCGCCTACTACTATCAGATAGCCACAGGCGACGGCTATGGCGTGTCGCGAGAATTCAATATCGACGACTTCTGCCATAAGTTCAACCACTTCCCCATACAGGTACATTCATCGCTGCAGATCCTGCAACGTGCCGGCTATCTCGAATATACCGAGGAACAAGACAATCAGGCGCGAGTCAGGTTCCTTGTCAGTCGCGACGACCTCTATCGCCTGCGTGGAGATTCCCCCAACGAAGAGAAAGTCATCGTTGCTCTGTTGCGCACCTATGGCGGACTGTTTGCCGACTATGGCTTCATCGACGAGAGTCTGATAGCCCAACAGTGTGGCATGAAGCCCCACGAGATTTACCAGATACTCAAACTGCTCTCCGACAAACACGTCATCCATTTCATCCCTCGCAAACAAGTGCCCTATATCCGTTATATGCAGCGCCGTGAAGACGGTGAACGTATTGCCCTGCCCCCTGCCGTCTATGAAGACCGTCGTGAGCAATACCGTCAGCGCATCGAGGCGATGCTCCGCTATGCCAAGAGCAACGACAAATGTCGCAGTCGCCAACTGCTGGAATACTTTGGCGAGACCGATACCCAGGACTGCGGACAGTGTGATGTATGCCAGAGCAAAGGGAAAACAGACATCAAGGATGCCCAACAGCATATCCTCACCCTTCTGTCCGACCGCAAGCGCCACCATATCACCGAACTCCTCCGTCTCCAATTGTCCAAAGAGGAATTAGACGCTGCCCTCACCTCTCTACTACAAGAAGAACACATCCGTCAAGAAGACGGCTTCCTGACATTAGGATAATATGTTAAGAAAAATGGTCGAAAAACGTGTTCGGATTTTTGGAGCATCTAGAAAATATAGAGGGGTAAAAATGAGGAAAACAGACTAAAAATAAGAAAGGCGGCACCTTTCTATGAGAAAGAACGGCACTTTCTACCCGTTTGCTACGAGCAAACGACCCAAAAGAAGGCACCTTTCTCCACGAAAAATAAGGGCAAAAATAGGACTTTTCAGGTGTTTTCGGGGTGATTATTAGTAATCAGAAAGGACTGAAAACTGAAAAGTCATTCAGTATCAACAGAATACAGAAACCTCTCAAATTTCGCGTATTTGCAACCAAGTTAGGACTTGGTGGATTTAGCGCGAAACCTGAGAGGTCTCTTGTCAATTATTTTATCAATCAGAGAGAATAATCTCATACTACAATAGGTCTATTCGCTTATTGAGTAAATGATTATATTCGGTCTTCATCTTTTCGGGCAAGAAAGGAACAAAAGTAATTGAAACCGTATTCCGATCCGGAAAGATAAGTGTCTAACCATCATCACTGAATGGGTGGAAGACGGAACTGGACGATGAGAGGAAGGTGATCACTGAAACCATGTTGGTAGCGCATGCCATAATAGGTACGGAAGGGTTTGACTCCTCCGTATTTCTTATCCTCTTCCAACAAGAAGGGGGAATCGTTCACGAAACTGCGCTCGACAAGGGGAACCAATGGGGCACTGACCAGCACATGGTCGATACTCCCCCACTCTCCCTGATAATAATAGGTTGCCTCGGCACCATGCATGCCTTTAGCATCGGCAGTAACGTTATGCAGGTCATGGTCGGCAAGGAAGAGCAGAGCAGGACTGGTCGCCTCATCATTGAAATCACCGACAACAACCATCTTTGCCTGAGGTGTGTCATGACGGATAGAGTCTATTGCCTGTACCAACCTGTCAGCCACCAACTGACGGTTGGGACGCGTCTGTCGCTCACCGCCATAACGGCTGGGGGCATGAACCACAAAAACATGCAACGTGTCACCATGAAGGATTTCGCCCTTCACGTAGAGGATATCACGGGTGGGACGCATGCCCTCCAAAGGCGTGATGCGGAACGTCTCATAACACAGAGGGCGGAATGACATCGGCTGATAGAGCAAGGCCACATCAATGCCACGCTCATCGGGCGACTCCGTCATCAGATAATGATAGCCTGCGTTCCGCAACAGGGAACGACGTGTCAAATCGAAGAGCACGGAATCGTTTTCCACTTCCACCAGTGCAACAAGATCGGGCACACTCTCTTCCTGACAGGAAAGGATGGTCTGTCCGATATGATTCACTTTCTGCCAATAACGGTCAGGGGTCCAATGACGCACTGAAGCAGGAGTCCATTCGGAATCCTGCTTCAGACTATCGTGTTTACAGTCGAACAGATTCTCGCAGTTGAGTTCCACCAGCGTCAGGAAACTCGAGAGGACAAGGCTGAGAATCATTCGTACCTGATTATATGATTACTTCGTCACTCTTTCGAGCCATTTCACCATGCCGAACATGATACCCATGGAAATGAGACAAACAGCAAAGAAGACTGCCCAGCACTCCCAGATAGACCATTTGTTGTACATCAACGGACCAATCCACAACAGTCCGTTACCGACAGCAGTGGCTCCGAGCCACAAGCCCTGACAGAGTCCCTGCAGGTTCTTGGGGGCTACCTTTGAGACGAAAGAAAGTCCCAACGGGCTGATGAACAATTCAGCGACGGTCATGAAGAAATAGTAAACGATGAGTACCCATGCACCTGACTTCATGCCTGCTGCCACATTGGTA
The DNA here is from genome assembly GCA_045225255.1 of Prevotella sp. Taxonomy (GTDB): domain Bacteria; phylum Bacteroidota; class Bacteroidia; order Bacteroidales; family Bacteroidaceae; genus Prevotella. Next base: position 61,683 of record JBGVBD010000085.1, on the reverse strand, counting down.
TCGAGGGCGGTGAAGACCTCTGCAGAAGGATAGGACTGCATATAGCAGAACAGTGTCATAAAGAGGTAGGCGATACCTGCTATTCCCATACCGTAGGCAATCTTACGAGGCGTAGAGATGGCGCGTCCTGCACGCTCCAGCGTAGAGAATATCCACATGATAATCGGTGTGAGGACAATAACGAAGAACGGATTGACTGCCTGCCATATCTCGGGCGGGAAGATAGAGGTATTGACGAAGTCACGGGCGAAGAGTGACATCGAGGTACCATTCTGATGGAACGACCACCAGAAGAACACAGCAATGCCGAGGACGGCAAAGAGGGCATACATACGCTGTTTGATCTCCGTTGCCATTGCTTTCTTCTCTTCTTCGGTGTAATTCTCTGACACAACGGTTTCCTTCTTGCCCGGTGTGGGGAACATCTTACGCGAGAAGAGGAAGATGACCAGCGAGATGAGCATGGCAACGACCGAAGCAATGAACGAATAATGAATACCAGTATTGAAGATGTCAAGATACTGAGAACAGAAAGCCGAGAGGTCGGCAGTGCTGCCTCCTACCTTCGTAGCGAGTTCGTTGAGGTTCTGCAGGGCATCAGCAGAGATGGCAGCACCCTCGTTGATATACTTATGACAGAGGGCGGGCAACGAGGCATCGTAAGTGAGTCCGTTAACCTTCAGCCACCAGCCACGCAGCAGCGGTGCCACAAAGGGGGCGATGAGTCCACCGATATTGATGAAGACATAGAATATCTGGAAACCTGAGTCGCGCTTGCCTTGTACCTTACGCAACGCTTCTTCTCCTTGCTTGGCTGCCTCAGCCTCGAAGTTGTCGTACATCTGTCCGACAATGGCTTGCAGGTTGCCTTTGAACAGACCATTACCAAAGGCAATGAGGAACAATGCCAGACAGGTCAGTGGCAGCAGCCACGAGATATTACCTGCAGTGGCGAGGATGGGTACGGACAGGATGACATAGCCTGACGCCATGATGATGAGTCCCGTCATGATGGTACCCTTGTAATTCTGTGTACGGTCGGCAATGATACCACCTACCAGACTCAACACATAGATACCTGCATAGAAACAGGAATAGATGATACCACTGGTTTCGTCGGAGAGTCCGAACTTGGAACAGAGGAACAACACGAGGACGGCATTCATGATGTAGTAGCCGAAACGCTCGCCCATGTTACTCAGAGCGGCCTGCAAAAGACCTTTAGGATGATTTTTGAACATATCTTTGTAAAGTTTAAAGTTTAGAGATTAAAGTTTAAAGACAACTATTTGATCTTGTCGTTCTTCGTGCGGAAGATGTCGAAAAGGTAGGTTGCCTTGATGACAATCTGTCCGTAGTTGGACTTGCCGAAGTAGTCACTCTTGGAATTGCCGAAGATATTGCCGAGTCCGTAATAATAGCGTCCTTCGAGAAGGAAATGTCCGACCTTCGGAATAGAGAACTCAACGCCTGCACCTCCTGTGATGCCATAGTCGAACTTCTTCTCTATCGCCATCGAGTCTTGTGCGACGATATTCGAGGTACGCTGTGTGGCTGTCTCCTTACCAGGGATAAGGTTGGACGAGGTAGACTCGTTCATGAAGATACCAATCTGCGGACCTATCTGTATGAAGCCTTGCACACCACGGCGCTCCCTACCCCATCCGAGACGTGCCATGAGGGGTATCTGCAAGTAGGTGGCATGTCGCTCATAACGCAGGGCATCAGAGGCATCGTCGGTATAGTACACAGGCTCGTTTTTGCTATCGAGAATCTTTTCCTTCCATCCTGTCTGTGCGATATTCACCTCGGCAACGATGGCACAGATGCTCTTGAAGTATTTCTCGCAAGTGTAGCGCAACGTGATACCTCCCGTAAAACCGCCCAGCATCGACTGGGGGACAGAAGGTTGGAAGCCTACATTGCTGAGCATATAACCGCCATTAACACCCACAGCAAACTCGGAGCGGTATTCACCGACCTGAGCAGTAGCGAAAAGAGGAATAAAAGCGAGAAGGATAAGTAATCGACGCATCATTATCAATTATCAATTAAAAAGTGATCGTTTCCGTTTTCTTCTCCGGCAAGTAGTGGACGAAGACGACGGAACGGTTTTGCAGACCACCGTTGCCGAGACGCTCGAAATGAAGAGGCGTCTGTATGGGCTTATAGCCTACCATGCCTGCACCACCCGTAAAGTTCTTACCAAAGATATGCAGTCCTTTCAAGAGGAAATAGGCATGGTCGAAACCTGTAATGGCAAAGCGCGGCAGTGAGTTCATCAGATCAGAATGGAAGTTCCAACGATATTTCGTCTGGAAACGCTTGGTGCGCGGCGACTGAAGATCGGTATGGAACGTGGCGGGGATATAGGTGTCAAACTTGTAGAAGTTCTCCAACTGATGACGTGTAAGCAGCATCCACTCGGTATAGCCGAAAACGCTGATCTGCAGTTCAGGATGAGAGAGACGAAGACCATTGAGTTTCGCCATGGCAGCATTGAGTTCCTTGGAACGGGCAGTATTGAGAATCACCATGTTACGCTTGTTGACATCGAACGATTTAAAGAACGCCGCCTCGCTGGAATTGAGGTTGGTAATCTTATAGGCGATGTCCTTTGCCTCCAGACGACGACGCAGTCCAAAGGTGAAGATACCTTTCTGGCTGGTGGTGTCGTTGCAGTCGATAAACACAGGATGGGTATCGCTGAAGGACTCCATGAAATGATTGATGAACTGTTCGTTCTGTTCTGTATGAGCCTGATAGACCTGGAAAATATTACGGTTAACCAACGTCTCGTGTGTATTAATAGAGAAAGGTATAAACAGACGGATGTCATGCGAAGTGACAAAGTCACTTAACGGTTTCATCATCTTCGAATAAAGCGGACCGATAATCACATCACACTCGGCAGCCTTCGGGTCGTCGAGGAAGGTTCGGATATCACTCTCCTCTGCCACATTCCACGCACGGATATCTGTAGAGATACCATTGGCACGCAGGCTGTCGCATGCCATCAGGATACCACGATAATACTCCATCATACGCTTGCCGTCGCCATTGATCTTATGAAGCGGCAACATCACACCCACACGAATCTCACGATTACGTACGTCAGTCTTCTGAACTGTTGGCGTTTGACCGTTGGCTGTTGACTGCATTCCCGAGCTTTGCTCGCCTACCCGTAGCCTTTGACTATTAGCTATGGGCTGCTCTGTGACGGCTGTCGGCTGTTGGGGTTGGTCGGACTGTGGTTGGTTGGCTGGCCAAGGGATATTGATGACATCGCCCTTCTTCAACTCATAGCCTGGAGTATTCATGATGGGATTGGCATTGATGAGTTCCTGTATGGTGATGCCATACATACGGGAAATGCCAAAGATCGTTTCCTTACGCTTCACCTCATGCTGCTCACGGATGTTCGATTGCTGGGCGAGTGCCGTTTCTACCGAGACGGTGAACAACAGAAACAGAGGCAGGATATATCGCAATAATCGCTTCATAATTTCAGTTTTTTAGACTTTTCGCCTACAAAATTACAAAAAAAAGAATAAATCTTTTGTTTTTGCCCCTGACTTTTTAATAAAATCTTCACGTTCGAGAAAATAAAACAATTTTTTCTTCTCGCTTCATCAGATTTTTCGTAATTTTGCGAGTAAATTAGTGAATATGAAAACCAAATACAGACTTCTCATGCTCTTCGCAGCACTCTTGGCGGCATTTCTGACTGCACCGACAAGTGCTTTTGCCGATGACGATGACGACGACGAGGAAGGCGAAGAACAGACGGACACCACCGCTGTGCAGGCAAGTAAACTGGAAATGCCTAATGCCTTTTCGCCCAATGGCGATGGTATCAACGACTGGTATCAAGCAAAATCAAACTACCAGAACATCGTCGAGTTCAGGGCAATGATCTTCAACCGCTGGGGACAATGTCTCTATACGTGGACGGAATGGACAGACGAGAAGAACGGATGGGACGGCACGTATAAAGGCAAACCCGTAAAGGACGGCGTCTACTTTGTCAGAGCGAGGGCAAAGGGCGGTGACGGCAAGGAATTTGACATCAAGAGAGACGTGAACCTGTTGCGGAAATTCAACGAGATCACCAACAGCACTTATGAGCAGTGACCAGCACATCCACGTATGGGGGGCAAGGGTCCACAACCTGAAGAACGTGGACGTGAGAATACCACGCCATTCACTCACCGTGATTACGGGTCTGAGTGGCAGCGGTAAGTCGTCGCTTGCCTTCGATACCATCTTTGCAGAGGGGCAACGGCGGTATATCGAGACCTTCTCGGCATACGCCCGTAACTTCCTCGGTGGAATGGAACGTCCCGACGTAGATAAAATCACAGGACTCTCACCCGTCATCAGCATCGAACAGAAGACAACGAACAAGAACCCTCGTTCTACTGTAGGTACGACGACAGAAATCTACGACTATATGCGTCTGCTCTTTGCAAGGGCTGGCAAGGCATATAGTTACATGACGGGGGAACCAATGGTGAAATACACCGAAGAGAAGGTGCTGAATATGATTGAGCACGACTATGCGGGACGGAAGATACTGATTCTCGCACCTGTGGTGAGAAGTCGTAAAGGTCATTATCGCGACCTCTTCGAGAGTCTGCGCCGCAAAGGTTTCCTACATGTCCGTGTGGATGGTGAGGTGCAGGAAATCACACAGGGCATGAAAGTGGACCGCTATAGAAACCACGACATCGAGGTAGTAATTGACAGGATGATGATTAATCAGAATAATTCTTCCGATAGACTTAAAAAGTCTGTCGCTATGGCAATGAAACAGGGCGAAGGATTGCTGATGATTATCGACTACGAGACAGGGGAAGTGAAGCATTTTTCCAAGAGATTCATGTGTCCTACTACTGGCGTATCTTACAGTGACCCAGCACCTAACACATTTTCATTCAACTCTCCCCAAGGGGCTTGCCCTCGTTGCAAGGGATTGGGATATATCAACGAGATAGACTTGGAAAAAGTGATTCCCAACCGCCGACTGAGCATCCACGATGGGGCTATCGTTCCACTGGGAAAATACAAAAACCAGATGATATTCTGGCAGATTGATGCCATCCTGAAGAAATACGATTTTGATATCAAGACCCCCATCGATGAGATTCCCGACGAAGCACTGAACGAGATACTCTACGGCTCGTTGGACGATGTGCGCATCGACAAGGAACTAGTACATACGTCCAGCGACTACTTCGTGAGTTTCGACGGTATCGTGAAATACCTGCGTAACGTCATGGAAAACGATGATAGCAGTGGCGGTCAGAAATGGGCTGACCAGTTTCTGGCAGAATGTGTCTGCCCGGAATGCAAAGGGCAAAGACTGAATCGCGAAGCCCTGTCGTATAAGATATGGGACAAGAACATCTCGGAATTGTCTAATATGGACCTGTCGGAACTGCGGGAATGGTTAGACGAGGTTGACAAGCACTTAGAGAACCAACAGCGACAGATAGCCTCAGAGATTCTGAAAGAGATCAAAACACGACTGGACTTCCTCTTGGACGTCGGTCTCGACTATCTCGCCCTGAACAGGCAGTCAGCATCCCTCTCAGGCGGTGAGAGTCAGCGCATCCGTCTTGCCACGCAAATTGGTTCACAACTCGTCAACGTGCTGTACATCCTCGACGAACCGAGTATCGGACTGCATCAACGGGATAACGAGCGACTGATTCACTCACTCAAGGAATTGCGCGACCTCGGAAATACCGTTATTGTGGTGGAACATGACCGTGATATGATGGTCCATGCCGACTATATTGTGGACATCGGTCCAAAGGCAGGACGAAAAGGCGGTGAGGTGGTGTTCCAAGGTACACCCGAGGAAATGTTGAAGACAGAGACCATTACAGCGCAATACCTAAATGGCAAACTCAATATTGAGGTTCCATCCACACGACGTAAAGGTAACGGACAGAGCCTCGTCCTAAAGGGTTGTATGGGTAATAACCTGAAGAATATCGACGTAGCATTTCCACTCGGCAGACTCATCGTAGTAACGGGTGTGTCAGGCTCTGGCAAATCGACGCTCATCAACGAGACACTCTACCCTATCCTCTCGAAACACTTCTACCGTTCCCTGCAACAGCCGATGCCGTATGACACGATAGAGGGACTGGAACATATCGACAAGGTGGTAAATGTAGACCAAAGTCCTATCGGTCGCACACCCCGTTCGAACCCCGCCACCTATACGGGTGTGTTCTCGGATATCCGTAACCTGTTCGTCCATCTGCCAGAGGCTCAGATACGTGGTTATAAGCCCGGTCGCTTCTCATTCAACGTGAAAGGCGGACGCTGTGAGACGTGTGGCGGTAATGGCTATAAGACTATCGAGATGAATTTCCTGCCCGACATACAGGTGCCTTGTGAGGAATGTCATGGCAAGCGTTATAACCGTGAGACGCTGGAAGTACGTTTCAAGGGAAAATCGATTGCCGATGTGCTCGATATGACCATCAACCAGGCGGTAGAGTTCTTTGAGAACGTTCCCGATATCCTTCGAAGAATCAAAACTTTACAAGATGTCGGTTTGGGATATGTGAAACTCGGTCAACCTTCGACGACGCTTAGCGGTGGTGAGAGCCAACGCGTGAAACTTGCCACCGAACTCGCGAAGAAAGATACAGGTAAGACACTGTATATTCTTGACGAACCGACTACGGGTTTGCATTTTGAAGACATCCGCATCCTTATGGACGTGCTTCAGAAACTCGTTGACCGAGGGAATACTGTCATTGTTATTGAGCATAACCTTGACGTCATCAAACTCGCCGACTATATCATCGACATGGGACCAGAAGGTGGTCGTAACGGTGGTACCATCCTCTCTACGGGAACGCCCGAAGAAGTGGCAAAATCGAAAAAAGGCTATACACCGCAATTCCTCAAAGAAGAATTACAACGTAGCAAGAAATAAGGAATATTATTGATAAGAAAACAAAGAGAGCATCCGATTGGATGCTCTCCTATTATTTTTTTAATTACTCTTCCTTGATTAGAAGTTGAAGTACAAACCGAAGTCAACAGAAGCGAGGTCAAGACCGAGGCTTACAGTGTTGCTAGACTCAGCATCCTTCCACTTAGCAGTATCCCAACCGAACTTACCGATGTGAGCTACGAAACTAACCTTCTCGTTCAGATTAACAGCGACACCTGGCTTCACGTTGATACCGAAACCATTGGCGCTAGCGTCACCCTGCTTCAGATACTGGTACTCAAAACCGCCATCTACAAAGAAGTTAACCTTGTCGAGCTTAACGAAGGTGTAACGAGCATAAGGATTTACAACGAAAGTGTTAGTCTTAGCCTCACCAACCTTAGCATAAGCGTAACCAATCTTTGCACCTACAGCCCAGCTATCGTTCAAGTTGTAACCAACCTCAGGAAGAATGGAGAAGGTGTTGGTTGTAATGTCAGTGTTGTTGTCCTTGTTGTAGTTGTAACCTACGGTACCACCAACATACCACTGTGCATTCATTGTTGTTGCCATTGCGATAGCAACAAGAGTCATCATCATTTTTTTCATAATCTTCTTTTCTTTTTTAATTAATAATTATCCTAAATAATCACTATGCATTCATTGTTTGAATTGCGCTGCAAAGGTATTGAGTTTTCATATTCGTCGTTCTGTTTTCGTACACAAATCGACAAAAAAACGGCTAAAACGTGATATAAGTCAAGAAAAACGCCCTTGATGACATCATCACCAAGGGCGTTTTGATATCGCAAAATGCTTCTGTTTACAATGCAGAAGAGGCAAAAAGCCAGTCGTAAATGCAGGAACAGATGCCGAAGAGGGCAATACCTACCGTACAAACTGCCAAAGCCAGACGCGTACTGATGTCTGTCTTGAAAGCAGGCAATGGATTATCTGAAGGCTTGATATACATTGCTTTCACTATCAACAGATAGTAGTAGAGTGACACCACCGTATTGATCAAGGCAATGAATACGACAAAGTAAGCCCAGAACGAACCTTGTTCGGCTGCTGCCATGAACACGAAGAATTTCGAGAACATACCGGCAAATGGGGGAATACCTGCCAGTGAGAACAAAGCCAGCGTCATCAAGAACGACAGTTTCGGGTTGGTCTGATAGAGACCATTATAAGCAGACATCAGTGTCGAACCACTCTTTTGTTCTACAGCACTGATGACGGTGAAGACAGCCATATTAGCTACGACATAAACGAGAATGTAATACATCAAGGCTGCCATACCTACTTGAGAGACACCGATAACAGCTAACATGATATAACCTGCCTGAGAGATAGAACTGAACGCCATGAAGCGCTTCAACTCCGACTGACGGATGGCAAACAGGTTGGCAATCGTGATACTCAGCACAATGACGATATAGAGCATATACTCGCCATAAGCCAGCAGCGGTGTGAAAGCCTTTGCCAAGATAACCATCAGTGCAAAAGCAGCAGCACCCTTGGAACAAACGCTCAGATAACCCGTAACGGGCGTCGGTGCTCCCTCGTATGTATCTGCTGTCCAGAAATGGAAGGGAACGAGTGAGAGTTTGAAGCCCAGTCCACTGAAGAAGAACACCAAGCCCATGATGCTCAGAGGACTCACGGTAAGTTCCTGAGCGACATCATCGAAATAGAGCGTACCTGTAGCAGCATAGACAAAGGAAAGTCCGAAGAGCATCACACCACTTGAGAAAGTAGCGATAAGGACATACTTGGCTCCAGCCTCAGCAGAGTTCTTCTTCCATTTGTCAAGAGCCACCAGACATGCCATCGGTACACTTGCCATCTCTAATCCTAAGAAGAACATCAGGAAATTGCCACTGGAAGTCATGATAAACATACCCAGCAACGTAGAGAGTACCAACATATAGAACTCGCCCTCATTCCGTTTGACTTCGTTCTTCAGCCAGGGTTCTGCCATAATCAGCACGATGAGCGTACCGACACTCAGGATGATCTTCATGACATTGGAAGCCTGAGAAGCAACATACATACCACCAAAAGCCTCAGCAGGTTCAGACAGCAAGGCGATGCGCACTGGCAATACAGCCATCAGAGCGACGGATACTGCAAAGAGGGCGTCATGCTTCTTCTCACTACTATGCGCGATGAAGTCTACTACGAAAACAGTTAACAAGATGATTACGAGATAAAACTCGGGAATCATATTTAAGAATTGTCCGTAATTCATATCTTTCGTCCTCCTTTATTAAATGATATTAGCAAGAATTGGTCCTACGGCATCACTGATGACATTGCTTGCCCACAAGGGGAACAAACCGAGACCTGCCACACAGGCGATCAAACAAATGACAGCAACACGCTCATCCCATGTCGCATCTGTCAGTTCGAGATAATGCTTGTTCTTCACCTCACCATACAGAATCTTACCCACAACACGAAGGATATAGACTGCCGTTACAACGATAGAAGTACAAGCAATGATCGTTGCTACACGATGGAAATTGTCAGGATTTTCGAAAGAACCCACGAAAATAGTCATCTCAGCAATGAAACCAGAGAAACCAGGCAGGCCAAGGTTAGCCAAACCTGCTACAACATAACCAACTGCGAGGAAAGGCATAATCTTCATCAGACCATCCAAGTAGCGGATATCACGGGTATGTGTACGTCCATAAATCATACCGATGAGTGCAAAGAAGAGGGCCGTCATCAAACCGTGTGACAACATTTGCAGGATAGCACCCGTACACGAAGTCTTTGTCATCATCAACAGAGCAAAGAGCACCAAGCCGCAGTGTGATACCGACGAATAAGCGTTGATGTACTTCAAGTCAGTCTGTACACAAGCGGAGAAGGCTCCATATACTACCGAGATGGTGGTGAGAATCAAGAAAATCCATGCCAACTCATTGGCAGCATCAGGTAACAGATACATCGCTACACGGAAACAGCCATAGCCTCCCAGTTTCATCAACACACCAGCATGTAACATAGACACAGCCGTAGGTGCCGAAGCATGACCATCAGGTGACCATGTGTGAAAAGGGAATAGTGCACCCAGCACTCCGAAACCGATGAAGATGAAGGGAAAGAAGATCTTCTGCGTATCCACGGGGATATTATTCAGGGCGGCAATCTCGATGACATTCATCGTGGTGGCACCACTATAATAATAGATACCTAAGATACCGATAATCAAAAGAGCGGAACCTCCCATCAGCATCAACGTCAACTTCATGGCAGCATACTCCTTGTTACCACTACCCCATACACCAATCAACAGGTACATGGGAATCAGGGCGACCTCATAGAACATGAACATAGTGAACATGTCAGTGCAGATGAAGAAGCCATAGACACCTGTAGAAAGAAGGGTAAACCACAGGAAGTACTCCTTTGTCAACGGTTTAAGTTGCCAAGAGGCAAACGTACCCGTGAAGACAATGATGCTCGACAGCAATAACATCACAACGGATATACCATCGACACCCACAGAATAAGCAATATTAAGCGGCTTGAACCAAGGCATGGATGCCGTCAACAACATCACATCGGTATTACCTGCTGCACGTTGCTGAACGAAATAGATGGTCAGCCACACTGACAGTGCCAGCAACAACGAAGCGCCAGCCACCATCACGCCACGCACCTGATTGAGACTCTTGGCCAACCAAAGACCAAGAAGCATCAGAGCGGGGATTACTACGAATAATGTTAATATACTCATAATTGTAACTTTCTTTTTAGATTGCAAGCAGGATTAATGTGATGGCTACAGAACCAGTCAGGAACCAGACAGCATACTGACGGATATCACCACTCTGCCAGGGACGAATACTCTCACCTGCCTCATTGGCACCCCACGCCATGAAATTGAATGTACCATCGACGATGTGACGGTCAAACCATGCAACGGGCTTAGAGATGCAACGGAAAATGATGCGATGGGTGACATACTGCCATATCTCATCCTGATAGAAACGTTTATAGGCTGCCTGATGCAACTTCGGGAACGTCTTATACAGACGGTCGGCAATAGGCTGGCTCTCACCTTTATATATATAGGTAGCGAGGCAGATACTCAGGATAGCGATAATCGTAGAAGTCAAAGCAATCTGTGTATCGAAATGGATGGTGTAGTTAGTACTCTCGGCATTGACAAACTGACCGAAAGAGCCTCCCCATCCTGCAAAACCTGCAATGGTAGAGTAAATACCTACACCCATCGTGATGACACAAAGTACAATCAGAGGAACAGTCATCGTGGCTGGGGCTTCATGAGGTGTATGGTGTGCATGAGCCTCTTTGTTCTCCGTACCCCAGAATATACCGTAGTACAAGCGGAACATATAGAAAGCCGTCATCGCAGCGATACCTGTCATGATCCAACCAACCACTGGGCTGTAGGCAAAGCAAGCCGTGATGATCTCATCCTTTGAACTGAAGCCTGAGAAGAACGGGATACCTGCAATAGCGAAACATGAGATCAGGAACGTGATATTCGTAATCGGCATATACTTACGCAGACCGCCCATCATTTCCATCTCATTGCTATGGACGGCATGAATGATACAACCAGCACCGAGGAACAGGCAAGCCTTGAACATCGCGTGAGTGAAGAGATGGAACATACCTGCCATGAAACCCAGTTGTGCATGATTGTCGAGTACACCATGCTCACCAGGCAATGAAACGCCCAGTGCTACCATCATGAAGGCAATCTGCGAAATCGTCGAGAAAGCAAGAACACGTTTGATATCACTCTGTGCACAAGCAACGGCAGCGGCATAGAAAGCAGTGAATACACCCACCCATACTACAATGCTCAACTGTGGTTGTGCATATTCTACCCAAAGGGGGAACATACGGGCAATCTGGAATACACCAGCAACAACCATCGTTGCAGCATGAATCAAGGCAGATACAGGTGTCGGACCTTCCATAGCATCAGGTAACCAAATGTGCAACGGGAACATCGCACTCTTACCAGCACCACCGATAAACATCAATACCAATGCAGTAGGAATGACCATTGCACCGACAGACATCGCCTTGGCTGCATTACCTGCAATAAACGGAGTTGTACCCTCTCCCATCACAATCTCACCAGCAAATGAGAAACTGAATGAGTCGGTATAGTAACCGAAGAGCAGAATACCAATCAGGAAGAACATATCTGCAAAGCGCGTCACGATAAACGCCTTCTTAGAAGCTGCAATGGCGGGCTTCAACGGATAGTAGAATCCAATCAACAGATAAGAAGATACACCTACCAACTCCCAGAAAGTGTACATCTGGAAGATATTCGTAGCCAATACCAGTCCAAGCATCGACATGGTGAAGAGACTCAGGAACGCATAGTAACGCTGGAAGCCTTTCTCGCCATGCATATACCCGAACGAGTAGATATGTACCATAAACGATACCGTTGAGATGACAATCAGCATCATCACCGAGATAGGATCCAACATGATACCCATATCAAAATGCAGATTACCCAACGGCAACCATGTGTAGTTATAAGGAACCAATGTAGCGTAAGTACCATCTGCCGTACGGTCAGCCGTGAAATAAGCGAATGCCGTCAAGTAGGATAATACCGTTACCAGTCCCAAAGATGTAGTACCGATAAGACCTGCTGTCTTATGGGACATCTTCATGCCTGCCAACGCAAGAACCACGAAGGAAAGCGCAGGCAGCAGAAGGATCAGAAATGAATAACTATATATTTCCATAACCATTTACCATTTCATATTCTTAATACTGTCAACACTATCGCTCCGGAAGTTACGATAGACATTGATGATAATTGCGATTGCTACTGCCGATTCTGCCGCTGCGACACCAATCACGAAGAGGGTCATAAACATACCTTCCATCCCGTCGGGATAAAGCAGACGATTGATAGCGGCAAAATTGATATCCACTGCATTGAGTACCAACTCCACAGAGATGAGCATGGCAATCAGGTTGCGACGAGTCACAAAACCATAGACACCGATGAAGAACAACAATGCACTCAGCACGAAATAACATTCTATAGGAATCATTGCTTCTCCTCCTTTCTTGCTATAACCAAACCACCAATAATACATGCCAGTAGGAATACTGAGATAAACTCAAAGGGAAGTACATATTGATACTTACCACTGCCTACCAACGACATTCCAATCTCTTTCATCGGAAGTTCCGTGTTGGAAATCTCTTGAGTGATGAAACCTGTCTTCAATAGAATAAGACTGACAACGACCAGTCCTGCCAATGCAGCGAGGGCACCCGTAATCATCTTACTCGCCTTCACTCTTTCTTCCATTCCCTGAAGTGAACGTTTACTCACCAACTGGATGGCAAAGACGAGAATCATCGTTACGCCACCAGCATAAACGGCTATTTGAGCAGCACCTAAAAAGGTATAGTCTAACAGGAAATAGATGCCTGATACTCCTAAGAGCACAAACAACATATAGGTCGCGGCACGCATAATCCTTTTCGTCGTCACACACAACAACGCTGAAATGACAATGACTGCCGCTAAAATCGTAAACATAATCATATTACCCATAACTGTTTACTTCGTTTTAGTATTAAACTTACCGATTTCCTGCGGAGCACCACCGTCAATCAGATGAGGCAGTGAACCACCCTTGTAAATCTCCTTGTCCAGATGAAGCACCAAGGCACCACGATCAAAAACACTGTTCTCGAAATCATTGGTGAACTCAATGGCATCAAAGTTGCAGGCATTCGTACAGAGCTGACAGAACATACAGTCACCTAAGTCGTACTGATAGTCATCGAGCACTTTCTTTTTCTTACCAGTCTCTGGATCCTCTTCCATGTGGGAAGTAATCTTAATGGTACCATTCGGACAAGTCTTCTCACACAATGTACAAGCCGTACACTTATAACTTCCATCCTCGTTACGCTTGAAAACCAAACGTCCACGATGACGCTTTGCCACATGAAGTGTCGTCTTGCGGTTCTCAGGATACTGCTCTGTCGATTTGTTGGTGAAGAAATCCTTGAAATATTCCTTCCAGGTAATCTTCATACCCGTAGCCAGTGTCTTCAGACCATGTCCTATTTCTCCGAAATATGATTTATTATCTTCCATTGCTACACCTTATTTAATATATAAGCCCAATGCCACTACCACCGTCATCAAAACAAGGTCGAAGAGACCCAGCGGCATCAAGTACTTCCATTCTAATTTCAGAATCTGGTCAATACGCAGACGAGGGAAGGTCCATTTGATCCACATCAGAATCCATACCAAGAAGAACGCCTTACCCATAAACCATACGATACCCGGGATGTAATTCATCACCTCGTCAAAAGCCTCAATACCAATGTTCACAGGAGCCCAACCACCGAGGAATACCGTTGCGGCAATACCAGCGATGATAAACAGATTCAGGAACTCTGCGAGATAGAAGAATCCAAATCCCATACCTGAATACTCCGTATGATGACCTGCTGTCAACTCACTCTCGGCCTCCGCCATATCAAACGGACCACGGTTGGCCTCAGCATTACCTGCGACGAGGAATACCAAGAAAGCAATGATTGCTGGAACATGACCTTGGAAGATAAGCCATTTCCAAGGACCTGTCTGAGCCTCAACAATACCCGACATCTGCATTGTACCTGTTAAAATCACAGCAGTAATCAGACACAGGCAGAGTGACATTTCGTAAGAAATCATCTGCACAGCAGCACGCATAGCAGAAACCACAGAATACTTATTGTTAGAACCCCAACCTGCGAGGAAGATACCTATTACGCCAATCGAAGAGATGGCTGTAAGCAGGAACACACCCACATTGAAATCGAGTATTGTAGCACCATTGTTCCATGGAAGGAAGGAGAAAGCACCAACAGAACCGATTATCACCAACAAAGGCGCAACAATATAGAGGAACTTATCAGCCTTGTCGACGAAGAAGATCTCTTTGATGAGCATCTTCAAGACATCGGCGAACACCTGCAGCAATCCCCAGTATCCGACACGCATCGGACCTAAACGGCACTGGAAATAGGCACATACCTTACGCTCCATAAATATCAGTGCAATAGCAATCAGCGAATATCCTACAAGGATACCGACGCCAACCAATACACACTCTATCAATATCGACCAGAAATCTCCTAAACCGAGCGTATCGCGAAGGAGAGCGTCGAACCATTGTGTAACTATACTAAAATCAAACATAATCCTTCGCTTTTATCTGTCAATATCAGGAATTACAAAATCAATAGCAGCACCCGTAGCCACGAGGTCGGCAATCTTCTGACCACGCAACATCGGATCAAGCGCACCAGTAAGAGAGAGACCCATCGGACGCATCTTCAGACGATATGGACTCTTATCACCACGAGAGTCAAGATAAACACCGAACTCACCACTGGCGCCCTCAACAGAGAAGTACCACTGTCCTTCGGGTACCTTGATGATCGGTTTCTGCTTCACATAGAAATCACCCTCTGGGATGTTGTCAATGAGTTGCTCAATGATATGCAGACTCTGATACATCTCGTTAATATGGCAGGTATAACGGTCCATCGTATCACAACCTGTCATCGTAATCTGCTCCCACTCTACCTTGTCATACATGTCGTATGGATGATTCTTACGAACATCATTCTGCCAACCGGAAGCACGTCCGGCAGGACCTGTAACGGCATAACTGATACAATCCTCCAAATTCATCGGACCCACTTTCTCGAAACGCTTGTGAGTGATGATGTTATCACCGAATACATCCACATATTCCTGAATAATTGGCTTCAGATACTTCACAAGGGCCTTGACATTCTTTACGAAGTTCGGATCGATATCATCCTGAAGTCCACCTATTCTATAATAGTTCTGGATCAGTCGACCACCCGTAGTTTCCTCCATACAGTTGAGCACATGCTCACGGTCACGCATCGAATAGAGGAATGCTGTCAGGGCACCCATATCCTGAGCACAGCAACCTACATAAAGCAAGTGAGAGTCGATACGCTGCAACTCATCCATGATAGTACGGATATACTTGATACGGTCAGTCAACTCAACACCCAGTCCTTCCTCGATGACACCCACCAATGCATGACGATGCATCATCGCTGAGAGATAGTTCAGACGATCGGTCAACGCCAGTGACTGCGGATAAGTCAATGACTCACACATCTTCTCAATACCACGATGGATATAGCCAAGGTGCGGATAAACACGTTTCACAATCTCTCCGTCAAGAACGGTCTGCAAACGTAGTACTCCATGAGTAGAAGGATGCTGAGGACCGATATTGATAACATATTCGTCAGACGTAAACAGCTTATTACGCTTTGACTGCAAGTTATCATATTTGTCAATATAGTACTCTAAGCCATAGTCAGGTTCAACGTCATCTTCTAAAGTATAAGAATCATTGAACTCCCAGTTTTTGCGGAAGGGGAATCCCTTGAAGTCACTACGAAGGAAGAGTCGGCGCATATCGGGATGACCCAAGAATACAATACCATAGAAATCATAAACCTCGCGCTCCAACAGATCAGCAACATGCCAAATCTTTGATACAGTTGGAAGATACGGAACAACCTGTCCGTCTGTCTCTCCTGTCCCATTGATAGCAATACCGTCACCGCAGACCTGTGTCTTGGCGATCATCTTGACGGAGCAACGCTCATGGGTTTGGGTATTCTCAAGAATGTAGATACAGCCTAATCCCTCTTCGCCAAAGTCCTCGCCGATAATCGTTACAAGATAGTCAAAGCCCTTCTTGTCTTTCAAGTCCTGCATCTCAGCAGCAAACTTGTCAAAATCAAATGATAAGAACTCTAATTTCATACGGCGGCCTCCTCTGATTTAGTCTGAATACTCTGAGTATTTTGAATATTCTGAGTATTCTGAATCTCTTCTGTAAACTCTTTAGGCACATCTGTCACCACGATAGGGGCACGACGATGATCACCTAACTTACGGAATGTCAGTTCTTCGTTTGATACGCCCAGTTCTTTCTCTGCGGCAGTCTGCTTATGGTTAGCACCACCGAAGAATTTCTCAATCTTCACTTTACGCTGCAACTGCATCATACCATACATGATAGCCTCTGGACGAGGAGGACAACCTGGAATAAATACATCAACAGGAACAATCTCCTCAATACCCTTCACAACATGGTAACTCGATTTGAAGGGACCACCACTAATAGCACAGCCACCTACGGCAATCACATACTTCGGTTCTGCCATCTCATCATACAGACGCTTCAAGGCTGGTGCCATCTTATGAGTAATCGTACCAGCACACATAATCAAGTCTGCCTGACGAGGAGAGTTACGCGTCACCTCGAAACCAAAACGGGCAAAGTCATAACGGGAGCAACCGCATGCCATAAACTCAATACCACAACACGATGTAGCAAACGTCAATGACCACAGAGAATTGGCACGTCCCCAGTTGATGAGTTGATCCAACGAACCAGTCACCACATTGACACCACCCTCGTGAAGTTCATCAACAATCTTTTCCAACGAGGCGTTATCATTCCACTCCTCGTAGGGAATACTTTTGATTTTCGGCTTTATTCCCATTCCAAATCTCCTTTCCGCCAGGCATAAGCCAAGCCTAATACCAGAACTACTAAGAAAAAGCCGATGCTCAGCAATGCCATCACACCGAAGTCTTTCACGACGACAGCCCAAGGATACAAGAACACCGTCTCCACATCAAACATGAGAAACAGGATTGCAAACAGATAGAATCCGATGCCAACAGGGATCCATGACGTACCATGAGTAGGAATACCACACTCATAGGGTTCGCCTTTTACCTTGTTATAGGAACGCGGTCCTATCAGTTTTGCAACAACATATGCTCCTGCGACCAATGTAATAGCCGTCAACAAGACGGTAATTAACAAAGTAAAGTTCATAAATTATATAATATTATTAATAATACGCTTAAGTGAGTGCAAAGGTACAAAAAAAATAGCAAAGAAACGGTATAAATATCAAAAACTTTGCACAAAAAAAGCCGTTACCTCTGAGGCAACGGCTTTAATTTATTTGTTCTTAGGAAATGCTTCTTCAGACAATTCCTTAAAGAAGTCATACTGTAAAATTGTGCTAATACGCATCAACAATCGTACATCCAGGCTTTTACGCTTAAAAATGTTGTAAACATTTGTGCGCTCACAGGGAATCTGTGTTGCTAACCAGGCAGCAGACTTACCCTGCTTCCTTAGAATTTCTTCAATGTGCTTACCAATATTCATCGTTTCGTTAGTGTTGGTTTATCAAACTTTTTGTTTATCGTTGGCAAAGGTACACAATAAAATCCAATAAATCAGTACATTATTGTAGAATATGTTTACTCAATATGCTATAAAATGAAAGAAAATCATGTAAATCTCTCCATTATCTCCAGACACATACGACTATTATGATAGGGACACTTCCAAAAACCGGCTTTATCGTCAACTATATTCAAAGTTCCATCAGCATGACGACTCCAATACCATTCACCATGCTCATGGTCAAGCAAGTTTCGTTTTATATAGTCCCAACAATGCCATGACTTGTCAAGAGCATTCTCATCTCCAAAATACTGATAAAGATTAGCAAAGCCCACTACGGACTCAGCCTGTACCCACCAATGCAAGTCGTCGTCCACATGCCCAGTATCCATATTGGCCTCATGAATCATCGAGCCGTCCGGATTCAGTCCTTTTTCTGAAGCCTTTGCAACTAATTGTACGATGGGCTCCATCTTCTTTAACACCCCTGTATCATTTAGAACCAGTGCTGCTTCATGCATGAGCCATGAGCATTCGATATCGTGCCCGTAACTCTCCAACTGTCCTGCCTCACGTGTCCAATCCATTTCAAAGAAGAGGTCAAGGTGATGCGTTTCAGGATTCAAGATACGGTCTGTAAAAATGTCTATCAGATTACGTAACGAAGCCTCAACGGCAACGATGGTCTCTACAGGAATGGTAACACCCACGGGTAATACCGATCCGATAGTGGGTACATAGTCACAGGTTTCTTGAGCATGCAGTTCCTTCAGACACCTTAGCAGATTGGTGTAAGGTTCTATAATATGCAGATGAGTATTTTGTGACTTGGGGTAATTGGCATCCAGTTCCGAAAGACGCATATCCGCTATCTCACCCCATTCTCGTGTGCAGGCCTCAATATAGCCGTTATACTTTCTATCCAGTGCATGCTCCTCTATACAATCATAAAGTTGCAAGGCATAGTCCAATACTTCTCTATCACCTGTTGCTCGTACATATTCCGTTAGTCCATAGATAGCAAAACCTATGGCATAGAACTGTTTCTTCGTATCCAACGGATTTCCCAGATAGTCGACGCTCCAATATACACCGCCGTATTCTGAGTCGATAAAATGCTTGATGAAATAGTTCTTTGCACGAGTAGCGGCTTCCAGATACGCTGGATTCCTTAAAATCCGATAGGCAGCAGAGAACGACCAAAGAATACGGGCATTGAGGATGGCACCCTTTTCTGCTTCAGAATGTAATTGATTGTTACCATCTATACGCCCGTAAAAGCCACCATACTCACGGTCAACCATCTTATCAAGCCAAAAACACAGGATGTTGTTTTCTACAACATCCTGCATTTCCTGTCTCATTAACCTTATACGCTCATTCATTTCTTAATCGGATAGATATAAGTAAGAAGGATAATGATACCTGCAATGATAGCAGGGAATATCGAGAAGATCGACCATACCATGTTCTTCACTGCCTCCATATCCGTGATAGTCACTATGGTCTCACCTGTATTGGGGTCCGTACCTGAAACAAAGCCGGCAGCACCCAACAACAATGCTACGAGTGAACCAGAGATAGCCGTACCAAACTTCTGTGCCATTGTTCCTGACGAGAAAATCAGACCTGTGGAAGAAGTTCCGTTCTTCTCCGTAGCATAGTCTGCCACATCCGCATACATTGACCACAGCAGCGGCGAGTAAAGACCGATACCCACAGAGGTAAGTACTACAATACCTATCAGTGCCCAGATATAGGCAGCATCCTTAGGCATGAAGAAGAAGAGCACAGAGAAGATGACGCAGATGAGGGCAGCCACCATAAACGCCTTACGCTTGGAACCCATCCACTGGGTGAACTTAGGTGACAAGCCACCGAAGATCATACAGGTCACCTCACCAAAGGTCATGAATACCGTATAGTTGATGATGAGTCCGCTTATTGTAATCTCCTTACCTAAGATGTAATCAAACATATAGGCGGCCACAGCATAACGGAATCCGTTGAAGAAGTTCGTGCAGATACCAATCAGTGTCAGGTATATCCATGGCTTGTTCTTAAACAAATCGGCAAAGGGCTTAAACGAGAACTTCTCCGCACGTACTGGTTTCTGGCGTTCCTTCGTCAACAAGCCACAAGCCAAGGTTCCTGCTGCTGCCAAAATACCAAAGAAAGCACCAAGGACTGCATACTGATGCTGCTCTGTTCCACCTACCATCTTCTGCAGATAGGGGAATGACAACAAGGTGATGAAGCCCATTGCATAAGCTCCTACCATGCGGAATGAAGAGAACTGGTTCTTCTCATTGTCATCATCGGTCATTACACCCAACAATGAACCATAAGGCACATTGACGGCAGTATAGACAACCATCATGAGCAAATAGAAGGAATAAGCCCAGATACGCTTGCCCACAGGACCGAAGTCAGGTGTATAAAGCAACAGTGCAAAGATCAGTCCGAAGGGGATGGCACCATAGATGAGCCAAGGACGATAGGTACCGAAACGCGATTGTGTTCTATCTGCCAGTGATCCCATCAAGGGGTCAGTCACCACATCGAACATACGGGCAATCAACATCAGTAACGCCGTATCTGCCACTGTCAGTCCAAAGATATTAGTAAAGAACACGGGGAAAGCAATAGACATCACCTTCCAAGTAATACCTCCAGCCGCCGCATCACCCAATGCGTAGCCAATCTTCTCTGATAATTTTGTTTTAGCCATTTTTCTTATTTTTTTGAATGAGTTTCTTAATTGTCTCTACAGAGGCTGCAGTAGTCAGCCCGTCCTCTGGTGTATGTATGCAATAGTCGATGAGCTTGTCGATTGTAGAGGTGGCTACATGCATTCTGGTATCAGCAGAAGCATAGTAGATAAAGACCTTCCCATCCTCATCGGCAATCCATCCATTGGCAAAAGCCACATTCATCACATCGCCCAGATACTCGTCACCTGTAGGTACGAGGAAGTAACCACCTGGTTGTGCAATGACTTTTGTTGGATCCTCTAAAGAAGTCATATATAGATATAATACATAGCGCAGTCCGTCAGCAGTAGCGCGAACGCCATGAGCCAGATGCAACCAACCCTTAGGCGTCTTGATAGGATGAGGACCCTCTCCGTTCTTCACCTCCGTGATGGTATGGTAATGACGAGCATTGATAATCTTCTCGTCTTTCACCTCCGCTTGCGTGATGTCATCCACGAGTGCCCATCCAATACCACCACCAGAGCCTGTATCAATGAAACCATCCTGTGGACGGGTATAAAAAGCATACTTGCAATCAACAAACTCAGGATGTAACACCACATTACGCTGTTGCGACTTCGTTTTCAAGTCAGGCAGACGCTCCCAAGTTTTCAAGTCTTTCGTACGAGCAATACCAGCAGTAGCCGTAGCAGCACTAAGGTTACCAGGCTGTGAGTCGTCATGACGCTCCGCACAGAACACCCCATAGATCCAGCCATCCTCATGTGCCGTGATGCGCATATCGTAGATATTCGTCGCAGGAATCACATCGTCGGGCATGGTAATGGGTTCTTCCCAGAAGCGGAAGTTATCCACCCCATTGAGACTCTCCGCCACAGCGAAGAAAGATTTCCTGTCTGCACCTTCCACACGAACAATCAGTACATACTTACCGTTCCATTTGATAGCCCCAGAGTTCAGCGTGGCATTCATCATGATACGCTGCATCAAGTAAGGGTTGTCCTGCTCATTGAAGTCATAACGCCACTCTAAAGGTGTATGCTCAGCAGTCAAGATAGGATTCTTCCATTTGTCATAGATACCATTACCCCACTCTAAGGGTTCATTCTTACGGCTCAGCAGTTCCTCATGGTGAAGTCGTAATGCTGCTATTCTTTTCTGATAGTCGCTCATCTTATATAATATATGGTTTTAGTATTTATCTGTCCGCGATCTCTTTCAGGAACAGGATGTTCTCTTTCTGATACATCTCCTTGAAATAAGGAGCATCGGGTTTATTGGGAGATGGTCCAAACCACTCTTCCTTATAGTTACGCCATGTCAGCAAATAACTGATGGGGAATCCATTCACTGCAGGATACAACGTAGATGTCCACCATGTAGGTTCTGTCAGATTCTTCATGCCACACTCTGTCAGTGCAGGAATCAGATGATGCTCCTTTGCCACTTCGCAGAGAACGGTCAGGTTCTGTTTGCAACGTACGATAAACTGGTCTTTCTCCTCTGGCACCCACTGATAGCCATCAAGACCTATCATGTCTACACGGTCGTCACCTGGATAGCGCGCCAGCAGTTGCTCTGCCGTCAGGTTATCTTGCATACCAGGGGAATATGACCACACTAGATTATCAAAGCCGTCTGCTCTCAATTTATCCTGTAACATATTCCACAATGCCTTGTACTCTTCCACGGTACAAAGTTTCTCGCCCCACCAGAACCAAGAGCCAGAGTTCTCATGCCAAGGACGGAAGATAACAGGAATCTTCTGACCGTCATCATCAGTCAATGTTGCAAGGAAGTCGGATACACGTTGCATCCATATCGCAAACTTCTCTTGATATGCTCCACCAGCCAGTATCTTCTTCACAATGGTAGAGTCGGTAACATCCCATGCAGTTCCCTCTGGGAACTTCTGTCCTGCATTGCCGCCACCGTCTATGGTGGTCACTGGGTTACGCGGATGCCAACTGATGGTAATGATACCACCGCGACGATAATGGTTCTTCACTTCTTCCGTGATACGGGTAAAGGGGACGCTATCCAGATTCTTTGCATCACCCATCTCAATACCTCCCAGATCGAAACCCATGACAGCAGGATAGTCGCCACAGACATTCTTCACGTCACTGGAGTCTTTGTCATATTCCCATGTCAAACCGTACATCGGGTCATCCTGATGTCCATACATGATTCCCTTCTGACGGAGAGAATCTAAACGTTCCAACAACTGCTGAGCCACTGTCTTCTGAGGCTCAGCCTGTTTTGAGGTGCATGCAATCATTGCTATTGCGACCGCTGTCAATACTAATACTTTCTTCATATATGCTAATAATGGTTTTAGTTTCTCAAATGCATCTGTCTGAGCATCCATTCCTCCCATTCATCCCATTGCTCTTGGAACCAGAAGTGCCAAGTAGCCTGATAGGGCTTGATGGTCTTCGGACCTTTGACAGTATTATAGGTAGCCCACGCTGTGGTGGGAGGTACGACATCGTCGTTATAGCCAAAAGAGAACCAGCCAGCCTGTTGGTCTGTAATCAGGCGTGCGAAATTCACTCCGTCATAATAGCGTGATACCTCCATCTGTTTCTCTTGTCCTTTGCCTTTGTTCCAATAGAAGTAATGAGGCCATCCGCAAGCAATACCCTGAAGAGAAGCCGTATGGTCGCAAAGAGCAGCATGCACGGGTGCATAATAGGTTATGCGTTGATCGAGTCCTGCAGTAGCAAGTGTCAGGAAACCACCTTGACTCGAACCAGATACTCCTAGTTCCTGATGGTTCCATGGCGTGTATTCCTCAATATAGTCGAGGGCACGGATACAGCCTAATACCACGCGCTTGTAGTATTGTTTGTCGCGATTGTCCATATTGAACTCCCAATAACCCATCAGCGCTCCATTGAACACGTCGTCATAGACCTGCTGTTCCATCGTTACAGGAATACCATGAATACCTATCTCTAAAGTGATGGCACCTTGCGATGCTGTATAGATATCACCTCCATAAGGACGCACACCAGCACCTGGCACCCTGAGCAAGGCAGGGTATTTCCCTTCCTTGACAGGCACACAAAGGATGCCATAAGTACGATAGTTAGGTTGCATATTCTGGAACGACACCTCATAGACGTTCACATCTTTGGTGCATCGTTCAGGCAACAGGCGCTTGGTAGGATTCAGGTCTATCTTGCGTGCTTCAGCAATAGCGTTCTTCCAAAAGCTCTCAAAGTCGTTAGGCATCACCGTTGTAGGCTGTAGTTTCTCTGGTGAGAAAGCAGCTCCACAGGCTCCTTTGTACTCCTTACCATTGACGTATGCCTTGACATCGACACGATAGAAGCCAGGCTTCGTCATCTTGCCTTTCAGTGTCAGCGTACCGTCTTTGAGTACCACGCCTTTCTTCTTGATATCCTGATACATCTCGGGACCTGCTTCATAGTCGATAGTTACATTGTCAATCAGTGTGGCAGAACGTGTCACACTGATTTTGAAGGTAGCCGTCTCGCCCACTTGATAGTTCCAGTCTTGATGGTCGGGCATCACGCTTACCTGTATCTCACTACCTCTAATCTGCGCTTGCAAGGGCAATACGCAGACAAGCATGAGTAAAAGCCAGATAATTCCTTTACGTTTCATGTCGTATGTTATAGTTAGTATCAATATCCGCTTGCAAAGGTAGCACTATTTTTTGTAAATATATAATATTTTATTGCCTATCTCACATACTTTCTAATACAATTGTCACTTTACGTGGCTCATTCTGTCTACTTGACTACGAATCACTGCCAAGGTAGTCGTGTCGCTGGCGAAGACAGAATTCAGTCCTTGTGCCTCTTGGGCAGGGTCGTTGGTATAGTCATCGCCTACTTGCCATTGCTCATGCTTCGGAACGGCAAAGCCTCCCCAACCCCAGAAGTTACAGCCTGCGAACTTGCCGCCCTGCTCTGCATTGTCTGCCACAAGGGAGAACACATATTCATAATAGCCATCGCGCCCTTTGGTGGGAGTACCTATCTCGAACTTAAAGCCATCACGGGGATAACCGAACTCTTCCATGACAAGCGGCTTATTCAGTTTATCGCAGATAGCCAGATGCTTGTCGATATATTCTTTCGTGTTCTCGCAGGAACGCTCTAAATGCTCTATCAGTGAGTCAGGCTTTGCCCATCCCCAGTTATAGGGCCACAGATGCACATTACAATAGTCGATATTCTTGTCGGCACAGATGCGTTCATAACTATCATAGTCGTTCTCACAGCCCCATGAACCCTCACTACCTACAGAAATCAAATGGTTCTTATCCAGAGAGCGAATGAGGGCAGAAGCCTCTGCCAGCCATTTCTCAAAGGCAGGCAATGCCTCTTTGGAAAAGGCACGTGGCTCATTACCTATCTGCCACGACATGATGGTTGGGTCGTCTGTATATTTCTTACCTGTATAGCGATTGGTGCGACCAATGATAAAACGCACATAGTCATAGAACAACTGATGTGCCTTCTCATTGGTGGCATACTTCGACATCGCTTCCATAAAAGCAGGATAACCTACGTCGTCAGGACGAGGCTGCTTGCCTGCGCCTGCCTGTTCGAGATAGAAGCCATAGCCTCCACTCCATTCCCATGAGTTATTCAGATAGAGTACAGCCACCATATCACGCTTGGCCATCTCCATCAATAGATAATCCAAACCTGCTAGAATTGTATCATTATACACACCAGGGGCTATCTGTAGTGTCGGCTCTACCTTGGTCTTCACGCCACGCTCTCCATCAGAGCCAACGAGGATACGCAGATTATCGATACCCATGCGCTTCATCTCATCCAGTTCGCGACCTAAGCGTTCGCGGTTACCACCCTGTCCTTCCGAACCCAGAATGGCTCCATACCAGAAGTTGGTACCTACATAATAATAAGGTACGCCCGCGCGCACGAAATGT
The DNA here is from genome assembly GCA_045225255.1 of Prevotella sp. Taxonomy (GTDB): domain Bacteria; phylum Bacteroidota; class Bacteroidia; order Bacteroidales; family Bacteroidaceae; genus Prevotella. The sequence continues at coordinate 35,757 of JBGVBD010000085.1, read as the reverse complement.
CCATTCTCTATGCGAATAAAGTCAGAAGTATCGTTTTGTTGTTGGCATGCCACAAAAAGGGCAGCCATCGTAGTTAGTAGAAATAATATCTTTTTCATGATGTGTTTTGAACAAAAGAATGGCTGTCCGTTAGAGCAGCCACTCTTGTATAGTTTAATCCTTAAGCTTAAATTACCTCTGGATGTACTTCTTGCCATTCTTAATGACAAGTCCCTTATAGGTATTTGACACCTTCTGGCCAGCGAGGTTATAGCGCACACCATTATTGACAACCTTAACAGGAATCTTATTAATGCCGGTAGTAGGCTCATCAACAGCCAGATACATAGCAGTTACATTCATTGTCGTCTCCATTGCAGAAGCCTGCTTAGCATCCCAATCCTCATTCTCGGGGTCTGAGAAGTTGAAATTCTGGAAAGCCATCTGCGAAATGTTATCCCAACCAGCAACCTCTACATAGAAAGTCTGTGGTGTCTCAGTCTTCTGAATCATCATGTTCTCAGCAGGAGATGCACCTTCAGCCTTAGTTCCCTGAATAACCAACTGAACATCACCATTTGAGGAAGCGACCTCAATCACCAGATATTTGAAATAGTCGGGATCCAGAGTTCCAAACCACTTGGAATACCAACCAGCTTGACCTGCAGCGAATACAAAGTTTCCACTGGCAGCATCGTAACCACTGAAACTGGTGAAATCAATCTCCTTCGTCGTGGGAGGAGCGGGTTTAACGGCTTCCCATTCGTCGGCAGTTGCAAAGTAAACCTCATCAATTGTGAGAGTTCCACTTGCATTTCCATTCTGAAGAGCCACAGAATTAATCTTTGCCTTCAGAGAAGCATCAAGTGCAAGTCCCACGATACCACCTGTTGCAGACTTGTCTACACTAATCTGACCCTGATTGTACTCAGGACCCCACTGACCAATAGTTCCCTTGCAGTTGTACTGAGCAATCAGGTTAACGTCGGTAGTAGAAGCAGAATACTTGATTACAAGATAATCAAATTCACTTGCATCGAAATAGGTAACGCCAGAGTCGTCTGCTGTTCCGGCTTCCTTATCCTCGACCACTTCACCAGTGCTCAGGCCTACACCCTTCCACATCCAAGTTCCATCAAAATTGATAGTAGTTCCTTCTGAGTATTGAGCAGAGAAGTCTACCGCTTGTTTTGCATTCACACTCGTGGCTGCAAGTGCCACAGCAATCAAAGTAAATAATTTCTTCATAATTGTAATTTTGTTAGTTTGGTTAAACACTATTGTTTATTTAAAAGTTACACTCTATTCATTTATTCCATGCCTTGGAACACTTTGTTCCACCCTATGGAACACTTTGTTCCACGGCATGGAACTAAACGTTCCACCCTATGGAACAAAGTGAAAGGTACGTCCTATTTCAACAAAGCATTGACGATATCCTCCTCATACCACTCCAACGACTTACGGTTGAAGAGTCCCATCCACCAGAGTCCACTGGTTTTATACTCCTTGAACTTCTGATTCAGATAGTTTGCATACTTCACACGCTCTGCCATACTCTTCTCCTCGTCGATAGCACCGAACTCACCAAAGATGAAGGGAACACCCAAATTGGTGGCACGACCACTGACACGAGAGAACACACCATCAATCACTGCCTTGCAGTCGTCGTCAAAGATCTTGATGTTATAGTCGTATTCCGAGCCGTCGTCGTTCTTTCCTGCATTATTATTGCAGAAGTTATACGGGTCATAAGAGTGAATAGACAGATAGATATGGTTGCTCACTTGATCCTGAGGAACCTCAAATGCCTCCAAGGCAGCATCGCTGGTGCCCGTAGCAGCATAGGTAGTCACGGCAAGGTTGCGATAGAGGTTATTGCCACCTGTAGCACGAACCGTATTCACGAAGTCCTGCTGCAACTTGTTAATGGCTGTATAGGCTCCATCCGTAACAGCAGAAGGCGCAGTCCATGAGTAGGACTTATTCAGAATCTCGTTGAACGATTCGAAGATGAGTTTGCCGTCATAGTCCTTGAAACGAGTGGCAATCTGCGTCCATAGTTTCTGATAGCGTACTGTCTGAGCTGGATAGTCGTCGATGTCTGCATAGAGCCATGCACCTCCGTCCGTACGTCCATTGGCGGCACCTGTGTCATGCTGTACGTTGAGGATACAGTAGCAATTAGCCTTCAGTACATAGTTGACGACTTCCTCTACACGAGCCATCCACTCCTCTTTGATGACGTCATTCTCATCCATGTGAGGATACCATGTAACAGGAATACGGATGACATTAATGCCTTTCGCTGCAATGGCATCGATAATCTCTTGTGTCGTAGTAGGCTGTCCCCAAGAAGTTTCCCAGTCATTGACGGTCTTTGTGGAAGGATCCCACCAGTCGCCCCAAGGATTGGCATCGAGGGTATTTCCGAGGTTATAGCCCAGTTTCAGGTTGGCAACCATATCCCATACACTCTCGATGGGGTCGCTGGAAGAGCCTCTACCCGACTGATTGATGGTCAGGACAGCCGTATGATTACCTGTGGTAAAGGTAATAGCAGAGGTACGAGCCTCACCTTTGTTATAGTCTACTTTCAGTCTCACGTATGCCTTGGTATTGGTAACAGTAGCGTCATCTACTGCCCATCCATATCCTTCATGCGGCGTGATATGCACCCACGTCGTATCAGCAACAGGAACAGAAGCGGTCCATCCGCCATCGGAGTTCACGGAAATCATATAAGACGTTAGTTCTCCCATCGACAGGTTAAGTTCCTGCACAGGGGTTCCGTCGTGACTTAATGAGATCACCGTACCAGGTGACGTGAAGTCATTCAGGCTCGTACTGCCGCCTCCTTTGTCGCTGTCGCTACAGCCCTGGAATCCCAAGACTGCTGCGGCAAGCAACATCATACTCATTATTTTCTTCAATTTCATAGTTATTCTATTTGATGGTTTTGTTACTTCTTCACATGTACCAGTCGGATATTGTCGATATAGACATCAACCTTACCAGACTTAGAGCCTTGCGTATAACTCATGATACGCACGATACCGATACCGTTCTGATAGATATCCTTGTAGGTCAGTCCCCTGAACTCAGGAATACATCCTAAACTGTGGGCATGACGATACCACTTACCCTGATAGGGCACGCCCTGAATGTCCTGCAAGATAGGACCATCGGGATTCGAGAAGGTACCTTTAGCATAATCTTCCCACTGGAAGTTATCATAGACTACATTGGGAGTACCACTCTCATTGATGTTGTTGGCAAACCAGAACTCATAGCGCAGATAGCCCTGGAAGCCTTCGCCACCATTGTTATAGTCAGAGAAGTTGTCATAAACCTCAAAGGAGAAGTAAAGGTCGTCAGCCGAAGCATCGGCGGGAATGACATCATAGCCAGGCAAGTCAAGAGGCGCACCGCTCCAGTCTTTCTTGAAGAAGATCATCTGTCCCCACCACTGTCCACAGGAATTGAGGTGAGCCACAGTACCTGTTCCACCAATGTCATAGGAGCCATATTCTGCGTCAGGACCCCATCCTTCATTGGTAATACCACTGTCGAAGTCATTCAGCAGGGCTGCATACTGGAAGAAGTTCTCTACCTTGGCAACACCACCTGGCGTGGTAACTGTCAGTGTCGTTCCACTACCCTTCGTCGGAACCTTGGTAATATCAATGGTAATCTCGTCTTCTGTATCAGCAACGGTAAACTCATCCTTAGTCAGAGTCACGTCACCATAGGCAACAGACTCTACCTGTACAAACTCACGACCCTTGATAATCAAGGTCTCGCCAATAACAGGCATATCGGAAGATATCTCAATAACCTCTGGTACACCAGGCACTTTATAATATGGAATATAGGTAATACCAGAAGCACACTCCAAAACGATAGTACCTTCTGTATAGGACACCTCTGGCATGTTGAACTTCAACTGCGAAGTAGTCATGTAGGTATTGTTAGGACCAAGATGATGATCCTTCACAACCGTCTGAAGATTGGTAATATCCACATGCTTTCCACCAATGGTCTTCCATTCCGTCGTATCAAGTTCTTCCGCTGGTATATCAGTGAAGTAGGCTTTCTCCACATCCACCAGGTTCATACCGAAAATATTAATCTCATTACCTGTCTCACGAGGATAAGGTGCCTGAATGCGCTGCAACTGCGGACCTGGTGCCGTCACCTTGAAGTGATAGACAGCAGTACCACCACCTGTCTCTACACGAATCTCGTCAGGAACATCATCGAAGGCAGAGAGTTTGAAACCCTTCTCCTCTGTAGGAATAGTAACGATGAGACTATGATCCGTATTCATGGTCGTATTAAACGACAGTTCCTGATTGTTGATGAACACATGCAGGGCACCACCAAGGTTATTACCCATAATGGCTAACATCGTGCCTGCACCTGCCTTGGTGTAATATTCATCGTAGCTATAATTGATGGAGTCTGAGGTCAGAATCTTCACACCTGTAATCTCCGGCTGTCCGCCACTCGAACTATCGCTGTCGCTACAAGCAGTGAAGCTGAGTGATAACAGTCCCATCAGGAACAGTATCAAGAGACTCATGCTATTTATCTTGTTCTTCATAAGAATACTTATTAATATAGTTTCTGTACATTATTATATATTATTTACTCACCGAAATCGTATGGCTGAGGTGTCTCTTTCAGATAGTGGTTCTGAATGACATCGCTTTCAGGATAAGGCATAAACACATTTGCTGTAGTCAGGATGATAGGCTGATAGTCAGCGCCCTTCTCGGCAAGCAGCCTGTCGCGAAGTACCTCAAATTCGCTTTGCGTCAGTTTCTGGACAACGGTATTGTCGTCAATACTGGTACGCAAGCAGTCGTTCCACAGGCAATAGCCCTCTTCGGTAGTGAGATACCAGTTGTTGGTACCAGGGAATACAGCACGGTAACTGATGGTGCCGTCCTCATTCTTCAAGACACATCCCTCACGCATCTCCCAAGCACGATGCTGGTGGTTGTTGAAGAAGTCAAGCATGGTCTGGGGCTTCCAGCGATAATAGGTTGCCATATCCCACCAGTTAAAGTACTCCATACAGAACTCAATACGACGCTCACGCAGGATATCGTCAAAGGAAATCCTTGCATAAGGCTCCACGTGTGCACGACGGCGAACGGCATTGATAGCAGCCAGAGCCTCTACATCAGAGGTGTATTCTGCATTGCCAAGGATCGCCTCAGCCTTCATCAGATAGACATCGGCAAGACGCTGGATGTAAGTATTCAGCGGCGATGCCATCTGTGCAAGGTTACAAGGAGCCACATCAGCCTTCGTACCTAACACGCCCTTCTTACACTGTATCCAGTTATGGGCATAGGTATAACCTCCTTCAGCTGCCTTGATATAACTGTAGTATTCATTCGGTGTAAAGAACGTAGCATCACGACGGATACTATCGGCAGGGTCCTCGTTGTAGAGATCAATCATATCAACAGAGGCATGCAAAGAACCTCCCCATACATTCACGTCAGTGACCTCTGGGAAAGCAAGGTCGGAATAAAGCGCATTCATAGCGCCCCACTCTCCACTGTTCGGGTCAGCCCAACGCATAGCGAGAATCGTCTCACTGTTGTCATTGTTCTGAGCCTTGAACAAATCCTCATAGTTATCCATCAGGCTATACTGTCCGCAGGTAATGACCTCATCACAAAGGGCAACGACTTCCTTGAGAGTTGTATTATTGCGCTCGTGGTCACCCTTCGCATTGTCGTCCCAACCACTCTGGGCAAGCAACACTTTAGCAAGTGCTGCCTTGGCAGCATACTTAGAAGGATGATTGTCTACACCTGTCTCTGGCAGATATTCTATAGCACGACGGAAGTCACGAATGATGAACTTCAGCACGTCTGCCTCCGTATTCAATGGACGGATAGGATTGTCTACCATGTCCTGATTGTTCTCAAACAGGATATTAGCACCCCAACCACGCAACAAATAGAAATAAGCCCAACCGCGCATAAGATAGCACTCACCAATGGCAGCATTCTTGACCGACTCCGTAACGGCATCACTGCAATACTGCTCTATATTATAGAGCGTGGCATTACTCATAGTCACTACATTATAAAGCGCCGACCAAGCAAGACCCATATCCTCTGTCAATGCTGTTACCTGGAATCTGGCAAACTCAGCACTTACATAGGGGTTCCATGCATCATTGGCACGATAAGAGCCCATACCGACAATGGCACGACGATTGAAGTCAAACCACGCTTTGTTATAGAGAGGTTCCGTTCCTTTCCTGACAGCAGCATCACTGCTATAGAAAGTCTCAGCAGTATACTGACCAGTAGGTTTCTTGTCGAGGAAATCCTTACCGCAACTGGTAAGCAGAGTTACTCCGCCCATCAGTGCTCCTATTATATATATATTAATCTTTTTCATAGAGCTCATCATTTCATTTAGAATTTAACTTTCAGACCGAATGTATAGATGCGCTGGGAAGGATAACGGTAGTTATCAATACCTTGCAGGATGACACTCTGTCCCTGTGCACCGATTTCGGGATCGTATCCCTCATAACTGCTAATCGTAAAGAGATTCTGGATATTACCATATACCTGAACCCAGTCGAGTTTCAGCGGAGCCAGCCATTTCTTTGGCAAGTTCCAAGCAAGAGAGAGTGTCTTCAAACGAACATAAGAACCATTCTCCACGAAGCGATCACTGACACGGTTGTTATCGTTCAGGCTAGTACCTGCAGCACTGATGCGCTGTACGCTTGCCGTAGCAGCATTCGATACATAGACATTCGTGATGTCGTTGGCAGAGCCCTCAGGATTATATAGAGACACACGGGCATAATTGGCAACGTCACTCATCTTATTGCCATAGCCCTGCGTATTAGTATGCTGTTGGCGAACAAGGTTATAGATATCACCACCAATCGATCCATTCAGGAAGAAACTAAGTTCAAAGTCCTTCCAAGTGATCGTGTTGTTCAAACCAAAGGTGAACTTCGGATTAGGATTACCTATAAAGGTACGGTCTGCTTCCGTAATCTTACCATCGCCATTGATATCCTCAAAGATATAGTCACCGACCCATACACTATTCTGTGCGATGGGCTGAAGTTCTCCATTGGTATCTACTGGACGTGCCACAGGAACGCGGTTTCCAGAAGCATCCAACAGGAACTCACCTTGAGCGTTCTTCTGATAGAAGTCGCTCTCCTGAGTAAACATGCCAATCACCTTATAGCCATAGAAGCGTCCTACGGGACCGCCTATCTCAGAAAGCGTATAGGTTTCCGTACCGATAGTACCCGTAATCGTTGAACCTTCACTATTCAGTGCCGTCAATTTGTTGCGGTTGAACGAGAGCGTTGCACTCGTACGCCACTGCAAGTCTTTCTTGGAAATATTCACCGTATTCAAGGTAAACTCAATACCTGTATTGCGGATAGCACCCGTATTCACCCAAGGTGCCGACATTCCCATCCAGTCATTATTAATGACATAAGAGGGCAGCGAAGCCTGCATCAGCAGGTTGTCGGTATTCTTATAGTACCAGTCAACGATGAACTCAATACGGTTGTTGAAGAGTGAGAGGTCAAGACCTACGTTCCATGCCTTCGTACTCTCCCATTTCAAATTAGCATTGGGGAAGTTCCCAGGGTAGTAACCCGTACCCCATGCTGTAGCCACGTTGTTCATGGTGGCACCATAAGCGTAAGAACCAGAACTCTGATTACCTACATGTCCCCAACCGAGACGAAGTTTTAGGTTACTGATAAACTTGGCTTTCTCCATAAATGGCTCATTACTGATACGCCATGCAAAAGCGGCAGAGGGGAACCAACCCCAACGATTGTTCTCTCCAAAAGAGGAAGAACCGTCAGCACGCAGCGTTGCAGTAATCAGATAACGGTCTAACAGATTATAGTTCAGACGTCCGAAATAAGACTCAATACCCCACTCCGTACCGTCATCACCACTATTAGTTGCCGTAGAAGAGTCACCGACATTCAGTGAATGGATGGCATCAGAAATATATCCCTTACGTGTGGCACTCAGACTTTCCCAGTTACCCCACTGTGACTCATGACCAAGCATTACAGAGAATTGATGAATGTTTTTGAAGTCGAAGTTATAAGTAGCATACTGTTTGAAGGAAGCATACTTACTCATGTTCTTGGAACGGGTAGACTGTGACTCTACCATGATACTACCATAAGTGTATTCTGGTACGAAGTAGTAAGAGTTAAGCCAACCACGGTTGCCACCGTATTCTATACGGACATTCAAACCCTTCAGCGGTGTGATATTGGCAAACACGTTATAGTCCAACTGATAGTTGTCTGTCCTGTTCTCTTTCATATTTGCCTCAAAGATCGGGTTGCTGTAGTAAGTAGCGAAGTCGTTAACCTCAGGCACGCCATAACTACCATCTGGATTACGAGGAGCCACATCTGGGAACTGACTCAAGGCTGTTGAAATCACATTACTCTCTGTAAAGGTAATCAACTGCTTGGTGTTAGAATAAGCGACATTAGTACCAATCTGCAACCAATTGGTGACGTTGGTGTCAAAGTTACCACGGAAACTGGCACGGGTAAATCCAGAACCAATACCTACACCATCCTGATCCAAATAGCCACCAGAAATAGAATAGTGCATATCCTTATTACCGCCATTGATGTTCAACGTGTGGTTATGCATAAAGGCAACTTGGAACAACTCACTCTGCCAATCAGTACCGTTGGTCAGCAACTCAGGATGCTTATAGTCCTCACGGGTACCCCATCCCTGAATAGCAGCGCGTACATTATAGAAGTCAGCATACTGCGGAAGGTTCATCACACTCAGTTTCTTTGGCAGTTTCTGCCAACCCATATAACCCTCGTACTGTATCTTTGCCTTTCCTTCCTCACCGCGCTTGGTAGTAATCAGAACGACACCGTTAGAAGCACGTGAACCATAAATAGCAGTTGCAGAAGCATCCTTCAAGACCTCAATAGAAGTGATATCCGAGGGGTTAATACTGCTAAGCACTGAATTGTTGCTGCTGGTATTACCACTCACCTGAATACCATCAATCACATACAACGGCTCATTACCACTCAAAGAGTTGATACCACGAATCTGAACTGAGATACCACCACCAGGTGCACCAGAGTTCTGAGTTACTTGCACACCGGCAATACGTCCCTGCATGGCTTGTTCCAGAGAAGTATTGACACCTTGTTTAATGGCTTTCTCATCAATAGAGGATACAGAACCAGTCAAGTCAGAACGCTTCATCACACCATAACCGACGACAACGACTTGCTCCAACATGTTGACATCCTCAGCAATCTGGATGTCGAGTTGACCGCCCTTTGTCACCTTGACTTGCTTAGTCTGATAACCTACATACGAGACTTCAAGAGTCGAACCTGAACTCACTGAAATCTTGTAATTACCCATGGCATCGGTAATCGTACCTGCTGAGGCACCTTTTACCTTTACCGTCGCACCAATGACTTCCTCGCCCGTATTGGCATCCGTCACTGTTCCTGAGACACTCACCGTCTGTGCCAAAGCACATAACGGAAGCATCATCAAAAAGAGAACTATGCATCTGATTATACCACATGCATAGCTTGCAGATTTGATAACTTTGTTCATAAATTATTAAATTAGTAGTGATCTTATTTCGCTGTTATGGCCCCCTTCTTAGTATGAGAGCTTTATTTGATTGCAAAACTAAACAAAAAAAAAGTAACCTGCAAAAAAAACAATCAAAAAAAATGAGGTATAGCGACAATAGTATCACAAATAATCATCAAAGTATCAGTCAAGGTATCTTATTGATGATATCTAATCAATCCTTCCATGGGAGTACGTAGTACTTTCCCCATGCTGAATCCCTCCTGTTCTGCCGCCTCACACAACTCTTCTTTGTAATACCACGCAATGCTTCCTACAGCATGAATCGGCAGGTCTCGTTGCTGATACTGGATGATGTTATGCTGGAAAAAAGCGCGGAAATTATTGATTACCAATTGGCGTAACAATGGAAGATCAAGATGTTGACGGATGAAAGAAGAGGTAGAGGCAAGGAAACGATTGGCAAGCGGTTCCCTATACACCTTATTTATAATAATAGGCATCGTGAGTCCTGTTTCTTGCAGATAAGTGTCACGAATATCAGCAAACTGAGGATTCTTAAAAATAGCATTGATGAAGAGACGACCTAAGACAGCACCACTACCCTCATCGCCTAGAATATAACCAAGCGGAGGCGTATTCTGTACGATTTTTTCACCATCATACAAACAAGAGTTCGCACCCGTTCCAAGGATACAGGCGATTCCTTCTTCTTTTCCGCATAATGCACGTGCCGCCGCCATCAAATCACTGTAAACTTCCACTTTCTGCGAAGAGAAGACCTCATCCAGCATCTGTTTCATCATGGGAACATGCGCAGGGGTACAGCCACTTCCATAGAAGAAAATCTGGATATTGGTAAGTAACGGACTTTCAAGAATTTTCGAATTGACAAGTTGGGCACGAGAAAAGGTGGACAACTGGGACATCAACTCCTGGGCCAATATCTGTCGAATATCTGCTGGAGACTGGTGTATCGGGGAAATACCCTGTGTCTTAAAGGTTGCCATGAAAACCTGATCTGTGCGCTGACCCGAGTCATGAAGCAATGTCCAATCTGTTTTAGTGCTTCCGCTATCTGCAATAAGTATCATAATTCTTATAATTTTCTGCAAAGGTACGAAATAATTGAAAATGACAATTGATAATTGATAATTATTTTTTATCTTTGTGCCCAAAATAGACAAAACGACAATGAAAAAACTACTCATTATATTAGGCATGCTCATAGGAACACTCCATGCACATGCCGTACTGAAAGAGAAAGACCTCCCTCAGACTTTGCAAATTCTACGCTCTGAACTAACGACTTTCCATCGTGAGTTAACACAGATGCTGGAGATGAACAAGATACAGAGCGAGAGTGTGAGAAACCAGATGATAGCCACCATGAGGTTGGCAAACCAAAACTCACTGATGCTCTACTCCCAAAAACAAGACTACGTATTTGACCTCACCTATGCCTGCCATGAGGCGACAGAGCAGTATCATGCCTTTCAACGACAGAAGATTCCTTTCAAGAACTTCCTTACCAAAGCCGAGATAGACATCGCCCGCTATGACTCACTGATTGGTTCCCTAAAATCAATGCCTACCCGTTCGTTGGATGAGCAAGCCCAAATCGACCGTAATGTCTGTCTGACATTGGCAACCAATATTCGCAACTCTCTGGAAGAAAACCGTTCTACGATGCATGATTATATCCGCGTCTATAACATGACAGAGACACGGCTTTCTCGCCTGAATGACTATGCGCAAAAGAGATACAACGACATACAGACCAGTATCTTCAAGAACGGAGGCGACAGTTATTTCAGTATTTTAATGAATTGGAAGAGTCAATGGCAGATGATGATTCGGACGGTCGAAAAGAAGTACAAGCCCAATGCACACTCACAATGGGACAGCCGATGGATATTCGGTCTCCTTATTTCCATTATCATCTATGCCATCATCGCTTCCATCATTAACTTCACTGCCATCCGCTATGTCGTCCCGAAACGATTCCGTACGGAGGAATTCATGAAGAAGCGCACCTGCATCACAATGGCAACGACTACCGTCACTTTTGCCATCATCCTCGGTATCGCACTGGCACTGGCAAAACAGCACTTCATCATCATGGCAAGTAACCTATTAGTGAACTTCGCTTGGTTGATGGGTGTCATCTTGATATCCTTGTTGTTACGTGTCAAAGGCGATCAGATTAAAAGTGCTTTCCGTATTTATACGCCATTGCTTGCTGTGAGTTTTCTGGTCATCGGCTTTCGTATCATTCTGATACCGAACGAACTGGTAAACATGCTCTTCCCACCGATTCTGCTCATTTGTGCATTGTGGCAATGGAGCGTCATCGGCAGACACAACCAGAACATACCGCGTTCAGATATGTTCTATAGTTACATTTCCCTCGTTGTCTTTATCGCTTCTGTCATCTGCTCATGGATAGGATATACCTTGATGGCAGTGCAGATGCTCATCTGGTGGACGATGCAACTGACCTGTATTCTGACCATTACCTGCGCCCTGCAATACCTGAAACTCTATGGCATCAGACACCGACTGGCAGAAAAGCCCATCACTAAGACATGGGCTTACGACCTGCTTTATCAGGTAATCCTGCCTATTGCAGGAGTTATCTCTGTGATGGTCAGCATCTATTGGGCTGCTGGTGTATTTAACCTCAGCGACCTCTGCTGGAAGATCTTCAAAACCCAATATATTGACCTCAAGAACTTGAAACTCAGTATCCTGACGCTGGCTATCGTGGTCAGCCTATGGTTCTTCTTCTCATACGCCAGCAAGACCATTCTACAACTGATGCGGATGCACTACCAGATTAGTGACCCCACAACAGCAGCCAGTCGTGAGGTGATGGGACGAAACGTCATACAAGTCATCATTTGGGGGGCTTGGTTCCTTATTACTTTAGGTATTCTGGGTGTTTCATTACAATGGCTGTTGGTTGTCTCTGGAGGTTTATCTACTGGTATTGGTTTCGCTTCGAAGGACATCATCGAAAATATTTACTATGGTATTACCTTGATGGCTGGACGTATCAAAGTGGGCGACTGGATTCAGGTAGATGGCACAATGGGTAAAGTTACCAAGATCAGTTATACCTCTACTGTTGTCGAGTCACTCTATGGAGAGATTATTACTTTCCAGAACTCCCAGTTGTTCACGAAGAACTACAAGAACCTGACCCGTAATCACGGCTATGTGCTTGCCGTCGTCAAATACAGTGTCGCCTACGGCAGTAATCTGCAACAGGTCATCGAACTGGTTGACAATGCTGTTAATCAGATGAAGCACAAATGGATAGACCGTTCGAAAAAGGCGAAATCAGTGATTGGCGAGCTGGCAGACTCAGGTATTAATCTAAAAATGTTCGTCTGGGCGGATGCCCCTAAGCAATCATACGTTATCAGCGACGTGCTTGACACCATCTACAACACCCTCAATAAGAATGGCATCGAAATCCCGTTCCCACAACAGGATGTACATATTAAACAAAAAAATTGAATAAATTTGAGAATATATTAGGAATATTTCTTATCTTTGCAAGGAATTATATACCGGAGTATGAATAGTACGATTATCGCAGGACCTTGTGTCATTGAATCTGCTGAGTTGCTAGATACCGTAGCAGCCAAACTGGTGGATATCAACAAGAGGCTTGGGACTGACATTATATTTAAGGCTTCGTTCGACAAAGCCAACCGCACCTCCATCAGTTCTTTCCGTGGTCCTGGTATTGATCACGGATTGTTGATGTTGAGTGACGTGAAGCAAAAGTACGGACTAAAAGTGCTGACAGACATTCACGAGGCATGGCAGGCGGAACCTGCGGGGCAAGTGGTAGATATCCTTCAAATACCTGCATTTCTCTGCCGACAGACCGACCTACTGATTGCTGCTGCAAAGACAGGCAAGACTGTCAATATTAAGAAAGCACAGTTCCTAAGTGGACGTGACATGCGCTATCCTGTAGAAAAAGCAAGAGAAGCAGGGGCTACCGATGTCTGGCTGACGGAACGTGGTAATATGATGGGATATAACAATCTGGTAGTTGACTTCCGTAATATTCCAGACATGTTAGAGATTGTTCCCACCGTTATTATGGACTGCACACATAGTGTACAACGTCCCGGAGGTGCAGATGGAAAGACGGGAGGCGATCGCCGTTATGTGCCACAGATGGCATTAGCCGCCAAGGCTTTCGGAGCTACTGGCTGGTTCTTTGAGGTTCACCCGAATCCCGACCAAGGACTCAGTGATGCAGCCAATATGCTTGAACTGGACAAATTAGAGAATCTGATAGTAAAAATATTAAATTAAGTGACACCCAGAGAATACGCCATACAATGTATCAAGGATGAGGCACAAGCACTGCTTGACCTCATACCAAAGATTGACGAGGACTTTGACCGCGCCATTGACTTAATGATGAACTGTCAGGGTAAAGTCATTGTGACAGGCGTAGGAAAAAGCGGACACATCGGTGCAAAGATTGCCGCCACCCTTGCGTCCACAGGAACACCCTCTTTCTTTATCAATCCCTTGGATGTGTTCCATGGTGACTTGGGTGTGATGTCCAAAGGAGATGTGGTTCTTGCTATCTCTAATTCGGGACAGACGGACGAACTGCTTCGTTTCATTCCTATGGTACTCCAGATGGAGATACCCATCATTGCCATGAGCGGCAATCCGCAATCCTTGTTGGCAAAGTATTCTACTTGTCATCTGAATGTAAGCGTAGAGAAAGAGGCTTGTCCACTGAATCTTGCCCCAACAAGCAGTACAACGGCAACACTCGCTATGGGTGATGCCTTGGCAATAGCCCTGATGGAGAAACGTCATTTCCAACCACAGGACTTCGCCCAATTCCATCCAGGTGGAGAACTTGGAAAGCGCCTTCTTACTACCGCGCAGGATGTCATGATAACAGAAAACCTGCCATTGCTGTCTCCTGAAATGCACTTAGGAGAAGCCATTATTTTGGTCAGCAAAGGGAAATTGGGACTTGGCGTTGCCATCAAAGACGGTCATATTGCAGGTATGATAACAGATGGAGATATCCGACGTGCGATGGAACAATGGAAAGCAGACTTCTTTAACCGCACTGTGGACGACATTATGACACGTACGCCTAAGACGGTTATTCCTCAGACTAAAATCTCTGAGATACAGAAAGTAATGAACAAATACAAGATACATAATGTATTGGTGACAGATAACACGAACAAACTGTTAGGCATCGTCGACCGATATGCATGTGTTCTATAAATAAAACAGAAAACTATACAGGCTATGAAAGGACTGAAGAAAATACTATTGATGTTGCTGCTGGCACTTCCTTTGGCAGCAGCAGGTGTCTATCTGTTCAAAACACTGGATATCAAAAACGGATTATCCAGCAGTCAGATTAATTGTATTCTCAAAGACGCACGTGGATATGTGTGGTTCGGAACCCCGTCTGGGTTATACCGTTATGACGGCTATACCTTCCGCAATTTCCAAAGTAATTCAAAAGACGGTTCTTCCTTACCAGACAGTTACATTTTGAGTTTGCAGGAATCACTGGACGGTAACCTATGGATATTGACATCAGCAGGCTATTGTGTTTACCATCCTCAAACAGAGACTTTTGAGCGTGACATGAAGCAAGTCTATGCCCGTATGGGTATCGAAGGACAACCTAATGTTGTGTACATCGATCGCCATAAGAACATATGGGCAGCCATTCCGAATAAGGGTGTCGTTGCATACAATATGCAGCAACAGTTGCTGTATGAGTTCGGATATACCGACGACAGTCATGGTGTGCCACAAGGAAACATCTGTTCTATTGGAGAATGTCGTGACGGTGCTATCATCGTCTATGATGATGGAAGAATGATTTGCTGTGATATCATACACCAGCAACATACTGTTTGGGCAACAGAGCACATTGCCCAGAATCACCTTCGTAAGAGTCCTTCTCTGAAAGTATTTGCCGATTCAAAAGACAACATCTGGCTCTACGGACAAGGGACACTCATGATGTACAATAAAGGTACAAATGAATGGAACACCACTATTGGTAATTCAATTGGTCTGACAAGTATTGCCGTAGACCATAGTGTCAATGGTATGGCAAGCGACAAAAACGGTAATATCTGGATTGGTACCGACCGTATGGGATTGATTCGTATGAGTGTAGATACCCATGAAATGGAGTTTGTACAACCCCATAGTGATAATAATCAACAAAACCAAGAGACTATCGGTATACAGAGTGTCTATGTAGACGATACAGACCTTCTATGGGTAGGAACAGAAAAATCCGGTGTTGCCTTCTATGGTGATAATATCTATAAGTTTGAATCCGCTTTCTATGGTGATGTCACAGCAATAGCACAAGACCCAGAAGGCAAGGTCTGGTATGGAACCAGTGACAAAGGTGTCGTTGGCTATGAAGGTCCCCTTGCCAGTCAGAAGGTTTCATGTATGACGGCAACGACAGACGGAAGTATCTGGGTGGGCTCTCGTCAAAACGGTCTGACACGAATTAAAGGTGGATCTTCACAAATCTTCTCTGCTGCCAGAGACAGTATGAACACATTGATTGATGATCATATCAATGCTCTCACCCATGACCGAGCTGGTAACCTATGGATTGCGACTAATGGTGGTCTTCAGGTCTATAACCCCAAAATGAATACCTTCTCTTCCTATACAAGAGAAAATGGAATGCTTAGTACCAACAATATTACTTGTCTCTTTTATGGGAAAAACAACATGTTGTTTATTGGTACATCAGAAGGAATGGTTATGCTGAACCTTTCTAATCGGGAAAAAACGGTATTAACGGGTAATTCCACCAATATCAAGACATTCACAAACAACTATATCACTCAAATCTATGAAGATTCCCGTGGATTGATTTGGATTGGTACACGAGAAGGACTGAACATCTTTAATTCTATGAGTGATTCTTTGAATTATATCACAGAGAAGAACGGTCTTTGTAACAACTCTATCTGCGGTATCACAGAAGATAAGAATAATAATATTTGGGTTAGTACAAGTAATGGTGTTAGCCGTATAGTCGTACAACGAGCACGCGATAAAGAAGATGGTAGTTTCGGATATGGTCTATACAACTATGATATCAGCGACGGACTACAAAGTAACGAGTTTAATACTGGCGCTATATTGAGAAAGACAGATGGAGATGTCGTCTTCGGAGGTCTCTATGGTGTCAACTGGGTTCGAAAAGGAAGTAAAATAGAACAGGCATCATTACCTCGTGTCATGCTGACCCAGTTATACATTGGCGAAGTGGAAATCATGACAGGACATGAGTATGATGGAAATGTCATCTTACCACAAGCACTCAATGAAAGCAGAAAGATCGAACTGAATAACAATCAAAATACCTTCACCATCAAATTTGCTGCTGGTAATTACAACCAAGGAGAGCGACTACTCTTCATGTACTGGATGGAAGGGAAGGATCATGACTGGCGTAACGGAGATGCCCTATTGCATGGTGTAAGATTCCGCAACCTCAGTAGTGGAAAATACACTCTCCACGTCAAGGCTGTCAGTGCCGATGGTGCAGTAAGTAATCAGGAACGTACCTTGGATATTGTTATTGAACGTCCGTGGTGGTTAACCTGGTGGATGCTCTCCGTTTATGTTTTGATTGCCATTATCATCTTAGTTGTCTGGCGTTATGGTTACAAGAAATTCAAGAGTTTCCTGACAAGAAAGCGCACTGTCGTGAATGAACTGAAGCGTCAGCGTGAGGAAATCAAACTCACCAGTGACGAGTTGCGTCAACCAATGGCACGTATGACGACGATTATCGGAAACCTTGCGGAGAAAGAGACTGACTTGGAAGGACGTGAGCAATTGAACTCCTTACACTTCCAGATGCTACAGGTTATCACCCGTATCTCAGAAATGCAGACTGTCTTGGAGAATCCAGAGGCGAAAGCAGAATCTACAGCAAAAGACCGTCTGGAACTCAATGACCAAGGAGAGATTGCTCTTCCTGCTATTGCAAGTTCTGAACTTTCTGCAGATATCCAGCCGTTGCGTCTGGATAAGAAGACACAGAAGTTCAATGTCGTATTTATTGACGACAACCAGGAGTTCTGTAACTTCATGAATGCACATCTACGTGAGGTTTACGACTTCCACGTCTATAACGATGTCAAGATAGCCCTTGAAGACATTGAATCTATGATGGCAGACCTCGTTATCTGTAAACAGACGATGAAACGAATGACGGGTAGTGATTTGTGTAACAAACTCAAGTCTAATCCGAGAACCGACAAGATCAAGTTCGTCTTAATGACCGATTCGGTACTGACACCTGAGGTCATGGCAGACTTGAATATTACAATGGCTGCCGATGACTATCTGGCTAAACCTTTCAATGTTCAGGAAGCCGTGATGCGTTTCAACAAACTGATGGGATTAGGTTCTATCGAGATGGAACAGAATGTCATCGAAGGTCACGAGACCCGTAGATTAGAAGGTCATAATGCAAGTATGACGACTGCGACAATGGTCTATGACGATGAGACTATCAAGGCTTCTATAGACGACAATACTGAAGAACCACAGCAAGAGGAGCAGCAACAGCAGCCTGTAGAGAATGCACCTGCCACACAAGGTGGAACGCTCGCCACTCAGTTCTATGGAGAAGACGAGACCATTGGCAATTACTCGATGAGTAACATGATGGATCAACGTCTGATGAAGAACGTTGAGCAGTATGTCCTGCAGAATATGAGTCGTGGACAGATCAGTCTGGAAGAGATGGCATCGGCGATGGGTATGGGTCGTGTACCATTCTTCCACAAGATTCGCAATATCACAACAAAGACACCTGCGGAGATTGTACGTGAGATTAGACTGAAACATGCTTGTATGCTCTTAACCAAGACGAATATCAACATGAGTGAACTTGCCATCAATATTGGATTCTCTACGGCAGAGAACTTCATCAATATCTTCAAGGAGAAGTTTGGCATGACACCACTAGAATATCGTCTTAAGAACAAAAAGTAATATGCTGCGAGTATTTATCATCGCATTACTGACAATCATATCACAATCAGCGAGCCCTCAGACGAGCGACTCGCTGATTGTTCGTACATTACGCACCAAAGGCATTACGTTCTCAAACGATAATAAGGTGACACTCCTCCTGTCTGGACAGGCTAAGTTCGACGATATGTTTTGTGCCATCCGACAAGCCAAGAGCAGTATTCATCTCGAATACTTTAATTTCCGCAACGACTCTATCGCCTCTTTGCTCTTCGACTTACTTCGAGAGAAACGGAAAGAAGGCGTTGAAGTGCGTGCGATGTTCGACGGCTTCGGTAACGACTCCAACAACCAACCTTTGAAAAAATACCATCTGAAAGCACTGCGTGACGACAGTATAGATATTGTGGAATACGACCCTATCCGTTTCCCATGGATTAATAAGATTTTCGGTCGTGATCATCGTAAGATTGTCGTCATCGACGGACAGATAGCCTATACTGGTGGAATGAATGTCGCCGACTATTATATCAAAGGTACGGAACAAGTCGGTGAGTGGCGTGATATGCATTGCCGCATTGAGGGAGATGCCGTCAATGAACTCCAGAAGATATTCATGAGGATATGGAACCGTGTCACTGGCGAGAATGTCAGTGGTATGAAATACTATCGCGGTGGTACGTTGACAAAGTTCGAGGGACTCAAACCCGATACGACGTATTCGGCAGGGCAAAAGATGGTGGGTATCATCAACCGTGAACCTCACTACACACCAGCCATCATGCGCGACTTCTATATCAATGCCATCGATCAGGCACAAGACTCCATCAAAATTATCAACCCCTACTTCACACTAATACCAAAAGTGACACGTGCACTGACTCGTGCGATTCGCCGTGGCGTGAAAGTAGAGATTATGCTGTCTGCCAAGAGTGATATCCCTCTGACACCCGACTGCGCCTATTATCAGGCTCACAAACTCATGAAGCGAGGCGCCATCGTTTGGATGTATAAACCTGGATTCCATCATTCCAAGATTATGATGGTTGATGGGCTCTATTGTACTGTCGGAAGTACGAACCTCGATGCCCGTAGTCTGAAATGCGATTTTGAAGAGAATGCTGTGATTATCGATAAGGCAACCACCAAGGAACTGGATGATATGTTTGCCCGTGACACACAAAAGAGTTTCCTGCTGACACCAGAATCATGGGATGAGTTCCGTACTGGTTGGCAGAAATTCCGCGGCTGGTTTGCCCATCTGTTAGCTCCCTTCCTATAGTCCATGCAACGCAATACCGTCATCTCTATCTGTAAGGCACTTGCCATCATCCTGATGGTCATCGGACATGCCGACGCTCCGGATGTACTCAGTGCATTCCTTTACGAGTTCCACATGCCCGTATTCTTTATCACTGCAGGTTATTTCTTTTCTTTGCGTTATCTCAACGATGAAGCAACGTTTGTGAAGAAGAGATTCAAAGGGCTATACGTCCCTTTCCTTACATGGGCGGTATTCTTCCTGCTTATCCACAACTGGATGTTCGACTTGGGCATCCTCAACGAGCAATATGGCAACTGGTCTGGCGGTGTCACTCACCCCTACTCTTGGCATCAGATGCAACAGAACTTCTGGAACATGGTGACAGCGATGGGTGGCTACGACCAGTTCCTATGCGGTGCTTTCTGGTTTTTCCGTGGTCTCTTGGTAGCCAGCATAGCCTACCTTGTTATATATAAAGGTATAGACTATCTGGCGGGAAAGTCAGAGAAATGGTCTGCCTATCGCGAGACCATCGCCCCAATCGGTGTCTGTGTGCTGATGCTACTGATCGCCGCTTGGAAGACCTCTGAAGGATTGCGCGTCATCACGCTCATCCAAGGTGGTTACCGGGAGATCATGGGCACGTTCTTCTTCGGTATCGGTTTCCTATTCCGCAAAGGTGAACAACACTATCGGGCTACGTGGTGGATGACGATTCTCTTTGCTATCGTTGTCTACCTGTTCTCCAAGTATCTCACTGCCAACATGAACTGGCGTTCCACTTACGTCCAGTTCCTCTCACTCCCCATCCCTGCTATCTGCGGTTTCCTGATGACGTATAATATCGCACGTTGGTTGGATCGCCACAACGGATGGGTGAAGCGTTTTCTCGTGTTCTGTGGTGACAATACCCTACCCATCTTCGTCTTCCATATCATCAGTTACAAAATAGTAAGCCTGCTGAAGATATGGTATTATAATATGGATTTCGCACAGATAGGATGCCACATGGTGATCCATGAGCACGCCAAAGAAGATTGGTTTTGGGTATTATATACTATTGCCGGTGTTGGTATTCCGTTGGGATGGACATGGTGCTATCAACGCATCAAGAAGCGATTAAAGCCTGCATCAGCCTAATTTGCGTTTCGCTGATACCCCGTTCTCTCAGAAAACTCTCATCCAACACATACAGACGACCGTCTTCTGGTCCGACAATGGATATAAATTGACGGAAACTATGGGCAGCCTCATCAATCCTTCCTAACAGCCAACAACAATAGCCATAGTTTTGCCAGTCTTCTGCCGAAGGCTTTTCTGCTGCTGTCAACTGCTGGTAGATTTTCTCCGCCTGTTCTGTCTTTCCACTGCAAAGATGCGTCCAAGCCAACACACGATTGATGCGGTCGTCTTCCGGATTGTCGTAGTTCAACTTATACAACAATTTCAGAGCCTCCTCATAGTCCTTCATATTAACGAGACATACCGATTTGTTCAACAGATAACTGGTATTCTCAGGATGAAGCAAGAGCAGGTCATCATACATCTCAACTGCCTCTTCGTAACTTCCCACTTCGAAACACTCACGGGCATAGCCTCTCATAGCCTGCTCGTTATGCGGATCCATGTCCAATGCCTTCGCATAAAGTCCAGACCAGAGATAATACTGGAGGGTATGATGGTCTTCACTATAGGTATCTAACAAGCGTTGAGCACTCTCTTCCATTTTTTGGCGCTTCAAGAGCCGCACAATCTTGTCCTTATATGGTTCCAACGGAGAACCTTTAAACAGCCACGCTGTAAAGAATCCACAAGGACCCAACTGACTGAGAGTGACGTCAAACGGATTTTGGAACTCATGACGACTGGGATACAAGCGATAGAAACGATAGATATCCATCAGATAGATACGACGGATAAATGCTGGCGTATGCAACTCTTCCTCAGCAATTTCCCCTCCCATAGATGCCTCACCTTGGTTCAACATGTTACGCAGGTTTTCTGGGATACGATCTACCACCTGTTGGAAAGCGATGATAAACGAATACTTGTCGCTATTGCAGAAAGGACCTGTGTTCATCATCTTCTCCACAAACTTGTTGCCATCCATCCTACGGACGAAATGGGCGATATCCGGATGTTGCATATAGAACGGTACCAGCCAGTTACTGATATCATAGAAGAAGGGGAAACGCTTCATCTGCGAGAAACCACCAAAATAAATGTCCGACCCCTGCTTCTGCATGTCCATCATACGACCAAAGGTAGCCTCCATTTTCTCCATACGCTCTTCGGAAGCCTCTGGATGCAGGATATCCTCCATCGGGTCATCCTCCTTCTCTTCAATACTGAAAGGTCCTATCTTAAAGGAATTGTTCTTCAGCAGATCAGGCATGATTTCCTGTTGGATGGTATGAGTGTCACGCTCCGCATTCACGCAGAATATCAGTTGCATCTGCAACTCTGTGAGTTCCTCACATACCTTCTCCGACGAGAGAAGTGACAACACTATCTGTTCCTGTTCGGGATAGATCTGTCGCACCTCTTCCTTGAGTGCTAATACCCAACCCACCAGCGCACGCTGGCGTACAGTCTCTTCCTGTGCACGGCAATAGACGTTCACCAGTACACGGAACTTCACGATATCATATTGGTTCAGTAATGACAGTGTGATAGCAGCGACCAACAACTGCTGGTCTATACTGTCAATGGTCGGTGATATCAGTATCTCCTCGAAATCATTCCCCACTCCATCCGTCCACATACGGGAAGTCAGGACATATGAGAAAAGACTGCTCATCTGTGTCTGATGGTCCTTATAGAGTGTCTCACTTTTCTCCTGACGTTGCTGTTCAGGTTCCAGTTCCAGCATAGCTACATTGCTAACAAAGTCTTCCATCTCCTGACGGATTTCCGACAACGACCTGTCGTGATGTTCCTGCCGTGCCCTGCTGTAGATACCTGCCAGCGTAGGAAAAGACTGCATGCGACTGAATGCTGCCATGTTCGCATAGAGTACATATACACGCTGCAAGATATGTTGATAGAGTTGGTCCATCTGCGGGTCTGGCACGCCACGCCGCCAGTAGTCCACCATCAATTCGTATTCTGCCTTGATACCATTCAATCGTTCCAAGGTCTGCTGTTGCGGATAGGCAGCGAGATAGGTTTCCATCTCGGTGATGGCAAGTCCAGCGTTACCCGTATGCAACGCTACTGCCACTCTATCCAACTGCATTTGTGTTCCTGTCATCCTGTTTATTTCTTACTAAGCCAGTTCTGGGCACGCTCGATATCCTTCTGTCTGGGACCAATCGCGTGCTGATATTTGATATCCTTCGGGAGTGAATCGACCACTGTAGCCTCCACACCACAGTTCTTCACAATCAGGTCGCGATAGTGTCTGAAACCATATTTATTGATGGAGTCACATGCTGCATTATATGCCTTCACAAAGAGTTCTAACTGCTTGTGGCGTTCCGGTCGACGCATCTCTTTGTCACGGAAGGCAATCACGCCCATCTGCATATCGGGTTTTCTGGTATCAAATACCACGATGTTCTTCCCCATCCGTGCTTTTGTTGCCCAAGGCTCTGGGAAGAAGAGTGCATCCATCTCGTTGTTCTGTAACATCTGCATACGGACACTCAGGTCGTTAATCTGTACACGGAATACATGGTCCTCTCTCAGTTTCAGCGAGTCGACAATGAGGTCGCTCAACATGTCCGTCACCGAAAAACGTGCCATCGCAATCATCTTGTCGTCCAACTGTTTCAATTGATGCACACGTGAATGGCGGTTGGTAATCAGTTGCCAATAGGTATTCGTCGCAGCCACATAGCGCAATGGCATACCTCGCTTTGTCATCCGCAACGCCCTGACCAGATCGGTCACCGTTCCCTCCACACGATTGCGTTCCATCGCTGTATCACAGTCTATCTGCGCCATGAAGTGTTTCAGGCGCACCCCACCGTTCAGTGTGTCGAACAATTGGTGATACTCAGCCACGTACATTGGTAGACAATCCAGTGTAGGCATCACAGCCACCTTGAGTGCTGCCGAGTCTTTTCGCATCGCTTCTCGTCGCTGTTGCCGGTTCTGTCGTTTCGTCTCCTCATACGACTGTCCACACGCCACAAGGAGCATCAATCCTATTATTGCAAAAACTATCTTCTTCATTGCGGATGCAAAAATACTGAAAATCTTGCAGAAGTGCAAATATTTTCGTATTTTTGCACCATTATGGCAAAAGACAAGACAATGTATGTTTGTTCCAACTGCGGACAGGAGTCGGCAAAGTGGATTGGCAAATGCCCCGCTTGCGGACAGTGGAACACGTTTAAGGAAATAAAGGTAGCCGACACACGGCAGCAGGCTGCTACATCTGCGGCTGCTTCGGCAGGACATCAGTTGAGGAACAATAAGGTACTACGACTGAAAGACATCTCAGCCCACGATGACCCGCGTATCGATATGCACGACGAGGAACTGAACCGTGTGTTGGGTGGCGGACTGGTGCCTGGCAGCATCGTGCTTCTAGGTGGTGAACCCGGTATTGGCAAGTCAACCCTCTCGCTTCAGACGATGCTCAACCTTCCAGAAAAGAAAGTGCTGTATGTCAGCGGTGAAGAGAGTGCCCATCAACTGAAAATGCGCGCAGAGAGATTACTTGCCACTCACCACTCACCACTCACCACTCACGATAATTTCATGATCCTTTGTGAAAACTCTCTCGAAACCATCTTCGAACATATCAAAGAGGTACAACCTGATCTCGTAGTGGTAGACTCTATCCAGACCATCTCGACAGAGGACGTAGAGAGTTCGGCAGGAAGTATCGCGCAAGTACGCGAATGTGCCTCTGCCCTACTCCGTTTTGCCAAGACCAGTGGTGTCCCAGTCATTCTGATTGGTCATATCACAAAGGAAGGAACACTGGCTGGTCCGAAGATTCTGGAACATATCGTAGATACCGTCATCCAGTTTGAAGGCGACCAACATTATATGTACCGTATCCTACGCTCCATCAAGAATCGTTTCGGTTCTACGTCGGAACTGGGAATCTACGAGATGCAGCAGACGGGACTGCGACAGGTGAGTAATCCTTCTGAACTATTGCTGACACAAGACCATGAAGGTCTTAGTGGCGTCGCTATCAGCAGTGCCATTGAAGGTGTCCGTCCGTTCCTCTTAGAGACACAGGCATTGGTCAGCAGTGCTGCCTATGGTACACCACAACGCTCGGCTACAGGCTTCGACCAGCGCCGTCTGAACATGCTGTTGGCAGTATTAGAGAAACGCGTGGGTTTCAAACTGATGCAAAAGGACGTGTTCTTGAATATCGCTGGTGGTCTGCGTGTCACAGATATGGCGATGGACCTCAGTGTCATCGCTGCTGTCCTCTCGTCGAATGTTGATACGCCCATTGAGGAAGGTTGGTGCATGGCAGGTGAGGTAGGACTAAGCGGTGAGGTACGTCCCGTTTCCCGTATCGAGCAACGTATCTCAGAAGCAGAGAAATTAGGCTTTCAACATATCATCATTCCGAAATACAACCTCTCGGGGCTGAACCGTAAGAAGTTCAACATCGAACTGGTGCCTGTACGTAAAGTGGAAGAGGCGCTTCGTGCCTTATTTGGGTAGGATGCCTGTGGCATACAATACACCTACCGTCAGCGAGCCGACAACGAAAATAACGAGCCACAATAGGATGAAGGCTGCCACCATACTCAAGATGGTGCGCAACCAACTGAATCCCGATAACTGTTTCAGTGGTATTACTGTCAGTACCGACAGACATGTAATCACCGTTGTACTCGCACCGAAGAACGTGAATACTGTCTCATAAATGGTCAGCATATTGACAACATAAATCATCGCTATCAGAAATTCCGAGAAGCGCAGATGGTCGACGGTCTTCGCCTTTCGGAAGAAGATATAATAGAAACTCGTTAGTAACAATACCGTCAACAAGGTGAAACTGTTCGGAAAACGCTCTTGTATCTCAAAAATCCAATTGACATAGTTGTTAGCCAGCCCGTTCACCACATCCGCCCTTTCGCCTTGAGTTTGATGTACAGAGGACAATATCTCCTGCTGTTGGTCCTCCATCGTCTTTCCCTTGATATTCACTCCGTGTGCAACGATGAGACTCAATGCCGTCAAGAGGAACAGCATCTTGAATGGGGGGAAGTAAGCCATCTGCATACCACTCAGATAGTCACGTATCATATAGCCTGGGCGTAGAAGAAGGTCACGCAACGTACGGAACATACCTCTATTACCCATCCCCCAAACATCGAGGAAAAGGAGGAATGCCGTCTTGAAGGAATAACGACCGATTCGTGCCGACTGACCGCAACGTGGACAGTAATTCCCTTGAAACTGGGTGTGACAAGTGGTACATTCATGTTCCTCCGTTGTCATCGGGGCTACCTGATAAGGTGTCTCCTGCCACTTCCGAAAATACTTGTATTTCTCTTTCCAATTCATAATCTTCTTTCTCTATCGCCTGCAAAGATAATCATTTTTCAGAATAATTTCTTACCTTTGCACCGTTTTTCATTATTTATCATCATGTACAAACCTATTTTCAACCAGCGCAAGGCACTCCGCTTCCGTCAGTTCTCTCGGAAGAGATATGCCCTCTTTGCCTGTTTGGGACGGGTGGTCACCATCGGTGTGCTGAGCGTATCAACACTGCACGCAGCAGCCGTCACCACGACCGATTCATTCTCCGTGGTTGGCGGTTCTACCATCAACAACCCTGACGACCAAACCGACAAAGAAGCGACCCTCGAAGATGTGGAAGTAACGGGGTCACGCGCACCGCTTGCATTAGGGCAAGCAGCGAGAATGGTCACTGTACTGAGCCGCGACGAGATTCAGGCGGCGCCAGTACAAAGTATTAACGATCTATTGAAGTTAGCCGTAGGCGTTGATGTCCGTCAGCGTGGACCGATTGGTGCCCAGACGGATGTCAGTATCCGAGGTGGTACCCAAGAGCAAATCACTATTTTGCTCAACGGTATCAATATCTGTGACCCACAGACGGGGCATAACACCTTCGACTTTCCTTGCGACATCAGCGATATCGAGCGCATCGAAGTACTCGAAGGTCCTGCAGGTCGCATTTACGGTACTTCCTCGTTAGTGGGGGCAATTAATATTGTGACGAGGGAAGGAAGAGCGCTGAAGGAAGAAGGAAGAAGGATAAAGTTAGAAGGAAGAGTAGAAGGCGGTTCCTTCGGTTATCTGTCAGCAGACGGTAACATTAATTATCAACTTTCAACTCTCAACTCTCAACTTTCAACTAATTATGCTCGTTCCGACGGATACAGTCGTTCGAAGGCTGGCAACTTGAATGCTGACTACGAGGGTTTCAAAGCCTTCTACCAAGGCAGCTATTCTCCTGTCAACATTCACATTTCACCAATCACCATTCATTGGTACGCAGGACTCAGCACGAAGGGCTTTGGCTCGAACACTTTTTATAGTGCGAAGTTCGACGAGCAATACGAGCGCACTACCAAACTCTATACGGCTCTTCAAGGGGAAATAACTACTGGAAAACTGCACTTCAAACCTGCTATCTACTGGAATCGCAGTTATGACCGCTTCGAACTGATTCGCGGTTCGGAAGAGAAAGTACCATTCAACTATCACCGTTCGGATGTCTTCGGCATCAACCTGAACAGTTGGTTCGACTGGTTATTAGGACGTACAGCCTTTGGAGCCGAGTTTCGTAATGAGGATATCGTCAGCACCAACCTTGGAGAACCACTCAACGAGCCGTTCAGTCATTATAAGGTAGGACTCAATCGCACAAACCTCAGTTTCCATCTGGAACATAACATCCTGTTGAAGCGTTTCACACTCTCTGCTGGTTTCATTGCTGTCAAGAACACGTGGAACGAGATGCCTTTCACACTCTACCCTGGCGTTGATGCCAGTTATCGCATTAGCGACAACTGGAAAGTCTATGCCAGTTATAACTCTTCCCTGCGTATGCCATCGTTCACCGAACTGTATTATAGTGTAGGAGGACACAAGGCAGACAAATACCTGAAGCCCGAAGAGTTGCATGCCATAGAGGGCGGTATCAAATACTTCTCCCCTATCGTTACAGTACGGGCGAGCATCTTCCACCATCACGGAAAGAATATGATTGACTGGATGATGGATACCACCGTTCCCGATGCTGTCTGGCAGAGTGTGAACCATACGAAAATCAACACCACAGGCTTCGAAGTATCTTCTAATTATCAATTATCCATTGTCCATTGTCAATTATCCTACTGCTACATGAACCAGCAGAAGGATGAGCAGCCGAACATCCAGTCGCAATACACCCTGGAATATCTGCGCCAGAAACTGACAGCATCACTGCGATGGCATCTGTGCACAACGCTTGACCTTACTGTCAACTACCGTTGGCAAGACCGTATGGGCAGTTATACTGACATCAACGGGAACGTCTGCGACTACCATCCCTATTCAGTGATTGATGTACGCGTCGACTGGAACCAAGAGCACTATTCCATCTACCTTCAAGGCAACAATCTGACAGGGCATCGCTATGTGGACTACGGCAATGTTCCCCAACCTGGTTGTTGGATAACGGGAGGATTGAAGATGATTTTGTAAACTCTGCCTTACATTATTTTATATAGTACGCAAAAAAACTATAAATTCTCAATTATCAATTGTCAATTAACCATTTTTTTCGTACCTTTGCGTTCTCAAAAAGAAAGTATTATCATTTATAAATTTATATCATTATGACAATTAACGAATTCAACTTTGCCGGTAAGAAGGCAATCGTACGTGTAGATTTCAACGTACCCCTGGATGAGAACGGTAAGATTACAGACGACACCCGTATCCGTGGTGCTCTTCCCACTCTGAAGAAGATTCTTGCTGACGGTGGTGCTACCATCATCATGTCACACATGGGTAAACCCAAAGGAAAGGTAGATGCTAAGAAGTCACTCGGTCAGATCCGTGAGGCTGTAGAGAAGGCTCTCGGCGTTCCTGTTGCATTTGCTCCTGACTGCGCCAAGGCTGCTGATGCTGCCAAGGCTCTGAAGATGGGTGAGGCTCTGTTGCTCGAGAACCTCCGCTTCTATCCTGAGGAAGAGGGTAAGCCCGTAGGTATTGACAAGGAAGATCCTGCTTACGACGAGGCTAAGAAGGCTATGAAGGCTTCTCAGAAAGAGTTTGCTAAGACACTTGCTTCTTATGCTGACTGCTACGTGATGGATGCCTTTGGTACTGCTCACCGCAAGCACGCCTCTACTGCAGTTATCGCTGACTACTTCGATGCTGACAACAAGATGTTAGGTCTGCTAATGGAGAAGGAAGTACAGGCTGTTGACGCTGTTCTCTCTAACATCAAGCGTCCGTTCGTTGCTATCATGGGTGGTTCTAAGGTATCTTCTAAGATTGGTATCATCGAGAACCTGCTCGGTAAGGTTGATAAACTCATCCTCTGCGGTGGTATGACCTACACCTTCGCTAAGGCTCACAATGGTGAGATTGGTGATTCTATCGTTGAGCTCGACAAACTCGATGTAGCACTGGGCGTTGAGGAACTGGCTAAGAAGAACGGCGTAGAACTCGTTCTCGGTTCTGACTGCACTGCTACTAACGGTCTTGACTTCGGTACAATGACGGTGAAGGAAGGTGCTGAGATCATCACTTGCCCTGCCAACAAGGTTCCTGCTGGTTTCGAGGGTGTTGATGCAGGTCCTGCTTCTCAGGATGACTTCCGCAAGGCTATCAAGGGTGCCAAGACTATTCTGTGGAACGGTCCTGCCGGTGTCTTTGAGTGCGACAACTTCACTGCTGGTAGCCGTGCTATCGGTGAGGCTATTGCCGAGGCTACTGCCGAGGGTGCCTTCTCACTGATTGGTGGTGGTGACTCTGTAGCATGTGTCAACAAGTTCGGTCTTGCCGACAAGGTATCTTACATTTCTACTGGTGGTGGTGCTCTGCTTGAGGCTATCGAGGGTAAGGTACTCCCAGGTGTAGCAGCCATCAAGGGCGAGTAATATCAAAACATGATATACAGAAAAGAAGGAGGTCGCTGACCTCCTTCTTTGTTTTATCTCTGTACCACTTTCTACTCATGTCCAAAACTCCTTGTCGCCAGTGTCTTCCATCGTTCCCTGACACTTAGGACAAGTTTTCATATCCCATATACGGATATTATCACTGCCACATTGCAAGCACAAGCGACCAGCCTCGCTTCTGTAGGACGGAGCCACGTCTGCAATAATCCCACCCACCACAATATTCTGGATGGTCTTGCAGTCTGGGCATGACATGGCAGTTATCTGCTGACGGAACAGTCCTCGTCCATCATACACCTCTGCCTCATACCCGCAGTCCTTACAGCGATATTTCCGTTTCCAAGCCATTATTACCTCTGCAAAGGTACATTTTTTTACTAAAAGTCTCAAGGATTTCAATAGATTTTTAATTTGTTCCAAGGCTTGGAATACTTCGAAAGTAGCTTACATTCGAGGTGAATAAAGCCTTTATTCGACCCGTTTGCTCGTACCTATCGGGTGGATAGACGGCACCTAACTCTGGAATCCCTCATGCACGGGCTAAAAAGAATAAAAAAAAAAGGAGCCATGTGGGCTCCTTTTATATTAATAAATTATCAGAGATGATTAGTCTTCCTGATTCTCGGGACGGAGTTTGCGGACGGTCTCACCTGCACGCCACATCTCCTGATTGCGCATAGCCTCGAGTTCCTTCTCCAAACCGGCACGATAGTCGGGCTTAGAGTTGGCATCGATGGTGATCTGTGCCTCGTTACCTGTCTGTACAGAGTAGTAGAGCCACTCCATGACGGGCTTGATAGCGTCGTGGAAACGGGGAGCCCAGTCGAGGGCACCACGCTGTGCAGTGGTAGAACAGTTGGCATACATCCAGTCCATACCCTTGGCGCCGAACAACGGGCCAAGGCTCTGTGTGAGTTCCTCAACGGTCTCGTTGAATGCCTCAGAGGGTGAATGACCATGCTCACGGAGCACTTCGTACTGTGCGAGCAGCAGGCCCTGGATTGCACCCATCAGTGAACCACGCTCACCAGTGAGGTCAGAGGTAGCCTCACGCTGGAAGGTAGTCTCAAACAGATAACCAGCACCGATACCGATACCGAAGGCGATAGTCTTCTCCTTTGCCTTACCTGTAGCGTCCTGATAAACGGCGTAAGAGCAGTTCAGACCACGACCCTCGCAGAACATCGTGCGAAGAGAAGTACCAGAACCCTTAGGAGCCACCATGATAACATCGACATCCTTCGGAGGAATAACACCTGTGCGGTCGCTCCAGTTGATAGCGAAGCCATGAGAGTAGTACAGAGTCTTACCAGGCTTCAGATATTGCTTGATGGTCGGCCACTGCTGAATCTGACCAGCATCAGAGAGCAGCATGCAGAGGATGGTACCTTTCTCGGCAGCCTCCTCGATAGAGAACAATGTCTTACCAGGAACCCATCCGTCGGCAACAGCCTTGTCGTAGGTCTTACCCTGACGCTGTCCGACGATGACGTTGAAGCCATTGTCGCGCAGGTTGCAAGCCTGACCAGGTCCCTGAACACCGTAACCGATGACGGCAATCACTTCATCCTTTAATACCTCACGTGCTTTCTCCAAAGAGAACTCTTTGCTGGTGACTACAGTCTCGATAACGCCACCAAAATTCATTTCTGCCATAATGCAATTGTTTTTAAATGTTATACTTATCCCTTGCGTACAATGCCAGCCCTACCCGAGAGCCGTCGTCTTACAGTCCGCTCCCCATTTACTCGAAATGGCGACGAGGGGTTAACTAAAATAGTGGTTGCAAAATTACTAAATCATTGGCAAACTGCCAAATATTCAATCACTTTTTTGTCAACTGCCATGCCACGCCTACCATCACGTTATAGAAACGACTGGAATGTCGCAGGCTGACATCGGAGGTGATACCTAACCCCACACGGGGATGAACCTGATAGGAAAGTGTCATCGATACCCAAGGCTGTAGCTTCTCTTCCTCGTCAGGACCATAATAATAGTTGCTTTCCTCTACCGACAGCGACCAGCGATCAGAGAGTAGGAAATCCAGATAGGCACCCCAGACGGTGGTCGGATGAGGGGTATCGTCCCAAATGACGGAACCCATATAACCTAAGTCGCACCACGATGTGAGATGATTGAAGAATATCAAGTCAAATCGGAATCCGAAATCATCAGGAAGGAATGAATAGTTCTCGCCAAGAGGGAAATAGAGCAAGCCACGCATAGAGATGGCAGGAACGGCTTTCCATCCATCAAACAGACGTGTCTTGAAACCAACGGCAAGATCAGAGATGCCTGTATAGTTGGCACCCTCGTCGGTGGTA
Source organism: Prevotella sp. (assembly GCA_045225255.1). Classification (GTDB taxonomy): domain Bacteria; phylum Bacteroidota; class Bacteroidia; order Bacteroidales; family Bacteroidaceae; genus Prevotella. Next base: position 3,428 of record JBGVBD010000085.1, on the reverse strand, counting down.
TGAAGCAATGCTCCCTGAAGACAAAGTTCCGTGTTACTATTGATACCATAACGGAGCATGGACACGTTAGGACTCCATGAATCAGCGTGATTGCCAGTCATGGTGGTATGCTCATAGAAAGCGTAGGCTTCCCATTGCAAGCGTCCTTTGGGAAGGACATCCACACCTGTGATCCCTCCGAAAAGATCAGAGGTGAATCCTGCCGTCTCTTCTTCCTGTGCCATCAGACAAACAGGTAACAGGGCAATCATCAGGAATAATTGTCGCAATCTGCGTATCACAATAGTTTGTTCAGTATTTGTTTAGTTTGCTTCGTCTTTTCAGCGAAAGAGTACCTTACTTCGACAGCACTCAGTGCCGTCAGAGCGCACGATACGTACGCAGTACTCATTATCACCACCTTCCATATAGAAACTCAGCGTGTCGCCTGCATGTGCCTCAGCAACATAGGCTATCTCGAAACGCTTGATCTGATGCTCACGATACCAGTCGAGGTCCCAGAGGTCGAGCACGTGCTCGATATACTTCACGCTGTTGATATGTCCGTTGATGTCCACGTCGTTATAGTGTGTATCGATGGTGCGTACCAACTCGGCATCGTCAGACATCTTCACTCTCCCACCCTTGTCGATGGGACAAGGCTTCTCTTTCTCTATCCACTGGTTGATGGCACCATCGTCAATGCTGAAGATATCCGTAGGCTGTCGACTCTCTGTGTCAATCATCGCCCAGATGCTACGACCGTAGCCGTAAGTGTGTCCGTCGTTTCCTACGACGGCGAAGTTACGCGAGGTGAAATAGCGCATGGCACTCTCAACCCACGTCTCTACGTTGAACTTCGTATATTGCATGGGCATCTCCTCCATCTCGATAGCCAGACGAGAAAGCACCCACGAGCGCTGAATAGTCATCAGGCGCTTCATGCCAAAGCCACGATCGGTGGAATGGAAATCGGCAGCATTGAGCATGTGGTTGCCCAGATGCCCCATAAACAGACGTCCACTGAAATCACAGTGGAACGGCTCTGCCATAAATTCGTAACTTCCAACACCCCCTAAGTTAGGGGGCTGGGGGTCTGAACAGACTTGATTATTATTCTCCATATCCTTAACTTCAATTACCTGAGGGCTTGTTCATACCCCCCTACCCCCTAACTTAGGGGGTATAATTAGATTCCCTCTCTTCCAAGAACTTGCTGACTTCCTCCTGTTTACCACGCGTTACAGCGATACGTCCGCTACGCGTGTACTGAAGGACACAACCAAACTCGTCGAGGGCACGATAGAGGTTGACAATCTGCTCCGTCACACCATGTTTCATCACGATGACATAGGTGGGATTGACCTCCGTGATACTCGCCTCAAAGCGACGGATGGCACGTGAGATCTCAGGATTCTGCATCACCAACTCCGTAGAGAGTTTGTAGAGTCCCGTCTCACGGATGAACAACTGGTCGTCCGTGAAGTAGTTTGCCTTCACCACGTCAATCTTCTTCTCTATCTGCTTGGTAATCTTGATAATCTGGTCTTCATCGCTCCAAGCGGTGATGGTGTACTTATGCACGCCTTCAATACTGGAAGCCGACACCGTCAGACTCTCGATATTCACCTGACGACGCGTAAACACGGCAGTAATCTGATTCAGAATACCCGCAATATTCTCTGAGTAAACCAGCAGCGTATATAATGTTTTCTTCTCTTCCATCTCAAACATTAAACATTAAACGTTAAACATTAAACGTTAATTTCTAACAGCATATCGTTGACATTCATGCCTGGAGGTGTCATTGGCAATACGTCATCGTTCTCCTTGATAGCACACTCCAAGATAAACGGTCCATCAGTAGCAAGCATCCTCTTGACAGCCTCGGCGAGATCCTTACGATCGACCACTGCCTGATAGGCAATGCCATAACCCTTGGCAATCTGCTCGTAACAGGGATTGAGCATCTTCGTAAACGACTTACGACGCATCCAGAACATATCCTGCCACTGGCGTACATTACCCAAGTAGTTGTTGTTGAGAAGTACCATCTTCACAGGTGCCTGCTGCTCCATGATCGTACCCAGTTCCTGAATATTCATCTGGAAACCGCCATCACCCATGAAGCAGACCACTGTACGATCAGTGGCAAACGTGGCGCCGATGGCGGCAGGCATACCATAACCCATCGTACCAAGACCACCACTGGTGCAGATGCTACGCTTCTGAGGATACTTGAAATAGCGGGTGGCAAACAACTGGTTCTGACCCACATCCGTCACAAGGACAGTACCCTTAGGTGCCTGCTCGGCAACGGTATTCACCACCTCGCCCATCAGCAACGGACCCTCCGTAGGATGGATGGCAGGCTCTATCACCTTCTCGCGCTCCTTGTCGTCCAGTTCCTTGAACGAGTCACGCCATACCTGATGCTTCTGTTCCTTCAGCAAGGCAGTGATGGCAGGCAACGACTCCTTACAGTTGGCAATGACAGCCACATCGGTCTTGACGTTCTTGTCAATCTCACTATGGTCGATATCCAGATGGATAATCTTCGCTTGTTTGGCATAGGTCTTGGTATTACCTGTCACACGATCGCTGAAACGCATACCGATAGCAATCAGCACGTCGCACTCCTGTTCCTTCAGGTTGACAGCATAGTTACCATGCATACCCAGCATTCCGACATTCAACGGATGGTCGGAAGGCAACGCCGAGAGTCCTAACATCGTACGACCAGCAGGGATATCGGCTTTCTCCAAGAATGCCTTCAACTCCTCCTGTGCATTACCCAACTCCACACCCTGTCCTACCAGAGCGAGAGGTTTCTTGGCGTTGTTAATCAGTTCGGCAGCCTCACGGACAGCCTCCATATTCAATTCCGGATAAGCCACGTAAGAGCGTACGAAATCCACCTTCTTCGGTTCCCAGTCAATCTCCTCTACCTGAGCATTCTTCGCAAAGTCGAGAACGACAGGACCTGGACGACCAGTACGGGCAATATAGAACGCACGACTGACAGCCCATGCCACATCCTCGGCATGACGAATCTGATAACTCCACTTCGAGATAGGCTGCGACACACCTACAAGGTCAACCTCCTGAAAGGCATCGGTACCCAGCGCATTGATTGGCACCTGTCCTGCAATCACCACGATAGGCGTAGAGTCGAGCATCGCATCAGCAATACCCGTCAGCGTATTCGTGACACCAGGACCACTGGTCACCAAGGCAACACCCACCTCACCAGAGACACGGGCATAACCTTCGGCTGCATGGGTAGCACCCTGTTCGTGACGTACCAGAATATGGTCGAAACATTTCTTCTCTCCACGTGTATAGTCGAAGAGCGCATCATAGACGGGCATGATACTGCCGCCAGGGTAACCAAAGATGGTCTTTACCCCTTCTGCCTGTAAGGCACGCATCAGCGCCTTCGATCCTGT